>NZ_JASGEF010000023.1:0-23855 GCF_047606665.1 Micropruina sp. | reverse complement strand
GCTCTCGTCAGTCACCCCACCGGCAGGGAGTCGTGGACGGATCAGATCAAGGACACCCTTTTCGGCGGTCAGTCAAGTTCAGGGTCACACGCCCCTACCGGCGAGGCACTTACATCCTCTACGTCGACACCATCCAGAAACCCGAGTGCCATCACACGTTTCGCCCCACTGAGTCCGGACCGCCGGACGAATCGGTGCACGACTGATGAGCCGTCGTCGTACCGGAAGCTGAAGAGGAGCCGTTCGATGGCGACCACCTCCACGTTGCGCTGTGCCCCGGGGCTCTCCATGGCCTCCCACAGGAGGCTGCGCAACTGGAGCGCGAACGGAGCCGTCTGGGCGAAGCGCACCAGTTCTTCTTTGACCTTGGCAGCCCGCCGAACGGCCTGCTCCTCGTTGGTGCTCATCACCTGCCGAGGACAAGACGCCCACGACCGCTTCGGCCCGCAGGCCCACCGGGCCAAGTTGACCTCAGCCGTCCGTGGCCTGCTGATGACCTCGAAACCCGAGATCATGATCACCATCGAGCGAGCCGAACAGATGCTGGACGACTTTGCGGCTCTGCCGATCGTGCGGTACCCGATGCAGCCGTTTCAGCATCGGGTGCTGGCGCTTCGAGACAACGTCAGCGCCTACGACGCGTTCTACCTGGCCCTGGCGGAGTCGCTCGGCCTACCCCTGCTCACTGATGACCGGACGTTCGAGAAGGCTCCGGTTCGAGCGCCCGTCATCGAGACCTGGCCGTAGTGAAGGACCGAGCGTCCACAAATGGATTGCCGGCAGCCCCGGAATAGGGATCGCCGGATCTCCTACGACAATTCCGACAGTCGCGCGACCCATGCGCGGAAATGTGGTACCGCGACCAGTGCGACGCCGAGGGAATCCTCCAGAATCGCAATTCCGTCGCGAACCTTATTATATCCGTCCAACACCTGCGCGACACGCTTGGAAGGCGCCGTGCGCGGCCCGTCGTCGATGAGTTCGGCGTTTCCTCCGCAATCGGCGACCAGCTTCCGGAAGGCCGCGGCGGCCCCCGCGTCGCCAAGCACGGCGTGCAGCGCGGAACCGGCGGCAATCACCAGCGTCTCGAACTCGTACAGCGAGATGAAGGGTTCGAAGCGCTCGTCGTAGGGCAGGGAGGCCCGAATCGCATTTTGACGGCTTTCCACGCATTCCGGCTGACGATGTTCCGTTGAGCAGTCGCAGGCTGGCGCGTCGTCCGGATAGCCGTAATAGTCGAGCAGCGTCGTGACCATGGCCCAATGGGGTTCGGCGAGCAACCGGCGCAGGTGGCGGTCGTAGTTCCGCCAGTGACCGCCGCCTCTGCGGGCGGTGCCATCGGCTGCGCGAGAGGTATGCACCACGATGGGCGTCAGGTATGTCGAGTGCCCGAGATGGGGCTGCAAAACCCGGTTGACGAACGCCTCCTCGGTCGGTCCCTCGACGAGGACGGCGACCACCGCCGTCATGTGCCAACCACGCGCGGAGCCCCACCCGGGCGCCCGCCGAGGAGGTTCATCTCCCACAACTCGCCCAGCGAATAGTCGGAGAGCCATTCAGCCAACTGGTCCCGATCGGGCCGGGTCACCACCGTCGCGCCGTCGCGCCGCTCGACGACCGCGACCTCGTCGACACCGAACTGCCCGAGCAAGGTGACCGACTGCGTCGCCGCGACGACCCGGTTGCGGGCACCTACCGTCCGCAACAACTCCGCCAACTGGTGGATCGCCGCCGGATGGAGGCCCAGTTCCGGCTCGTCCAGAACGATGGTCGCCGGCGGTTGAGGCTGCTGCAGGAGCACGGACAGGCAAATGAACCGCAGTGTCCCCGAACTCAGTGCACTTCCCGAGAACACGTCGTCGATTCCCCGCTCACGCCACCGCAACAAAACGGTGTCCCCGTTGGGACGCAGTACGAAGTCGTCGAAGAAGGGCGCAACGTTGCGGATCGACCGCCGGATCTGGGCGTAGCGAACCTCGTGGTTGATTCTCATGTCCAGCAGCATGGCCGCAAGATTGCGACCGTCGCTGTGCAGCATCTCGCTATCGCCGACGTCCACCCGTCGCAATGGCGGCGCATCGGGGCTTGTGTCGTCGAAATGGAATACCCGGCAACCGGCAAGCACGTCGAGCAGATAGCTGGTGGCGGGGTGACCCGCGGCCTTGGCCGATAGTGCGCTCTCGGTACCGTGCTCGAGCACAGATTCGTGGGCCCAGTCGTATCCTCGCTGTTGGGTGTAGGTCCGCTCGGCAAGGATTGCAGTGTCGTCCACGCCAGGGGTGAGGGTCATCCGATACCCATTGCGGAAACCGTGATTCCAAGCGCCCCATACCGTGAGCGAGACCGACTCGGCGGAATCGGCGCGGGGCGCTCGATGAAGAAGTTGCGAAAAGCCCCCGCTTCGGACGACGTGCGCGGCGAGCCGGCCGTCGATGGTGTAGCCGAGCAGTTCGAAGGCATTGATCAGATTGCTCTTGCCGGCACCGTTGGCGCCGATCAGCAGTGTCACGGTGCTGGACAGATCGAAGGTCAGCGAGGCGACAGAGCGGAAGCCGCTCACCTCAATGGACGCAAGGGGAACCGCCATACCGGAGCCTCCTTCTGCCATCGGGGTCGCTGCTTGCCAGCATAGAGGTTGGCGGCGGCTGCCTCCGGGAGGAGCGACACCACTGGCAGGTAAGAACTCAGCGGACCCGGCAGCCTCAGAGCCCGGCGGCGATCCGTTCCCGGACGCGGGCCAGCAGGCCGTTGAGGAAAGTGGCGGAGTCGTCGGTGGAGAGTTCCTGAGCCAGGCTGACCGCCTGTTCCAGAGCCACCTCGGCCGAGACCGTGCCGTCCAGCATCTCCCACAGCGCGATGCGGGCCAGGCAGCGGTCGACGCGGGGCATGCGTTCCATCGTCCAGCCGGACGCCAGGGATTCGGCGATCAACGCGTCGATCTCCGGTTGGCGAGCGGTCACACCCTTGACCAGGGTCGTGGTGAACGGCCGCACCGGCGGATCGGCCTCCGCGATGTGCAGCGCGAGCGGCCCGGAGGCGTCCACGCCGCGCAAGTCGGCCTCGAACAAGATGTCCAGGGCACGCTTGCGCGCCTTCGTGCGGGACGAGCCCCGTCCCGGCTGCGCCGCGGGACGGGTCTCGATCAGTTCGGCGACGGTGCCGTCCGGTGTGGTGATCCGCTTACGCGGCGTGGTTACCGCAGGGTCGGCTGCCATCGGGCGGTCAGACCCGACCGAGATAGCTGCCGTCGCGGGTGTCGACCTTGACCCGCTCGCCGGTGGTGATGAACAGCGGGACCTGGATCTTCAGGCCGGTCTCGACGGTGGCCGGCTTGGTGCCGCCGGTGGAGCGGTCGCCCTGCAGGCCCGGCTCGGTGTAGGTGACCTCGAGCTCCACGGACGCCGGAAGGTCGACGTAGAGCGGGTTGCCCTCATGCAGCGCGACGGTGGCGTTCTGGTTCTCCAGCAGGTAGTTCTTGGCGTCGCCGATGGTCTCGTCGGTGATCGTCAGCTGGTCGTAGGTGGCGGTGTCCATGAACACGTAGCCGTCGCCGTCGTGGTACAGGTACTGCATCTCGCGCCGGTCGACGTTGGCGGTGTCGACCTTGGTGTCAGAGTTGAACGTGCGGTCGACCACCTTGCCGCTGAGCACGTGCTTGAGCTTCGTGCGGACTACGGTGTTGCCCTTGCCCGGCTTGTGGTGCTGGAACCACAGCACCTGCCAGAGCTGACCGTCGAGGTCGAGCACCATGCCGTTCTTCAGATCGTTGGTGGAAGCCACGTTGAAACCCTTCGTTCACCGATTGTGAGCCGACCGCTCAGTGTAGTGCCGCGTCCCGGTGAGGACGAACCGGGCGGGACGCTGACGGCCCGCGCCCGGCGTCCGAACCTTTGGGGACGGTTCTTTCGGTCACTCAACATGCGCGCCGGGTGACCAAAGGAACCGTCCCCGGTGACCAGGAGAACCGTCCCCTGAACCGAAACGGAACCGTCCCCTGAACCGGAAAGGAACCGTCCCCGGTCGTTCAGCGGGGGGCGGGGGTGCCGAGCACGTGGCCGGCGGAGAGGCTGTCGGGGCCGGGGCGGTGGCGGGCGGTGACGTCCGCGATCAGGGCGGCGCGGCGTTCGGCGGGCGGCAGGCCGAACTCCTCGACCAGTGCCGCGCTATCGTCGGCTCCGGATTCGCGGAGGCCGTCGATGACGCCTCGGATGTCGTCGGGGGTCCGGTTCTGGCTGAGCTTGGCCTTCGCCTCGATCCGGGTGATCTGCAGTTGCAGGCCGACGATGGCGCGCAGCTGGCCGGCCACGTAGTCGGCGGGCATCTCGGCCATGCCGATGGTCCGCTCGTGGGCGCCCATCAGGCGCTCGGCGGCCATCGACGTCCACTCGAAGTCGTCGTGGGTGATCAGTTCGCCGTAGATGTGCAGGGTGACGTAGTCCCAGGTCGGGATGTACTTTCCGGATGCCGGCGCGCTCGGGTACCACAGCGACGAGATGTAGTCGGTGGCCGCGGTGACGATGAACAGCGACTCCCCTGTCGTCGCCTCGCGCCATTGGGCGTTCGGACGGGCCACGTGCAGCACCAGGCTGCCGTGCTCTCCCATGTCGGCATCGAAGACGTACGGCAGATGGGTGGCCAGCAGGCCGGACGGCCCGTGGGTGATCAGATCGCCGACCCCCGGAGCGGCCAGGATGCGGGCCTGCAACTCCGGCGGCATGGTGAAGTGCCGCGGCGTGTACATCAGCCCGCGATCCCCGAACCATCCGGCGTCCCGGAAAGACTCAGCGCCTCGAAGGACTCGCGCAGCAGGTCTTCGTCCGGATTCTCCAGGATCGCCGGCCGGCCTAGGCCCTCCAGGATCACGAAGCGCAGCGTCGAGGCACGGGTCTTCTTGTCCAGGTTCATCGTCTCGCGCAGCTGCGGCCAGGCGTCCGCCGGATAGCTGGTCGGCAGCCCGAGGGCACCCAGCACGCCGGAGTGCCGGGCGGCGGTGTCGTCGTCCAGCCGGCCCAGCCGCCGGCTCAGTTCGGCCACGAACGCCATGCCGACGCTGATCGCCTCACCGTGCCGCCAGCGGTAGCCCTGGTCGCGTTCGATGGCGTGACCCAGGGTGTGGCCGTAGTTGAGCAGCTCGCGTCCGATGTCGCGTCCCACCGAGGTGCGCTCGCGCAGATCGTCGCCGACCACCGCGGCCTTCACCGCGATCGCCCGCTTCACCAGGGTGCAGATCACCTCGCCGCGCGGGTCGAGAGCGGCGGCCGGGTCGTCCTCGAGAATGCTCAGGATCACCGGGTCGGCGATGAAGCCGGCCTTGACCACCTCGGCCATCCCGGAACGGATCTCCTCGACCGGCAGGTTCTCCAGAAAGGACAGGTCGCACAGCACCGTGTACGGCTCGTAGAAGGTGCCGACCAGATTCTTGCCCGAGCGCAGGTTGATGCCGGTCTTGCCGCCGACCGCGGCGTCCACCATGCCCAGCACCGTGGTCGGCACCGACACGTAGGTGACCCCGCGCAGCCAGGTGGACGCCACAAAGCCGGCCAGATCGGTGGTCGCCCCACCCCCCAGGCCGATGATGGCGTCCGAGCGGGTGAAACCGGCCTCGGCGAGCGCGTTCCAGCAGCGCTGCAGCGTCTCCCCGGTCTTGGCCGACTCGCCCGGCGGCACCTCGATGCTCAGGGTCTGGCAGTCGCAGGCCGTCCGCACCCGGGACGCCTGCTCGCGCAGCACCGGGGGATGGATCACCGCGATCCGGCGCTGCTCCGCGACGTACTCCGGCAGCAGGTCCAGCGCCCCCGTGCCCACGACCACCTGATAGGGGCGTTCGGCGGTGACATCGATGGCCGAGATCTTCACCGGTCGTCCTCCTTCAGTTCTGTGACGATTCGTTCCACGATGGCGGACGCGCCGGCATGGTCGGTGTCCACGCTGATCGTGGCCAGATTTTGATACACCGGCGTCCGTTCCGCGAGTTGCTTGATCAGGGTGGCCCGCAGATTGCCCAGCACCAGGACGCCGGCCTGGTTCAGCCCGAGCCGTCGGCTGGCCTGCGCCACCGAGACCTGCAGCCAGACCACGGCGGCCCCGCGCAGCGCCTCGCCGACCTCGGCGGCGAGCACCGCCCCGCTGCCCAGCGCGACAACCCCCGGATCGGCCAGCGCGGCCACCGTGGCGTCGCGTTCCAGAGCCCGGAAGTGGGCCTCGCCGGAGTCGGCGAAGATCTCCCGAATCAACCGGCCCTGCGCGGCCTCGATGGCGGCGTCCACGTCGATGAAGGGCAGCCCGAGCCGTGCGGCCAGGTGCTGACCCACGGTGCTCTTCCCGGCCCCCGGTGCACCGATCAGCGCGATGGTGCGGGCCTGGGTCACCTCAGTCCTCGCTCGGCGAGCCGCCCGGCGTAGCCGGCCAGGTTGCGCCGGGTCTCGGCGACCGAGTCGCCGCCGAATTTCTCCAGGACCGCCTCGGCCAGCACCAGGGCGACCATCGCCTCGGCAACCACCCCGGCGGCCGGGACGGCGCACACGTCAGAGCGCTGGTGGTGGGCCAAGGCCGGCTCGCCGGTGGCGACGTCCACGGTGCGCAGCGCCCGCGGAATGGTCGCGATCGGCTTCATCGCGGCCCGGACACGCAACGTCTCGCCGGTGCTCATGCCGCCCTCGGTGCCGCCCGACCGGTTCTTCAACCGGACCACGCCACCGTGACCGGGCAGCATCTCGTCGTGAGCCAGGCTGCCGCGGGTGCGGGCCAGCTCGAAGCCGTCGCCCACCTCGACACCCTTGATCGCCTGGATGCCCATCAGCGCACCGGCCAGCTTCGCGTCCAGCCGCCGGTCGCCCTGACTGTGCGAGCCCAAGCCGGCCGGGACGCCGTGCGCGACCACCTCGACCACCCCGCCCAGGGTGTCGCCGGCCTTCTGACAAGCGGCGATCTCGGCTTGCATGGCGGCGCTGGAATCGGCGTCCAGGCAGCGGACGGGGTCGGCGTCGATGGCGTCCCGATCGTCGAAGGTCGGGACTTGTGTTCCGGTGGAGCGGATCGGGCCGAGCTCGACGACGTGGCTGACCAGGGTGACGCCGCAGGCCTGCTGTAGGAAGTTGCTGGCCACCCGTCCGAGCGCGACCCGTGCGGCGGTCTCTCGTGCCGAGGCTCGCTCCAGAATCGGCCGGGCCTCGTCCCAGTCGTACTTCTGCATGCCGGCCAGGTCGGCGTGGCCGGGACGCGGCCGGGTCAGCGGAGCGTTGCGGGCCTGGGCGGCGAGCAGTTCGGCGTCCACCTCGTCGGGAGCCATCACGGTCTCCCACTTGGGCCATTCGGTGTTGCCGATCATGATCGCGATCGGCGAGCCGAGGGTCTCGCCATGCCGGACGCCGGCCAGCAGGGTCACCTCGTCGGCCTCGAATTTCATCCGGGCGCCGCGGCCCGCACCTAGCCGGCGGCGCGCCAGCGCCTCGGCGATGTCGGCGGTCGCCACCCGAACGTGCGCCGGAATGCCCTCGATCGTCGCCACCAGGGCGCGGCCATGGGACTCCCCGGCAGTCAGGTAACGAAGCATGATCGGGAGTCTGTCACGACCGGACGCCGACGCCCGCCGCTGCCCGCACGGCAGACAGCAGCACCTCGGCCGGCACGTCGTGCCCGGTCATCAGCCGGACCTGATAGCGCGCCTGATGAGCCAGCATGTCCAGGCCGCTGACCACCACCCGGTCGGCGGACGCGGCCCGTGCTGCGAGCGGCGTCGGCCACGGATGGTAGATCACGTCGAACACCCCGCGCAGCGCCGGGCAGTGCTCCACCTCGAGCTGCTCCAGCCGTGGTTCCAACGCCGCCGAAGGCACCGTCGAGACCAGCAGCTCGCTGGCCGGATCGAGCGGCGCCCCCAGCGTCCGGGGCTGCACCTCGACCCCCATCGGCTCGGCCCAATCGCGGAAGGCGGCCAGCCGGCGGTGATCGCGTCCCTGCACCTCGACCAGCTGGACGCCGACACGCACCAGCGCGACCAGCGCCGAGCGGGCCGTGGCCCCGTTGCCGATCAATGTCGCGACTCGCACCTCGGACAACTCGGCCGCGGTCAGAGCGTCGGTGAGGCCGGCGATGTCGGTGTTGTAGACCCGTCGCCGCTCGCCCAGGACGACCGTGTTGGCCACCCCGGTGAGCAGGACGTCGGCGTCCGGGATGCCGCAGCCGGCGGCCGCCTCCTTCAGCGGCATGGTGACGCTCAGGCCGCGCCAGGAGTCGTCCAGTCCGTCGACGAACCGGTCGAATTGCTCCGGCCGCAATTCGACCCGTTCGTAGTTCCAGTCCAGGCCGAGATAGTCGTAGGCGGCCCGATGAATGGCTGGCGACAGGGAATGCGCAATGGGCGAACCCAGGACGGCGGCGTGCGGGCTCACGCGCACTTCTTCCGGTTGGCCGGGCTGGCCAGGCACCACTGCTTCAGCTGTGCCTCTGCCTTCTTCTGATCGGGGTAATTATCGGAGAACACCGTCTCGCCGGTGTCCAGGTTGATCGGGACGAAGTACAGCCAATCGCCATCCGCCGGGCTGAGCGCTGCCTCCATCGCCTTCTTGGCAGGTGCCGTGATCGGACCCGGCGGCAGGCCCTTGCGCTGATAGGTGTTGTACGGCGACGTGTTCTTCTTGCCGCGATCGGCGTCGCTGGTCCAGATCGTCCCGGTCTTATTGACTGAGTACGCGACAGTGGCGTCCGACTGCAGCGGCATGCCCTGCTTCAACCGGTTGTAGAAGACCCGTGCCACCTTGGCGCGGTCGTCGTCGCGGAACACCTCGCGCTCGATGATGCTGGCGATGATCAGGACGTCGTAGGGTTTGTAGCCGAGCACGCTGGCCCGTTCTTCGAAGGCCAGGTCTTGCAGGGTCTTCTTGAACTGGTTGATCGGCAGCTTCAACACCGACGCCGCGGTCGGTTTCAGCGGCAGATCGTAGGTGTCGGGGAAGATGAAGCCCTCGTTGCTCTTCCCGATCCAGCTCGGCAGGCCCAGCGATTTGCGATCTTTCAACACCGCGTTGAGGTCTTTCTCGGAGACCTTGGTGGTTGCGGCGAGTGAGGTGATCACTTCGGACAGCCGCAGACCCTCGCGGATCTGGAATTGGTTCTTGACCTGATTGGCGGGGTCGAGCAGCATCTGCAGCGCGGTCTTCCCCGGAATCTGGGTGCGCAGCTTGTACAGCCCGTACTGGATCTTCCGGACGTCGGGGTCGGCCGCCGCGGCCCGGTCGAACGCCTTCGCGGTGCGAATCACATTGGCCGCCAACAGAATGTCGGCGATCTTGTTGGTGGTCGACCCTTGCGGAATCTCCACCATCACGTCGGCGACACCTGCGGGGTCGATGTAGTCGTCGACCGTGCGGTAGGCCAGCCAGGCTTCCTGCACCTTGCCGTAGACGAACCATCCGCCGCCGACCAGCACCCCCAACGAGAGCAGCACGGCGATTGCCCCGCGGACCCGGTACCAGACCTCCTTGGGCAGCCAGCGGCCGGTCTCCGGATCGCGCAGTTCGCGTAAGAGGTTCCCCATGAGTTCAGTGTCCTTTGTTCATCACGCCGGTTCGCCGGGCGCCCGACCAGTGGCCCGTTCCACGGCCAGCGCCTGCTCCAAGATTGCCACGGCAGCCGCCTGGTCGATGATGGCACGCTGGCGGCGGGCATCCTTGCCTGCCGAACGCAGCCGGCGTCCGGCGTCGACGGTGGTGAGCCGCTCGTCGGCGAACCGCCAGCTGATCGCCCGATGACCCTCGATGACGGACGCCACCTGGGCCCGGACGTGCTCCGCCGCCGGCCCTTCGGCACCGGCCAGGGTGCGGGGCAGACCGACGATCACCTCGATCGGCTCGTATTCGGCCAGCAGTTGCGGCAGCCGGCGTCCGGACGCCTGGGTCGGCACGGTCTCGACCGGGTAGGCGAGCATGCCGTCGGCGTCGCAGGCGGCGACCCCGATCCGGGCCTTGCCCCAGTCGAGCGCCATCCGGACGCCACGCCGGAACGACTGCCGTTGGGCGAGCATGTCGAGACCCTCGTGAGTGGTGTCGACAGGCTCAACCGACGGTGCTTGAGGTTCCATCGGCGAGGACTCGCGACTCAAAGGGCCGCCACCGCGTCACGGACCGCACCGACGGCGTCCGCCGCCGCAGCACCGTTCGAGCCACCGCCCTGGGCGAAGTCGTCCTTGCCGCCGCCGCGTCCCCCTAGCTCGGCGGCACCGATGCCGACCAGGGCACCAGCCTTGGCGCCGCGGGCCCGTGCCGCCTCATTGGTGGCCACCGCGATCACCGGCTTGGCGTCGGTGCCGCCGACCAGGGCGACCACCGCGGCGTCCGAACCGAGCGCGGAGCGGACGTCCAGCGCCATGATGCGCAGGTCACCCCCGCCGACGCCGGCCACCTGCTCGGCGACCACCCGGACGCCGCCGGCCACCGTGACCGCCTTCTCGGCGAGCTTGGCCGCGCCGGCCAGCAGTTCCCGGGTCCGGTAGGTCTCGATCTGCTTCTCGGCCGCCTTCAGCTGGGCCAGCAGCTTCTCGACCCGGTCGGTGAGCTGCTCGGGCTGCGTCTTCAGGGTCTCCGACAGCGTCGCCACCAGCGCCCGCTCGGCGGCGAACTTCTCGAACGCCTCGGTGCTGACCAGCGCTTCCACCCGGCGGATGCCGGAGCCGACCGACTGCTCGCCGAGCAGGTTGACCAGCCCGATCTGCGAGGTGCGCGCCACATGGGTGCCGCCGCACAGCTCGCGCGACCAGGGCCCGGCCAGTTCGACCATCCGGACCACGTTGCCGTACTTCTCACCGAACATCGCCTGGGCGCCGAGCGCCTTCGCCTCGTCCAGCGGCAACTCCCGGTCGGTGACCTCGAAGTCGTCCCGGATCGCCGCGTTGACCACACCTTCCAGCTCGCTGCGCAGCGCCGGCGACAGCGCCTGGCTGGCGTTGAAGTCGAAGCGCAGATAGCCCGGCTTGTTGTACGAGCCGGCCTGGTGGGTGCCCTGGCCGAGCAGCTGCCGCAGCGCGGCGTTCACGATGTGCGTGGAGGTGTGCGCCTGGCAGGCCGCAAACCGGGCCGGGGCGTCCACCTGGGCCAGCACCTGCGCGCCGGTGGCGAGTTCGCCCTCGTTGACCAGCACCTTGTGCACCACCAGGCCCTGGATGGGACGCTGCACGTCGAGCACGTCGAGGGCCAGTCCGTTGCCGGTGAGCACGCCCTGGTCGGCGTCCTGGCCGCCGGCCTCGGCGTAGAACGGGGTCTCGTCGAGCACCACCTCGACGATGTCACCGGGTCGGGCGCTCTGGACTAGTTCGCCGTCCGCCACGATGCCGCGCACACGGGAGTCCACGCTGAGGTCGGTGAAGCCCAGGAAGGGGGTCTCGCCGGACGCCCGCAAGCTCCTGTAGGCCTCGGTGTTGACCGTGCCGCCCTTCTTGGCCCGGGCATCCGCCTTGGCCCGGTCCTTCTGCTCCTGCATCAGGACGCGGAACCGGTCCTGATCGACTTCCAGGCCGGCTTCGGACGCCATCTCCAGGGTCAGATCGATCGGGAAGCCATAGGTGTCGTGCAGCTGGAACGCCTGGTCGCCGCCCAGAATGCGGGTGTCGCTCCGCTTGGTCTCGGCGACCGCCAGGTCGAAGATCTGGGTGCCGGCGGCCAGCGTCCGGCGGAACGCCTCCTCCTCGCCGTAGGCGATCTGGGAGACCCGCTGCCACTGGCTGGTGACCTCGGGGTAGGACTGCTCCATCAGCGATTTGGACAGCGGCAGCAGCTCGGGCAGCACCGGGTCGTTGACGCCGAGCAGCCGCATCGAACGGATCGAGCGGCGCAGCAGCCGGCGCAGCACGTAGCCGCGCGCCTCGTTGCCGGGCGTGACGCCGTCGGTCATCAGCATCAGCGCGGAGCGGACGTGGTCGCCGACCACCCGGAGCCGGACGTCGGCCTCGCGGTCGGCACCGTAGCGGGTGCCGGCCAGCTCGGCCGCCGCGGTGATCACCGGGAAGATCTCGTCGATCTCGTACATATTCGCCACGCCCTGCAGCAGGTACGCGGTGCGCTCCAGGCCCATGCCGGTGTCGATGTTCTTGCTGGGCAGCGGACGCGCGACGTCGAAATCGTCCTTGGCACGGACCGCCGACAGCTCCTCGGTCTGGAACACCAGGTTCCAGATCTCCAGGAAGCGATCCTCGTCGACGATCGGGCCGCCGTCCGGGCCGAACTCCGGGCCGCGGTCGATGTAGATCTCGCTGCAAGGTCCGCCCGGTCCCGGGACGCCCATGTGCCAGTAGTTGTCCTTCAGCCCGCGCCGCTGGATGCGCTCGTCGGGGACGCCGACCTCGCGCCACATCGCCGCGGCCTCGTCGTCGTCGAGGTAGACGGTGACCCAGACCTTGTCGGCATCGAAGCCGTAGTTGCCGTCCGCCTGGCTGCCGGTGACCAACTCCCAGGCGTACTCGATGGCGCCTTGCTTGAAGTAGTCGCCGAAGGAGAAATTGCCGTTCATCTGGAAGAACGTGCCGTGCCGGGTGGTCTTGCCGACCTCTTCGATGTCGAGGGTGCGGACGCACTTCTGCACGCTGACGGCACGCACGAACGGCGGGTCTTCGGCGCCGGTGAAGTACGGCTTGAACGGCACCATGCCGGCGTTGACGAAGAGCAAGGTCGGGTCGTTGTAGACCAGCGGCGTGGACGGCACCTCGACATGGCCGTTGCGCACGAAGAAGTCGATGTAGCGACGCCGGATCTCGGCGGTTTTCATGATTGTGTCCGATCGGGTGTGCCGGCTTAGTCGCCGGCGGGATGGTCAGGTGCGGTTGCTCTCCTGGACGGGAACGCCCTCCTGGTCGGGAAGGCTTGACCCGTCCAGGCCGAGAGCCTCACGCAACTCGTGTTCGCGCTCGTCCATCGCGCTGGTCATGGTGTGCAGGAAATCGTCCACCCAGCCGCGGGCGTCGTGGGCGGTCTTCTCGACCTGCTCGGTGATGCCCTTGGGGGTGAACCGCTCGTAGTATTCGCGCCCTTTGAGCACGAGCCAGACCGTGACTCCGGCGCCGACCGCGAACCAGAACAGCCGGCGTCCCATCACTTGCCCGCTTTCCGCTTGCCCTTGATCGCCTGCCGGACGCCGTGGGTGAAGGCGGCGGTCTTCACCAGCGGTCCGCCCAGGGTCGCCGAGAACAGGGTGGACAGCTGGGCGGCGTTCTCGCTCACCACCACGGCGTGCCGGCTGACCCGGGAGACGTCCTCGGTGACCACGCTGAGCTTGCTGAGCTCGTCGTTGGTGGCCGTCACGGTGCCCTTCAGCTCGTGCAGGATCGGCACCGACGAATGCCCGACGTCCCGGACGGCGAGCCGCAGCTCCTCCAGCACCCGGCCGAGCTTGAGCAGCGGAACAGCGCAGAAGGCGACCAGCGCGACGGCGGCAATGGCCGCGATCAGGCCGGCGATCTCTCCAACGGACATGGGCGTTCCTCACATGGTGGCGGTGACGGACGCAGCCTAACGCACCGGCCACGGCGGCACCCCTTTCCGACCGTCCCAATAGGCTGGGTGGGTGAAGCTGACCATCGTCGGAGGCGGCGGGTTCCGGGTGCCCCTGGTGCATGCCGCACTGTTGACGGACGACCTGATCGACCGGGTGGCGCTGCTCGATGTCGATCCGCATCGGTTGGCGGTGATCGACCGGGTGCTGACCGCCCAGTCCGGAGGCTCGACTCGGTTGCGGCACAGCATGCACACCGAGCCGACCGAAGCGTTGGCCGGCGCCGATTTCGTCTTCTCGGCGCTGCGGGCGGGCGGGACGGCAGCGCGAGTCTTCGATGAGCGGATCGCCGCCGGCCACGGGCTGGTCGGCCAGGAGACGGTCGGCGCCGGCGGGATCGCCTACGCCTTGCGGAGCATTCCGGCGTCCCTGGAGCTGGCCCGGATCGTCGCACAGGTTGCGCCCCAGGCGTGGCTGATCAACTTCACCAACCCGGCCGGGATGGTGACAGAGGCGCTCAGCGCCGTCCATCCCCGCGTGGTCGGCATCTGCGATTCGCCGGTCGCGCTGGCCCGCCGGGCGTCCGTGGCGCTTGGCGTCGATCTGGCGTCCGCACGGCCCGACTACGTCGGACTCAACCATCTGGGTTGGCTGCGCGGCCTGAGCGTGGACGGCGTGGATCGGCTGCCTGCGCTGCTGGCGGACGCCGACGCGCTGCACACCGTCGAGGAGGGCCGGCTCTTCGGTGCCCAGCTGATCGGCGATCTGGGTGCGCTACCGAACGAGTACCTGCACTGGTTCTACTTCCGTCGCGAGGGTGGTACCGGCGGCGGCCGCGGCGCGTTCCTGGCCGAGCAGCAGGACCGCTTCTACCGCAACTGCCCCAGCTCGCCGGACGCCGCACTGGACGCCTGGGAGGCCACCCGCCGGGAGCGGGAGGAGACCTACGGCGCCGCCAACCGGGAAGCGGCCGGCGGTTTCGAACGGTCGGTCGCCGACCTGGTCTCCGGCGGCTACGAGGGTGTGGCGCTGGCGATCATGCGAGCCATCGGACGCGATGAGCCCGCGACCCTGATCCTCAACCTGCCCAATGCCGGACGGCTCCCGGAGCTGCCGGACGACGCCGTCATCGAGGCACCCTGCCGGGTGGACGGCGCCGGCCTGCATCCGCTGCCGTTGGCTCCGCTCCCTGACTACGCCCGCGGCCTGGTGACCACGGTCAAGCAGGTGGAACGCTGGACGATCGAAGCGGCGATCACCGGCTCGGCACGGGCCGCTCGGCTGGCGCTCACCCATCATCCGCTGGTCGACTCGGCGACGATCGCGGCCCAGCTGCTGGACGAGTACCGGACGACGCTCCCCCAGCTCGGCTATCTGCACTGAATAGGGCCGACCCGCTCGACCACCACTGGGTGGAAATCGAACCTCGTACGAGGGTCTCGACAAGCTCGACCGACGAGGATCGGCGATTCGCTAATTCCGGTTTCGACCGAGCAAGTCGTCCAGGGTTTCCATACGTTCGGCCATGCCGGCCTCATTGCCGTGGTCGGTGGGCACGTAGTAGCGGGCGCCCGCCAGCTCGTCGGGCAGATACTGCTGGGCCGCCACCCCGCGCGGATGGTCGTGGGCATATTTGTAGTCCTTGCCGTGGCCGAGCGCCTTCGCTCCGGCGTAGTGCGCGTCCCGCAGATGCGGCGGGACCTGGCCGATCCGTCCGGCCCGGACGTCGGCCAGCGCGCCGTCGATGCCCAGGGTGACCGCATTCGACTTCGGGGCCAGCGCACAGGCGACCACCGCGTGCGCCAGGTTCAGCCGGGCCTCGGGCATGCCGATCAACTGGACGGCCTGGGCGGCGGCGACGCAGGTCTGCAGCACCGAAGGCGCCGCCATCCCGATGTCCTCGCTGGCCAGGATGACCAGTCGTCGGGCGATGAACCGGGGGTCCTCACCAGCCTCGATCATCCGGGCCAGATAATGCAGCGCGGCCTGCACGTCCGAGCCGCGCAGCGATTTGATGAAGGCGCTGATCACGTCGTAGTGCTGGTCGCCGTCCTTGTCGTAGCGGACGGCGGCACGATCGACGGCGCGACTGATCGCGTCCGGGGTGATCACCTCCAGGCCGGACGACTGGGTTCCGGCCGCCGATTCCTCCAGGTAGGTCAGGGCGCGGCGGGCGTCCCCACCGGCCAGCCGGAGCAGGTCGGCGCGGGCCTCGTCGGTGAGCGTGAACGCACCACCCAAACCGCGTTCGTCGGCCAGCGCCCGGTCGATCAGGAGGCCGAGGTCGGCGTCGGTGAGCGGTTTCAGGGTGAGCAGCAGCGAGCGGGAGAGCAGCGGGGCGATCACCGAGAAGGACGGGTTCTCGGTGGTGGCGGCGATCAGGGTGACCAGCCGGTTCTCCACCGCGGGCAGCAGGACGTCCTGCTGTGCCTTGGAGAACCGGTGCACCTCGTCCACGAACAGCACCGTCGAGCGGCCACGGGCCAGTTCCCGGCGGGCGGCGTCCAGTTCGGCGCGCACCTCGCGGACGCCGGCGGTCACCGCGGAGAGCTCCACGAACCGCCGCTTCGCCGACTGCGAGACGACCGAGGCGATGGTGGTCTTGCCGACGCCGGGCGGACCCCAGAGGAAGACCGACATCGCGGCGTCCCCCTCGGCCAGCCGGCGCAACGGGGAACCGGGGCCGAGCAGATGCTGTTGTCCGACGATCTCGTCGACGGTGCGCGGACGCATCCGGACCGCGAGCGGAGCCCCTGCGGACGGCATGCTCAGCGACCCTCCCGAGGGTGCGGTCACAGGGTCGGTGTTGCCGAAGAGGTCCTCCACCGCGCTGAGTCTAGGCCTCGATCCCCCACCACGTCGCGCATCGGGACTTGCGTTACGAACACTCGCGATATATCGTTGACACAACGATACACACACGAAAGGAGTCCACTCATGTGGAACCAGGATTTTGAGCCGCGGGACTTCCGCGGCGGACATGATGATCGTCGACCCCGCCGCGGACCGCGCGGCGAAGGTCATGCCCGAGGTGGCCAGCCGTTCGGCGGCGACCAGTTCTTCGGCCCGCACGGCCCCTTCGGACCGGCCGGTCCATTCGGTCCTCGCGGACCGTTCGGGCCCGGTCGTCCATTCGGTCCCCGCGGTCCGCTCGGTGGTCGCGGACGGGGACGCGCCCGGCGCGGCGACGTCCGGCAGGCAATCCTCGCGCTGCTGGCCGAGGAGCCGATGAACGGCTACCAGGTCATCCAGACCATGGCCGAGCGCACCGGCGGCGGCTGGAAGCCGTCCCCGGGAGCCATCTACCCGGCGGTGGCCCAGCTGGAGGACGAGCAACTGATCGAGCCGTTCGACAACAACGGCGCAAAGGCCTACCGGTTGACCGAGGCCGGCCAGGCCGTGGCGGCGGAGATCGACCCGAAGCCGTGGGAGGCGTTCAACGCCGAGAACGCGCCGGAGCACCCCGAGGTGCTACGCGGCATGTGGAAGGAGTTCAGTTCGCTGGCGATGGCGGCGCAGGAGCTCACCCGCTCAGGCAGCCGGTCCCAGCAGCAGCAGGCGGCGCAGATTCTCGCCGAGACTCGGCGCAGCCTCTACGGCCTGCTGGCCAGCGACGGCGACGAGGACGACCAGGACCTGGCCAACCCCGACGACCTGCGTTGACCTCCTGGTCGGGCTTGACGAGGGCCGTCCGAGCGTTCGGGCGGTCCTCCTCCGCCTCACAAACCGCACTGGGCCGGAAGCGGAATGGGTGCTGGACGAGAGGCGGGACTCACTCGCCGCGGTTGCGGGCGGCAAGCTCGCGCGCGACATCGCGGTTGGCGTCCCGCTCGGCGATCGTCTGGCGCTTGTCCCATGCCTTCTTGCCGGTGCCGATCGCCAGCTCGACCTTGGCGTAGCCGTCCAGGAAGTACAGCGCCAGCGGCACTATGGTCCGCCCGGACGCCGTGGTGGCGCGCTCCAGCTTGTCGATCTCGCGGCGGTGCAACAGCAGCTTGCGGTTGCGGCGCGCGGCGTGGTTGGTCCAGGTTCCGAAGGCGTACTCGGGAATGTGCGCGTTGCGCAGCCACACCTCGCCGTCGTCGACCGTCGCGAAGGCGTCCGCCAGGGACGCTCGTCCCGAGCGCAGCGACTTGACCTCGGTTCCGGTGAGCACCAGGCCTGCCTCGAACCGCTCACCGAGGTGGTAATCGTGACGCGCCCGCCGATTCTGGGCAACCAGGATCCGGCCCTTCTCACGTGGCATGGTCGCGCTCCAAGAAATCGGGTGGCTGGTCGATGGAAAGCGTCAGCCTATCAAGTCACAACCAGGCCATCGGGTTGACCACCCCGCCGTTGACGTACACCTGGAAATGCAGGTGACAGCCGGTGGACAGTCCGGTGGTGCCTACGTAGCCGATCAGCTGACCCTGCCCGACCTGCTGGCCGGCATGGACGACCATCCGCGACTGGTGGGCGTAGCCGGTCGACACGTACCTGCCCTTGATGAAGCCGTGGTCGATGACGACATAGTTGCCGAACCCGCCCTGCGGGGCAGCACTCGCCACTCGGCCCTTGGCCGCCGCGTAGATCGGGGTGCCGCACGAGGCGTTGAAGTCGGTGCCGCGATGCATCCGCCAGGTGTGCAGGATCGGGTGGTAGCGCAACCCGAACGGGGAGCCCACCGAGCCGTTCACCGGACGGATGAAGCCGGCGGACGACGCCCCGGAAACACCTGACCGCTTGCCGGCCTTTTGCGCCCGGCGCCGGATCTGGGCGCTGATCGAGGCCTCCCGCGCCAGCAGCTTTCGATGCTGTTCCCGCTCGGCCCGCAGATCCGCCTCGGCCGCCTTGCGCGCCTTGGCCAGCTTCACCACGCTCGCTGCCGCCGCCTGCTTGGCTGCGGACGCCTTGGCCTGCAGCACCTTGAGCCGCGCCAGGTTCGCCTCGGCCTCGGCCTTGTCGTCCGCGATCTGCTTCTCGACCGCGGCCTGGGCCCGCTCGGCGTCCTCGAGCGTGGCCTGCAGCTGCCGCAGCCGAGTCACCTGGACGCCGGCCGCGTCCAGGACGGTGGTCGACCACTGCAGCCGCTGCGACAGGTCCCCGGTGTCCGCGGAGTCGAAGAGCACGGTGAGACCGACCAGGTCGGTGCGCTGCTGGAACGCTTCGCGGGCCGCCTCGCCCATCAGGCGCAACTGCTCATCCACCTCGGCCTTGGCCACTTGGACGGCCTTGCGCGCGGCAGCAAGTTTGCTGCGCGCGACGTCCAGCCGGCGTCCGATCGCGGCGTCGAGCGCCCGTGCATCGCTCACCGCGCGGTTGGCCGCGGTGAGCTTGCGCTGCGCCTTGGCCTGCGCGGCCTGCGCCTTGGCGAGGTTCCTGAGCGCCTGCGACACCTCCGCGCGCGACTCCGCGACGCCTGCCTTGGAGGACACGATGGCCCGTTGGAGATCACTGCGGTCCTTGCCGTCTTCGGCCTGTGCCGGGCTGACCAGAGCGACGCTCAGGCCCGCGCCCAGGACGGCGACCAGCAAGCGCCGAACGAACGTCGGCGACGCCTTCTGTCGGCGGCTGGACGACACCTGGATCACTATCTCCGATCGGTCGGTCGAGGGCGACATCGAAGTCACACCCTCAAGTACGTGCGAGTGGCTATCGCCGTCGGAACGATCGACAGTACGACACCGACGCCGACGACCCCGAGCATGGCGAACCCGACGTGCGGCCAGCCAATCCACTCCACACTCTGAAGTGAGGGTTGAGCCTTGTCGATGATCAGGAATTTCTCCACCGCGGCTAGAGACCCACACGCCAACAGCGCTCCGACAAGGGCAGCTACCAGCGATTCGATCAGGAACGGCAGCATGATGTACCAGTTGGAGGCACCCACCAGGCGCATGATGCCCAACTCACGGCGCCGCGAGAACGCGGCCATCCGGATCGTCGTGGCGATCTGCAGAGCACCCGCCAGCAACAGGAACAGGCTCAACCCGATCGTCGTCCACTTGGCCACGTTGAGCCACTCGAACAACGGGTTGAGGTACTGCCGAAGATCTTGCACGGCCTGGACGCCGGGCAGCCCGGCCACCGCCGACACCACGCCCTCGTACTGTTCGGGATCTTTCAGCTTCACTCGGAACGAGTCCTGCATCATGTCGGGAGTCATGAAGCCGATCGCCGTCGAATCCTTGTAGACCCGCTGGAAGTCCTCCCAGGCCTCGGCCTTGCTCTCGTAGTAGACGGTGGCCACCTCGGGGTTGGTCTCCAGCGTCGTCCGGATGGTCTGCCGCTGGGCGTCGGTGGCGTCCTGGCCCGGTTCGCAGTTGCGGCCCTGGGTGACCGTGGCGCACATGAAGACGCTGATCTCGATCTTGTCGTACCAGTTGCCCTTGGCGAGCTCGACCTGTTGCGCGCCGAGCAGTCCGCCGCCGAACAGGGTGAGGGAGACCCACATCGTGATGATCACGGCCAGGGTCATGGTGAGGTTCCGGCGCAGGCCGGACCAGGCCTCACGCAGGGTGTGCCGCATGTCGGGCTCCTTCGAGGATTCGGGACGGACGGGCCGGGCTGATCGCGGTGCTGCTCACCGGTAGCCGTACACACCCTTGCTCTGGTCTCGGACGAGTTCGCCGTCGACGAGCTCGATCACCCGTTTGCGCATCTGGTCGACGATCGTGGCGTCATGGGTGGCCATCACCACGGTGGTGCCGGTGCGGTTGATCTGGTCGAGCAGCTTCATGATGCCGATGCTGGTGGTCGGGTCCAGGTTGCCGGTCGGCTCGTCGGCCATCAGGATCGCCGGCCGGTTGACGAACGCGCGGGCGATCGCGACACGCTGCTGCTCGCCGCCGGAGAGTTCCTCGGGCAGCCGCCCGCCCATGCTGTCCAACCCGACCAGCTCCAGGGTCTCGGGAACCACGCGCTTGATGGTCGCGGTCGGTTTGCCGATCACCTGCAGCGCGAAGGCGACATTCTCGGTGACGGTCTTGCCAGGCAACAGCCGGAAGTCCTGGAAGACCACGCCCAGCTGGCGGCGCAACGCGGGCACCTTCCAGCTGTGCAGCCGTCCCAGGTCTTTGCCGGCGACGAAGATCCGGCCCTTGGTGGCCCGGTACTCGCGCAACACCAGCCTGATGAAGGTGGATTTGCCCGACCCCGAACTGCCGACCAGGAAGACGAACTCGCCCTTGTCGATGGTGACGGTGATGTCGGACAGCGCGGCGCGGCGCTGCCCGTCGTAGATCTTGGTGACGTCTTCGAACGTGATCACGGTGCTACTCCGGTCGGTGTCGACGTTGGGGGTGTGTTCCATCAGGAATGCTCGACCGACCAGCAGGGAGTCTAGCCTCACTCGCGTCGTCGGACCTGCGGGCACACCTGTGCCGCGGCAAAGTTGCCGTGGGTTTACCGCTCGCCCTGCTGCCGGCGCCAGCGGATGCCGGCGTCGATGAAGCCGTCCAGATCGCCGTCGAAGACGGCATCCGGGCTGCCTACTTCGTATTCGGTGCGCAGGTCTTTGACCATCTGGTACGGGTGCAGCACGTAGGACCGCATCTGCGAACCCCACGAGTTGCCGCCGTCGCCCTTGAGCGCGTTCAGTTCCGCCTCGCGCTCGCGCCGGGCCCGCTCCAGCAGCCGCGACTGCAGCACCTTCATCGCGGCCACCTTGTTCTGCAGCTGGCTCTTCTCGTTCTGGCAGCTGACCACGATGCCGGTCGGCAGGTGGGTGAGCCGGACGGCGGAGTCGGTGGTGTTGACGCTCTGCCCGCCGGGGCCGGAGCTGCGGAAGACGTCCACCCGGATGTCGGCCTCGGGAATGTCGATGTGGTCG
The DNA here is from genome assembly GCF_047606665.1 of Micropruina sp. Classification (GTDB taxonomy): domain Bacteria; phylum Actinomycetota; class Actinomycetes; order Propionibacteriales; family Propionibacteriaceae; genus Micropruina. The sequence goes on along the minus strand of NZ_JASGEF010000023.1, from coordinate 2,569 downwards.
GCCTCTTCGGTCACCGGAAGCACCTCGACGCCGGCGAAGGACGTCTGCCGGCGGCCCTGGTTGTCGAACGGGCTGATCCGGACCAGCCGGTGGGTGCCCTGCTCGACGCTCAGCGTGCCGTAGGCGAAGGCCGCCTTGACCGTGAAGGTGGCCGATTTGATGCCGGCCTCCTCGGCGTAGGAGATGTCGTAGACCTCGGCCGGGTAGCCATGCCGCTCCGACCAGCGCAGATACATCCGCAGCAGCATCTCGGCGAAGTCGGCGGCGTCCACTCCCCCGGCCTCGGAGCGGATGGTGACCACGGCGTCCCGTTCGTCGTAGTCGCCGTTGAGCAGGGTGCGCACCTCGAGCGCCTGAATGTCGGTGGCCAGCCGGCTAAGTTCGCGGGCGGCTTCGGCCATCGTGTCGGCGTCCGACTCTTCCTGGGCCAGTTCGATCAGCACCTCGGCATCGTCGATCCGCCGCCGCAGCCCGGCCAGCCGATCGACCTCGGCCTGCAACGCGGACAGTTTGGAGGTGACCCGCTGGGCGTTCTCCTGGTCGTTCCACAGATCGGGGGCGGACGCCTGGTGCTGCAGTTCGGCGATCTGCAGCTTCTTGGCTTCGGGGTCGAGCACGGACTCGATCGACGTCAGCGTCTTGTCGAGTTCGGCGAGATCGGATTGCAGGTCAGCGGCAGCCACGAGGGTGCAGCTTACCGTCCCCTCCCCGCGGGGGCTTCGACAGGCTCAACCAGCGACGGTCAACCAGCCGTGGAGGCGACCGCGAGCGCACGTCCGGTCAATGACGCTTCGTCGTCGACCATTTCGGCGGGCGGACCGGCGAAGATCAGGCGTCCGCCGTCGACGCCGGCGCCCGGTCCGATGTCGATCACATGGTCGGCTCGGGCGATCACCCGCAGGTTGTGCTCGACCACCACCAGGGTGGTGCCACGGTCGAGCAGATCGTCGAACAGCAGATTGATCCGGTCGACATCGCTGGGATGCAGACCGGTGGTGGGCTCGTCCAGCACGATCCACTCCGAGGCCAGGTCGGTCGCGGACGCCAGATGGCGGGCGATCAGCAGTCGCTGCTTCTCGCCGCCGGACAACGTGTCCAGCGATTGGCCGACGGCGGCGTAACCGAGGCCGACCCGATCCATCCAGCCCACCGCGGCGACGATGTCGGGACGTCCGGCGAACAGCTGGGCGACCTCGTCCGCGGTCATCGCCAACACGTCGGCGATCGTCCGGCCGTCGATGGCGACGGCCAGCGCCGTCGGGTTGAACCGGGATCCGTCACAGGCGTCGCAGGGGGTGGCCACGTCGTCGAGGAAGGCGAGTTCGGTGGTGATGTAGCCCTTGCCGTTGCAGGCCGGGCAGGCGCCCTTGGAGTTGAAGCTGAACCAGGCCGGTTCCAGCCCGGACGCTTCGCCGAACGCCTTCCGGATGCTGTCGGCGACGCCCAGGATGCTCAGCGAGGTGGACCGGACGCCGCCGCGCAGGGCGTCCTGGCCGACCACGGTGAATCGGCGTTGCTGACGGGGCAGCTCCAGGGTGGCCAGCGAGCTCTTGCCGGAGCCGGCCACACCGGTGACGGCGGTCAGCACCCCGATCGGGATGTCGATGTCGAAACCGGTCAGATTCCGGGCCCGGGCGTTGACCACCGGCACCCACGATCGCGGGGTCGCGGCCTGCCGTTTGACGGTGAGGCGCTGGGCGAGCACCCGTCCGGTCGGCGTGTCGACGCCGGCGAGCGCCTGCGGCGTCCCCTCGAACAGGATCCGGCCGCCGTCGTGGCCGGCACCGGGGCCGAGGTCGACGACGTGGTCGGCGATCCGGATCACCTGCGGGTGGTGCTCGACCACCAGCACCGTATTGCCGGCGTCGCGGAGCCGTTGCAGCAGCCGGGTCAGCCGCGCCACGTCAGCCGGGTGCAGTCCGATGGACGGCTCGTCAAAGACGTAGGTCACGTCAGTGAGCGCGCCGCCCAGGTGCCGGACGATCTTGACCCGCTGCGCCTCGCCGCCGGACAGACTGGACGACTCGCGATCGAGGCTGAGGTAGCCCAGGCCGACCGAGATCAGGGCGTCCAGGATGGTACGGATGCCGCCCAGGGCCGGCGCCACCTCGGGGATGCGGAGCCGCGACAGCAGGTCGTGCAGTTCCCCGACGCTGAGCGCCAGCCAGTCCACGATGGAGCGGCCCTCGATCAGGCTGGCGCGTGCGGCCGCGTTGACCCGTGCGCCGTGGCAGTCCGGGCAGGGCCGCTGGGTGGTGATCCGGTCGAGCTCTTCGCGCACCTTCGCCGAGATCTTCGCCGGCCGGTTCTTAACGTAGACGTCGCGCAGCCGGGTCACCACCCCGTCGAACCGCCCGGACGCCGGGTAGCGCGGGTCGGGATCGACCGGCTTGACCGAATCGGCGTACAGGAACAGGTCAAGTTCCTCGGGGGTGTAGTCCCGCAGCTTCTTCGACCGATCGAAGAAGCCGCAGTAGGCGAACCGCTTCCAGCGGTACACCCCGGGCCGGAAGTTCGAGAACCGGACGGGCCCCTCGTCGATGGTCTTGTCGAGATCGATCAGCTCGTC
>NZ_JASGEF010000022.1:0-30833 GCF_047606665.1 Micropruina sp. | reverse complement strand
CCGTTCGTCGATTCGGCGAGCGCGTTGTCGTAACAGCTTCCGGTCCGGCCAACGGAACGTCGGAGACCGAGTTGCTCGAGAACATCCGCGTATTCAGCGGATGTGTAGTTGCTGCCGCGGTCGGAATGAAAAATGGCGTCAGGAGGGATGGTGAGTTTCCGGGCGGCCATGCGGATCGCGGCAGTGATCAACGGTGTTTTGTAGTTGTCATCCATCGCCCAGCCGACGATCGCCCGCGAGTAGCAGTCGATCACCAGGGCGACATACAACCAACCCTGCGCGGTGGGCACATACGTGATGTCACCGACCAGCTTGGCGCCAGGGACCTCGCTGGTGAAGTCACGGCCGACCAGGTCGGGGATGTCAGCCACCTGCGCGGCCTGCCGGGTGGTGCAACGCCGCTTCGAGCGGGGCTGGCAGCCGGCCAGGCCCTGCTCGACCATGATGGAACGGACCGTGTCAGGGTGGCAGTGCCGGCCAGCCCGTGCGAGTTGGGCATGGATCCGCCGGTAGCCGTAGGTGCCATCACTGGCCTTATGCAAGTCGGCGATGATCGCACCGAGCTCGTCACGCCACCGCTGCGTCGCCGAGGCAGGCCGAGACGCCCACTCGTAGAATCCTGACCGTGACACACCCAGCCAGGCACACATCTGCCGGATCTGGTAACGCGGTGTGCCGTCATCGTTCCTGGTCGCCTTCTCCGCGTCGATGAACCCGTACTTGGCGCTCACCGGTACTCCTTCGCGAAGAAGGCCGCTGCTTTTCCCAAGAACTCACGCTCCAACTTCAACTCACGAACCTCACGCTCCAACTCGGCCAGCCGGGCACGCTCCGACACACTCAACGGCGGCTCGGTCTGCGGATTATCCACCAGATACTTCTTCACCCAGTTCCGCAACGTTTCCGTCCCGACCCCGTTCTCCCGCGCCACCTGCGACACGGTCTTACGATCCCGCTGCTCCAGAAACGCCTCGACCAACTGCTTCTTGAACTCCGGGCTGAACCTGCCCCGCTTACTCGACATAATCATGATCCTTTCCTGGGTCAATCCTATTGGATCCCAAGTCCGGAAGAAATAAGGCACCCCAGCAGGAGCACGGGCAACTTCCCCAACCTGTCCAGGGGCCGGGTTGTCTCGTGCATGGCGCGACTCGGGAAACCCACCGCGTCCGCCTTGGACTGACTCTATCGTCAACGCCACACCTGATCGTGCTGAAGCGGCAACCAAGGCCTGAGGCAACGACATGCGTCACCGGACATTCACCCCTGTGGCGATAACCCGTCCAAGCGGATGCTCTGGCTAGTTGACGCGAAACCCGTGGTGCCTCACTGTCAAGTCCCCGTGAGAGCGGGGATGGTCCCGGTTCCAGCCTGTGATCTCGACCACCTGGTCCAGGATCCGGCCCTTGTCCTTCTTCGACGCCGCCGCATACGCCACCGCGTACTCCTTCGTGACCTCAACCCTCGCCGACAACGACAGATCCCTTCGCACTCACACTCCATCGTGGCCACCCACCCGTTCACGGGAACTGTGACTCGGTCGCACCCCTCGATCCTGACTCGCTTTGACACCGTCCCGGCCGCCGGATGGGATGGTCCCATGACCTACACCCGCACCGACGGACGCCTCCCCGACCAGCTGCGCCCCGTGACCATCACCCGCAACTGGCTCGATCACGCCGAGGGGTCGGTGCTGGTCGAGTTCGGACGCACCCGTGTGCTGGTGGCGGCGTCGGTGACCCAGGGGGTGCCGCGCTGGCGGCAGGGCTCCGGCCTGGGCTGGGTGACCAGCGAGTACGCGATGCTGCCGCGGGCCACCCACAGCCGCAGCGATCGCGAGTCGGTGAAGGGCAAGATCGGCGGCCGCACCCACGAGATCTCCCGGCTGATCGGACGCTCGCTGCGGGCCGTGATCGACTACAAGGCGCTCGGCGAGAACACCATCGTGCTCGATTGCGACGTGCTGCAGGCCGACGGCGGCACCCGCACCGCTGCGATCACCGGCGCCTATGTGGCGCTCGCCGACGCGGTCAGCTGGCTGCGCGAGCGCAAGGCGCTGGCCGGTGAGCCGCTGACCGGATCGGTGGCCGCGGTCTCGGTCGGTGTGGTCAAGGACACCCCGCTGCTCGACCTCGCTTATGTCGAGGACTCGGCCGCCGCGGTCGACCTGAACGTGGTCACCACTGGCAACGGCGCCTTCATCGAGGTGCAGGGCACCGCCGAGGGCAGGCCGTTCGACCGCGCCATGCTGGACGCCCTGCTCGACCTCGGCGTCGCCGGCACCGCCGAACTCACCGTGCTGCAACAGCAGGCCCTGGCCCGATGACGACGCCGACGAAGCTGGTTCTGGCAACGCACAACGCCAAGAAGCTGGCCGAGCTGCGCAGGCTCGCCGCCGACCAGAACCTGCCCTTCGAGATCGTCGGTCTGGACGATGTCACCGCCTACCCGGAGCCGGCCGAGACCGAACGCAGCTTCGAGGGCAACGCGCTGCTCAAGGCGCGGGCCTGCGTGGCCGCCACCGGGCTCCCGGCGCTGGCCGACGACTCCGGCATCGCCGTCGATCTGCTGAACGGCATGCCCGGCGTCCGCTCCGCGCGCTGGGCGGGCGCGGGTGCCACCGATCAGGCCAACCTCGACCTGCTGATCGCCCAGCTGGCCGACACCGACCCGGCCGAGCGCACCGCCCGCTTCGTCTGCGCCGTCGCCTACGTCGCTCCCGACGGCACCGAGCACGTGCTGCGCGAGACCATGGAGGGCACCCTGGTGTCGGAACCCCGGGGCGGCAACGGCTTCGGTTACGATCCGATCTTCGTGGCTGAGGGACACACCCGCACCAACGCCGAGCTGTCCCCGGCCGAGAAGGATGCGATCAGCCACCGCGGCAAGGCCGTCCGGGCCATGCTGACCTGGCTGGTCGACCAGCGGCCGGCGGAACGCCAAGAGGGGTAGCGATGCAGCAGTACCTGGACCTGCTTCGGCTGGTGCGCGACACCGGGGTGACCAAGGCCGACCGGACCGGCACCGGCACCCGCAGCATCTTCGGTCACCAGTTGCGCTTCGACCTGCGCCAGGGCTTCCCGCTGCTCACCACCAAGCGGGTGCACACCCGGTCGGTGTTCGGCGAGCTGCTGTGGTTCCTGCGCGGCGACACCAACCTGGCCTGGCTGCACGCCAACGGCATCACCATCTGGGACGAGTGGGCGGACGCCAACGGCGACCTGGGCCCGGTCTACGGCCACCAGTGGCGCTCCTGGCCCACCCCGGACGGACGCCACATCGACCAGCTGGCCAAGGTGATCGAGTCGATCAAGGCCAACCCGGATTCCCGCCGGCATATCGTCTCGGCCTGGAACGTGGCTGACGTGGACGCCATGGCGCTGCCGCCGTGCCATGCGCTGTTCCAGTTCTACGTCGCCGACGGACGGCTCTCCTGCCAGCTGTACCAGCGCTCGGCCGACATCTTCCTCGGGGTGCCGTTCAACATCGCCTCGTACGCGCTGCTCACCCACATGGTGGCGCAGGTGACCGGTCTCGAGGTGGGCGACTTCGTGCACACCTTCGGCGATGCGCACCTCTACCTGAACCACCTGGAGCAGGCCGATCTGCAGCTGAGCCGCGAACCGCGTCCGCTGCCCACGCTGCGGCTCAACCCGGAGGTCACCGCCATCGACGCGTTCACCCTGGCCGACATCGAGGTGCTCGGCTACGACCCGCACCCCGGTATCAAGGCGCCGATAGCGGTCTGAGGCTCTGATGGCGCGGCGACGGTTCCTGCTGGGTCGGCGCACGTCCGCCCTGGAGCGGCTCACCGTGCACGAGTTCCAGTACGGCGACGCACGGGTCCGGGTCTACGAGGAGTGGACGATGCGGCCCGAACTGGCCGAGTCGCCGGACGTCCCGACCTTCGCATTGGTTCACGGGCTAGGGGTTTCGTCGCGGTTCTTCGTCCCACTGGCGGACGAGCTGGCGCCGTACGGACGGGTGCTGCTGTTCGACCTGCCCGGTTTCCACGACCTGCCCAAGCCTCGGCACCGGATGTCGATCGTGGACTTCGCCGACGTGGTGAAACGGGCGCTGGACGACCTGGAGGTGGTCGATCCGCTGCTGGTCGGGCACTCGATGGGCGCCCAGGTGGTTGCCGAGATCCTCGCCCAGTACCCGTCCTACAGCAGTGCGGCCATGCTGGCCGGACCGGTCGTGGTGACCGCCGACCGGACGGTGCCGGTGATCATCGGGCGCTTCCTACGGGCCTCGGTCTACGAGCCGCCGGGCAATACCGTGACCGCTCTCGGCTCCTACCTGCGGGCCGGCGTCCGCTGGATCGGCGACACCATGCCGAAGGTGGTCGCCTACCCGATCGAGCAGCGGCTGCCGCTGACCAAAGCCCGGTTGCTGCTGGTCAGCGGCGAGCACGACCTGGTCAGCCCGCCGGAATGGCGCGAGCAGCTGGCCGCACTGGTCCCGGGGGCGCGAGTGGTGACCGTTCCGGGCACCGCGCACGGGCTGGTGCACGACAGCTACCGGGAGGTGGCTGATGAACTCCTCGGCCTGGCCGGCATCGGCACCGGATGAGTCGAGTTCTCAACGGACTGGCCGATTGGGCCTACGGGATCGGCTGGTGGCTGCGGGCTCTCAGCCGCTCCGGGGCCCCGGACGCCTTCAGCCAGGCCGGCCCCGACCCGTCCCACCACACCCCGGTGGTGCTGCTGCCGGGCATCTGGGAACGCTGGCCCTACCTGGTGCCGCTGGCCCGGTCGCTGAACGCGGCGGGGCATCCGGTGCACCTGATCCCGACTCTGGGCGCCAACGGTTCGCCCTTGTCGAACGCGGAACGGATCGTCGCCGACTACCTGATCGGGCGGAGGCTGCAGGGAGTGGTTCTGGTCGCCCACTCCAAGGGCGGGCTGATCGGCAAGCTGGTGATGCTCGACCCGGCCGTCGCCGACCGGGTGCGCGGCATGGTGGCGCTGAGCACGCCGTTCGGCGGCTCGTCGCTGTCCTGGCCGATCTTGGGACGCACCCCGCTGGGTGTCTTCGCGCCGCGCGGGCGGGCGATCACGGAACTGGCGGCGCAACGGGAGGTGAACGCCCGAATCATCTCGCTGCAGCCCACCCACGACCAGGTGATCCCCGAAGGCAGCAGGCTGGAGGGTGCCCGCAACGTCACCCTGGAGGCGTCCGGTCATTTCCGGCCACTGCGTGACGTCCGGGTGCACCGGGTGATCCATCAGCTGCTGCACGAGCTGGAGCGGATGCCGTTCGCTGGTTGAGCAGGTCGATAGGCTCGGCGCCGTGCGGATCATTGGCATCGCGATCGTCGGCTCCAACGGTGTGATCGGGGACGGCCAGCGCCAGCCCTTCGAGATCGCCGAGGACTGGGCGCGGTACAAGCGGGTCACCCAGGGCCACCCGATGATCATGGGACGCGGCACCCACGACGCGATCGGACGCTGGCTGCCGGGGCGCACCACCATCGTGGTGACCAGCGATCCGGGACGCATCGATCTGCCCAGCGACGGACGCGCCGTCGGCTATGCGGTCGCTTCGCTGGACGAGGCGCTGGACCTGGCCCGGTCGCTGGACGACGAGATCTACGTCGCCGGCGGCGGCACCATCTACCGCCAGGCCTGGCCGGAACTCACCGAACTCGACCTGACCGAGGTGGACGCCGCCGCGGAGGGCACCGTGTTCTTCCCGGAGGTCGATCCTCGCCAATGGCAGGAGGTCAGCCGGGAGCAGCGCGACGGCTTCGCCTTCGTCCGCTACCTGCGGCGTGCCGAGCCGCTGACTGCCGGGTAGGCGTGCGCACCACCGCGTCGGTCCTGCACCTCGACCTGGACGCCTTCTTCGCCGCCGTCGAGCAGCGGGACAAGCCGTCGCTGCGCGGCAAACCGGTGATCGTCGGCGGCGTCGGGCAGCGCGGAGTGGTGGCGACGGCGTCCTACGAGGCACGGGTGTTCGGGGTGCATTCGGCGATGCCGATGCACGAGGCGCGGCGGCGTTGCCCGCACGCGGCGTTCCTGTCCGGTCGGTTCGGGGCGTATCGCGAGGCGTCCGGGATCGTGATGGGGTTGCTGCGGGAGTTGTCGCCGCTGGTGGAGCCGCTCAGCCTGGACGAGGCGTTCGTCGACCTGGCGGTGGGGGAGCGGTCGCTGCAACCCGAGGCGGTCCTGGCCGAGGTGACCGAGCTGCGGGCCCGGCTCACCGACGAGACCGGCGGGCTCACCGCGTCCGTGGGAATCGGATCGTCGAAGTTCATCGCCAAGGTGGCCAGCGAACTCGCCAAGCCGGACGGCGTCCGGCTGGTCGCGCCCGGCACCGAGGTGGAGACCATCGCGCCGCTGCCGGCACGGGCCATCCCGGGGGTGGGTCCGGTCACCATGGAGAAGCTGGCCCGGCTCGGCGTCAGCACCGTCGCCGACCTGCAGCGCCTCTCGGCCCGGGAGCTGCTGCGCGAGTTGGGCCGAGCGCAGGGGGAGTGGATCGGCGCGTTGGCGTTCGCCCGCGACGATCGTGGCGTGGAGCCCGACCGGGAGACCAAGTCGATCTCGGTGGAGGACACCTTCGCGACCGACGTCACCGACCGCGCCCAACTGGACGCCATCATCGCACGGGACGCCGGCACGGTCGCGCGACGGCTCTCCGCCGCGCACCTGTTCGCCCGCACCATCACGATCAAGGCCCGCTACCCGGACTTCACCACGCTGTCCCGCTCCCGCACCCTGGACGGCGCCACCGACGACCCCGAGGTGATCACCACCGTGGCCCGCGCCCTGCTCGACGGCGTGGACGTCCCCCGCGGCCTCCGGCTGTTCGGCGTCGGTGTCGCCGGCCTCACCGAGATCGCCCAAGAAGCCCTGTTCGGACCGTCGCTGGTCGAGCCCTCTACTTCGCTGGTCGAGCCTGTCGAGACCCGCGCGGCACCGTCGGTCGAGCTTGTCGAGACCCCCGCCGACGACCCCCCGCCACCGTCATCCCGGCGGACGCCGGGATCTCCCAGCGAGCGCGACGCAATCCACGCGCGCGCCGCCGCCTACCGCCCCGGCGCGGACGTCGTCCACGACGACCACGGACCGGGCTGGGTCTGGGGATCGGGACTGGGCCGGGTCACCGTCCGCTTCGAGACTGCGCAGACCGGCCCCGGACCCGTCCGCACCTTCGCCGTCGACGACCCTGCGCTGCGTCCCGCCGGCGACTGAGCGCCCAGCCGGAGCCCTAGACTGAGCCTGCCGCCGGAGTGGTGAAATTGGCAGACACGCAGGATTTAGGTTCCTGTGCCTTCGGGCGTGAGGGTTCAAGTCCCTTCTCCGGCACACCTCTCTCGCCGAGCCGAGTGAGTGGCCGTAGACTCAGGTCATGGCGTTCGAGCGAATTCAGGTCGATCCGCGGAAGATGGGCGGAGTTCCCATCATCCGTGACCTGCGTATGCCGGTCGCGACGATCGTCAACATGGTCGCCGACGGTCGAACCGCCGAGCAGATTCTCGACGACTTTCCTGAACTCGAAGCTGAGGACCTCAAGCAGGCTCTGCAGTTCGCGGCAGCGACTCTGAACGAGCGCCAGGTTCCACTCCTGAGCGCATGAGGCTCTTGATCGACCAGAACCTCTCGCGGAGCTTGCCGAGCCTGCTGGTGGCCGCGGGTTTCGATGTCGCCGACACACGAACCCTCGGCATGCAGCGCTGGACGGACGAGGACATCGCGGACTTCGCAGCCGCCGAGAACCGGATCGTGGTCTCCGCCGACACCGACTTCGGCGCCATCCTGGCCAAGCGCCAGGCTGTGAAGCCTTCGTTCGTGCTGTTGCGGCGGACACAGGGACTGTCACCTGAAGCGGTCGCGGGTTTGCTTGCGATCAATCTTCCCCCGTTCGAAGACGACTTGAACGAAGGCGCGATCCTGGTCGTCACCGACACAGTGATCCGCGCGCGTCGGCTTCCGATCTCACCAGTCTGACCCGCAAAGACGGCGTCGTCAGGGATGTCACAACGACCAGCACGGCTATCTCAACTCGTGAGCAGTAGAACTACTTCATCGGCCGCTCAGGATCGCCCGGACAGGTCTTCGATGGCTGAAACCGCCGCCCGGACGCCGTCCTCGGCAGTGGCGGCGTCGGCTGTAAGTGCCAGAAACGCTCCCCAGAAGCCAAGCGCTACCGCAACAAAGCGTGTTCCACCATGTTGCGCGTCAGCCAGGGAAACGAGCCTGTCCCCGAGCGCAACGGCCGGGTTGACCTCGATGAGCTTTTCCGCGACGCCAAGCCGATCGGTGACGGCGCCGACTGGGCGGCCCCGGGAGTCTTCGAGACCGACGACGAGCTTGAGGACTTCCTCGCCTGGCTTCATGCCGACCGAGCCTCCGGCATCGCCTGACTCCAGTGCGGATCGTCCTCGACACCGATGTGTCGTCGCTGCTGCTCAAGCAGCGCCTGCCGCCCGGCCTGCTTGCCCAGATTGCGCACTCCGAGGCTGCGATCAGCTTCGTGACAGTAGGCGAACTGCGCAAGTGGGCCGTGGTGCGGGACCTCGGATCTCGGCGAAGCGCCGAACTGGAGGCCTGGGTGGCTGCGCTTCGTCTCGTTCGAAGGACTCCAACTGATCACTGCCTGAGTGCCTATCCGCCAGCGACGAGTGCAGTTCCGAGTCTGGTCTCACGGGCCGAGTCTGGTGGGGCCGCCGTGGGCGGGCCGCGCGCCGCGCGTCTGTCCACCGGCCGAATGTTGGCTTGTGGCCGGCTGGCGGCTATTGCGGCCGCGTCCAGGATCTTGGTGTAGTCCGCGGTGGAGGCGGTGGCTGCGGCGTACGCACGCAGCCAGGCGCGCAGTGCGGCTGGACGACGCACCGTGATCCCGTTCTCGGGCCGCGCTCGCTGAACGTCATCGGTCGCATGGTCAGCCGGACAATGCGACCGGCGCCGCTGTGAACCCGGACGCACGGAGCCAGGCCGGCCGCTCCGGCCAGCAGGAAACGTCCGCCCCCAGCTGGCTGCTCGTCCACAGCCATTCGGACGCGGTCCCAAGCAGATGGACGGCTTTCTACTGAGCATTTAGACAGTGCAGTACTGGGCATATCGACAGATCGCCCTGTGGCGTGGCCACGGGAGTCCTTCGCCTCCGACGATGAGCTTGAGGACCTCCTCGCGTGGCCTCCTGCCGACCGCGCTCCCGGCATCGCCTGACTCCGGTGCGGATCGTCCTCGATATGGACGTGCGTCGCCGCCATCGCCTACAACGCCGGAATCAGCAGCGGGACGCCGGCGCTCGTGGCGGCTCTGCTCAGCCTTTCGTCGAGGGTGGCCAGGGGTAGTCCGGTTCGCTCGGCGAGCAGCAGGTAGGACGCGTCGTCCGAACTCAGTTGATGAGTGCGTCCCAGGGCGAGCAGTCCGACCAGGTCGGTGCCGGTGTCGTCGACATCGATGGGAAGCTGAGCCAGCAGTCGCACGAACCGGCTGACCTGGGCCTCGCTGACGCGTCCGCGGCGCTGGGCGACCAGCAGCACGTTCGCCACCTCGAGCGGCCAGATCGCCGGGACGCGCGCCCGTTCGGACCCGAGCCGGTCGAGGACGGCGTCGGTGGCCTCCGTCGCTTCGTCCTCGAAACACCAGGCCATCGTCACGCTGGCGTCCACCACGAACACGGTCAGCGCCGTCCTTCGTCGATCATGGCGCGGATCGAGTCGTCCCCGCGCCGGACGCCCACGCGTGCCGCCCGGAGGGCCGCGATGACGGCCTCCGGACGCTCCGCCTCAGGTGCCACCGGGACGAGTCGGGCGACCGCGCGGCCGTGCTTGGTGATCGTGATCGATTCACCCCGCGCGACCTCGTCCAGCAGGCGCGGCAGGTGCGTTTTGGCCTCGTAGGCGCCGATCTGCTCAGCGGTCATGCAATCAGACTAGTCGTAGACCAGTCGGATTGTCGTCAGCCCGCCGCGGGCCAGCCCGCAGCGTGCTCCCGTCATCGACCGGAGCCGCAGCCGGCCTCAGCTCACCTTCCCCAGCGCTGCCTGCAGCATCGTGGCCCGGTATTCGGCGCTGTCGGCGGGTTCGCTGTCACCGAAGATCGCCTTCAGCCAGTGCCCGTCGGTGTTGTTCGGGAACAGGATGTAGTCGGTGCCGAAGTGCTCGGCGTCCTCCATGGCCAGCTTCTTCCGCTCGGTCACGGAGTTCACGTAGTAGCGCCGGCGGAAGTCGTTCAGGTTGTCGCCGAGGTAGGCGATCACGTCGTACTTCGCGGCGATGGCCTGTTGCGTGGGCTCCTTGTTCGACGACTCGCGCAGCATCGTGACGTGGGCATCGTCGGCGAACGCCAGCCCGGCGTGCTTGAGGTTGGCGACGCCGAGCTTCTGGGTGTCCTCGCCCTGGTCGCGGCTGGACACGTAGAAGACCTCGACGCCGCGCCGCTTCGCGTAGTGGGTGAAGTCGACCGCTCCCGGGGTCGCGGTCGGACCGTTGGCCGCCACCCACTCGTCCCAGAGCGCGTCGTCGAAGGCCTGCTTGCCGGCGGCCAGCAGCAGCGCCCAGTAGCTGTTCGAGTCGAGCACGGTGTCGTCCACGTCGGAGATGAAGGCCAGCTTCTTACGCTTGCCACGACGGGGCGAACGCGCCCCGGCCAGCGCCGCGTCCAACCGCGCCTTCGCCAACTGGAAGCCCTGGATGTACAGCATGTCGCGCTCGGCCGCGGTCTGCCGCCAGGCGACCGCAGCGCTGAAAATGTTCTGGACGTCGTTGGCTTCAGCATTGGCCCGCGGTGCCGCGGCGGCCATCGCCGCCAGGGTTCCGCCGGCCAGGCCGGCCAGCACGCTCCGTCGTTTCAGATCACTCATGACGCCTCCTCGATCGCGTGCCCGGCCAGCGCCGGGCTCAGCGTCGCACGCTAGCAGGGCTGGTCGACAGTCGGTCAGGCCCGGCTCGGACCGTTCCACAGGTTGATCCCACCCTCGACCGCGTGGGCGTCGATGGCGTCCAGCTCGTCCTCGGTGAAATCCAGGTTGGCAACCGCGCCCACGCTGTTCTCCAACTGCTCAACGCTGGACGCCCCGATCAGCGCCGAAGTGACCCGGGCGTCCCGCAGGATCCAGGCCAGCGCCAGTTGCGCCAGGCTCTGCCCACGGGCCTGGGCCAGCTCGTTCAGCGCCCGGATGTGGGTCAGGTTCTGCTCGGTGAGCAGATCGGGTGACAGCGATTTTCCCTGCGAGGCCCGTGAGCCGGACGGAATCCCGCCCAGGTACTTGTCGGTCAGCATCCCCTGCGCCAGCGGCGAGAAGGCGATGCAGCCGACGCCCTCCTCGCCGAGCACATCCAGCAGGTCCTCCTCGATCCAGCGGTTGAGCATCGAATAGGACGGCTGGTGGATCAGCAGCGGCGTGCCCAGGTCGCGCAGGATGGCGATCGCCTCGCGGGTCCGCGTCCCGGAGTAGGACGAGATGCCGACGTAGCGGGCCCTGCCGGAGCGGACCGCCGCGTCCAGCGCCCCCATCGTCTCCTCCAGCGGCGTGTCCGGGTCGAAGCGGTGGTGGTAGAAGATGTCGACGTAGTCCAGCCCCATCCGCTGCAGCGACGCGTCCAGCGAGCCGAGCAGGTACTTGCGGGAGCCGAAGTCGCCGTACGGGCCGGGCCAGAAGTCCCAGCCGGCCTTGGTCGAGATGACCAGCTCGTCGCGGTAGCGGGCGAAGTCCTCCCGCAGGTGGCGTCCGAAGTTGGTCTCGGCCGAGCCGTACGGCGGGCCGTAGTTGTTGGCCAGGTCGAAGTGGGTGATGCCCAGATCGAACGCCCGGCGCAGGATCGAACGCTGCCGGTCGAACGGGACGTCGTCGCCGAAGTTGTGCCACAGGCCCAGGGAGATGGCCGGCAGCAGCAAGCCGCTGCGTCCGGTGCGGCGGTAGGGCATCCGGCCGTCGTAGCGGTCGGCGTCGGGAACGAAGACGGGTTGCAGCGGCATCGGGGCGTCCTTTCGGTCGCGACGATCCTACTGAGCCCGCCCCATCTGGCCGTGCAGCGCGCAGAGAAGCCGAGGGTGCACATATCGCCCTCGCGTCCGGTGTCGTAGCGGTGGTGGCAACTGTCGAAGCCGATGCTGGAACCCCACATCACCGGTGAGTGCCCGCTGATCCGGGATATCGAAGAGATCAGCCGACGGCTGTCCTCGCGCTGTTGAGGGTGGACGAGTTGCTCGACGGAGGCGCCGACCTAGGTGCTCGTGGGCGCCGTACCGTTGCTCGCTGCCATGCGCCAACGGTAGTGCGTAGGGCTCGGCGGTGTAGTTGGGTTACGCTGATCCGATGTCGTCCGAGCTCACGGTGACCCACGAGCGCCCGGTGCGCCGGGATCGGCGTCCAGGGCCGTCGGGGGTCTGGCTGCGAATCCTTATCGGCGTCGCGGCCGTCGCCGTGCTGATCGGCATCCGGGTACTGGTGCAACCCGCCTGGATGGACTGGCTGCCGACGGCGGCGCGTGACTTCTTCACCCTGTCGGTCAGCGTGCTGGTCGAGTCGTTGCCGTTCGTGTTCCTCGGCATCGGCATCTCGATCCTGGTGCAGATCTGGCTCCCGGACCGGATCTGGCAGTGGCTGCCGCGCAACCCGGTGCTGCGGCGCATGGTGCTTTCGGTGCTCGGCGTCGTCTTCCCGGTGTGCGAGTGCGGCAACGTGCCGATGGCCCGCGGCCTGATGATGCGCGGTCTCGGGGTGGGCGAGTCGCTGACCTTCCTGATGGCCGCCCCGATCCTGAACCCGGTCACCATCGTCACCACCTACCAGGCGTTCGGCTTCGATGACGGCATTCTGGCCGGACGCGTGATCGGGGCCTTCCTGATCGCCAACCTGGTCGGCTGGATGTTCTCCCGCCACCCGGACCCCGACCGGTTGCTCACCCCCGGCTTCCGGGCCGCCTGCGAAACCGACCACAGCGAGTCGCAGGGCCGCTGGCGGCGCAGCGCGGACGCCTTCGCCACCGAGACCGCGGCGATGATTCCCGCCCTTGTCGCCGGCTCGTTCATCGCCGGCGCCATTCAGGTCGGCGTCCCGCGGGACTGGCTGATCACCATCGGCGGCAACCCGGTCGTCTCGGTCGGCGTGCTGATGGTGCTGGCCTTCGTGGTGTCGGTCTGCTCGAACGTGGACGCCTTCTTCATCCTCTCGCTGAGCGCCGCCTTCGCGCCCGGCGCGGTCGTCGCCTTCCTGGTCTTCGGCGCGATGATCGACATCAAGATGCTCGCCCTGCTGCGCACCACCTTCACCACCCGTGCCCTGGCCCTGCTGACCGGCCTGGTCGGGCTCACCACCCTCGTGATCGGATTGGGGCTCAACCTTGTCGCATGACCATCACCACAACCACGCCTCGCCTGAGGCCGACAGCGTCCGGGACGGGATCCCCTGGGGCCTGCTGCTCGGCCTGATCGGTGCCGTCGCCATCTGCTGGCTGGGCGCCACCGGACGGCTCAACCTGTACATCCACCCGCGCTACAACCTGTTCACCGTGGTGATGGCCGCGCTCGCGGCGCTGGCCGCTGTCGCGGCCTGGGCGATTCGCGGACGCAGCACCGCCGGCGGCCGGGGCTGGGCCGCCGGGGCGGCAGCGGTAGCCATGGTGGTGGCGCTGTTGATCGTCCCGCCGGCCACGTTGACGTCGGCGTCCGCCCAGCAGCGCTCGTCCAACAGCGGCACCGACACCGACACCACCAGGCTGGCGGGCGCCGATCCGTCGACCTTCAAGCTGCGGGACTGGGCAGTCCTGGTCGGCGACCCGGACAGCGTCGCCAAATACTCCGGACAGCAGGTGAAGCTCACCGGGTTCGTCACGCCCACCGACGACAAGCGGGACGGCATGTTCTACCTGGGCAGGTTCGTGGTGACCTGTTGCACGGTGGACGCGCGTCCGGTGGTGGTGCCCATCGTCACGGCGGACTGGGCCAAGTCGTACAAGCCCGATCACTGGCTGGAGGTGACCGGACGCCTGATGCCGGTCGAGAACGCCCCCGGCGGAGCCGTGCTGGTGGTTCAGCCGTCCGACATCAAGTCCATTCCCACCCCCGACATCCCCTACGAGTACTGAGGGGGAAAAGGGTGACGACAAGGGCAGACGGAGCCCGGTTCTGGCGTTCCAGCCTGATCGTGTGCGCGGTTCTCGCGCTGATCGCGATCGGCCTGGGCGCTGCCGGGGTGGCGCGCCGGCCCGACCTGGTCTCGGCCAGCATCGCGGTCGACCGGGCCGTCGACATCGGCGGCGAGCGTCTGGTGCTGAAGGCCCGGATGCCGTTGGCGCCGGTCGATCCGGCGCAGGTGTCGGTGACCCCGGCGGCATCGTTCACCGTGCAGACCAAGGAGAGCACCGTCACGGTGCGGTTCCTCGGACCGCTGGCCTACGGCACCGAGTACCGGGTGGCGATCGCAGGCGTCCGCAGTCAGTACACCAACACCGTCGCCGATTGGAGCTACACCTTCGGCACCTCGCCGACGACCCTGTACACGTTGATCGCGCACCGCGGTGCGGGGGCCGACGATGACACGGTGGTCAGCAACGGTGACGCCGGCCAGACGCCGCTGTTGGCCGCGTCGGAGATCGAAGACTATGTGGTGACCCGGACGCTGCTGGTCGCTCTCACGCATCCCGATGCCGATTCGTCCGCCCTCGTCGCGGTGAACCGGGAGGACGGCTCCAACGTCGAGGTGAAGGCCCCGGCGGTGGCGTTGCTGACCGGGTTGAGCGCAGCTCCGGACGGCTCCAAATTCGGCTACCTGGCGTCCGGCCAGGACGGTGGGCGGACCTACGAGAGCACGCTGTTCATCGCCGACGCCGACAACCCGGCCGCGCCGCCGGTCGAGGTCACCGCCGGCGACACGCCGCTCGCGGTGCTGGACTGGCTGTTCGTCCCCGGTGCCAACGCGGTCGTCGTGGTGAACGCACAGGAGCAGGCGTTCCTGATCTACCTCGACGGCGACACCCCGCCGGTGCCGCTCGGCAGCCTGGCCCAGCTGGTCCGGTTCCTGCCGGGCAGTTCGACGCTGATGGCCGAGGGTGCCGGCAAGCAGGTTCTGCTCGACCTGGCGACCGGCCTGACCTCGGACATCGAGAACACCCCCGATCCGGACAAGAAGACGTTCGTCGGACGCCGCAGCTTTCTCGCCGTCGGCGACTATCTGGTGGAGTACAACTCGTTCCGCCGGGGCGGCAGCGGACAAGGCGGAGAGTCGACCCGGCTGACCCACGTCACCCGGCAGGGCAGCACTGACCTGCTCACCGTGGAAGAGGACGAGGGGCACCTGCTGAACAGCGGGATCTCGCCGAACGGCCAGTTCGGCTGGGCGGTGGTGCTCGATCCGAAGGCCCCGCTGACTGATCTGTTCTCGGGGGCGTCCGATCACGCCACTACCCTGATCTTCGACCTGGCCACCGGAAAACAGGTGGCCAGCGTGGCCGGTTCGCTGCCGGTCTGGGCGCACTGAGTTCGTACGCCGATTCGCTGAGACATCGACACTCATCGGCACTGGTGCCGCCTCGTTGAAAGTTGTATGGTTGCTGCATGCAACTTTCTCAGGAGTTGGCACGGCTGTTCTCCCTCCTGTGGCGAATCACCAACGACCAGCGGCGCGGCGCGACGCTCGCCCGGCTGGAATACCTGATCCTGGCCCGGCTGTACCGGGACGGCGCGATGCGGGCCGGCGATCTCGCCCATGGCGAGGGGCTCGACCCGTCCACTCTGAGCCGGCGGATCGCTGCGTTGGCAGAACGAGAACTGGTGCTGCGCGTGACCGACCCGGACGACCGGCGCGCTCAGCAGTTGCAGCTCACCGACGCCGGACGGGAGCAGTTCCTGGCCGAGCAGCGCCGCCGGGTAGCGCTGGTGACGGACGCCGTCGCGCACTGGCCGGCGTCCGACCGGGCCAAGCTCGCCCACCTCCTCCACGATCTGAACGACTCCCTGCAGAAGAAGGCCGCCTGATGACCGACCCCGCTCCCGAATCCTTCCGGCTGACGCCTCAGTCACGCCGCATCTTCACCGGGCTGCTGCTGGGGATGCTGGTGGCGTCCGTGTCGCAGACCATCGTCGGGCCCGCGATGCCTCGCATCGTTGCCGAGCTCGGCGGCATGGAGCACTACTCCTGGGTGGCCACCGCGGCGATGCTGGTGTCGGCGATCTCGGTGCCGATCGTCGGCAAGCTCTCCGACCTGTTCGGACGGCGTCCCTTCTACCTGGGTGGCCTGGCCATCTTCATCTTCGGTTCGATCCTGGCCGGCTTCGCCCAGACGTTCTGGTGGCTGGTGGCGGCACGCGCCGTCCAGGGCCTCGGCATGGGCATTCTGATGCCGCTCTCGCAGACCATCGTGGGCGACATCATCCCTCCTCGTCAGCGCGGCAAATACCAGGGCTACATGGGTGTCGTGTTCGGTGTCACCAGCGTGGCCGGGCCGCTGGCCGGTGGCGTGATCACCGACGTCATGGGCTGGCGCTGGCTGTTCTTCGTCGGTGTGCCGATCGGCCTGGTGGCGATCTTCGTGATCGCCCGGTTCCTGGTGCTCGACCATGAACCGCGCAAGGCGGTGATCGACTACTGGGGGATCACCACGATGTCGCTGGGCATCACCGCGACGTTGCTGGCGGCGTCCCTGGGTGGCACCAGCTACCCGTGGAGCTCGCCGTTGATCCTCAGCCTGCTCGGCGGCGGACTGGTGCTGCTGGTGATCTTCGTGTTCATCGAACTGCGCGTGCCCGAGCCGGTGGTGCCGCTGCAGCTGTTCCGTTCGTCGATCTTCACCTTCGCCAACCTGGGCGCCTTCGGCATGTCGATGGTGATGTTCGGCACCATCATCTACGTTCCCGTCTACGCCCAGGGCGTGCTGGCCGTGAACGCGTCCACCTCGGGCCTGATCACGCTGCCCCTGATGCTCGGCCTGGTGTTCGTCGGCATGGGAGCCGGCCTGCTGATCACCCGCACCGGCCGCTACAAGGAAATCATGCTTGTCGGCGCGGTGCTGCTCGGCGTCGGCGCCGTGGTACTGGCGCGGCTCAGCGCCACCTCCTCGGTGTGGGAGGTGATCGCCGGTGTCGGACTGATCGGCGTCGGTCTCGGCGCGCTCTCCCAGCAGTACACGCTGGTGGTGCAGAACGCCGTCCCGCGGCGCGATCTGGGGGTGGCGACCGCCGCGCTGCAGTTCTTCCGCAACGTTGGCGCCACCATCGGCACCGCGGTCTTCGGGACGGTGCTGAGCGCCGGACTCGATTCGGCGATCTTCGCCAATCTGCCGGCCGACGTGGCCAAGACGATGCCGCACGGCACCATCAACGCGGGCTCCGTTCTCGATCCGGCGGTGGTCGGACGCCTGGCGCCCGAGGTGATCGCGGCCGTCCGGATCGCACTGGCGCAGCAGATCGCGATGATCTTCATCGTCTGTCTGCCGCTCGTCGCGCTGGTCTTCGTCTGCACCCTGCTGATCAAGCCGACGGAGCTTCGCGGCACCGTCAACAACGCCGACGACGCCGGACGCGAACTGCTGGACACCTTGTCGCAGCAGGCCGGCGACGCGGTGCCGGTGCTGTCCGGGCCAGGAACGGGCGAGCGCACCAGAGAACGGCTGCTCGGGCTGCAACTGGCGATCGTCGCCGAGAGCGCGTCGCGGGACGACCGGCCACTGCTCAAGCGGGCGGTCGCCGAACTCGGATCGGGCGACTTCTCCTGGGGGCTCACCCTGCTGCACTGCACCGCCGAGATGCTCACCTCCGACGATCCGGACGTCGCCGCCGGAGCCGAGAAATACGCCTGCGAACTGGTTGACCGGGTCACCGCGTCCGGGGCGTCGATGAGCGAGGAGCTTCGCCTTCAGGTCGCCCTCGCCGCGGCCCGCTCACCGCGTCGGGCAATCCTGGACGAGGTGGAAAAGCCGATAGCCGAGCGGCACGAGGCGGTGGACATCGGGAAGCTGCGCGGCGCCGCGAACGAGTTGATGGCGGCGCTGATCGCCGACATCGCCGTCGATCGACGGGGGTAGCGCCGCTCAGTCGACGGTGTCAGTCGAGCGCCGGGATCTTCAGCTCCCGGCGCAGCTTCGCGACGTGACCGGTGGCCTTGACGTTGTACTGCGCGACATCGATGTGGCCGACGCCCGCGTCGTCCACGCTCACCACGAAGGTGGAACGGATGACGCCCTCGATCTCTTTGCCGTAGAGCACCTTGCGGCCGAACGCCCCGTAGGCCTTGAGGATCTCCTTGTCCGGGTCGGCCAGCAGCGGGAAGGCCAGTGCCTGCTGCTGCCGGAACTTCGCAAGCTTCTCGACGCTGTCCGGCGAGATGCCGACGACGTCGAAGCCGGCGGCCGCGATCTCGGCCAGTGCGGCGGAGAAATCCACCGCCTGTGTGGTGCAGCCGGGGGTCATGGCGGCCGGGTAGAAGTAGACGATGACGCGGCGTCCGGCGTAGTCGGAGAGCGAAACGGGGGCGCCGTCCGGGTCGGGCAGGGTGAACGCGGGGGCGACGTCGCCCACTGAGAGCTTCGGCATGGGCACACTCTAGTGAACCGTCGCCGCGATGGCTCGAGCTTGCCGACACCCGGAAGCTTCAGCCTGTCGGGGGTGCCTGCGCCGAGGTCCGAGGCATAGGGTGGAGTTCCACACCTCGAGGCAGAAGGACTCCCGTGGCCGACACCACCACCCGCAGCAAGCAGGACATCGAGGCCGAGATCGCGGCTGCCCGTCAGCGGCTGGCGGACAACGTGGCCGGGCTGATCAACCAGGTGCACCCGAAGGCGGTCATGCAGCGCAGCATCGACGATGCGCGCGGTTTCGCGGCCACCGAGTTCGCGAACGCCAAGGCGCAGGTGGTCGACGAGTACGGCAATCTGCGGACCGAGCGGCTGCTGCTGATCGGCGGCGCGGTCGCCGGGGTGGTCACCTTCGTGCTGCTGGTCCGCGGCATTCTGAAGAACGCCCGGAAGTGAGAGGGGCGTTCGCCGCCCTGGCCCTCGGCGTGGTGCTGGCCACGTCCGCCTGCACACCTGCACCCAGCACGCCGACGGCGTCTGCGCCGCAGGTGACGACGGCGAACTGGGACGAGGCCGGCCCGATCACCTACGCCGCCGGAAAAGACCCCTCCGGCCGGGTGAAGAAGGAGATCGAGGAGTGGAACAAGCAGAACCCGAATGAGCAGGTGACCTTCGCCGAGTTGTCCGACAATGCCACCGAGCAGCGATCACAGTTGGCGCAGCGCTTACGTGCCCGGTCGGGGGAGTACTCGGTGATGCTGATGGACGTGGTCTGGACGCCCGAGTTCGTGGCGAACGGCTGGCTCGAAGAACTGTCCGCCGACACGTTCAGCACCCAGGGATACCTCAGCGCCGCGGTCGATTCGGCCACCTATTTCGACAAGCTGTACGCCATGCCGGAAAGCTCCGACGGAGCGCTGCTGTTCTACCGCAAGGACCTCTTGGCCAAGGCCGGTATCGACGAGCCGCCGGCCACCTTCGCGGCGATGAAGAAGATCTGCGACAAGGTGCTGCCGGACAATCCGGGCATGTCCTGCTTCGGTGAGCAACTCGACGCCTACGAGGGCCTGACCTGCAACGTCGCGGAGGCGATCAACAGTGCGGGCGGACGCTTCCTGACCCCCGACGGCCGGCCGTCGGTCGACACTCCGGAGGCCGTCGCCGGCCTGCAATGGCTGGTGGACAGTGTCAAGACCGGCTTCATTCCGAAGGAGGCGCTGGGTTGGCGAGAGGACGCAACTCGGCAGGCCTTCGAGAAGGGCAGGATCCTGTTCATGCGGAACTGGTCAGGCACCGCGGCCAGCATCGGCAGCGACTCCGCGGTCGCCGGGAAATACGGCACGTCGCCCCTGCCGGGCGTCGCCGGACGGGGTGTCTCCACCCTCGGCGGACACAACTTCGGCATCTCGAAATTCGCCCGGAACAAGCGCACTGCGATGAGATTCATCAACTGGATGAGCAGCGAGGACATGCAGATCGCCCGGATGAAGGCGACCTCGAATGCTCCGGTGCTGCGAGCTATCTACGACGACAAGAAGCTGCGGAAGCAGTTCAGCTACCTGAAAGACCTCGGTGTCGCCATCGAGCACGCTCAGCCGCGGCCCAAGGCGGTCAAATATGACGATGTCACGCAGGCCATCCAGGACACGGCTGTGGCGGTGCTGCAGCGGGGCAAAGACGTGGAGACCGCGCTTCAGGAGTTGCAGGCCAAGCTGGAATCCTGAGTTCCGCCTCGCGCGGGCAGGGAGCAGTACCCTGACCGCATGCGGATCGCGATGGCAAATGACCACGCCGGAACGGCGTTGAAGAACGAGATCGCAGCCTGGCTGCGCGCCCACGGGCACGAGGTGGTCGACTTCGGCGCCCATGACGAGCAGGCCTGTGATCTGCCCGACCATGTCTATCCGGCCGCCCTGGCGGTGGCCCGCGCTGAGTGCGAGCGCGGCATCTTCGTGGACGGCGTCGGCTACGGCTCGGCGATGATCGCCAACAAGCTGCCGGGCGTGTTCGCCGCGGTGGCACAGGATCCGTTCTGCGCCGGCCTGGCCCGTTCGCACACGGATTCCAATGTGCTGTGCATCGGCGGCAAGATCATCGGCTCCGCGCTGGCGATGGAGGTGGTCAAGACCTGGATGACCACCGACTGGCTGGGCAGCACCGACGAGAAGTACGCCCGCCGGGTCGCAAAGGTGGTGGAGATCGCCGAGCGGCACGTCCGTCCGCTCTGAACGTAGGAGAAAGGCCCCGCCGAAGGCGGGGCCTTTGCTGTGCGCCGCCAGGGACTCGAACCCCGAACCCGCTAGTTAAGAGCCAGCTGCTCTGCCAGTTGAGCTAGCGGCGCGCGGTTCCCAACTATACCGAACTGGCCCGCCGAGGTGAAATCGGCGGCGTGCTGGTTCGTGGGTCAGCGACGAGCACCCTGCTTGCGGACGAAGGCGACCCGCTGCCGGTGCAGCTCGTCGATCTCGGGACGCGGCAGCGGCTCCAGCTCGCGATCGAGGGCGAGCGACAGGACGTGGTCGGCCAGGGCCGCGTTGCGGGCCAGCACCGGTCCGTGCGGGTAGGTGCCGATCACGCGGCCTTGGACGGCGCCCTCGGTTCCGTCACCTGCGTTGCCGATGCCGATCTCCACACTGGCCAGGGGCTTTGCACCGGTACCGAGCCGGGTGAAGCCACCGTGGTTCTCGAACCCGGTCAGCAGGCGTTCGGTCCCGTCCGGTGCCCGCCACCGGGTCAGGATCTCGCCGACCGCGCGCTCGGGGCCGCGCCGGGTCTCCACATCGAGCAGTCCGAGGCCCTCGATCACCTCGTCGTGCTCGCCGATGGTGAAGGTGGTGCCGCAGATCTGGTAACCGGCGCAGACCGCGAATAGCACACCGCCCGACTCCAGCCCGCGGAAGAGATTGCCGTCCTCTTTCAATGCCTTCACCGCCGAGACCTGGGCGGCGTCTTCGCCGCCGCCGAGCAGGTAGACGGTGCCGTCCGGCGGAATCGGGTCGCCGGGCTCGACCAGGGTCAGGGTGGCATCGATGCCGCGCCATTGCAGCCGCTTCAGCAGCACCATGGCGTTGCCGCGGTCGCCGTAGATGCCGAGCAGCGATTGATAGACCAGGACGATCCGGACTGGCGCGCTCATCGCAACCTCGCCATCTTCAACAGTCGCTGGAACGGGGTATAGGTGGCGATCAGATCGACCGGCGCCTGCGGCACGGCACCGTTCATGCCGGCGGCGGCCTCCCGTTCCTCGTGCACCGTGGTCAGCGCCGCGACGAGATCGGGAATGACCTTGTGCTCGACATCGGCGTAGCTGAGCCGGACGGCCAGATCATGGGCCCGCGGGCCGGTGGCGATCACCTGCCGGCCCCGCAATTGCTCATAGTCGACGTCCCACAGCCAGGAGACGTCCTTGCCGTCGGCGGCGACCGAGTCGATCGCCAGGATCACCGGGTCGGACGTCGCCAGCGGCAGCGCCTCGGCCCAGCCGGCCGGGTTCTTGGCCAGCAGCAGCCGGGCGGTGGTGCCGTGCAGGGTAGCGGTGGCGAACCGTCCGGCCGGTGAGGTGACCGTCCGCATGCCGCGCAGGGCGGCGTCCAAATCGACGCCGAGTTCGACCGCGGCGGCCAGTGCACAGGCCGCGTTCGACACGTTGAAAGCCCCTGGAACCCGCAGGTCGGGAATGATCGTGTCGTGGTGCGGGGTGACGATGCAATGCCCGTTCACCACCCAGGACGCCTCCGGCTGGGTCAGGTCGCAGCCGGGACAGTCCCAGCGCCCTTCAATGGTGGTCAGCAGGGCGCCGCAGGCCGGGCATAGGGCGGCGTCCGCCGTCCACGAGGTGGCCGTGTCGACCCAGACCACATCGGCCGCGGTCCCTGCCGACCAGACCACCAGCGGATCGGTGGAGTTCGCCACCACGGTTGGGCCGTCGTGGCCGGCGCGTTGCAGCGCTGCCCGCCAGGAGCGGCCGAGCGATTTGATCTCGTGGTTGCGGTCGAGTTGGTCGCGGCTGAAGTTCAGCAGCACCAGGATCTCCGGATACCCGAACGCGATCATGTCCGAGACCACCCGTTCATCGGTCTCCAAGATGGCGATGTCGGCCGAGCGGGCCTGGCTGAGCGCCGAGGCGATGCCGTAGTGCAGGTTGGCGCCGTCGGCGTTGGTGACCAGCCGTCCGGTTTCGGCACCGAGGCCGGCGCGCACCGCGGCGGCCAGCAGATGGGTGGTGGTGGTCTTGCCGTTGGTGCCCGAGACGCTGGCGACCCGGCGTCCGCGCAGCAGCAGCTTGAAGGCGTCCGGGGCGATCCGGGTGAGCACCTGGCCGCGAATGGACGCCCCCGAACCGCGGTTGGCCACCCGCGAGCCGAGTGCGGCGAGATTGCCGGCTGCGACGGCAGCGCCGAGGCGGACCCGTTCGGGCAGGCGCAGGGCGGCCGGGGCTGCGCGACGTCCCAGGGTGGCGGCAGGCATGCGGCCTATTGTGCCGCTTGTGTCGATTGCGGGGGCACCGACACGTATTGCGGAAGCTTCGCGGTTCGTCCGGCACCGGAGGAGGTGTGCCGGATCCGCCGGCCGATCCACGGACCGGCGTGCTCGCGAGCCCAGGTCAGCTGCCACTCCAGCCATTCCCGTCGCGACTTCGGCGGCAACGCCGGGAGAGGTTCGTCCCAACCCGGACGCGGTGCGAGTCCGACGGCCACCAGCGCCGCCTGGGACACCCGTTCGTGCCCGATGCTGTTGAAGTGCAGCCGGTCGTCATGCCACAACTGCCAGTCCTTCAGGCAACGCATGCCCCAGACATCGATGACGTAGGCGCCGTGCCGCCGGGCGATCGACCAGATGTCGGCGTTGAAGATGCCGGTGCGGTTGCGGGTGAGCTCCAGGATCGGCGAGTCCTTGGCGTCGATCCCGGTGACGAGAATGACGTCCGTGCCGGCAGCGCGCAGCCGGACCACCGCCCGCTCGATCTCGTCGGTGATGGCGTCCACATCGGCGCGGGGGCGGAGGATGTCGTTGCCGCCGCCCCACAGGCTGACCAGATCGGGCGTCAGGGCGAGCGCCGGCTCCAGTTGCTCGTCGAGAATCGGGTGCAACAGCCGGCCGCGGATGGCGAGATTCGCGTACTGGACGGGCTCGCCCGCGGCGTCCGCCAGATGCTGGGCGAAGCGGTCGGCCCAGCCGCGCGGGCTGCCGTCGGGGTAGGGATCGGCCAGACCTTCGGTGAGCGAATCGCCGATGGCCACGAAGCGCCGCCAGTCGTGGGTCTGTTCAACCACGTCGAATCACCTTACTCCGCCGAGCCCGGCGGGGTGCGGCGGTCGACTGTCGGAGGCCCCCGCTACGCTGCTGCCAGTGGTCGTTCAGGGGGAGGGCGGCATCGATTCGGTATTGTCTCCAGGGTTTGGGAAATATCGAACATGTGTTTGATTATAGGCGAACTTTGGGGTAGCGTCCCGCCATGGACATGCTCTCCGTCGACGCGCTGCCCGGCCTGGTGCCGGGGGTGGCTGCGATGAGCCTGGCCGACGATGCCGCCGGCCTGATCGATCAGCTCCGGGAGTTGGAGCGGCTGAAGTCGGCGTGCGCCGCTGCGCAGGCGCGGGCGACCGTGGCCTTCAAGAGATTGCAGGTCGCCGAGCACGAGGCAGCCGGGGTTCCGTGCGTGCGGCGAGGTAAAGACGTAGCCGCGCAGGTGGCGCTGGCGCGCCGCGAGTCGCCCCGCAACGGCTCCCGGCTGGTGGGCATGGCCGACGCGCTGGTGCGCGAGATGCCGCGCACGATGGCCGCGCTGGCGGCCGGCGAACTGAACGAGTGGCGGGCCACCTTGATGGTGAGAGAGACCGCCTGTCTGACTCGCGAGCACCGGCAACTGCTGGATGCCGAACTCGCCGGCCGGCTGGGCGAGCTGAGCGACCGTGCCTTGGTCGCCGAGGCTCGCAAGGTCGCGTACCGGCTCGATCCCTATTCGTTCGTAGAGCGGGCACGGAAGGTCGAGGCCGACCGTTGTGTGTCGCTGCGGCCGGCGCCCGATTGCATGACCCGGCTGTCCGCGCTACTACCGGTGGTCGACGGAGTTGCGGCCTTCGCCGCGCTCACTCAGGCTGCCGATGCGGCGCGGGCAGCCGGCGATGAGCGGGGCAGAGGGCAGGTAATGGCCGACACGCTGGTCGAGCGGGTCACCGGCCGGAGTGGGGGCACGGTCGAGGTCGAGATCCAGTTGATCATGTCCGACCAGACTCTGTTCGGCGGCATGGGCGGCTCGATGGGGGACGGCGATGGCGATACGGCGAACGAGGCCGCGCTGATCGTCGGTCACGGTCCGGTTCCGGCACCGTTTGCTCGGCAGATGGTGCGCGACTTGCCCAGCGACGCCCGCACCTGGATTCGCCGGCTCTACGCCGACCCCGACAGCGGGCGGCTGATCTCCATGGAGTCGACGGCCCGGCTGTTCCCGGTCGGGCTGCGGCGATTCCTGGTCGCGCGTGACCAGCTCTGCCGGACGCCGTGGTGCGGCGCACCGATCCGGCATGCCGATCACGTGGTGCCCCATCACCTGGGTGGAGCAACGAGTGCCAACAACGGCCAAGGCCTGTGCGAGGCCTGCAATCAGATCAAGACGATGCCTGGCTGGCGGGCGCGGCCCGGCCCGGAAGGCGCCGGCGACACCGTCACCACGGTCACTCCCACCGGGCACCCGTACCAGAGTCGACCGTCCGGCCCACCCGGCGTCCGTCATCGGCGTAGGTGGCCGGCGGTCGACTTCTACCCACCGCCGCCCGGTGGCTCGCCGTTGGAACAGCGGCTGAGCCGGATATTCGCCGCGGCCTGAGCACCGTCGCGTCATGACATCCGTCATGGTCGAACGCGGACGTTGTCACGCCAGTTGGTGACGATCGGCACTGCTCATTCACCGTTGTCGCCGGAAGGCTGAAGGCATGAGCACAACGACAGTTGACGACGCCATCGTCGTCACTGGCGTCCGGCGCCGCTACGTGACCCGCACCCGGCTCAACATTCTCACCGGACGCCGTGAACCCACCGACTATTTCGAGGCCGTCCGCGGCGTCGACCTGCGGGTCGGATGCGGCGAGCTGTTCGCGCTGCTCGGCACCAACGGCGCCGGCAAGACGTCCACCGTCGAACTCGTCGAGGGCCTGGCCCGGCCGAGCCGGGGCAGCATCCGGGTGCTGGGTCACGATCCGTATTCCGAGCGCGCCCTGGTCCGGCACCGGACCGGCGTCGTGCTGCAGAGCTCCGGTTTCCCGCCCAGCCTCACCGTCGCCGAGATGGCCCGGCTGTGGCACGGCACGCTGAGCCGTCCGCGGCCCGCCGAGGAGGCGCTGGGGGCGGTCGACCTGATGGGCCGCGCCGATGTCGAGACGGCCAAGCTCTCCGGCGGGGAACGCCGGCGGCTCGACATCGCGCTGGCGGTGATGGGCAACCCGGAGATTTTGGTGCTGGACGAGCCGACTACCGGCCTCGACCCCGAATCCAGGCGAGCCATCTGGACGCTCATTGAGGGCCTGGTCGACCAGGGCACCGCGGTGCTGCTCACCACGCACTACCTGGAAGAGGCCGAACAGCTCGCCGACCGGATCGCCATCATGCACCGCGGCCTGATCGCCCGCGAAGGCACCCTGGCCGAGGTCGTCGCCGACGCCCCGGCCCGGATCAGCTTCGGACGCCCCACCGGGCTCTCGCTGAGTGACCTGGATGTCGCCGGCGCACGGGTCACGGCGTCCGATTCGGTGCTGATCGAGACCCTCACCCTGCAGCGCACGCTGGCCGCCGTTCTGGCCTGGGCCGGCGACGTGCCGCTGCCTCAACTGGAGGCCCGCTCCGCCTCGCTGGAGCAGGTCTTCCTTTCCATCGCCGACACCGCTGACATCGAGGAGCTGTGATGACCGCCGACACCGTTTCATCCGCTGCTTCCACCACGGACGCCCCCCGTCGCGGCTCGACGCTCCGCCGATTCTGGGCCCTGGTCCGGGGCGAGACCACGGTCCTGCTGCGGAACCGGACGGCAGTCTTCACCGCTGTCGCGCTGCCGTTCCTGGTCGGCGTCGCCTTCTTCGGAATGAGCCAGGACGGGGCCGGCCTCGGCGTGGTGCTGACCATGGTGCTGGTCGGGACGGCGCTGATGTTCGTCATCTACTACACGATGGTCACCTCACTGGTCGGACGCCGCGAGCAGCTGGTGCTGAAGCGTCTGCTGGCCGGCGAGCCGTCCGCACCGGAGATCCTCTGGGCACCGGCGGTGCCGCTGTGGGTGCTGTTCGGCGTCCAGTCGCTGATCGCGATCGGGGGAGCACTGCTGCTCGGCACGCCGATCGTGCACCCGTGGGCGCTGCTGCTGGCCCTGGTCGGCGGGGCGGCGGCTTGGACAGCGTTGGCCATCGTCAGCGCCGCCTACACCCGGACGGTGGAGTCGGCTCAGCTGACCACGCTGCCGCTGATCTTGATCTCGCTGCTGCTGTCGGGCTTCTCGGTCCCGTTGGAGTGGCTGCCCGGTCCGGTCGCCCGGATCGCCCACGTGCTGCCGATGACCCCGGTGGTCGATCTGGTGCGGCTCGCCATGACCGGTGTCGGCACAGACGGCCAGCTGCTGGCCGGTGCCGACGCGGTCCGGGCCGCGGCAGGCGGAATGCTGCTGCCGCTGCTGATCTGGACGGTCGCCTCGGTCGCGCTGGGGCTGCGCCGGTTCCGGTGGGATCCCCGGTCGTGAATTGTTGTCGGACCCAGTGGTTAGGGTCTGTTCCGAAGAGGAGGACATCGTGACCAGCACCGCACGGGGCGTTCGGCGTACGGAGCGCTACGTCTACAACTCGCTGCACTGGGCGTTCCCGATCCTGCCGCTAGCCAGCCTGGCCGCGGTCGCCAGCGCTGCTCCGTTGGAATGGTCGCTGCCGTGGCTGGCGCTGGTGATCGTGGCGGCCTGGTCCGGGCTGGTCGTCCTGCACACGCAGATGCGCGATTCGGGTCTGCTGCCGGCCAGTGCCTGGGACGCCGTCCGGGTGCGTGATGTCAAGCGTCCACGGCTGGTCTGGATCGTGGCCACTGTGGTCGTCGCGGCCACCGCTGGCTTCGTGCTGCCACCAACCGCGTTCCTGTTGACGCTGGTCAGCGCGACTATCGGCAGCGTGCTGGCGATGCCGCTGCTGGGCCGGGCCGATACCTCGCCGGTGCTGGTCGGTCTCACCGGCATCGCGCTGGGGCAGGTGGCGGTATGGGTCGGTCCGCATCCGGGTATCGCCGAGACCACGCCGCGGCTGGTGATCGCCTACTGGTCGGCGTTCGCGACGGCGGCCTTGCTCGGCTACACGGTGATGTTCCGCAACGTGCTGACCAGCACCCGCGAGCTGGAGCGGGCACGAGTGGACACCGCGCGGCTCGCCGTCACCGAGGAGCGACTGCGGTTCTCCCGCGACCTGCACGACGTGTTCGGACGCACCCTGTCGGCGGTCGCGTTGAAGGCGGAGCTGGCCGCCGAGCAGGCCCGGCGTGGGCGTCCGGAAGCGATCGACACCATGAACGAGGTGCGGTCCATTGCCACCCGTGCGCTGGACGAGGTGCGTGCGGTCGTCCGCGGCTACCGGGAGAGCGACCTGAACGCCGAGGTGGCCGGCGCCCGCTCGCTGCTGGAGGCGTCCGGAATTGACGTCAGCACGGTCGTCGACGGTGTCGCCCAGCTGTCGCCACCGGTGGCACGCGCGTTCGCCTGGGTGGTCCGCGAGGGCACCACAAACATCCTGCGGCACGCGGACGCCGATCATGCCCGTGTCGCGGTGACCATCTATCGGGACGCCGCCCGGCTGGTGCTGTCCAACGACCGGCCGCATCCGGCGTCCGACAGGATCGGTTCGGGGCTGGCCGGGCTGACCGAACGGCTCGCCGAGATCGGCGGCACCCTGTCGATTCACCGCGACGACGACTCGTTCACCCTGACCGCCATGGTGGACGCCGCCGCACTGGCCCGGCTGCGATCCGCCGAGGAGAGCCCGTGATCCGAGTGATTCTCGCCGACGACGAGCATCTGATCCGCGAGGCATTGGTCGCCCTGCTCGAACTGACCGACGACATCGAGGTCGCCGGGCAGGCGGCGTCTGGGGACGAGGCACTGGCGCTGGCCCGCAAACTGACGCCGGACGTCGCGGTGCTCGACCTGCAGATGCCCGGCCCGTCCGGTACCGAAGTCGCGGCCGTGCTCGCGAAGGAACTACCCGGCTGCGCCTGCGTGATCGTCACCAGCCACGGTTTGCCCGGACATCTCAAACAGGCACTGGCTCGCGGGGTGCGCGGCTTCGTGCCTAAGACCGTCACCGGCGCCGGGCTGGCCCAGGTGATCCGGACCGTGGCAGCCGGTGGACGCTACGTCGACCCGGCCCTGGCCGCGGATGCCATCGCCGCCGGCGACTCCCCGCTCACCCCGCGCGAGGCGGACGTGCTGACCGCCGCCGACGGCGGCGCACCGGTGGAAGAGATCGCAGCACGGGTCAACCTGTCGCCCGGCACCGTCCGCAACTACCTCAGTTCCGCGATCGGCAAACTGCACGCGGCGACCCGGCACGAAGCCGTCCGGATCGCCCGCGAACGAGGCTGGATCTGAGTTCACTGAAGCGGCGTCAACTTTCGGACAGGCCCGCGCGGGTTTCGTTGACCCGGCTATGGCCCGCTGATTGGGTGAAAGCAACCGTGGCGGAGGTGCCCGATGCCCCGCCGATCCGGTCTCCATGAAGCGAGCGAGGCAAGGCATGACGACGCACGTTGACCCATCACCCGTGACTCGCGCGCAACCCACTGCCCCCGACGGCGCATCGGGGGCCGCCGTCGTCGCCCGCGATGTGGTCAAGGCGGTCCGGGCCGGACGCGACATGACCGAGATCCTGCACGGCGTATCGCTGGTGGTGGAGTACGGCGAGATGGTGGCGGTGATGGGGCCCTCCGGCTCCGGCAAAGTCGACCTGCTGTACTGCCTGGCCGGCACCACCGCTCGACGCGACCGGCTGTTGCGACAGGGCAGCCGGGTGGCTGGCATGGTCGTCGGGGTCCAAGTGAACTATGCACCCGACCAAGTCGGAGACCTCACCAAGCCGTTTGGGGCGACCGGCACGGTCGAATATGTCGACTCCGAGGGTGTCGCCCGCTCCGTGCGGCGTTTCATCTGGCGGCATGAAGATGTCTTTGCCAGCCGTGATCGCGGTTTCGCCTGGGTGTTGTTCGAACCCGGTGGCACCCGACGACGAAAACTCGTTTTCGTGAGTTTCCGGGACTACCCACCCCCCGCGATGCTCCGGCTCGTCGAGGCCGTCCTCGCCCGCCTGGAGGTCGCCGGGATACCGCTTCGCACCCGAGGAGGAGTTCGCGAAGGGGCTACGGGCCCCCGATCGACGGCTGGTGACCCCATGCGTCCGATGTTAAGCATGCTTGACTGTAAAGCGTCCTTCACTGTACAGTGAGCTTGACATCACACCAGCTCTCAGGAGGTAGGCAATGAACGACACGACAACGACTCCCCGCCCCCGCAGCCGTTGGGGTCGCGCCTGGTTCGGCGGTGGCAGCGGTGTTCTGCTCACCGTCAGCCTGGTGCTCGGAGCCCTGCTGGCAGCGGGCATCGGAGCGCTGCTCGCCATGTTCGAGGGCAAGAGCAATCCGTGGCTGGCGTTCGGCATTGGTGCGGTCGTCACCTTGCCGACAGCCTGCGCGCTGGTCTGGGCGATCTTCGTCGACAGGTCGACTCTCCGCGGCGCCGTCGACCGGCCCGAGGAGTCCGCCGAGAACGCGTGGTACGACCAGGCGGCTGCCGGCGCCTTCAACGATCTGATCCTGGTCCTCGGCCTGGGCGCCGGGGCGTTCCCGATCTTCGGGTTCAGCGTCCCGGCGTCCACCCTGCTCATGGCACTTGTCTTGCTGGCGGCGGTCGATTTCGGCCTGCGCTACTGGGTGGCGTCCAGGGCGGGCCGATGATGCGCAACTCACTTGCCGAACGCCGCCAGGGCATGGGTTGGTCGCAACAGCGGTTGGCCGAGGAACTCGGAGTGTCGCGCCAGACCGTGATCTCGATCGAAAGAGGGCGCTTCGATCCCTCGCTGCCGCTGGCCTTCCGGATCGCCGCCGCCTTCGACTGCCGGATCGAGGACGTCTTCACGCCCTAGCTCCGCAGCTGTCGGCACGGTGGATCAGCAGCCTTCGGTCCCCGGCCAGCCGTCCGCGGTGAGTTCCTAAGGAATGTCAAGCGACTGTGGGGGTCGTAGGCTCGTTGTTGACGGGCCGGGATGCTGGAGCGCTCTGCGACTCCTTCTGCTCTCGGCTCGTCCTGTTCTTGAGTCGCTGTGAGCGGCGGGTGTCAGCGGCCTGTTGGCGTCGTTTG
>NZ_JASGEF010000021.1:0-152414 GCF_047606665.1 Micropruina sp. | reverse complement strand
GCAAAGGAGTGATGCCCCTGACCTAACCCCGGCAGGGAGATCAGCTGGCCACCAACAAGGACATCACGTGACCACCCACAAGGAGATCACGTGACCGCCCACAGGGAAGTCCCAATGGCCATTGACAAGGGAGGGCCTTTGAGGGCCAAACACCTACCGGCGAGGACGCGCTAGAGCTGGGCCCTACGGAACGGACGCCCGGCGAGCGCACGGCGAATGCGCCCTTCCACCACACCAGGCGATTGCAACTCTTTCCACCCCCAGCGGATCACCGTGTAGCCCTCGTCCATGAACGCCTGCTGGCGCAGCTTCTCGGCCTCGATCACGGTTCGCGGCTCATCACCGTAGGTTCCGTCGTATTTGCTTCCGCCGTCGTATTCGCCGATGATCCCGTCACCCCAGTCGAAGTCGGGCCTACCCAGGAACCGACCGTCGGCGGTGAACTGCTCGACCTGCAGCTGCGGGATCGGGATGTTCGCCAGCGCCATCCGTGCCCGGCTGTGCGATTCTCCGAAGCTTTCGCTCGCCCCGTCGCCGAAGGCTACCGCCCGAGCCGCACGCGCGTGCCCATAGCCGCTCGGCGTCGCCAGGCCGTGTCGATCCAGCCCACGCCGTAGAGCGGCGTCGACCACCGCAACGGCATCCGGGAACGGCAGGCGACGGGCCAGGTCGGTCACCGTCCGGTGCAGGCCGGTTGCCGGGAGACCGTCCACGATCGCGATATCGGCGTCGTCCAGGACGGCGGGCGTCGCCTGGAGCAGTCGGTTCCTGGTGTGCCGACCGCCCAATGTGCGAACGACCTGGACCGGCAGTGCCTCCACGATTCGCACCGGCAGGCCGTGAAGGAGTGCCGCCGACTGGAACGCGAAGTAGGTGCCGTGGTTGATGGTGAGCGCCGCGGCATCCATTCTCCGGCGATGAAGCTGCCAGACAGGTAGGTCTTCGGCGGGCATGACGACGCCGCGCCGGAGACGGACCAGCGCTCCCGAGCGCAGCGCCCGGTTCATCCCCATGCGGTCGCAGTCCTGATCGAACATCCATGACTTGGTGGTGAAGACGGTCATGTCTTCACCGTGGACACCTGGCGCCTCGATCGTTCACCAAAGACCAGGCCTGTGGATAACACCGGACGCCGGCCCGTGTTCGTCCCCAGCCGGACAAACCCCTCCCTAACTACTTCTGCCCTCCCACATGTGGGAGGGCAGAAGTAGTTAGGGAGGGGGTTAAAGGGCCGGCGTTTCGGGTCGGGATGGAGCAAACCCGGACGCGGGCGGTGGCGTCAGTGCTGGTAGTCACCGCGGTAGTACTCGAACACCCAGCCGCTGAGGGCCCAGATGCCGAGGCAGACCGCGAGGATGCTGATCCACCAGCCGAAGACCGGGCCGAGGGCCAGCAGCTGCACGGTGAGTGCCACCCAGAACGGCCAGATGCTCTTCGGCGGGAAGAATCCCATCGCGCCCGTACCCTCGGCGATCTCCGCGTCCTTGCGGTCTTCGAGGCGGAGGTCCATCTTGCGGGCCAGGTTGAACATATAGAACGCGATCATGGCGAACAGCAGCACCGACATGATCAGCGCTACGGTGCCGATGATCTCGTGGGACATCAGCCAGTAGATCGGCGACACGACCGCGAGGAAGCTCGCGATCGCGGCGAACATCCAGCCTTCGACCTTCATGGTGTCACTCCCCCTTGGGATTCTGGATAGAGGACGGCCTGCCAGAGCCGCTCGGCGTGCTGCCGGTGATCAGGACGTCCAATTCCTCGGCCCGGTCGACGCTGTGGATGTCGGGATGATGGGCGTCGAAAGCCGGCGACTCGGAACGAATCCGTGGCAGCGAGCTGAAGTTGTGCCGCGGCGGTGGGCAGGACGTCGCCCACTCCAGCGAACGGCCCCAGCCCCACGGATCGTCGGTCTGGACCAGCGGTGCGTTGCGGCTGATCCAGAGATTCCAGAAGAACGGCAGCATCGAGATGCCGAGCAGGAAGGCGCCCACCGTGGAGACCTGGTTGAGGAACTGGAAGCCCTCTTGCGGCAGGTAGTCGGCGATCCGTCGCTGCATGCCCTCGATGCCCAGCCAGTGCTGCACCAAGAAGGTGAGGTGGAAGCCGAAGAACAGCGTCCAGAAGTGCACCTTGCCCCAGCGCTCGTTCAGCATGCGTCCGGTGAGCTTGGGCCACCAGTAGTAGAAGCCGGCGAACATCGCGAACACCACGGTGCCGAACAGCACGTAGTGGAAGTGCGCGACCACGAAGTAGCTGTCGGAGACGTGGAAGTCCAGCGGCGGGCTGGCCAGGATGACGCCGGTCAGGCCACCGAACAGGAAGGTGGTGAGGAAGCCCAGCGCCCACACCATGGGGGTCTCGAAACTGATCGAGCCGCCCCATAGAGTGCCGATCCAGTTGAAGAACTTCACCCCTGTGGGCACCGCGATCATGAACGTCATGAAAGAGAAGAACGGCAGGTTCACCGCACCCGTGACGAACATGTGGTGCGCCCACACCGCCATGCTCAGGCCGCCGATCATCAGCGTCGCGGCGACCAGACCCACGTAACCGAAGATCGGCTTGCGGCTGAACACCGGCAGGATCTCGGTGATGATGCCGAAGAACGGCAGCGCGATGATGTAGACCTCGGGGTGGCCGAAGAACCAGAACAGGTGCTGCCAGAGCACCGCGCCGCCGACGCCGGGGTCGAGGATGTGGGTGCCCAGCCGGCGATCGGCTTCGAGCACCAGCAGGCCGGCGGCCAGCACCGGGAAGACCAGCAGCACCAGCAGTGAGGTGACGAAGATGTTCCAGGTGAAGATCGGCATCCGGAACATGGTCAGGCCGGGGGCCCGCATGGTCACGATCGTGGTGACGAAGTTCACCGCGCCCAGGATCGTCGACAGGCCCATAACGTACAGGCCCATCACCCACAGGTCGCCGCCGACGCCGGGCGAGTTGATCGCGTCCGAGAGCGGCGCGTAGGCGAACCAGCCGAAGGCGGCCGCGCCCTCGGGCGACAGGAAGCCGGAGCAGGCCGTCACCGAGCCGAACAGGTACAGCCAGTAGCTGAACATGTTCATCCGCGGGAACGCGACATCGGGGGCACCGATCTGCAGCGGCATCACCGCGTTCGCGAAGGCCGCGAACATGGGCGTCGCGAACATCAGCAGCATGATCGTGCCGTGCATGGTGAAGAACTGGTTGAAAGTCTCGTAGTGCAGGTACTGCAGACCGGGGAAGGCCAACTCGGCCCGGATGGCGAGCGCCAGCAGGCCACCGAAACCGAAGAAGGCGAAAGCGGTGACGAAGTACATGTTGGCGATGACCTTGTGGTCGGTGGAGGTCATCCACCTCATCGCCTTGACGCCCCAGTTGGCGCGGCGGACGGCCCGGCGCTCGGCCGAGCCGAGAGTCACTCGTGCGACGCTCATCCCTCATGCTCCTCGTTTGCCGGTGCCGACGGAACGGTGTTGACCCATGCGGGTGGCTTCAGCTCCCCGGTCTGGCCCTTGGCTTGCAACTCCTTCAGGTGCGCGTTGTACGCATCCACGCTCACCACGTGGACGTTGAACAGCATCGCGGAGTGGTAGGTGCCACATAGCTCGGCGCACTTGCCCAGGAAGGTGCCTTCCCGGTTCGGGGTGACGTCGAAGGAGTTCGGGTGGCCGGGGATCACGTCGAGCTTGAAGTAGAACTCCGGAACCCAGAACGAGTGGATGACGTCGGCGGAGGTCAGGTTGAACCGGACCGGCTCGTTGACCGGCAGGTACAGGTCAGGCAGCCGCTCGACGGTGCCCGTGTCATGGACGACGGCGTTGACCGCCGGGTTCTTGTCCTCCATGTAGTTGAAGGACCACGACCACTTCTGCCCGATCACGTTGACGGTGTGCACCGGACGGTCGTTCACCTTGGCCAGCACGTGGTCTTGGCTCTGCACGGTGAAGAAGAACAACACGCCGATGATCAGGAACGGCACCAGCGTGTACAGGATCTCCATCGGCAGGTTGTACCGGTTCTGCTTCGGCACCTCGGTGTTGCTCTTGCGGCGGTAGCGGAACATCGCCCAGAACATCAGGCCCCAAACGAACACGCCGATCACCATCGAGGCGATCCACGAGCCGTTCCACAGATTGCCGATCCAGGGCGCCTGCTCGCTGGCCGCCACGGGCATGCCCCAGCGTCCCCACTGTTCCATCGTGCCCTGGCTGCACCCGGTCAGCGCCAGCGCCAGCAGGCCACCGGCCCCTAGCGTCATCACGCGACCGGCGCGTGTGCGGTTCTTCACCACGGACGTTCCGCCTTCCCACGACAGATGCGGCCCCAGAGACAGGGTCGTCTCCGGCGGGCATCCGAGTCGTCAGATTCCTCGGGCTCACCCTAACCCAAAAGCACATCGGGACGCCCCCCCTGGGGCGCCCCGAATGTGTCAATTTTGGGATTGTTACCCGTAGTCCCGCCCGCAGCGGGGCGAACGGCTCAGTGGAAGCTGTCGCCACAGGCGCAGGAGCCCTGCGCGTTCGGGTTGTCGATGGTGAAGCCCTGCGCCTCGATGGTGTCGACGAAGTCGATGGTGGCACCGATCAGGTAGGGGGCGGACATCCGGTCGGTGACCACTGGGACGCCGAACCATTCCTTGGTCACGTCGCCGTCCAGTTCGCGCTCGTCGAGGGAGAGCTGGTAGCGCAGGCCGGAGCAGCCGCCGGGCGCGACCGAGATGCGCAGGAAGAGGTTCTCGTCGGGCTGCTGCGAGACCAGATCCTTCACCTTGATCGCCGCTGCTTCGGTGAGGATGATGCCGTCGACGTCGAGCTGCTGGTCCAGGGACATGGTTGACTCCGGTTTCTCGGGGATACTCGCCAGGAGCAACGCATCCGGCGAGCGGGTATTCCGGGATCAGTGTAATCGTTCGCGTCGGCGGCTGGTGCGAGCCCCCAACGGCGGAGGTCACCAGCGGGACGCCCAGCCGGACGCGAGCCGGCGTCCGGTCGCGGTCAACGCCGCGGTGGTGTCGGCTCCGGGCTCCAGTGGATGCCCCGACTCGACGCCCATCACCCGCATCTCGCGGCCAGACATGCCCACCAGCGGCGACACCACCACCAACGGCGTCTCGGCGGCTTCGCAGCGCCGGGCGAGCTCGGTCACCACCCCGCCGCCACGGCTGCCGAAGTCGAACGAATCGCAGGCGGTCACCACGAGATCGGCCGCGGCCAGGCCGCGATCCAGGCCGGCCCGGTCGGCGCAGAACGCGGCGCCGGTGGCCAGCCGTCCGCCGAGGGCGAGGACGGCGAAGCCGAGGCCGCCGGCCGCGCCCGCCCCGGGGGCCCGCGCGTGGTCGGGTGAAGCGAGTCCGGCGAACCGCTCCAGGGCGGCGTCCACGGCGAGCATGCGCTCGGCCGGCGTCCCCAAGGCTCGGCCGCGCCGGGAGGTGATGCCGCGCAGGCCGAGCAGCTGATCCTCCAGTTCGCCCGGCGGCACCAGGCCGACCAGGTCGCAGCCGGCGAACCGGGCCCGGACGGCGTCCAGCTCGAGTCGGCCGATCGCCGCGAACGGCGCCGTTCCGGCGTCCAGTGCCACGTCGGCACATGCCCCCAACGCGCCCAGCAGGCCCGCCCCGGCGTCGTGGACGTCGAGCTCGGTCAGGTCGATGGCCACCGTCGGCGTCCGCTCCGCGTGCAGCGCTTGGTCAGTCTGAAGGGCGTAGGCGACCAGCCGTCCCAGCGCGGCGCTGCTGCCGGTCAGCGGATCGTCCGGGGCGCGGTCCTCCCCCCCGGACGCGTCGGCGCCGACGGCCAATAGGCCGGGACGCCGAGCCAGCCAGCCGGTGCGCAGCGTCTCCCACTCGCCGTCGGGTTCCGCGAGCGCCTGACCCAGTGCACGTCCGCCCTCGGCCAGGCCGATCACCGCGACCTCGGCGGCGTCCCTGAAACCCCTGGCCAGGGCGACCGCGGCGGCCCTAGGCGTCAACTCCGCCACGCCGGCGCTGGCCAGCAGCACCCGTGGCCGGCGCTCAGCCATCGGCGCCGACGGTCACCGCAGGTTCTCGGACGTGCTCGACTCGGCGGTGCTGCCCGGTGCCGGCGGCTGTTCGAAGGTGCCGGCCGGCAACTCCCCCTGCACTTCGGCCGACGCACCGCCCAGCTGGCCCGGCTGGCCGCCGACCATGGACGCCTTGAGCGCGGCGAGTTCATTGTCCACCTGCGCGCCGGACGCCAGGGCGTCCAGTTCTCGGGTGATGTCGTCCTGGGCCAGCCCGGTCGGGTCGTCGAGAGCGCCGCTGGCCAACAACTCATCCACCGCGGCGGCCCGCGCCTGCAGCTGGGCGGTCTTGTCCTCGGCGCGTTGAATGGCCTGGCCGACGTCGCCAAGCTCCTTGCCGAGCCCGCTGAACGCCTCACTGATCTTGGTCTGCGCCTCGGCTGCGGTGTAGGTGGCCTTGATCGTCTCTTTGCGGGTGCGGAAGGCGTCCACCCGTGCCTGCAACTGTTGGCTGGAGCGGACCAGCCGCTCTTCTTCCGACTGCAGCGCCGCGTGCTGCGTCTGCAACTCGGTGAGCTGTTGCTGTAACCCAGATTTGCGGGTCAGCGCCTCGCGAGCCAGGTCTTCGCGCCCGGCTTCGAGCGCCCGCCGGGCGGCGACCGAGAGCTTCTCCATCTGCTGATTGAGCTGGCCGGCCTGCAATTCGATCCGCTTGCGGCTGGTCGCCACCTCGGCCACTCCGCGACGCACCTGCTGCAACAGCTCGAGCTGCCTTGTGTAGGAGTAGTCCAGCGTCTCGCGCGGATCCTCAAGCTTGTCGAGGGCCTTGTCGGCCTTGGCCGAGAAGATGGCCTTCATCCGTTGGAAAAGCCCGGGCATGGGGTCGCCTTCCGTTGACGTGCGCGATCGGACACCAGCCTATCCGGCCCCCGAACCTTGCCGGCGACCGCTCGAGGCGAGGGCCGCGTCCGGGTCGGTGACGGCAGTGAAAGTTTGCCGGATGAAACCTCTAAGATAAGGGCTCAGCTCATCCACCGACATTGAAGGTTCGACGTGGGATTGTTCTCCGCCAACAAGGACAAGGCAGCCGCCCCGCAGCCGGCAGCCGAACCCGAAGCCACCGGCGCCGCGCCGCGGGCGAAGTCCGTACCCACCCCGAAGCGCCGGGACGCCGAAGCGGCCCGTCGGCAGCGGCTGAACCCGCAGCTCTCCCCCAAGGAGGCACGGAAGCGGTCGCGCCAGTTGGCCGCCGTCGAGCGCCGCAAGCAGATGGAGGCGATCGACAACGCGCCCGGCAAGGTGCTGATGCGCAACTGGATCGACTCGCGCTTCAGCTTCGCCGAGTGGTCGATGCCGGTGCTGATGACGATGCTGGTCGTGGTGATCTCACTCAGCCCGGTCTTCCCCGCGCTGGTTGAGCCGTCCACCTACGTCACCTGGGCGTTCATGCTGCTGATCGTCATCGACATCATCCGGATGTGGCGCGGGTTCAAGAAGCTCGCCGCCCAGCGCATCCCGCGGGAGCCGCTGAAGGGCCTGCTCTATTACGGCTTCAACCGTTCGCTGGCGCTGCGCCGGCTGCGCGTCCCGCGTCCGGCGATCAACCGCGGGGACCCGGTCTGATGTCATGGTTCTGGCGTCCAGAGCCGGCACGGGACGCCGACGAACATGTCACGCTGAGCGTGGGTGAGGCGTTCGGCTCGCAGAGCGAGGCCGAGGCATGGCTCGGCCTCAACTTCACCGACCTCGCCGACGCCGGTGTCCGCGCCGTGTCGCTGTACGAAGAGGACCGGCTGGTCTACGGCCCGATGAGCCTCGAAGCCGAGTAGAGGCTCTTCAGGCGGCTACGTTGCTGCGGCGTCCACCACGCCAAAGGACGAAGGCGAAGGCCGTCACGCCGGCACCGACCACGCCGACCACCGGACGCGCCCATTGGGCGGCGCTGACTCGCTCTTCGTAGGTCTGGATCTTGGTGCCCTCGGCGTTGTGACACACCTCACCCGGACGCATCACCTGGTCACGGCACCAGATCGTCGGATTGGCGCTGAACGCCACTGCCCACAGCACGGCCACCAGACCGGCCGCAGCCAGAGCCAGGTGCGCCCACTGGCGCCAGCCGCGTCCGTTCATGCCCGCACCCCAGGGGTGACGAACGGCGGCTTGACCACCTCGAACGGCTCCTCACGATTACGGACGCGGACGCTCACCGCAGTGCCAGGCACCAGCGCCGGCGGCAGCAGCGCCAGCGCGATGCCCTTGCTCAGGGTCGGCGAGAAGGTGCCCGAGGTGATCTCGCCGACCACCTCGCCGTCGTAGACCACCTCCATGTGCGGACGCGGAATGCCCCGGCCCGGTGCGACCAGTCCGGTCAGCCGGCGCTCCGGCCCGGCGTCCTTCTCGGCACGCAGCGCGTCCGCGCCCCAGAAGGCGTCCTTCTTCCAGCCGATCGCCCAGCCGACGCCGCATTGAGCCGCCGACAGGTCAGGGCGCAGGTCCTGGCCGTGCAGCGGGTAGCCCATCTCGGTGCGCAGTGTGTCCCGGGCACCCAGGCCAGCCGGCGCGATCCCGTACTGCTCGCCGGCGGCGAGCACCGCGTCCCAGACCTTTCCCGCATCGGCGGCCGGAACCACCAGCTCGTAGCCGCGCTCGCCGGTATAGCCGGTGCGGCACACGGTCAGCTCGACGCCGTCCAGAGTGCCGGGAGCGAACCGCATATAGTCGTGGCCGACCGGCAGCCCGAGCGCGGCCAGGGTCTCGTCCGAGGACGGCCCCTGCACGGCGAGGACGGCGTGATCGTCGTGCTCGTTGACGACGGTGATGCCGTCGCGCGCGGCGGCTGCGAGCAGCGCGACCACCGCGGCGGTATTGGCGGCGTTGGGGATCAGGAAGATCTCGTCGTCGGCCAGCCAGTACCAGATCAGGTCGTCGACGACACCGCCGGCGTCGTTGCAGAGCAGTGTGTACTGGGCCTGGCCGACACCGATCTTGTGCACGTCGTTGGTGATGCAGGCGTCCAGGAAGTCGACGGCGCCCGGCCCGGCGATCCGGACCTTGCCGAGGTGGCTGACGTCGAAGATGCCGACCGCCTCGCGGACCGCCTTGTGCTCAGAGACGATCCCGGCGTACTGCAGCGGCATCGACCAACCGCCGAACTCGGCGAATTTGGCGCCGAGCGCCTGGTGACGCTCATGCAGCGGGGACTTCTTCAACTCCGGCATCGGTTCTCCATTCCCGGGGAATCTCGGCGTCAGCCTAACCGGCCGGTGGCAGGGCGTGCCGCTTCCTGGACGCCGGGTGAGCGGGCCG
Organism: Micropruina sp.; assembly: GCF_047606665.1. Taxonomy (GTDB): domain Bacteria; phylum Actinomycetota; class Actinomycetes; order Propionibacteriales; family Propionibacteriaceae; genus Micropruina. Next base: position 143,144 of record NZ_JASGEF010000021.1, on the reverse strand, counting down.
ACAGGATTCCGGGCAGGTCGATGTCGCCGGGGGTCCCGGAAAAGCCGGCGTTGGTGATCAACCCGCTGCCCAGCACCACCGCCCAGAACCGGCGGACCTCGGTGGCCACCGCCTCACCGAGCACCCAGCCCCTGCGCCGCAGTACCCGCTCCAGATAGCGCTCCGACTGCCGGAAGATCAGCGTCATTCCGGTGCCGACGAGCGCCTGCAGTTCGGGCTTGCGCCCGGCGAGGACCAGCGCCTGGACCAGTTGCGGAGTGGACGGCATGGCCAGCCCGGCACGGGCGAGATTGGCCCGGAAGGCCTCGGGCGTCGTGGCGGCGTTGCCGAGGCGCTCCAGACGGCGCGCGTCCGCCAGCACCGCGAGGAACGCCGATTCCACGATCAGCGCGTCCTTCGATCCGAAGTAATAGGTGACCTGATTCGGATACACCCCGGCAGCCTCGGCGATCTTCGCCACGCTGACCTCACCCGCGGCCACCCCCAGCCGTGCGGCGACGCGCAGGATCTCGCGCCGTACCGCCTGTCCACGGGCCTGACGCCGGGGGGCGGGCCGGTTTGGCTGCGTCTCCATGGTTGTTTATTGTACTTCATACAATTGTTGTATGGCGTACAAGAAAGGTGGCCATGGACATCACGATCACGGGTATGGGGGCGGTGACGCCGCTCGGCGGCTCGGCCGAGGAGTCGTGGCGGCGGCTCTGTGCCGGCGAGTCGGGGGTGCGGGACATCGCGGATGTGCTCGGCGAGCCGTCCACGCTCCCGGTGACCATCGGCGCACCGATGGCCGTCGACCCGGCCGACTCTCTCGACCGCATCACCGCGCGCCGACTCGACCGGGTGCAGCAGGCCGCACTGGTCGCCTCGGCGCAGGCGTGGGAAGACGCCGGGAAGCCCGAGGTGGATCCGACCAGATTGGCCGTCGTGCTGGCCACCGGGGTGGGCGGGATCAGCACGATCGTGCACCAGCAATCGGTATTGGACCGGGCCGGGGCCCGCCGGGTATCGCCCCGCACCGTGCCGATGCTGATGGCCAACGCCGGCGCAGCCCAGGTCAGCATCGCCTACCAGGCCCGGGCCGGCGCCTACACCCCGGTCTCCGCCTGCTCCTCAGGCGCGGAGGCGTTCGTAGCCGGCGCCCGCCTGCTCGCCCTCGACGAGGCCGATGTCGTGATCGTCGGCGGTGCCGACGCGGCGCTGACGCCACTGACCGTCGCCGCCTTCGCCAACTCGGGTGCGCTCTGCACCCGCTACCGCTCACCGGACCAGGCGTCCCGGCCGTTCGACCGCGACCGGGCGGGCTTCGTGCTCGGCGAGGGCGCTGCCGTAGCCGTGTTGGAACGAACCGAATCCGCACGGGCCCGCGGCCGGCGCGGATATGCGCGGCTGGCCGGCTACGCGGTGACCTCCGACGCGTATCACATCACCGCGCCGGATCCCTCCGGTGCCGAACAGGCGCGGGCGATGGCGACCGCCGTCCGGCGCGCGGGTCTGAGTACCGCCGACATCGGCCACGTGAACTGTCACGCCACCTCGACCGAGATCGGCGACGTCATCGAGGCGCGCTCCATCCGCGCCGCGATCGGCGACCACCCGGTGCTCAGCGCACCGAAGGCCAGCCTCGGCCACCTGGTCGGGGCGGCAGGTGCCGTCGAGGCGGTGATCGCCGCACTCTCGGTGGCCGACAGCCGGATCCCGCCCACGATCAATCTGACCCGGCCCGATCCGGAGATCGACCTCGAGATCGCCACGACGGCGCGTTCTCTCCACGGCGCTGTGCTGTCCAATTCGTTCGCCTTCGGCGGGCAGAACGTGGCGTTGGTGTTCACCCCGGTCTGACCGTGCTGTCAGCGGCTGACAGTGCGGTGTGCGCACGGTGTGAGCGGCCCCACCCAGACTGGACCGGTCATCAAGCCACAAGCGAGAAAGGAACCGCTATGAACGTCAGCCACACCCGGTCCGACTGGGCGGTCGAGGCGGACGGTCTGGTCAAGGTGTTCGGCACCAACCGGGCCGTGGACGGCGTCGACCTGCGCGTGCCGACCGGCACCATCTACGGCGTGCTCGGGCCCAACGGAGCCGGCAAGACCACCACCATCGCGATGCTCGCCACCCTGTTGCGCCCGGACGCCGGCACCGGCCGGATCTTCGGCCACGACGTGCAGCGCGAACCGCAGATCGTCCGCCAACTGATCGGCGTCACCGGGCAGTACGCGTCGGTCGACGAGACCCTGTCGGCCACCGAGAACCTGGTGCTGTTCAGCCGCCTGCTCGGCCTCAGCCGGGCCGAGGCGAAGGCCAAGTCCGCCGCGCTGCTGGAGGAATTCGGCCTCACCGAAGCCGCCCGGCGTCCGCTGAAGAACTTCTCCGGCGGCATGCGTCGCCGGCTCGACCTGGCCGCCAGCCTGATCGCGCAACCGCCCTTGATTTTCCTGGACGAACCCACCACCGGCCTCGACCCGCGCACCCGGGCCCAGATGTGGGACACCATCCGGTGCCTGGTGGCGACCGGTTCGACCGTGCTGCTGACCACCCAGTACCTGGACGAGGCCGACCAACTGGCCGACCGGATCGCGGTGATCGATCGCGGCACCGTGGTGGCCGAGGGCACCGGCGACGAGCTGAAGGCGTCCGTCGGCACCTCCAGTCTGCAGTTGCGGCTGGCCGATCCGCGCGATCTGGACGACCTGCGGGTGGCCATCGAGCGGGTGCTCGGCGTCACCCCGACGGTCTCGGCCGAGGCCGGACGGGTCACCGCGCCGATGCACGACGCCGACCGGGTCACCGACCTGCTGATCACGCTGCGCGCCGGCGGCATCCATCTCGCCGAACTCAGCGTGCAGAAACCCACCCTCGACGAGGTGTTCCTGGCCCTCACCGGGCACGGCACCGACACCGAGGACGCCGACGAAGCCGGCGAGCCCGTCCTGGAAGGAGCCTCCGCATGACCACGGCAACACTCGACACCACCATCACGCCCGGCGTCGACCGGGTGCTGAAGAACCGGGTCAGCATCGGTCAGACCATCGAGAACTCGCTGACCATGGCCGCTCGCGGACTGATCAAGATGCGCCGCACCCCCGAGCAGCTGCTCGACGTGACCCTGCAACCGATCCTGTTCACGCTGATGTTCGCCTACCTGTTCGGCGGCGCGATCGCCGGCAACGTGCAGGACTATCTGCCCGCGCTGATCCCCGGCATCTTGGTGCAGACCGTGATCACCACCTCGGTGGTCACCGGCACCCAGCTGCGCGAGGACATGGACAAGGGCGTCTTCGACCGCTTCCGCTCCCTGCCGATCGCCCGGATCGCCCCGCTGTCCGGCGCCCTGCTGGCCGACACCGTCCGCTACGCCATCGCCACCACCCTCACCTTCGTGATGGGGTACGTGATGGGCTACCACCCCGCCGGCGGCGTGGCGAACGTGGCGTTGGCCGGGCTGCTGGTGATCGCCTGCTCGTGGGCGATCAGCTGGATCTTCGCCTTCTTCGGCGTGATCGCCCGGACGGCGTCCAGCGTGCAGGGCATCTCGATGCTGATCCTGTTCCCGCTGACCTTCCTGTCGAACGCCTACGTGCCGGTGGACACCCTGCCGGACTGGCTGAAGTGGTTCGCCAACGCCAACCCGATCTCGCACCTGGTCAGCGCGGTGCGCGAGCTGGCCAACAACGGCGCGATGGGCGGCGACGTGCTGCTGTCGCTGTTCGGCGCGGCCGTGATCGTGGCGATCTTCGCCCCGCTGACCGTCCGGGCCTACATGCGGAAGGCATAGTCAGAGCCGCTGCGCGATGAGTTCGTGGGCCCGGTCGGCGGCGTCCTCCAGCGACAGTTCGGACGCCGCCCGCCGGGCCTCTGCGACGGCGTCCGGACCCACGATCGCCTCGGCCGCGGCACGGTGCGGCGCCCACCGCAGCGACGGCAGATCCTGCCGGCTGTGCAGCACCTCGGCCAGCGCCAGCAGTTCCAGGCCGCGCCCCCGGAACTCCGGGCAGGTGAGCAGCCAGGCCGAGAGACCCAGCGCCTGGGCGCCCAGGATCGGCCGGTCGACGATTCCGGCGAGCCGGACGCGGTTCATCACCAGCGCCCGGAACCTTAGTCGCCGGGCGCACTCGGCCCGCTCCGAGGCGTCCAGCGAACCGTCGGCGATACCCGCCGACAGCAGCGCGGCAAGCACCATGCCATGCCACGGCGAACCGCGCTGGGCCGGGTCGCGGTAGTACTCCAGCGCCCGCCGGTAGTGCTCGATGCCCCGCCGCGGGTCGCCCTCCAGCCGGGCCAGTTCGGCGAGCCCGCATTCCGCCATCGCCGCATATTCGGCACGGGTGGCGTCCGGCGGACCGGACGACAGCAGCCGCTCCAGCAGCACCCGCGCCTCGTCCGCGCGACCGAGACCGATCAGCGCGCCGGCCCGGCTCCAGTCCAGCTGACGCAGATCGTCGTCGGCCTGCAGCTCACGCAACCCGCCCTCGGCCTGATCGGCCCAGTACAGCGCCTCGGCCGGGTCGGCGCGCTGGGTGGCCAGGCCGGCCAGCAGCATCGCGGCCATCGGGCCGCGCCACAGGTCGCCGGCCCGGCTGGCCAGCTGCCAGGCTCGGCGAGCGGCTGCGGACGCCTCGTCCGGGCGTCCGGCGTTCTCCGCCTCCTGCGAGGTGAACAGCTCACCGAGCAGCGCGGTGCTCACGTCGTCGGACGCGCGCATCCGGGTCACCACCTCCGCGGCCCGCTCCCGATCCGGCGCCGTCACCAGGAACTCGGCGATCGCCGCCAGATCGGGGGCGGTCACGGTGTGCCGGTGGACCAGCCGGCGCAGCCGCGCATAGGCCCGCGACCAGACCCCGTCCTGTTCGGCCAGGGCCGTCGCGGTGAGCAGCGCATAGCTGAGCACCGTCGCGTCCACATGCGGCTCGTCGGGCTCGTAGTGCCGGACGGCGTCCAGCACGTCACCGGCGAACGCGTACACCTCGCTGTGCCCGCCGCGGATCGTCCAGTAGTAGCTGAGCAGGGCGAACAGCGTCACCACCAGGGCGGGCCGGTGGCCGGCGATCGCCTGCCGCAGCACGGTGACCAGGTTGTCCTGCTCGACGGTGATGGCCCGGACCACGGCCAGATCGGGCAGCCGGGTGAGGTTGACGGCAGCGAAGTCGTGCGCCCAGCCGAACAGGGCCTCAAGGGCCGCGTCCTGCTGGCCGGCGGCGGCAAGTTCCGCCTGGCCGAACTCGCGAACCGTCTCGAGCATCCGGTAGCGCAGGGCGGCGGTCAGCGGCTCTTCGGCGACGGTCAGCAGCGACTGGCCGATCAGTCCGTCCAGCAGGTCGTCGGCCCAGTCGCCTCCGGTCACCGCCGCGGCGGCCTCTGCCGAGAAGCCGTCCGGGAAGACGCTGAGCAGGCGCAGCGCGTTCTGCTCGTCCACGCTGAGCAGCCGCCAGCTCCACTCGATCACCGCCTGCAGGGTGCGATGCCGTTCGGGCGCGCTGCGGTCGCCGCCGGCGAGCAGCGCGAACCGGTTCTGCAGCCGGCTCTCGATCTGTTCGACGGTCATCGACCGGACGCGGGCCGCGGCCAGCTCGATCGCCAACGGCAGTCCGTCCAGGTGGGCGCAGAGCCGCTGCACGGCCGCGACCGGCAGATTCGCCGCGGGCCTAACGGCGCGGGCCCGTTCCAGGAACAGCCGCACCGCGGGGCCGTCGGCGCTGGCCGCGAGCGGCTGCAGCGGGTACACCACCTCGGCACCGATCGCGAGCGGGCTGCGGCTGGTGGCCAGCACCCGCAACTCGGGCGCGGCGGCCAGCAGTTCGGCGATCCACGCCGCGGCGCCGTCGACCAGGTGTTCGCAGTTGTCCATCACCAGCAGGGTGGGGCGCTCGGCGAGTTGGCCGACGATCCTGCCCCGGACGTCCGGGCGGGGCAGAACATCGCCGAGCCGCTGGCCGGTGGTGCTCTCCCTGATACCCAGGGTGGACGCCAGCGCGAGCGTGACGTCCTCATCGCTGCGGACGCCGGCCAGTTCCACCACGATCACCACCGGCCGGGCCGAGCGGGTGGCCAGGGCCTGCGCCAGCCGGGTCTTGCCGAGGCCGCCGGCGCCGAGCACGGTGACCAGCCGCGCCGTCCGGAGCAGCGCCTCGACCCGGTCCAGGTCGTCGTCGCGTCCGATCAGCTCGTTCGGCGCGGCCCGGACGCCGACCCGCCGCCGCGGCTGCGGATCGGGTTCGGCGGTCCGCAGCAGCCGGGTGTTCAGCTCGACCAGTGCGGCGCCGGGCGAACTGCCCAGGTCGTCCGCCAGCCGCTCGCGGTGGGCGGCGAACGCGGCCAGTGCCTCCGGGATCCTGCCCTGGGCGGCCAGATTCTCCAGATAGGACGCCAGCACGCTCTCGTCGAACGGCCGGGCCTCGACCAGTTCCGCCAGGTCGGCGGCGGCCCGGACGATGTCCCCGGCCTCCGCGCCGCGGCGGGCCCGTTCGGCGATCAGGTCAAGCCGCAGCGCCTCCGCCCGTGCCCGCAGCTGTTCTTGGACCGGCGCGTCCCCCAGGTCGGCGCCCGGCTCGCCGCGCCACAGCCCCAGCGCCCGGTCCAGGGCGGCGACCGCAGTCGCCGGATCGGTCTGCTTCCCAGCCTCGACCAGGGCGAGCCGGGCCTGTCCGAGGTCGGTCTGTGCGGCGTCCAGCGTCAGGCTGTAGCCGGCCGCGCCGAAAGCGATCAGTCCGTCCGGCAGCGCCGTGCGCAGCCGGGAGACCAGGGTCTGGACGGCGGCCCGCGGGGCCCGCGGCGGCTCGTCCGCCCACAGCTGGTCGGTGAGTGCCTCGACGCTGTGCGGCCGTCCCGGCTCGAGCCCGAGCGCGGCGACCAGGGCCCGGATCCGGGTGCCGGGCGGGTCGACGAGGCGTCCGTCCCGGCCCGCGATCTGCACCGGGCCGAGCAGGCGAACCCTCGGCTGGTCGTCGTGCACGGGTGCGAGCTTACGGAACCCCGATCACCTGGTCTCGACAAGCTCGACCAACGGTGGTTGAGCTTGTCGACGCTTGCGGGTTGAGCTTGTCGAAAACCTCGGCTGGGTCTCGACAGGCTCGACCAACAGCGCTCAGGCGGAGCGGCGCAGGATCTCTTCCAGCTCGTCCGCCGACAACACGATCGGGTTGCCCTTCATCGAGGACGACGCGGCCGCCTGCCGACAGATCCGAGGGTACTGCTCGGGCGTGATGCCCAGTTGGCCGACGGTGGGGACGTCCAGCATCGCGACGGTCTCGGCCAGCCAGTCCAGCAGGGCGTCCACGCTGGCGGTGCCGGAGAGCAGTTCGCCCGCCGCGGCGTAGCGGCCGAGCGAGGGGTGTTCGGGAGCCCGCTCGCGCAGGGCGGCGACCGTGCCGCGGCAGCACTCGACCAGCAGCGTGGCGCAGGTGAGGCCATGGGGTGCGCCGGTGAGTCCGCCGATCACCCCGGCCAGTCCGTGCACGGCACCGAGCTTCGCGTTGGCCAGGGCAAGGCCGCCGAGCAGGGAGCACAGCGCCATGTCGGTGCGAGCGTCCAGGTCGTCCCCATGGCTGTAGGCACGGCGCAGACCGCGTCCGGCCCGGCGCAGCCCTTCGACGCAGAAGCTGTCGGTGAGCGGGTTGGCGAACGGCGACATGTACGGCTCGAGGCATTGGGTGAGTGCGTCCAGACCGGACGACGCGGTCACCGCCGGCGGGCAGCCGAGGGTGAGCTCGGGGTCCACCAGGGCGACGTCGGCCAGCATCGACGGGTGTCGCATGCTCACCTTCACGCCGTGCTCGGGCGAGGTCACCACGCCGTTCATGGTCACCTCGGAGCCGGTGCCCGCAGTGGTCGGCACGGCGACGAACGGCAGCGGCCTGGCCTGCAGCGGCTGGGCCCGTCCGATCACCTCCAGGTAGTCGAGGATGTCGCCGTCGTTGGGCACCAGCGCGGCGATCAGCTTCGCGGCGTCCAGCACCGCGCCCCCGCCCAGCCCGACCACCACGTCCGCGCCGTGTTCGCGGGCAGCCGCCACACCGGCGCGGACGTCGTCCACCGACGGTTCGCCGCCCACCGGCCAGCTGCGGGCGTCGCTCAGGCCGGTGAGCAGGGTGCGGAAACGTTCCGGGGTGGCTCCGGTGCAGACGATCGGACGGGAGCCGAGCTCGGCGACCGCCGCGGGCAGGTGGGCGGAGCGTCCGGCGCCGAATTCGATGCGGGTTGCGGTGGCGAAGGCGAAGCTGATCATCGGCCCAGGATCGCATGTCCGACGCCCCGGTCGCAGGCCGATCAGTGCGGCTAAGGTGACGGGTGATTCCCCCGCTTCGTCATGGATAGGACGACCAGTGACCGCTTTCAACCTTCCGGCCCTGACCCTGGCGACCTCGTGTCCGAGGGACGTCGACGTGGTGATCTTCGGCGTGGCCGAGAGCGCCGGCGCTCCGGTGCTGGTCGGGGTGCCCGACGAGATCGAGCAGCGCGCCGCGAAGCTGTACGGCCGCGGGTTGGCGACGGTGGCCCGCGACCTGGGTGCGGACGCCGCACCGGGCAGCGCGACCACGCTGGCCGGTGCGGACGGCGTCCGGTTGATCGCGGTCGGGCTGGGCGAGACCGATGTCACCCCCGAGCAGGTCCGCCGAGCCGCCGGCAACGGCGTCCGGACTGCGGCGGGGCTGGCCGGCGACCGGGCGCTGCGGGTGGCGATCTGCCTGGACGCCGTGGAGCCCGAGGTGGTCAAGGGGGCCGCGGAGGGCGCCCTGCTCGGCGCCTACCGCTTCGTGAAGGTCAGCGGCCAGCAGCCGAAAGAGGCCGTCGCGTCGATCACGGTGGTGAGCAGCTCGGCCAAGCCCGAGGCACGCCGCGCCGTGGAGGCCGCCAAGACGGTGGCGGCGGCGGTCTGCCTGGCCCGCGACTGGGTGAACACGCCGGCCAACGTGCTCTACCCGGAGACCTTCGCCGATGCCGCCAAGACGGCCGTCAAGGGCACCAAGATCGACGTCGAAATCCTGGACGACAAGGCCTTGGAGCGCGGCGGCTACGGCGGCATCACGGCCGTCGGCGGCGGCTCGTCGCGCGGTCCGCGGCTGGTCCGGTTCAGCTATGCGCCGCGCGGGGGGAAGTCGCACCTGGCGCTGGTCGGCAAGGGCATCACCTTCGACACCGGCGGCCTCAACCTGAAGACCTCCGACGGCATGTACACGATGAAGTGCGACATGGCCGGTGCCGCCGCGGTGCTGGCCGCCACCCGCGCCATCGCCCAGCTGGGCCTGAAGGTGCGGGTCACCGCGTACGCCGCGATGGCCGAGAACATGCCCTCGGGCACCGCCTACCGGCCCTCCGACGTCCTCACCATGTACGGCGGCACGACCGTCGAGAACGTGAACTCCGACGCCGAGGGCCGGCTGGTGATGGCCGACGCCCTGGCCCGTGCCGGGGAGGACTCCCCCGACCTGATCCTGGATGTCGCCACCCTGACCGGCGCCTGCATGGTGGCCCTCGGCGAGCGCGTCGCCGGTCTGATGGCCAGTGACGACCAGGCCGCCGACCACGTCCTGGACGCCGCCGAGTCGGCCGGCGAGGCGTTCTGGCAGCTGCCGATCCCCGACGGCACCCGCAAGAAGCTGGACTCGAAGGTGGCCGACCTGCGCTCGGGCGGCAACCGCTACGGCGGCGCCCTCACCGCGGCGGCCTTCCTGCACCACTTCGTCCCGGACGGCACTCCGTGGGCACATCTGGACATCGCCGGGCCGGCGTTCAACGACGAGGGCCCCTACGACTACGTCCCCTCGGGCGGCACCGGAATGGCGGTCCGCACCCTGGTCGCGCTCGCCCAGTCCCTGCAAAACTGACCCCGTGCGCACCGATGTGGTGATCGTCGGCGCAGGGGCCGCGGGCCTGCTGGCCGCCGTCGCCGCGCGCCGTCTGGGCCATGACGTGGTGGTGGTGGAACGCACCGCCACCGTGGGCGGGGCGACCGCCGCCTCGGACGGCCACCTGTGGATCCCCGCCAGCGACCTGATGGGCCGGGGCGGAATCCCCGCCGACACTCCCGACGAGGCGCTGGCCTACCTGAACGCCCTGGCCGCACCCGCCGACGCCACGATCGCCGGACGCCGCGCGGCCTTCGCCCGGACCGCCGCCATGGTCGCCCGCTGGCTGGTGTCGTCCCGGATCGGGCTGGAGGTGGTGAAGGGGCTGCCGGACTGCCGTCCGGAGACCGACGGCGCCAAGGCCCAGGGCCGCACGCTGCGCGCCAAGGCGCCGGCCGTCCGGCTGGACGACGAATGGGCCGCGCGGCTGCGGACGTCCGGCGGCGAGCGGAGCAGCAACGGCCGGCGGGCACGGTCGCGCCGAGGCCTGCGTCGTCGCCGCCCGGTGAGCGCCGGCGCCGCCCTGGTCAGCGAGCTGCTGCGCCGGGCGGTCGGCAGCGGTGTCGAGATCTGGCTGGAGTCGCCGATGACCGAACTGCTGGTCGCCGACGGGGCCGTCACCGGCGTCCGGGTCGAGACCGACGGCGCCAGCGTGGACCTCCACGCCGAACGCGGGGTGCTGCTGGCCTGCGGCGGCTTCGAGGCGGACGCCGACCTGCGCGAGCGCTACCTGCCCGGCCCGACGTCCGTCGACTGGTCGGTCGGCGGCGGCAACGACGGTGCCGCGCTGCGGGCCGGCCTTCAGGTGGACGCCGCTCTCGCCGAACTCGACCGCGCCTGGTGGACGCCGGTGCTGCTCGCCGACGGTGCCGCGCACCCGGTCGACAGGGCCCGTTGCGCACCGCACAGCCTGATCGTCGACGTCGCCGGCGACCGCTACCACAACGAGGCCGAGCCCGGCGTCTGGGCGGGCGCGAGGATGTTCGAGCACAACCGCGGAGAGCGGTCGGTGCCGTCGTTCCTGATCATGGACAAGCGGCATCGCAAGCAGTACGGCCTGGGGCCCTGGGCGGCGGGCTCGTCGCCGAAGGCCGCCATCGAGGCGGGCGAGGTGGTGCGGGCGACGTCCCTGGACGAACTGGCCGAGGGCCTGGGCGTCGACCGGGCCGGCCTGCTGGGCAGCGTGGTGGCCTTCAACCAACTGGTCAAACGGGGCCGCGACACCGACTTCAGCCGCGGCGAAAGCGCCTGGGACAAGTACTTCGGCGACCCGATGCTACGCCGCAACCCGTGCCTGGGCGCGGTCGACCGACAGCCGTTCTGGGGGGTGCGGATCTACCCCGGGGACGCCGGAACCGCCGGCGGTCCGGTGATCGACGACCGGTCGCGGGTGCTGCGCGCCGACGGCACCCCGGTGCCCGGACTGTGGGCCTGCGGAGGGGCGGCGGCGACCGCGTTCGGCGGCATCCAGCCCGGCGACGGCGTGGCATTGGCGGCGGCGCTGGTGGACGCCTACCGCGGCGTGGTCGATCTGTCGGGCCAGTTGGACCGGATCGACGAAGCCCTGGGCTGAGCCCTATTCGGCGACCCGGCGTCCCTTCTGGCGGGCGTTGAAATCACGCATCCGCTGCGGGTAGCCGACCACCGCGGCGTCGTACAGCGGAAGCGCGTGCCGCCCGGCGAATTGCCGGCCCCAGGCCGGGGACTCGATGGAGCGCCTGGTCCATTCGCCGTCGGCGGCAACCAGCAGCAGGCTGGGCCGGGCCATCGTGGTCTGCGGCTCGAGAAAGGCCTCGACCCCACGACGGCTGGTCACGAAATCGTCCAGATGTGCGATGGTCGCGCGGTCGATCGGCGGGGCAGACGCCCGCCGCCGTCCGAAGCTCCACCGGAATGACACGCAGCCATTGTGCACTGTGCTCTGACCGACCCACGGAATCCGGCGCCGCAACGCGTGCTCTTCGTCGTCGCAGGGGGATAGGGTGTGGACTGGTTCTGGCAGTCCGTCGAAGGAGACCAACTCATGTCAACGCCCGTTCCTTTGCCCGCCCTGGGTGAGAGTGTCACCGAGGGCACGGTTTCTCGCTGGCTCAAGCAGGTCGGCGACACCGTCGAGGTGGACGAGCCCATCGTGGAGGTCTCCACCGACAAGGTGGATACCGAAATTCCGTCACCCGCCGCCGGCGTGATCCTGGAGATCAAGGTCGCCGAGGACGAGACCGCGGCCGTCGGCTCGATCCTGGCTGTGATCGGCGATCCGAGCGAGGTCAGCGGTCCCGCACCGGCCGCACCGGCTCCGGCAGCACCCGCCGCCGAGCCGGCACCGGCTCCGGCGACCGAGGCTCCCGCCGCCCCCGCTCCGGCGGCCAGCAGCGGCCCGGCGTCCGGCACCGAGGTCAAGCTGCCGCTGCTCGGCGAATCGGTCACCGAGGGCACCATCTCGCGCTGGCTCAAGCAGGTCGGCGACACCGTCGAGGCCGATGAGCCCATCGTCGAGGTGTCCACCGACAAGGTCGACACCGAGATCCCGGCGCCCGCCGGCGGCGTCCTGCTGGAGATCCGGGTCAACGAGGACGAGACCGCGGCCGTCGGCTCGGTGATCGCCGTGATCGGGGAACCGGGCGCTGCCCCGGCCGCACCCGCGCCGGCCGCTCCCGCTGCCCCGGCGGCCGCTCCCGCTCCTGCCGTGGCTCCGGCTCCGGCCGCTCCCCCGGCTCCCGCCGCCCCTGCGGCGCCCGCACCGGCTGCTCCGGCTCCCGCCGCAGCCAAGCCGGCCGAGTCCGAAGACGTCGGCTACGTCACCCCGCTGGTCCGCAAGCTCGCCGCCCAGCACGGGTTGCAGCTGTCCGCGATCACCGGCTCCGGTGTCGGTGGCCGGATCCGCAAGCAGGACGTCCTGGCCGCCGCCGAGGCCGCCAAGAAGGCCGCGGAGGAAGCCAAGAAGGCGGCGGAAGCTCCGGCACCCGCCGCACCGGCGGCGTCCGCTCCCGCCCCGGCCGCCGCACCCGCGGCTGCCCCGGCCGGGTCCAAGCGTGGCACCACCGAGAAGATCAGCCGGATGCGCGCGGTGATCGCCAAGCGGATGGTCGAGTCGCTGCAGGTCGCCGCTCAGCTCACCGGCACCGTCGAGGTGGACTTCACCAACATCAGCCGGTTGCGCAACCAGGCCAAGGTCGAGTTCCGTCAGCGCGAGGGCGCGTCGCTGTCCTACCTGCCGTTCATCTGCAAGGCGGTCTGCGAAGCGCTGAAGCAGTACGACAAGATCAACGCGACGATGGACCTCGAAGCCGGCACGATCACCTACCACGACGCCGAGCACCTCAGCATCGCGGTGGACACCGATCGTGGCCTGCTCGTTCCGGTCATCAAGGACGCCGGCGACCTCAGCCTCGCCGGGATCGCCCGCAAGATCGGCGACCTGGCCAAGCGCGCCCGCAACAACCAGCTGGGTCCGGACGAGATGTCGGGCGGCACCTTCACCATCACCAACTACGGCTCGGCCGGCACCCTGTTCGACACGCCGATCATCAACCAGCCGCAGGCGGCGATCCTGGGCACCGGCGCGCTGGTCAAGCGTCCGATGGTGGTCCGCGATCCCAAGCTCGGCGAGGTGATCGCGGTGCGCGACATGATGTACCTGTCGATGAGCTACGACCACCGGCTGGTCGACGGCGCCGACGCCGCCCGCTTCCTCTCCACGGTCAAGCACCGTCTGGAAGCCGCCGACTTCGCCGCCGAACTCGGCCTCTGACAACAGCGCGAGGGCCCGTCACCGTGATGGTGACGGGCGCTTTGCCGTTCGGGGTCTCGCCAGGCTCGACCAACGCTCCGGCGCCTCGCTAGCCGATACGTGCGAGCAGCTCCACGTGCGGGATCAGGAACAAGCCGGTCTCCGCGCCGGACCATTCCGTCCAGCCGGCGGAGAGCCGGTGGAGTTCCGCCTCCGGGACGCGGGACGCCAGCGCGCGTCCGGCGAAATCGGAGCCGACCACCCGGTCGGCCCACATGCCCGCCCACCAGCCCCGGTCGGCCGCGGAGGTGTAGCACCAGTTGCTGCTGGTGATCCGGACGTCGGTCAGGCCGGCCGCGGACGCCCAGGTCGGGTACCAGCGTCCGGCGTCCGGTTCGCCGCCGGCCTCGCGGGCCAGCCGCAGATAGAGGGCGAGCCAGTCGTCCAATGCCTCGGACGCCGGATGCCACAGAAAGCCGCTGTAGTCGCTGTCCCGCACCGCGACGTAGCCGCCCGGACGGACCACCCGCGCCATCTCGCGCAGCGCCTGCACCGGATCGGGCAGGTGCTGCAGCACCTGATGGGCATGCGCCACATCGAAACTGTCGTCCGCGAACGGCAGCCGGTGCACGTCGGCGACCTGGAAATCGATCGTGGTCACGCCGCGCCGGGTCGCCTCCTCGCGGGTCAGGTCGAGCGCCGCCTCGGACGGCTCGATAGCCACCACGTCGGCGACCAGCCCGGCCAGATCGCAGGTGATCGTGCCCGGCCCGGAGCCGACGTCGAGCAGCCGATGACCGGGCTCAAGCACCGGCAGCAGGTACGCCGCCGAGTTCTGCGCGGTGCGGCTGCGATGCGAGCGCAGCACCGCCTCTTGGTGCCCATGCAGGTAAATCATGTTTCATGATGCGCTCCGACAACCTCTTTCATCACATCGTGAGATTCAAGTCTCGAAGTATGGGCAACACGTTTCCAGATCGGCGTCCGATGTCGAAGCAGATCATCACGCCCTCGTCCGCAATCCGAATTCAGCTGCCACATTGTCGGCGGCTCGTGCGTAGGTGGGGCATGAAACTAGTTCAGATACCCCTCGCCCTCGCCCTCGCGGCGTCCGCGCTGCTGGCCGCGCCAGCGCCTCAGGCCACCGCCCGCGAGTCGGTCTCCGCGGCCACCCCCGACTTCGACGGGGACGGCAAGGCCGACGTGGCAGTCACCACGGAGGATGACTCGGAGTCGGAATTCCTCCGGATCTGGTACGGCTCCGGACGCCTCGCCGACATCCTGCCGGCCGACTTGTCCGCCGGGCAGTACGGCATCCACAACCTGGCACTCCTGGCCAGGGATCTCAACGGCGACGGCTACACCGATCTGGTCGCCGCCACCTCCGACTCCTCCGGTGTCTATGTGCACATCGTTCCCGGCTCGGCCGCTGGACTCCAGCCGGCGAACCGGCACTCCTTCCTGGCCTTCGGCAAGGCCGACGAGCGGGTCAAGGCGCTCGCACTGGTGGAGGCGCCGACACCACGCCTCGCCGTGAGCCTCTCCAACGAAGAGGTGCGGCTCTACCCGCTCAGCAGCGCCGGGATCCCCACTGGCAACCCGATCGCGCTGGTACCCGGAAAGGCCAAGGTGCCGTCGATGGTCAAGGGCAGCTTCGGCTCGTCGATGGACGCCTGGGGCAACCAGCTCTTCGTCGGCGCCCCAGACGCGAAGGTGAACGGCAAGTCCGCGGCCGGCGCGGTGCTGGCCGTGACTCTTGATTCGGCCGGCGTCAAGTCGCTGAAGACGATCACCCAGGCGACCACATCGGTGACCGGCGCGGTCGACAAGTATGACCATTTCGGCAATGCGGTGGTGGCCCGCGACGGCTACCTGGTGGTGGGCACCCCCAGCGACAACGTCGGCACAGTGAAGCGCACCGGCTCGATCCAGGTCTTCACGCTCAGCGGCAAGGGCACCATCAAGCCGGTCAAGCGGATCGCCCAGAGCAGCGCCGGCATTCCCGGCAAAGCCGAGCGGTACGACTACTTCGGCGCCCACCTGGCCCTGGGCACGACCTGCAACGGCATCCCCACCGTCCTGGTCGGCGGCCCCGGTGAGGCGATCGCCAAAGGGCACGAGAGCGATGACGGTTCGGCCTGGCTGATCCCGTTGCGCACCGTCAAGGACTGCGTCGCCAGCCAGATCTACGAAGGCCACGGCCTGCCCGGCACGCCCTGGTTCCGCTACATCGGCGATCTGCTGGCCTTCGTCCGGGACGGCGGCGCGGCGAACGACGATCTGGTGATCGGCGGAGGCGGCTCCTTCTCCGAGGGTCCGGCGGGCCGGCTCTACCGGATCTCGGCGGCCACCGGCGTCGCGACCAAGCTCGGCTCCGACGGCTTCATCGACACCGTCGCCGGACGCTGACCGCGGTTCGTCCCGAGCAGTCTGCGAGCACGAGCCGCGGTCGTAGACTGCTCGGGTGTCCACCCGCAGCACCGCCGATCCGCGTCCGGTCGCCTTCCAGTACCTGGGACTGACCGACGATCCCCCACAGCTGAGCGAGTACGTCCCGACCTGGGAGTATCAACGCGAAGTGCACGCGGGCGTGGCGTCCGGGGAACTGCCGCCGCAGGTGCTGTTCGTCGAACATCCGCCGGTCTACACCGCCGGACGCCGCACCGAACCGCAGGAGCGGCCCTTCGACGGCACCCCGGTGGTGGACGTCGACCGCGGCGGCAAGATCACCTGGCACGGCCCCGGACAGCTGGTCGGCTATCCGATCGTCTTCCTGCCCCGCGGCGTCGGCGTCGTCGACTACGTCCGCCGGGTCGAGGAGGCGCTGATCCGGATGCTCGCCGACTACGGGCTGGCGACCGGACGGGTGGACGGCCGCACCGGCGTCTGGCTGGGCGCCGATCCGGCGTCCGGCAAGGGCGAACGCAAGATCGCCTCGATCGGCATCCGGGTGTCGCGGCAGACCACCATGCACGGCTTCGCACTCAACGTGAGCACCGACATGAACTGGTTCGACAACATCATTCCGTGCGGGATCAGCGACGCCCGGATGACCTCGATGGCCGCCGAGCTCGACGGCCCGGCACCCTCGCTGGTCGGGGTGGCGCAGGCGATGGAGCCCCACCTCACCGAACTGCTCGCCCTGCTGCCCTATCAGCGGGCCGCCGAGTTCAGCGCGCCGGTCGCTGTATCAGGGGCCGTCGGCTGATCCTCCTGTGAGGTGCCTGTGGCACTGGCAGGGAGGGGGGTGCCCGATGGCGCTCGAACACGGCTACGGAGTCCTGATCGGCACGCTGGTCGCCCACGAACGCGACCGGCCCGACAACCAGGGCCGCTGGTATCACGTGATGCTGACCATCGACAGCGCCGGAGGCCGCTACCGCGTGGCGGTGGACGTCGACAGCCACCAGTCGACAACCGGCGTCCAATGGAAGGTGGTGCCGGCCACCGCCGCCGACCTGGCCGTGGTGTCGGTACTTCCACCCGGCTGGCATCAGCTGGCGTCCGCCTCGACCAGCGGGGCGCTGGATCACCTCAGGCACCGGATCGCCCGCACCTGGCGGCTGCTGTGGACCGGTTTGAAGCACCGCCGCATCCTCGGGTGGACGCCGTGGTGGTGCTGGGTCAGCGTGGTCTACCGTCCGTGGCGCACCGGCGACCATCTGCAGGCGAGCGAGGCGCTGGAGCAGATCCTGACCATCGGCGGCCCGATCCTGGTCTGGGGCGAGCCGTTCGATACCGGGCTCGGCGTGCACAACGTCCACCAGAACCAGGGCGATCCGATCGATTCGCAGTGGGCGGCCAGCAACGGCATCTGGCAGGACGGCGCGGTCGCGGTGCGACGTCCGGACGACTCCTACGTGGCATTCCTGCCGCGATTCTCCAGCCAGGCCATGGCGACCGACGACCAGGGTCACCCGGTTCCGGAGTGAACCGGACGCCGGCGTCCGCTCTGCGCGGAGCGCTCGGTTTCGCCGGGGTCGGTGGGGATAAGATGACGCGGTGACCCTTGCAGACGATGCCGTCAGCCCGCCGCCGCTGAGTCCGCCGGCGAGCCGCCGGCTGTTGCGACTCGAGGTCAAGAACTCGCAGACCCCGATCGAACGCAAACCGCCGTGGATCAAGACCACCGCGCGGATGGGGCCGGAGTACCGCGACCTGATGCGGCTGGTGAAGGACGAGAAGCTGCACACGGTCTGCCAGGAGGCCGGCTGCCCCAACATCTTCGAATGCTGGGAAGACCGCGAGGCCACCTTCCTGATCGGCGGCGACTCCTGCACCCGGCGCTGCGACTTCTGCCAGATCGAGTCGCGCAAGCCGTCCGGCTACGACAAGGGCGAACCGTTGCGGGTCGCCGAATCGGTGCAGACCATGGGGCTGCGCTACGCGACCGTGACCGGCGTCTGCCGCGACGACCTGGAGGACGAGGGCGCCTGGCTGTACGCAGAGACCATCCGGCAGATCCACGAGCTCAACCCTGGCACCGGCGTGGAGATGCTCGCCCCCGACTTCACCGGTCATCGCGAGCTGCTGCAGCAGCTGTTCGACACCCGTCCGGAGGTGTTCGCGCACAACGTCGAGACGGTGCCGCGGATCTTCCGCCGGATCCGTCCCGGCTTCCGCTACGACCGCTCGCTGGAGGTGCTGCGCTGGTCGCGCGAGGAGGGCCTGGTCACCAAGTCGAACCTGATCCTGGGCATGGGCGAGACCCGCGAGGAGGTCACCCAGGCGCTGCACGATCTGCACGATGCCGGCACCGAGCTGATCACCATCACCCAGTACCTGCGGCCCACGCCGCGGCACCATCCGATCGACCGCTGGGTGAAGCCCGAGGAGTTCGAGGAACTGGAGCAGGAGGCCACCGAGATCGGTTTCGTCGGCGTCCTGTCCGGGCCGCTGGTCCGCTCGTCGTACCGGGCCGGGCGGCTCTACCGCACCGCCATCGAGGCCCGCCGGCGCCGCGAGCGCGACCAGGCCAAGGCAGCCAACGGCACCGCGCGAGCCAACGGCGCCTCCACCAGCACAGCCACGATCAACGGGAGCACCATCCATGGCAAGTGAGAAGGCGAAAGCCCTCGCCGCCCAGCAGAAGGCCGAACGCAAGGCCGAGAAACTGCGCAAGAAGAACTCCGACGACCCCCGCGACTGGGGCCGGACCAGGCAGATCGTCGAGGCCTATAAGCGCACCAACGAGGTCGACCCGCAGCTCAAGTGGTGGACGACCGCCGCGGTCGCCGCGCCGATCATCGCCTCGGTGCTGATCGGCATCTGGCTGCAGCCGTGGTGGATGTGGCTGATCACCGGCGTGATGCTCGCCCTGGTGCTGGTGCTGACCGTGCTGACCTGGCGGGTGAAGCAGGCCAACTTCAAGCGCTACGAAGGCCAGGCCGGCTCGGCCGAGGTCGCGTTCCAGCTGCTCAACAAGCGCAAATGGAGCTACGAGGTGGGCATCGCCGCCACCCGCCAGATGGACATCGTGCACCGGGTGGTCGGACGCCCCGGCATCATCCTGGTCGCCGAGGGCAACCCGGCCCGTGCCCGTGCGCTGCTGGCCACCGAGACCAAGAAGCACGAGCAGGTCGCCTACGGCGTCACCGTGACCACCGTCCTGGTCGGACGCGGCCAGGGCCAGGTGCCGCTGGACAACCTGCAGAAGCACATCGAGAAGCTGCCGAACGCGATGCAGGCCCACCAGATCACCGAGGTGAAGCAGCGGCTGCGGGCGCTGGATGCGATGCGTCCGAAGATCCCGGTGCCGCGCGGGCCGATGCCGACCATGAAGGGCGTCAACCGGGCGATGCGGGGCCGCTGAGAGCCACGCCGTCAACCGCTCCCGAACATGGTGGGAGGTTTGGGCACCGAGTTCAGTGCCCAACTCCGACCATGTTTGACGCCTGCCAGGTCATCGACGCCCGTAGATCGACGACTTCAGCGTGGCGTCGCTCGCTAGCTCTGGTCGGCCTATGACGGGTCCGCGTCAGGAGGTTCGCCGTCCACCCAGACCGCGGCGGCGACCTCGGCCGGGGTGGTGGCGGCGTTCACCTCGGCGCCGGGCGTGATGCCCAGGGCCTGGCAGCGGGCCAGCAGGTCGGGGTCGGCGTCGGAGACCCGGATCACCCGGCGGCGTCCGGTCGCCTCGCCCAGCCGGATCGCCCGCGGATGCCGCAGGGTTCCGTCCGCGGCCGGGATCGGGTCGCCGTGCGGATCGGCGACCGGATGGCCGAGCAGCGCGTCGATGCGTTCGATCAACGTCTCGGACGCCGCATGCTCCAGCGCCTCGGCCTCGTCGTGCACCTCGTCCCAGCGATAGCCGAGGACGCCGACCAGGAAGGCCTCGATCAGCCGGTGCCGGCGCACCATCGCGACCGCCAGCCGCTCGCCGCGCTCGGTGAGCCGCACCGGACGATACGACTCGTACGTCACCAAACCCTGCGCGGCCAGGCGTTTCACCGTGTCGGACACATTGGCCTGGGTGGTGCCGAGCCGGGCCGCGAGGCCCTTGGTGGTGATCGGCGGATCGCCCCATTCGGTGGCCGACCAGATCACCTTCAGGTAGTCCTGGGCGACCGGAGTGAGGTCGTCGACGCTGGTCATCACCCCAGGGTAAGGCCACCCGCGGTGAGGACCAGCAGCGCGATGTTGAGCGCAACGATCAGGGCCACCACCGTCCAGGCGATCGCCCGCAGCCGGCGTCCGTTGGCGAACCGGCCCATCACCGCCCGACTGCTCGTCAGCAGCACCAGCGGGATCGCCGCGAACGGGATGCCGATCGACAACAGCACCTGGCTGAGCACCAGCGACCAGGTCGGGTCCAGTCCGAAGGCCAGCACCGCCAGCGCCGGCACCAGGGTGATCGCCCGACGTGCCAGCAGCGGAATCCGCACCCGCAGCAGCCCCGACATGATGGACGCCCCGGCGTAGCAGCCGACCGAGGTGGAGGCCAGGCCCGACGCGAGCAGGCCGATGCCGAAGACGACCCCGATCGCCGGCCCGAGGGCGGCGGTGATGGCGGCGTGCGCGCCCTCAATGCTGTCGGTGCCCTCGACCCCGTTCAGGCTGGCCGCGGCCAGCAGCAGCATCGCGACGTTCACCGTGCCGGCGACCAGCAGGGACAG
This sequence comes from Micropruina sp., assembly GCF_047606665.1. Lineage (GTDB taxonomy): Bacteria > Actinomycetota > Actinomycetes > Propionibacteriales > Propionibacteriaceae > Micropruina. Next base: position 122,460 of record NZ_JASGEF010000021.1, on the reverse strand, counting down.
CCCGACGTCCCACCGGGTGGCCCGCAGCAGCCGGGGCAGTCCGGCCTCGCCCTGGACGCCGTGCCGGTCACGGGCCAGCGAGGAGTGCAGGTAGATGGCGTGCGGCATCACCGTCGCGCCCAGCATGCCGGCCGCCAGCAGCACGGTCTGGGCGCTCTCGAAGCGCGGCACGATACCCGCGACGGCGGCCGTCCAGTCGACGCCGCTGACCAGCACGCCGGCACCGAAGCCGATCGTGATCACCGCGAGCAGACCCATCACCACGAACTCGAAGGCGCGCTGCCCGTTGCGGGTCTGCACCGTCAGCAGCGCCATCGAGACCAGTCCGACGATCAGCCCGCCGAGCGGCAGCGGGGCGCCGAACAGAATGTACAGGGCCAGTGCACCGCCGATCACCTCGGCCAGGTCAGTGGCGGCCGCGACCAGTTCGGCCTGCGCCCAGTAGAGCAGCCGCGGGCCACGTCCGAGCCGTTCGCCGAGCAGTTCGGGCAGGCTTCGTCCGGTGACCAGGCCGAGCTTCGCGGACAGGTACTGGATCAGCACGGCCATCGCGTTGGCCGCGATCAGCACCCAGACCAGCAGGTAGCCGTACTGCGCGCCGGCGGTCAGATTGGCGGCGACATTGCCCGGGTCGACGTAGGCGATGGCCGCCACGAAGGCCGGTCCGAGCAACCAGCGCCGCCGCGGGCGCGCCGGCTTCGACGGCGAGGTCCGGGTCAGCGTGGTCACCAAAGTTAAGCTACCCGAACTTTTCCTCCGCCGCAGGTTTTCGGCAAGCCCATGGGGCTTCGACAAGCTCAGGTGGTTTCGACAAGCTCAACCGGCGGTGGATGCTCCGATCCGCCAGCCGCCAGCCGCCTGCTGCTGTCGCCAGAACTCGGCGAACCTGCCCTGGGCCGCCAGCAGATCGGCGATGCTGCCGTCCTCGACGATGCTGCCGTCCTCCAGGAACAGGACGCGGTCGGCGTTGCGGATGCTGGCCAGCCGGTGCGCGACGATGACCCGTGTGCGCGGCGTCGGGTCGCCGGTCAGCGCCCCGCTGATCGCCGCCTCGTTCTCGGTGTCCAGGGCGCTGGTGGCCTCGTCCACCAGCAGCACCGGCGCGGGCTTGAGCAAGGCCCGAGCGATCGAGACCCGTTGTCGCTCTCCGCCGGACAGGGTGCCTCCGGCCTCCCCGACGCGGGCGTCCCAGCCGTCGGACGACCGGGCGACGATGGCGTCCACCCGAGCCAGCCTTCCAGCCCGGGTCAACGCCTCCTCCGACGCCGCCGGATCGCCGACGAGGGTGTTCTCCCGGATGCTGCTGTCGAACAGGTAGGGCTGCTGGAAAACCATGCTGACCAGCGCCCGCCGCGTCTCGGCGTCCAGGCTGGCGGCGTCCACGCCGTCGAAGAGGATGCTGCCCTCGCTCGGGTGGTGCAGGCCGGCGAGCAGCGCCAGCACGGTGCTCTTGCCCGAACCGGACGGGCCGACTATCGCCGTGGTGCTGCCGGGTTCCAACTCCAGGTCGAGGCCATCCAGGACGGCCGGGGCGTCCGCGGCGTAGCGGAAGCCGACGCCGCGCAGGGCGACCCGGGGCGGGGCGACGGGGCCGTCGCGCCCGTTGCCGACCGGGACGGTGGGTGCGTTCAGCACCTCGCCGATTCGGCGCAGGGCGATCACCGAGGTCTCCACGCCGCCGCTGAGTTCGGCGAGGATGGTGAACGGCTCCAGGTAGCGGACGATCACCACGATCAGCCCGATCGCCTCCGGCGTCGTGACCACGCCCGCGCTCGCCAGGGCGACGGTGCTGCCGGCCAGGACGATCAGGGCCAGCTGACTGGCCAGGCTGAACACCAGCTGCCCGGGGATCTGCATCAGCAGCAGTCGCAGGGTGGCGCCGTGCTGGGCGGCCAGTGCCGCGCCGACGTGGCTGCGTTCCGGGTCGACCCGGCGGGCGGCGCGCAATGCATGTTGGGTGCGGGCGAACTCGACGATCCGTTCGGTGAGTGCGCAGTTGGCGTCCGCGGCGGCCCGATCGGCGCTGCGGCCGAGCCGTCCGGACGCCGCGTACGCGCCGAGCAGCACCGGGACGCCGGCCAGCGCCGCGACGCCCAGCTGCCACGCGATCGGAGTGACGGCGATGGCGATCGCCAGCGGCAGCAACACCGCGCTGATCAGCGGGGTGACCATGTAGATCAGCAGTCCGACCAGGTCGGGTCCGGTGCTGGCGATGGCCTGCCTCGTGGTGGCGGTGTTCTCACCGGTGAACCAGCCGAGCCGAACCTGGGCCACCCGGTCGGCGACGGCGTGCTGCCCGGTGTCGAGCAGCCCGAAGCCGAGATCGAAGCTGAGCCCGGCCACCAGCCAGTCGACGGCCCAGCCAGCCAGGGTGACCAGCACCAGCGCCGCAACCCAGGGCCATGCCTGGCCCGGTTCGACACCGAACAGGGCAGCGAGAAGCGGCACCAGCAGCACTGCGCCGGCGGCGCGCAACGCCACGCTGAGCACCGTCAGCACCAGGTGCTTCACAACCCGGCCACGGCTGCCGGCGGGCAGAACGGCGAGCAGAGTGCGGATCATCGGGCCTCCTCGGTTCCGCCGCCCAGACCTCCGGCGACCAGTCTTCCGGCGCCCTGCAGGACGCGGGTCGCGTCGGCGTCCCACAGCTTGCGGTAGCGGCCGCCGCAGCCAAGCAGTTCGTCGTGGCTGCCGGTCTCGGCAACCCGGCCGTGGTCGAGGACAACGATCCGGTCGACCCCGGTGATGGTGTGCAGCCGGTGCGCGATGACCAGGACGGTGCGGCCAGCGGTGAGCCGGTCCAGTGCCCGTTGCACCAGGTACTCCGATTCGGGGTCGGCAAACGCGGTGGCCTCGTCCAGCACCAGCACCGGAGTGTCGGCCAGGATCGCACGGGCGATGGTCAGCCGTTGCCGCTCGCCGCCGGACAGGGCGGCGTCCGGACCGAGCACCGTGTCGTAGCCGTGAGGCAGCCGGACGATCCGGTCGTGCAGCTGCGCCGCGCGCGCCGCCTGTTCGACCTCGGCGTCGGTGGCGTCCGGACGGGCCAGCGCGATGTTCTCCCGGACGGTGCCACGGACCAGTTCGGCGTGCTGGAAGACGAACCCGACCTGTGCGTACAGCTCGTCGGCGGTGAGTTCCCGGACGTCGCGGCCGCCGACCCGGATCGCCCCGGTCTCCACGTCGTGGAACCGGGCCAGCAGCGCGGCCAGGGTGGATTTGCCCGATCCGGACGGCCCGACCAGCGCCGTGACCGTGCCCGGCTCGAGGGTGAGGGTGACGTCGCTCAGCACCGGAACGCCGGGACGGTAGCTGAATCCGACGCCGTCGAACTCGACCCGGCCGGCCGGGACGTCCGGCGCCGCCGAGCCGGAGAGGGTCTCAAGCACCGGCTCGTCCAGGGCGACCTGGACCCGGCGGGCCGCCAGCAGCCCGGTGCGCAACCCGGACAGTCCGTAGCCAATGCCGAGAAGCCGGGCGCCGAAGGTGGTTCCGAGCAGCAGGAACGGCAGCAGCGAGGCCGGCTGCATGCTGCCACCGCCGACCAGCGCCGCGCCCAGCACGACGATCAGCAGCAGCGACGTGGTCGGCCGGGTGGCCAGATCCATCAGCGTCTTCTGCCGGGTGAACGGACCCTGCCAGTCGTTCAGGAAGCCGATGTACTCGCCGAGCCGAGCCCGGAAGGTGGAGGCCGCCGCGCCGCCGAACACCCGCACCACCGGCTGGCCCTCGATGTACGTACCGGCCTCGCCGTTCATCCGCTCCGCCCAACGCAGCGCCTGGGAGGTCTTGGCTCCGGACTGCACCACCATCACCCACATCGTGACGATGTAGACCAGCACCGGCAGGAAGAGCAGCAACGCGATCCGCCAGTCCACGGCGAACAGGTAGACCAGCACCACCACCGGAGCCACCACGGCGGCGACGGCGTCCGGCACGGCGTGGGTGACCAGGTAGTGCAGGGCCAGGGTGTCGTCCTGGATCAGCTGTTTGACCTGCCCGGAGCCGCGAGTGTCGAACCAGCCCAGCGGCAGCCGGGCGAGCTTGCCGAGCAGCCGCTCGCGCAGCTCCCGCTCGAACCGGGCGTCCACCCAGTGCAGCCACAGCATCAGGGCGGACGACAACAGCGCGCCGGTCGCCATCAGGCCGACCGTCCAGAGCCCGACCGCCCACAGTCGGGTGGGCTCGGCACCGATGAGCAACAGCCGGGCGAGTTCGGCGAGCAGGAAGAACGGCGCCAGCTCGACCAGGGTGATCAGCCCCCGGACGACCCCCGCGACGATCAGCGTGGAGCGCAGCGGCGCCAGCAGTCGTCCGGCCGCCTGGGCGCGCCAACTGCCCCGGCTCACCGGGGCGGGCTCGGACAGCTTCGGTTCGGACGCCGCCGGGTCCGGCTCGGACCCCGGCTCCGGCGCGGTCACCGAGACCGGCTCGGTCATCGAGACCGGCGCAGGCGCCGCCGGGCGCGGCTCGGGCACCGAGATCGGCTCTGGCTTTGTCTGGCCGCGCCGGTTGCCCATGGCGCGTCCCTCGATCCAGTAGGCCAGCTGGTACACCTCGGATTTCGGGAAACCGAACTCGTCGCGCAGCCGGACCCGCAACTGCTTCAGGGACGCCGACTCGGGCGCCGCCCAGGCGTACCAGTTCGACCAGTCCCGGGCCTCGATCGCCGCCGCCAACGAGCCGGGTCCGCGCCGCGGCACCCAGTGGGTGCGCAGCCGGGGATGCTCCGGCAGCGGGATCAACCGGTCGTCCGGGTCGTGCTCCTCCAGGTACAGCTCGATGGGAACCTCGGCCGGGATGGTGACCAGGATGCCGGCGATCGCAGGCATCGACGCCGAGTCGCCGATCAACAGATAGCCGGCCGGAAGCTCGTCGGGCAGCTCGAATCTGGACGACCCGAGGCTGGTCACCGCCACGGTCATGCCGGGCCGCGCGGCCAGTGCCCAGGCCGAGGCCGGCCCGGCCGGATGGTGCAGCACCACGTCGATCGCGAAGGCGCCGGACGCCTCGTCGGCCTCGCTGATCGTGTAGGCCCGCTGGTGCTCGACCTCGCCGCCGTCGGGATCGGGGAACCAGAACCGCAGCCAGGCGGTCGGCGACGCCGTGGCGTCGGTGAACAATGTCGGCGACACCATCCGGACCCGCAGGAATTTCGGAGTCAGGAACTCGGTGCCGGTCACCGTCGCCTGGTGATCGCGCGCCCCGAAGCTGCGCATCACCGCGCCCTGGAATCCCCGTTTCGCCATCAGACTCCCTCTCCTGCCTCTCGTAGGTCGGCGATGATCTGCCGCACCGGACGTCCGGGCGGCGCGGCCGCGAGCAGGCCGCCAATGGCGGCGGTCAGCATCAGCCGGACGTATTCGTCGGAGTCGACGGCCGGCAGGTCGGCGTGGACGGCCGCCAGCCGCCGATCGGCCCGCAGCCCGGCGACCGCGTCGTCGCGCTGGTCGTCCAACCCGTCGGCGCGGTCGCGCTGCGCCTCCTCGGCCGCCGCATACCCGATCGCCATCGACGCCACCGCCCCGCTCAGCACGATGGCGGCGTCCTCGGCGTAGCCGCGCCGGACCAACGCCGCCAGCTCGGCGGCCAGCAGCCGGCGTCCGCTGGCGCCGCGCGGGAACAGGGTCTGCAGATAGCCCGCCAGCCCGTGCCGGTCCAGGATGAACGCCCTCAGTTGCAGTCCGAACGACAACAGGTGCCGCAGCGTGTCGTGCGCCGGATCGTCGATCAGCACCAGATCGCCCAGCAGGCTCTCACCCACCAACCGCTCCAGCCCCCAGCGGCCGTCGACATGGCGGTACAACGCCGTCGCCGTGACGTCCAGGCGTGCCGCGACGGCATTCAGGCTCAGCCTGTGCAGCCCCAGCTCGCGTCCGGCCCGGACGATGTCGGCGGTGTCGATCTGGCGCGGCCGGCCACCGATGCGGGTCGCTGTCACCTCGTCGCTCCCTCAAAGTTGGTACTCATAACTAAGGGTAGACTAACTTCCATCAGCTGAAGCGCACGGACTGACCGCCGCTTGGACCGACGAGCTGGCGGCGCTCGATCTCTACCCCGACGAGTGGACGACGGTGCTGGCCGAGGTGCGCACCCGTCCGGACACCGCTCCGAACGGTGAGGAGGCGACCCTGGACGACAGCGTGATCCTGCTGCGCCGAGCCGGCTGACAGCCGTCCCGCCCCGCCCTCCGCCCCGGCCGTCCCCTTCCGAACGACATTTCCGCCCTTCGGCGTCCTTTCCGCGGTTTGAACCAGGTGAAAGACGCCGAAGTAGGGCGATGTGACGTCCGCGCCTTTTGTGAGTCACCAGGCGAATTGTGGACGGCAAAAGTCCGGTCCGGTGTTGGTGTGGATAACCTCCCGCGGAACGCTCCCGCATGCTGAACTCGGCTGCATGTCTGTCCGTCTGACCCGTGATCTCAACGCCGAGGGCATCGGCTCCAGCGCCATCCGCCGGCTGGTACACGAGGAAAAGCTGACCCGGGTCAGGCGCGGCGGCTTCGTCACCGCGGACGAGACCGCCGACCACCGGCAACTGATCGACGCCACGATGCCTCGGCTCAGCTCCGGACATGTGCTGAGTCACGCTTCCGCGGCGTGGCTGCACGGGCTGCCCACCGAAGCCGCCGCGCTCTCCGTGGTCACCGTGACCAAGCCCGGCAGAGGCGGCAATTCGGTAGGTCCCTACCTGCACCGTTACCGGACGCCGTTGCCGGACGACGACATCGAAACGGCGGACGGGCTCGAACGCACCACGCTGGCCCGAACGGTGGTGGACGTCGGCCGCTGCGGAGACTTGGGGTTCGCGGTTGCGGCCGCCGACGCCGCACTGCGGCGCGGGTTGAGCCGCGACCAGCTGACAGCCCACCTGCAGGTGTCCCGCCGACACGGCATCAAGCGGGCTCGTATCATGGCCGAGCTGGCCGATCCCCGCAGCGAGTCGCCCGGTGAGTCGCTGAGCCGAGTGGCGATCTGGCGACTCGGGCTACCAGCACCCGCGGTGCAGTTCGAGATCGCCATCGGGGGCCGGACGTATCGCACCGACTTCGCCTGGCCCGACCTGCGGGTGGTCGGCGAGTTCGACGGCAAGGTGAAATACGGCGCGTTGCTGCGTCCCGGCGAAAGCGCCGACGATGTCGTCATGCGCGAGAAGCGCCGCGAGGCCGACCTTCGCGCCGCCGGTTGGTGGGTGGTTCGCTGGACCTACGCCGACGTCCTCAAGCCCGCGCTGCTCGAACGCCTGCTGCGTCCGGCCCTGTTCCGTGCGGCATGACCCGCGCCACCCGCTCCGAACGACATTTCCGCCCTTCGGCGTCCTTTCCGTGGTTTGAACCAGGTGAAAGACGCCGAAGTAGGGCAACGTGGGGGTGACCAGTCGTCCAGCCCGAAAGGCCAGCGTGGATCACACCGACACCAGCACCCCGACCGACCAGGACGCCGGGCTGCCGTCCCGGCGAGCCCGCGAGGCGAGGGGCATGACCGACTACTGGGACGCCCGGTCGGTCGACTATGACGCGACCCACGAAGTGGCTGACCGCGACACCTGGAAAGAGGTCCTGGAGGGGTTGGTCGGAAGCGACCGCACGCTGCGGATTCTCGACGTGGCGACCGGCACCGGGTTGATCGCCAACCTGCTCGCCGAGCACGGCTACACCAAGGTCACCGGCACCGATCTCTCCGAGGGCATGATGCGGTTCGCCCGCGAGCACGCTGCCGCCCAGGGGCTGGACGTCGACTACCGCTTCGGCAATGCGCTCGACCTGCCCCTCCCGGACGCCAGCTTCGACGTGGTGATCAACTCGCGGTTGCTCTGGACGCTGACGGAGGCCGACCCCGCGATCCGCGAATGGGCCCGGGTGCTGGCGCCCGGCGGCACCCTTATCGCGATCAACGAGTTGGAGCCCGGCGAGGGCATCCGGACCGGCCCGCTGGCCGACTACCGCACGAAGATCCAGGCCGGCGAGCTACCGCTGGCCAATGCCGACATCGACGAGATCCTGGCCGCGCTGACCGGCGCCGGGCTGCGCGACGTCCGCCTGCGGCACCTGCCGGGCTGCCACCTGGTCAAGCGCGACCGCGAGAACTGGTACGCCTTCACCGCCACCAAGGGCGCGGAGAACCGCTGATCAATCCGGCCGGACGCCGGCGTCCCACCAGGACAGCACCCGCATCGCCTGCAGCGTCACCCACTTGGACGGCTCGCCGGCCGGGACGTCGACGTGGAACCAGACCTGGCCGCCCAGCCGGTGGCCTTGCAGCCAGCTGCCGTCGGGTTGATGCAGCAGTCGACCTCGCCGCCCCAGTACGGCAGATCGTCGTACTCCCAACGCACCGGGACCAGCTTCTCGGCGGTGCCGGCCAGCACCGCGGCGTCAAGACCCCATTCGCGGAGGTCGTTGAGCACCCAGGTGGTGGCCGTCCACGGCTGCCACTCGCCGCCGGCCCAGCCGGCCGGGAAGAACGGGCCGCCCGCCCACTGCCCGTCCGGGTCCTGGTGGGCCAGCAGTTCCGCACCGAACCCTTCGGTGGCGACCCGAGCCCGGGTCGCCTGCCAGGTCTGTTCGGACGCGCCCACGACGTCCCGCTCGACCTGCCAGCGCAGGGCCGGATCGGAATCCAGCAGCCAGTCGATCGGGCCGGCATGGGTCATGGCATCACTCTTCCGAACACGGCGCGAGCCTTCAGCCGAGGAGGGACGCCGGGGCGAAGCTCACCGGGAACGGCGCATCGACCTCGAAGGACTCGGCACCGACCACCTGGGCGATTTGTTGGTGAGCGCCGTCGACCAGCCGCCACGCGGTGACCGAGGGTGTCCCCTGGGTCGACGGCCCAGTAGTTCTGGCAACCGGCGCGCTCAAGTCGCTCCTTCTTCAGCAGGAGATCGACGCCGCGCGTTGACGGCGACAAGATCTCGACCGCCAGCAGCGGTGCTTCCGGAAGATCTTTTCTCGGTGAAGGCGTCCTTCGACGTCACGACCAGCACCCCGTCGATGAGTGCGTAGCGATGCCCGTCAGCGGGCAGTCGATCGAGATCGGCGCGCGTCCACTCTCGCCCCATGGGGCAGGAAGCTGCGCGCCTCGGTCGTCATTGCAATCATGGTAATCGGCCCCTCTCGCCACCACACCATTCAACTGGCGGAACCGGCCGCGTGGCAGGGGTCAGGCGAGATCTGTGGATAACTTCGCTGACGGCACGAGGTCTCGACAAGCTCGACCAACGATGGCCGGCGAGGCCGCACCCACTCCTACTCGACCTGCTCGGACAGCTCCAGCCAGCGCTCTTCGAGTTCGGCGACCTCGGTCTGCCGGGCGTCGATCGCGGACATCTTGGTGGCCAGGCCGACGTAGTCGGTGTGGTCGTGCTCGGCGAGCGCGGTCTGGGCGGCGTGGATCTCGTCGGTCAATCGGGCGATCCGGCGTTCCACGGACGCCAGTTCCTTCTGCAGCGCACGCAGTTCAGCGCCCGACAACTGTGTTCCGGACGTCGCACCGCCGGTCGAGTCACCGTTGGTCGAGCTTGTCGAGACCCCCGCGCGGGAGGATCCGGACGCCGCCTGCCCGGCCCGCAGCCGCAGATACTCGTCCACCCCTCCCGGCAGATGGCGGAGGTGTCCGTCGACGATCGCGTACTGCTGGTCGGTGACCCGCTCCACCAGGTAGCGGTCGTGCGAGACCACCAGCAGGGTTCCCGGCCAGGAGTCGAGCAGATCCTCCATCGCGGCGAGCATGTCGGTGTCCACGTCGTTCGAAGGCTCATCGAGGACCAGCAAATTGGGTTCGGACAGCAGCACCAGCAGCAATTGCAGCCGCCGCTTCTGCCCGCCGGAGAGCTCCCCGACCCGCGCCGACAGATGCTCCCGTGCGAAGCCGAGCCGCTCCAGCAGCTGCGCCGGGGTCAGCTCCTTGCCGGCGACCACGTAACTGGTCCGGGTCCGGGCCAGCACCTCGCGGACTAGGTCGCCGGCGATCTCGGCCAGCGCCCCGAACTGCTGGTCGAGCACTGCCAGCCGGACCGTCTTGCCGCGCTTCACCCGTCCGGACGTCGGCTGCACCGTCCCGGCGACCAGGCCGAGCAAGGTGGACTTGCCGGCCCCGTTCGCGCCGAGGATCGCGGTCCGCTCGCCGGGCGCGATCCGCCACTCGATGCCGTGCAGCACCTCGTTGTCGCCGAACCGGACGCCGGCGTCGAGCAGATCGACGACGTCCTTGCCGAGCCGGGCGATGGCCAGCCGGTTGAGCTCCAGCCGGTCCCGCGGCGGCGGGACGTCCTCGATCAGCTGATTGGCGGCGTCGATCCGGAACTTTGGCTTGGACGTCCGGGCCGGGGCGCCACGGCGTAGCCAGGCCAGCTCTTTGCGCATCAGGTTCTGCCGTTTGGCTTCGACCGCGGCGATCTGCCGGTCTCGCTCCACCCGTTGCAGCACGTATGCGGCGTAGCCGCCTTCGAACGGCTCGACGATTTGGTCGTGCACCTCCCAGGTGGCAGTCGCCACCTCGTCCAGGAACCAGCGGTCGTGGGTGACCAGCAGCAGTCCGCCGGCGTTGCGCGGCCAGCGGGCGTTGAGGTGCCCGGCCAGCCAGGTGATGCCCTCGACGTCGAGGTGGTTGGTCGGCTCGTCCAGCGCGATCACGTCCCAGTCGTCGACCAGCAGCGCGGCCAGCGCGACCCGGCGCCGTTGGCCGCCACTGAGGGCGTCCACGCCTGCGTCGAAGTCGAGGTCGGCGACCAGGCCGGCCAGCACGTCCCGGATCTTCGGGTCGGACGCCCAGACGTGCTCGGGCGCGTCGCCGACGATCGCCTGTCGCACGGTCGCTCCGTCCGGTAGCGTGTCGGCCTGGCTGAGCACCCCCATCCGGACGCCGCCGCGCCGGCGCACCCGCCCCGCACTTGGCTGGATCCGTCCGGCCAGCAGGCCGATCAGCGACGACTTGCCGTCGCCGTTGCGGCCCACCACGCCGATCCGATCGCCTTCGTTGACCCCCAGGGTCACCGAGTCGAGGACGACCCGAGTCGGATACTCCAGATGCAGCGCCTCGGCTCCGAGCAGAAAACCCACCGGTCAAGGGTAGGGGCTCAGGATGCCCTGGTCGGTTCCGGCTCCTTCGAACCGACTGTACGGCCGTCCGCGACAGGGTCGGCGGACGTCCGGCGCCGGCCGATCTGCCGTAGCCGTCTGCAAGAATCGCGTGGATGGAGCCCACCGCCCGACCGTTCACGGCCACCTATCGGCTGCAGCTGCACAGTGGCTTCACCTTCGACGATGCCGCCGCGATCGTGCCCCACCTGGCTGCGCTGGGCGTCAGTCACGTCTACCTGGCGCCGATCCTGACCGCGGTGCCCGGCTCGAAGCACGGCTACGACGTCCTCGACCACACCGCGGTCAACCCCGAGCTCGGCGGCCGCGACGCGCTCGAGCGGCTGGCCGCGCGGTGCCATGCGCACGACCTCGGCATCGTCGTCGACATCGTGCCCAACCACATGGCGCTGGTCGAGGGCGAATGGCGCAACGCCCCGCTGTGGGACGTGCTGCGGCACGGTCGGAAGTCTTCCTTCGCGCACTGGTTCGACGTCGACTGGGATCACCTCGACGGCCGCTTCGGACTGCCGATCCTGGCCGCCCCGCCGGCCGACACATCTGCCGAGCTGCGCCTCGACATCGGACGCCCCGACGAAGGTCCGGCATCCGGAACACCAGTGCTGCGCTACCACGAGCATGTGTTGCCGTTGCGTCCGGACGGCCCGGAGACGTCCGATCTGGCCACCCTGCTGGACGCCCAGCACTGGCGGCTGACCCCGTTCGCCGAGGCCGCCGAGACCCTCAACTATCGGCGCTTCTTCGACGTCGACCAGCTGGTCGCCATCCGGGTCGAGGAACCGGACGTCTTCGACGCCAGCCACGCGTTGCTGCTGGAGTTGCATCACGCCGGCGTGATCGACGGGTTCCGGATCGACCATCCCGACGGCCTGGCCGACCCCGCCGGCTACCTGGCACGGTTGGTGGCGCGGTGTCGTCCGGGCACCCCGATCTGGGTGGAGAAGATCCTGGAAGGCGACGAACGGCTGCCGGACTGGGCCTGCCACGGCACCACCGGCTACGACGCGGCCGCGGCGATCGACGCCGCGCTGATCGACCCGGCCGGCATGGACGCCGTGAGCGCCAGCTGGGCGGTCACCGGCGGCGAACCAGAGTTGGACGCCTGTCTGGAAGCCAGCAAACGACAGGTGCTGGCCCAGCTGCTGCAACCCGAGCTGAACCGGCTGCAACGGACGGCGGTCGCCGCACTGCCCGGCATCGACCCGGCCCGGCTGCGGGCCGCGCTGTCGGAACTGCTCGTCCAGCTGCGGGTCTACCGCGCCTATGTGACACCGGGGACGCTGCCCGAACCGGCACTGACCGCCCCGCTGCGGGCGGCACTGCAACGGGTACGGGCCGACCGTCCCGATCTGGCGGACGCCGCGGCGGCGCTCATCGGCGTCCTGACTCAGCCCGAGACGGCGCCCGGCGACTCGGACGCCGCCCGCGACCTGTGCGTCCGGTTCCAGCAGACCACCGGGCCGGTGATGGCCAAGGGCATCGAAGACACCGCCTGCTACCGCTGGCACCGGCTGGTCGCGCTGAACGAGGTGGGCGGCGACCCGTCATCGGGCGACCACCCCGATGTCGAACCCCTGCACGCGTGGGCCGAGCACCAGGCCGACCGGTGGCCGTCGGGGATGACCACGCTGTCCACTCACGACACCAAGCGCAGCGAGGACGTCCGGGCCCGGCTGATCGCGCTGGCCGGGGACGCCGCCGGCTGGACCCATCTGGCCAATCTGGCCGCCGGCGAAGCGCAGCGGCATGGTGTCGACGCCCCGACCGGTCATCTGGTCTGGCAGACCGTCGCCGGCACTCCGGGAATCACCCCTGAGCGGCTGGACGCCTACCTGACCAAGGCACTGCGTGAGGGCAAGCAGCGCACCGGCTGGCTGCAACCAGACGCTGACTACGAGAAACGCGTGCTGGCATTGGGTCGGGCGATGCTCGCCGGCGGTCCCGTCGGCGAGGCCATCGCCCAGGTGGCGCAGGCCAATGCCGACGCGATCCGCTGTGTCACGCTGGTGCAGAAGCTGCTGCAGCTGACCCTGCCCGGCGTCCCGGACACTTACCAGGGGGCAGAGATGCTGAACCTCACCCTGGTCGATCCGGACAACCGCGCCGGCATCGACTTCGCCGGCCACGCCGCGCGGCTCGCGGCCCTCGACGCGGGCATCGTCACCGAGCCGGACCTGGACGACGAGATCCTGCTGATCACCTCCCGGACGTTGCGACTGCGCCGGAAGCGTCCGGCCGACTTCTCCGCCGGCTACCGAAGGCTGGAGTTGGGCGACGGGCTGCTCGGCTTCGCCCGCGGTGCCGACGTGCTGGTCGCCGTCCGCCGGCTACCACGGACGCCGCTGCCGGCGTCCGTGCCGTTGCCCGAAGGCAGTTGGCGCGATGCGTTCACCGGCGCCGTCCACCGCGACGGCACGGCGAGCCTGTTCGACGCGCTGCCGGTGGCGCTGTTGGTGCGGGAGGGCTGATGCTGCGGCACTACTCGGTGTGGGCGCCCGACGCGGAACGGGTCGACGTCCGGCTGGGGGCCGATGGCGTCCGGACCGAACCGATGACGCCGGCCGGCGGCGGCTGGTGGACGGTGGACGCCGAGCCCGGCGACGGACGCTACGCCTTCTGCATCGACGGCGGCGATCCGCTGCCCGATCCGCGCGGACGCCGGCAACCGGACGGCGTCCATGCCGCGAGCGCGCTGGTCGATCCGGCCACCTTCAGCTGGACCGACGGGGACTGGAAGGGACGCCCGCTGCCCGGCGCGGCGATCTACGAGCTGCACGTCGGCACTTTCACCTCCGAACGCACCTTCGACGGGGCGATCCAGCGACTCGATCACCTGGTGGAGCTGGGCGTCGACGTCGTCGAGCTGATGCCGGTGGCGTCGTTCCCGGTGCGCAACGGCTGGGGCTACGACGGGGTCGCGCTCTACTCGGTGCACGAGCCGTACGGAGGGCCGGCCGGCCTGCAGCGGTTCGTGGACGCCGCGCACGCCCGCGGCCTGGCGGTCTGGCTGGACGTCGTCTACAACCACCTCGGCCCGGTCGGCAATTGTCTGCCGCGGTTCGGGCCCTACTTCACCGACCGGCATCAGACACCGTGGGGGCTCGCGGTCAATCTGGACGGTCCGGGCAGCGACGAAGTGCGTGCCTACGTCCTCGACAACGCCCGGCAGTGGTTCCTCGACTACCACCTGGACGGGTTGCGGCTGGACGCCGTGCACGCCCTGCACGACGAGTCGGCGATCCATCTGCTGGAGGAGTTGGCGGCGCTCGCCGACGACCTCGGCACCGCCACCGGGATCCCGCGGGTGCTGATCGCCGAGTCGGATCGCAACGATCCGCGGACGGTGATCGCTCGCGGAGTGGGCGGCGCCGGTGGACTGGGGTTGGACGGCCAGTGGGCCGACGACGTCCATCACGCCCTGCATGTGCTGCTTACCGGCGAGACTCAGGGCTACTACGCCGACTTCGCCGACCCGCAAGCCCTTCCCAAGGTGCTGGCGCACACCCCGTTCTTCCACGACGGCACCTTCTCCAGCTTCCGGGAGCGCCGGCACGGGCGTCCGATCGCTCCGAACATCACGCCCGGCTGGCGGTTCGTCGCCTCGTTGCAGACCCACGACCAGATCGGCAACCGGGCCACCGGCGAGCGGCTGGCGCAGCTGGCCGGACGCGGCCGGGCCGCCATCGGCGCCGCGCTGCTACTCACTTCGCCCTACACGCCAATGCTGTTCATGGGAGAGGAGTTCGACGCATCGACGCCCTGGCAGTACTTCACCGACCATGCCGAGGACTGGCTGGCCGAGTCGATCCGGGCTGGACGCCAGGCCGAGTTCGCCGAGCACGGCTGGTCGGACCGCGTCCCCGACCCGCAGGATCCGGGCACCGTCGAGGCGTCCACGCTGAACTGGGCCGACCTGGACGACCTGGACCGCCGCAAGTTCCTGGATTGGTATCGGACGCTGTTGCGGCTGCGCCGCGAACTGCCGGAACTCCGGGACGCCGCCCTCGGCGACGGCGCCGTGGCCCGCGAGGGCGACCTACTGCTGGTCCGCCGCGGCACCCTCGGGGTGCTCGCCAATCTGGGCGACGAGCCGGGCCGCCTCCCGGTGCCGGACGGCTCCGAGATGCTGGCCTGCTTCGGCGGCGTCGTCCTCACCGACAGCGAGGTGACGCTGAGCCGAGACAGCACCGCCCTGCTCCGCGCGCCGCTGCCCGACTGACCAGGGACTGCCCAACTGACAGGGGACGGTTCTCGAACATTCGAAAATCGCATGTCCGGGGACGGTTCTCCGGCGTTCGAAAGTCGCACGAGAGAGAACCGTCCCCCGACGTTCGAAAGTCGCACGAGAGAGAACCGTCCCCCGACGTTTTCCCGACGTTCGACCCAAACCCGTCATCCCGGCGAACGCCGGGATCTCAGTCGCCGCAGGTCACGGACGTCAGGCGTCCGCGGGTTCGGGTTCTTCGGCAACGGCGCGGGCGACGTCGCGGAGCTGCAGCCACCAGGGGTTCTTGGGACGCCGGAAGTCGCGGTCCATCAGGCTCAGCATGGACGCCATCGGCACCTCGGTGATCTTCGACTCGGTCAAGCCGACCAGGTAGCTGCCGTCGGACTCGCCGTCGAGCTCCTGCGCGATCAGGTTCAGCGCATAGCCGACCAGGCGGGTGGCCAGCAGCCGGTCGAACGGGGTCGGCGATCCGCCCTGCTGCTGATGCCCAAGCACACCCTGCCGGACGTCGTACAGCCCGCGGCTCTCCTCTTCCAGCAGGCCGGCGATCACGTTGGTGGTGTAGTGCTCGTTGGCCCGCTCGTTGCGGACGGCGAGGAACAGCGAGCGTCCGGCGGCGAACGAACGCCGCAACCACTTCACGTCGTCGTTCAGCTGGTCGAGGGTGATGCCCTCCTCGTGCAGGTAGACCCGTTCCGCACCACCGGCCAGCCCACCCATCAGCGCCAGATAGCCGCAGTAGCGGCCCATCGTCTCCACCACGTAGGAGCGTTTGGTCGCCGACGCGGACAGCTTGATCCGGTCGATCGCCTCGACGATCACGTTCAGCGCGGTGTCGGCGCCGATGGCCAGCTCCGAGCCGGGCAGGTTGTTGTCGATGGACGCCGGCACGCAGACGATCGGAATCCGGAAGGCCGGGTACCGCTCCCGTTCGTTGTGCAGCAGATGGGCGGACTGGTAGGCGTTCCAGCCGCCGATCACCAGCAGCGCGTCGACCTTGTGGTCCTCCAGCTGCCGGCTGATCGTGTACAGCTGCTCCACCGGCGGAATGGTCCGGCGCAGCCCTAGGTTGGCGCCGCCGTCGGCCGTCCAGGCCTCCACATCGCCCCAGGTCAGCTCGCTGACCTTGCCGTCGCGCAGACCGGGGAAGCCGTCGTGGATGCCGAGCATGGTGTGGCCGCGGCTGATGCCCAGCCGGACCGCCGCGCGTGCCGCGGTGTTCATGCCGGGGGCCAGTCCGCCGCCGTGGATGATGCCGATCCGACGCGCCCCGTCCCCGGCCGCGACTCGGGACGGCTCGGCCAGCTCGGCGAACAACCTGGTCATGCCGGCGAACGAGGTGCCCCGCTTGGCCATCGCGGCGTCGTAGTCGCCGGCCTCGATCAGGGCCGGCACCTCGCGGGTGTTGCGGACGGCCTCCATCAGGTCGATCGCGGTCACCCGGTTGCCGCGGAAGCCGAACACCCGTCCGGGGGTGTCGGCGTCGGCACTGAGCACCGCGTGGGCCGCCTCGTAACCGAGCCAGGTGGAGCACCAGCGGTCGAACGCGCTCGGGGTGCCGCCGCGTTGGACGTGACCCAGGATGGTGACCCGGGTGTCCTCGCCGAGGCGCTGCTCGATGATTCCCCGCACCTGCTCGGACCTGATCGGCGTCCCGGAGCGGTCGGTGGCGCCCTCCGCCACCAGCACGATCGAGTCCCGGCGTCCGGCCTGGCGGCCGCGGCGCAACTCGGCGCACATCTTGTCTTCCCAGCCGTCGGCCGGCGGATTCTCCGGGGTCAGCACGTAGTCGCAGCCGCCGGCGACGGCGGCCATCAGCGCCAGGTAGCCGCAGTGCCGGCCCATCACCTCGACCACGAAGCTGCGCTGGTGACTGGCGGCGGTGCTGGCCAGGTCGTCGATCGCCGAGACGATCCGGTGCAGCGCGGTGTCGGCGCCGATCGTCATGTCGGTGCCGACCAGGTCGTTGTCGATCGAGCCGACCAGCCCGGCGATCATCAGCGCCGGATGCTCGGCGGCCGTCGCGGCGTCCAGATCGCCGGCCTCGACCAGTTCGGCCAACAGTTCGGGCCATTCGGTGCGGAACGCGTCCAGACCGGACAGGCTGCCGTCGCCGCCGATCACCACCAGCCGGTCGATCCCGGCCGCGAGCAGGTTGCGGGCGGCCTTGCGGCGGCCGGCGCGTTCCCGGAACTCCTTGCTGCGGAAGGTGCCGATCACCGTGCCGCCGCGATGCAGGACGTTGCCGACGTCGTCCCAGCCGAACCGGCGGATGCCACTGCCGCCGTCGATCATGCCCTGGTAGCCCTCGAAGATCGCGTAGACCTCGGCGCCCAAAGTGATCGCCGTCCGGACGACGGACCGCACCGCCGCGTTCATGCCTTGGGCGTCGCCGCCGCTGGTCAGGATGCCGATGCGCTTGCCCGCGCCGATGAGTTCGACCATGAATCCTATCGTGGCGGTTGACGGGCGATCGCACAGCAGTTCTGGGCAAGCTCCGTCCCGAAACGAAAACCAGGGGGCGACCGTCCGGTCGCCCCCTGGCTGCGTGGGCCTGCTAAGACCTCACTTGGTGTAGCCGACGTTCTCCCA
Source organism: Micropruina sp. (assembly GCF_047606665.1). Lineage (GTDB taxonomy): Bacteria > Actinomycetota > Actinomycetes > Propionibacteriales > Propionibacteriaceae > Micropruina. Next base: position 104,542 of record NZ_JASGEF010000021.1, on the reverse strand, counting down.
CTTGATGGTCCCGAACGCCACGGCCCCGATGTTGGCCAGCTTGGCCCGGACGCCGATCAGCATCGGGCGCTGGTACAGCGGCAGGGTGTGGCCGGACTCCCAGATCGACCGCGCGACCTGGTTGCCCATCTCGGCCCGCTTGGCCGGGTCCATCTCGGTGTCGATCTTCGGCGCCAGTTCCTCCACCGTCGGGTTCAGCAGCTGCGCGTAGTTGAACGGTTCGTAGCTTTCCTTGCCGTCCTTGACGGACGCACCGTAGATCTGCCGGAGGTCGCCCAATGGGTAGGGAGTGCCGATCCAAGAGAACGCAATGATGTCGAAGCCGTGATCGTTCAGGACGCCCGGCCACTGCTTGTCGACATTGATGTTCTTCAGCTTCAGGTTGACGCCGATCTCCTTCAGCATCTTCTGCGCCTGCAGGCCTTCGTTCTCGGACGCCGACACCCCGGAGAGCACGACGAAGTTCACGTCGAGTTGCTTGCCGTCCTTCTCCCGGAAGCCGGTCGAGGCGTTCAGCGTCCAACCGGCCTCATCGAGCTTGGCCTTGGCGCCCTCGACGTTGTAGTCGATGCCGGTCGCCTTGCCCTGGTCGACATAGCCGGTCTGGTTCGCCATGTACAGGGTGTTGTTCAGCGGCGTGGCATCCCAAGCGATGCCGGCCAGGTCGGACCGCCCGATCGCACCACGGTCCAGGCCCATCATGATGGCCTGGCGGACCTTGACGTCGGTCAGGTTCGGAGCCTTGGCATTGAAGGTGAAGTGCCGGAAGTTCGGACCTGCGGCCTTGCGGACCACCGAGTTCTGCGCGTCGCTGGCGGTCTTGAAGCCGTTCGGATCGGAGCCCATGTCGTAGTAGTCGAGTTCCTGATTGGCGAACGCGGTGGCCTGGGCATCGGTCAGGATCTTCTTGAAGGTGAGCTTGGTCAGCAGCGGCTTGGCACCCCACCAGCGCTCGTTCGGCACCATGATCGTGGTGCCCGACACGTTGTCGATCGAGTCGATCTTGAACGGACCGGACTGCCAGCCGAGCTTCATGCCCTTCGTCCAGCCATCGTTGAACAACTCCGGCGTCGCCACGCTCTCGGCCCGGAACGGGCCGCCCGCGATGATCTTGGTCCAGTCCGGGTAGGTGGTCTTGAAGGTCAGCACAACCTCGTAATCGTCCGCCCCGGCGGCGACCGAGGTGATCAATTCCCAACCGGCAGTATTGATGTTCTTGTACTTCTTGTCCGAACCGTTCAGCGCCTTCCAGGTGGCGATCCAGTCCTTGACCGTGATCGGCGTGCCGTCGTTCCAGACCGCCTTCGGGTTCAGCGTCAGCGTCAGCTTCAGGTTCGGGTTGACCTCTTCCTTGGCGTCCAACAGGTAATCGTTGTTGATCTTCGGGTTCCCCTCGGCGTCGTAGTCGTAGTACGCCGGCGAAATGGGCTTCTCCAGGAAGGTCATCTCGGCATCGCCACCCGCCGAGGTGTACGGGTTCCAGTTCCGGTACTCGTGGGAGATTGCGCCGATGAACTCGCCACCGACCAGTTGGTCACGGGGGGTCTCGTTGATGTCCCAGCCCGACTTGACCGCTGTCGCCGTCGAGCCGGCGGTCGGTGCATTCGGCTGGGCTGGCCCACCACAGGCCGCCAGTCCCAACACCGTCACACCGGATATCAGCGGCACAATGAATCTTGATGCCTTCACTTGTCCTCCATGTGGCACGCGCCCTCGACCGGCGGAGGCCAGCCGACTTGCGCCCGATCCTACCCCTCACAGGCCTGACACAGGGAGGTCTGTCTGTCAACGATCGGGTGGACCTCAGAGAACCCGTACCACCTCGTTGAAGTGGCATGCCGACTGATGGTCGGCGCCCGCGGCGACATCGACGAGCACGGGGACCTCGTGGATGCACTTCGCCTGGTCAGCTTCGCCGAGAGTGAGGAATTTCGGGCACCGGGTGCGGAATTTGCAGCCGGACGGCGGGTCGGCCGGGCTGGGCAGATCGCCTTGCAGCAGGATCCGGCGTCGGGTCCGCTCCGCATTCGGATCGGGCAGCGGAATCGCCGACAACAACGCCTGGGTATAGGGATGCGCCGGGTGGGAGTAGACGTGATCGACATCGCCGACCTCGACCAGCTTGCCGAGGTACATCACCGCAACCCGCGTGGCGATGTGCCGGATCACCGCGAGGTCGTGCGCGACGAACAGGTAGGCCAAGCCCAACTCCAGCTGCAACTCCTGCAGCAGGTTGATCACGCCGGCCTGGATCGAGACGTCCAACGCCGACACCGGCTCGTCCAGCACCAGCAGCTTCGGTTTGAGGGCGAGCGCGCGGGCGATGCCGATCCGCTGCCGCTGGCCACCCGAGAAGTGTGCCGGGTAGCGGCTGGCATGGCTCGGCTCCAGCCCGACCATGGTCAGCAGTTCCTGGACGCGCTGTTCCATCTCGGCCTTGCTGAAGCCGTGCACTCCCATCGGCTCGGCGATGATGTCGAAGATCGGCATCCGCGGATCGAGTGAGGCCATCGGATCCTGGAAGACCACCTGAAGATCGCGGCGCAGCGCCTTGCGTTCGGCGCGGGTCAGCTTCGCGGTGTCCTTGCCGAGGACCACCACCCGGCCCTCGGTCGGGCGCACCAGGTTGAGCACTTCCAGCAGTGTGGTCGACTTGCCGCAACCGGATTCGCCGACCAGTCCCAGGGTCTCCCCGGCCTTGACCTCCAGGTCGATACCGTCCACCGCGTACACGGTGCCGACCCGGCGCCGGTAGATCGCGCCCTTCATCAGCGGGTAGTGGCGCTTGAAGCCGGTCAGCTCCAGGACGGTCTCGCGCTTCTCGCGCGGCACCCGCTCCAGTGCGGACGCCGGCAGATCGGGCACCGGGAAGATGTCGGCGTGGCCCAGCTGACCCTGGTCGATCTCCGCCACCCGGTGGCAGGCGGCCAGGTGGGCGATGCTGGTGGTCGGCTCCAGTTCGGGCTCCGTGGTCCGGCACACCTCGATCGCCATCGGGCAGCGCGGCACGAACGGGCAGCCCGGCGGCAGGTTCACCACCGACGGAGGGCTGCCCTCCAGCGTCGGCAACGCGCTGTCGGCGGATTGATCGAGCCGCGGCACGGTGCCGAGCAGGCCGATGGTGTAGGGCATCCGGGGCCGGTAGAAGATGTCGTCCACGGTGCCCTGCTCGACCGGACGCCCGGCGTACATCACGGTGACCCGGTCGGACATGCCGGCCACCACACCCAGATCGTGGGTGATCATCAGCACCGCGGCACCGGTCTCGTGCTGGGCGCGCTTCAGCACCTCGAGCACCTGAGCCTGAATGGTGACGTCCAGTGCCGTGGTGGGCTCGTCGGCGATGATCACATCGGGATCGTTGGCGATCGCCATCGCGATCATCGCCCGCTGCCGCATGCCGCCGGAGAACTCGAACGGGAACGACTTCACCCGCTGCTGCGGGTTCGGAATGCCGACCAGGTCGAGCAGTTCGACGGCCCGCGTGGTGGCCGCCGCGGTGCTCACGTCGTAGTGGGCCTGGATGGCCTCGACCAGCTGGGCGCCGATGGTGTAGACGGGGGTGAGCGCCGACAACGGGTCTTGGAAGATCATCGCCAGGCCGTCGCCGCGGATCTTCGACATGTCCTTGTCGCTGCGGCCCAGCAGCTCCTGGCCGTGCAGCGTGACCGAACCGGTGATCTTGGCCGTCTCGGGGTGCAGACCCATGATGGCCAGCGAAGTGACCGATTTCCCGGAACCGGACTCGCCCACGATCGCCATCGTCTCGCCGGCCGACAGCTCGAAGCTCAACCCCCGGACGGCCTGGACCGGACCGGCTTCGCTGGGAAAGGTGACGTGCAGGTCCTGGACGCTGAGCACCGGCCCACCGGCACCGCTGCGTGGCGCCTTCGGTGCGATCGACTGAGTGGCCCTCATGCCTGGCCGCCAGACGCGGACGACGGATCGAGGGCGTCGCGCAGGCCGTCGCCGACACCGTTCACGCACAGCACCAGGAAGACCAGAATGGCCGACGGCCCGAGGAAGACCCACGGGTAGGTGGTCGCCATGGTGGCGCCCTCGCCGATCAGCGTGCCCAGCGAGGTATCCGGCGCCTGGACGCCGAAACCGAAGAAGGAGAGGCCGGTCTCGGCGAGGATCGCACCACCGACGCCGAGCGTGGCGTCGATGATCAGTAGCGACGACACGTTCGGCAAGATGTGCCGGATGATCGTCTTGAACGACGACAGACCCATGAATTTGGCGGCCAGTACGTACTCCCGCTCCTTCACCGACAAGGTCAGCGACCGCACCACGCGCGCCGACAGCGGCCAGGCGAAGATGGCCAGCAGCACCACCAGAATCATCCAGGACGCGTCCCCCTCGGGTGCGCCGCGGGTGAGTACGGCGATCACCAGGAAGCTCGGCACCACCAGCATCAGGTCGACGATCCAGAGCATGCTCTTCTCGTACCAGCCGCCGAGGTAGGCCACCGACGCCCCGACCAGGGCCGCGATCGTGGTGGAGATCAGCGCCACCAGGAAACCGATGATCAGCGATTTGCCTAGGCCCCGGATGGTCAGCGCCAGCACATCGCGGCCTGCCCGTGTCGTCCCGAGCAGGTGGGACGAACTGGGCTCGGTCAGGTAGTTGTAGGAGTCGATGTCATCGAATTTCCAATAGAACAGGTACGGCCCGAGGAGCGCCAGGAAGACCAGGAGCAGGATGCCGACCGCCCCGACCACGGCGGTCTTGTTGCGCAGGAAGCGCCGCCAGATCAGCGCACCGCGGGTCAGTCGCTTCGCCGGCTTGAGGCCGATCTCGGAGGTCTGCACGGTGCTCATCTCAGCCCAGCCTCACCCGTGGATCGAGAATCGCCACCATGATGTCGGACAGGATGGCGCCGACCAGCACGCAGACCCCGGCGAAGGCGGTGACCGCCACCGCGCCGTTGATGTCGTAGCCGGTGATCGTGTCGACGGCATACATGCCGATGCCCTGAAAGTTGAACACCCGTTCGGTGTACGTGGCGCCGGTGAAGAGCGTCGCGACGGTGAACGCGACATAGGTGCCGGTCGGGATCAGCGCCGTCCGCAGCGCGTGCTTCATGATCGCCTTGGATCGGGGCAGTCCCTTCGCCCGCGCCGTCCGGACGTAATCGGCACCGAGCGAGTCGAGCATCAGGTTGCGCTGGATCCGGCTCATCGACGCCGCGCCTAGCGCCAGCAGCACGACCGTGGGTAAGAACAGGTGCTGTAATCGGTCCACCCAGTCGGCGAGCGGATAGTTGCCGATCTCGCCGGTCTCGCCGATGAACTCGAAGGTCCGGGTGCCGGTGACCTCATTGAACCGGGTGGCCAGGATCTGGGTGACGTAGCCGATCACGAAGGCCGGCGTCGAGATCAGCAGCAGCGAGATGACCGTGACGGTGCGGTCAGAGAGGCGGTACTGGCGGGTGGCCGTCCAGGCGCCGAAGGCCACGCCCAACACGATGCCGAGCAGTGAGCCGACCAGCAACAGACGCAGGCTGACCCACATCTTGATCCCGATCTGTTCGGCGACGTCGACGCCGAAGGGCGAATAGCCCCAGTTGCCGTGCAGCACGCCGGTCAGCCAGGTCGTGTAGCGGTCCCAGAGCGGCACCTGATCGCTCAGGTTGTACTGGCGAAGCTGCGCCTCGATGTCCTCCGGCGGAATGGGCGGCTGACGCAACGCGAACAGCTTGCGGGGATCCATTGCGCTGGCCGCGAGGAAGTACGTCATCGACACGGCGACGAAGAGCAGCAGCAGGTAGTTGATCAACCGCTTCACCACGTAGCCAATCACGTGACTCCCCTCGACGGCACTGGGCACAACATAGCGCGCCGGGCGTTGTCCGAGTAGCTTTTTGCGATTGGTCGGGGGCCGGACGCCTCAGCGTCGGTTGATCACCACGGTGCCGAGCACCAGGTCGTTCAGCGCTCGCCGCTCGGCCCCGATCACGATGGTCGGCAGCACCAGGCAGATCATCGCCTGCCGGGCGATCGCCCGCAGCACGCCGATCGGGCGACCGTCGAGCCGGGCCACCCCGATCTTCGCCAGGATGTGCCCGAAACTGCCTCCGGCCAGGGCGGTCAGCACCGCCGACTGGACGAAGAAGACGGTCAGGATCATCCAGCTGCGCCAGCCCGGCTCGCGCAGCACTCCCACCCCGAACAGGATCACCGCCAGCGCCATGGACGCCGCCCAGTCGATGATCAGGGCGGCGATCCGCGCCCGCCAACTCGCCAGCGCCCCGCGTCCGGACTCGGGCAGGCCGAGGGACTCACCGGGGTAGGGGTTGCCGGCGTCGGCGGCTGAGGCACTCATCGCAGGCGATCCTACCGAGCCGGACGCCGAGGCTGGCGTAACGTTGCTGAAACAAATGCGCAACCATGCGGAAATCAGGTCTCCCTAGGGTGGCTGGCGTTCTGATCCCATATCCCACTCGGAGGAAAGATGTTCCAGAGCGCTGACGATCTGTTGGCCTATGTGAAGGACGAAGGCGTCGAGACCATCGACATCCGGTTCTGCGATCTGCCTGGCGTCATGCAGCACTTCACCGTGCCCGCCAGCTTCTTCGGCCCGGAGGTGTTCGAGGACGGCCTCGCCTTCGACGGCTCGTCCATCCGAGGGTTCCAGAAGATCCACGAGTCGGACATGGCGCTGCTGCCCGACCCGACGACCGCCTTCATCGACCCGTTCCGCCGCTCCAAGACGCTGGCGCTCACCTTCTTCGTGCACGACCCGCTGACCAAGGAGCCGTACAGCCGCGACCCGCGCAACATCGCCCGCAAGGCCGAGGCGTACCTGCGCTCCACGGGCATCGGCGACACCGCGTTCTTCGCGCCCGAGGCCGAGTTCTACATCTTCGACGCGGTCCGCTTCGAGACCCGCCAGAACGCCGGCTACTACTACATCGACTCCGAGGCCGGCGCCTGGAACACCGGCAGCGAGGCCGACGGCGACGGCCGTCCGAACCGCGGCTACAAGGTCAAGTACAAGGGCGGCTACTTCCCGGTGGCCCCTGTCGACCACTTCACCGACCTGCGCGACGACATGGTCCGCAACCTGGAGAACGTGGGCCTGACCGTCGAGCGGGCGCACCACGAGGTGGGCACCGCCGGCCAGGCCGAGATCAACTACCGCTTCAACACCATGCTGGCCGCGGCCGACGAGGTGATGAAGTTCAAGTACGTCATCAAGAACACCGCCTGGGCGGCCGGCAAGACGGTCACCTTCATGCCGAAGCCGATCTTCGGCGACAACGGTTCGGGCATGCACGTGCACCAGTCGCTGTGGAACGACGGCGTCCCGCTGTTCTACGACGAGAACGGCTACGGCCAGCTCTCCGACATGGCGCGCTACTACATCGGCGGCCTGCTGCACCATGCGCCGTCCCTGCTGGCGTTCACCAACCCGACCGCGAACAGCTACCACCGCCTGGTGCCGGGCTTCGAGGCGCCGGTGAACCTGGTCTACTCGGCCCGCAACCGGTCGGCCTGTATCCGGATTCCGATCACCGGGTCGAACCCGAAGGCCAAGCGGGTCGAGTTCCGCTGCCCCGACCCGTCGTCGAACCCGTACCTGGCGTTCGCCTCCTGCCTGCTGGCCGGCCTGGACGGCATCCAGAACAAGATCGAGCCGCCCGCTCCGGTCGACAAGGACCTCTACGAACTGCCCCCGGAGGAGCACGCCCAGATCAACCAGGTGCCCGGCACCCTGACCGAGGTGCTCGACCGGCTGGAGGCCGACCACGACTACCTGCTGGCCGGCGACGTGTTCACCGAGGACCTGATCGAGACCTGGATCGAGATGAAGCGCGCCGACGTGGACGCCCTGAGGCTGCGTCCGCACCCGCACGAGTTCGAGATGTACTACGACATCTGATCGGCACCTGCTGATCGAGCACGTCGAGATCCGGCCTCTGGCCTGCGAGAACGCAGGCCAGAGGCCGGATCGGTCTCGTCCGGGTCCTGCGCTCGGGCCTGGCCAGCGACGAGTCAGGATCGTTCCACCGGGTTCGGCGAGTGCGACCAGCAGGGCGTCCACCGCCGGTACCTTTCGCGCCCTGGTGCGCAGTTCGGCGGCTCGGCGCGCGACGCGTTCCGAGACGCCGGGCCGAATATCGCATGTCTTCAGGAAGCGGTTGGTGATGACATCACGCTGAACGGAACCGGTCAGCGACTCGGCCAGGACGATCGTCGGGACGACCGCAGGCCAGAGCCCCCGATGTCGCAGCGCGAGGATGACCGCGGCCGCTCCCTGATCGCGCGCGGCCAGGCGGCTGATCCCGCCCGAGTCCAGTATCAGCATCAGCCTGCCTGCACCGCTCGCACCCGCATGCGTGGCATACGCCCGCCTATTATGCGCCTAGAGAGCCGCAGATACCCTCGAGCTGCCGATTCCGCCGAGTTGGGAGGACGCCATGAACCATCCGCGGCGCTACGCCGACGACGACCCCTACCTGGCCAGGCTGCGCGCGATCTGCCTCGCCTTGCCGGAGGCGTCCGAGAAGGAGTCGCACGGGCAGCCGAACTTCTACACCACGAAGGTGTTCGCGGTATTCGGCGCGGCGGTGAAGGGCGACCACGACAGCGACCGCTGGGCGCAGTCGGTGCTGGTGTTGCCGAACCTGCTGACCCGGGAGGCCGCCCTCAGCGACGACCGGTTCTTCGTCCCCGCCTATTACGGGCCGTACGGGTGGATCGGGCTGGACTTCCGCGCCGCCGAGGTGGACTGGGACGAGGTGGCCGACCTGGTCGACGAGTCCTATCGCAACACCGCTCCGGCCCGGTTGGTCAGGCTGCTGCCGTGACCCTTCCCCGCACGGACACCGGGTACTCCCCGCTGGCCGGCCAGACCAAGTTGGACGACATCGTGGCGCCCGCCTGGGTGCTGGCGATGGCGGACGGACGCCGCGTCGCACCGGTCTGGCGCAACGAACTGGGCGGCATCACCTATCGGTTCGGCGACGGCGACAGCTTCCTGAAGGTGCAGCGTCCGTGCCCCGATTGGGACGTCGCCGCGGAGCTCCCCCGGCTGGCCTGGATCGTCGACTTCGTGCCGGCGCCCCGCATCCTGGACAGCGGCGAGCGGGACGGCGCGCACTGGCTGCTGACCAGCGGCATCGCCGGCCGCTCGGCGGTCGATGAGGCCTGTCGCGTCCGTCCGGAACTGACCGTCCCGGCCCTGGGCCGCGGGCTGCGCCGGTTCCACGACGAGGTTCCGGCGGCGTCCTGTCCGTTCATCTGGTCTGTGGCCGACCGGGTGACCAGGTTCGGGCTCGACCCGGCGTTCCTGGACGCCGTCCCGCCGCTCGACCTGGTGGTCTGCCACGGCGACGCCTGCAACCCGAACTTCCTGATCGGCGCCGACGGCGAGGTCAGCGGATATGTCGACCTCGGCCAACTCGGCGTCGCCGATCGCTGGGCCGACCTGGCACCGGCACTGCTGAGCCTCGGCTGGAATTACGGTCCCGACTGGGAGCCGGCATTCTTGGACGCATATGGCATCGCCGACAATCCCAACAAACGCGCCTTCTACACCGATCTTTGGAACGGGGTCGGCGATACCCTCGACAGAGCTCGCTACTACGTCGACCGCTGATAACGCTCATTTCTCGGCGCGGACGTCAGCCGGACCAGGTTGCCCCATGGGTCGTCGAACTCGACCGTGGCTGAAGTGTCACGCAGTTGGACGCCTCGCGGCCGGAGCCGGGCTGCGGCCCGCGCGACCTCGGCGGCGTCCGGGAGGGTGATGTCGACGCGGCCCAGGCCGAGGCCGGGCGCGCGGAGGCCGACGCCGTCGCTGCGCCAGGTGTTCATCGCCATGTGATGGTGGTAGCCACCGGCCGACACGAAGACGGCGCCGGGGACCTCCGCGGTGAGCTCGAAGCCCAGCAGATCCACATAGAACCGCCTGGCGAGTTCCGCGTCGCCGACCTTGAGATGGACGTGCCCGACCGTTCCGTCCAGTCCGGCCAGGACGCCACGCCGGTCCGGCACGGTCGACAGATAGTCGCGCGCCGCGTCGGTGAGGTGGGCGCCGATGAAGCCGCCCGCGTCGACGAACAGGGTGTCCATCAGCACCCGCCCGTCCTGCCAGTGCCACTCCGAACGGGGCCGATCCCAATACAGCTCGACGCCGTTGCCCTCGGGGTCGTCGAGGTAGAACGCCTGGGAGACCAGGTGGTCGCCGGCGCCGGTGTAGAGCTCCGGTGTCCGGATGGCGACGGACACCAGCGTCGCGGCCAGACTGGCGCGGTCGGCATGCAGGATCGCGGTGTGGAACAGGCCGGCACTGCGCCGCTCCCCCTTGGGCAGATCGGGCCGGTGCCGCAGAGCGACCAGGGTCTCGTCGCCCCTGCCCAGGTCGATCTCGGACGACCGCTCGGCCCGCACCTGCAGCAGCAGGACATCGCGATAGAACGCGGTCATGGCGTCCAGATCGGCGACATCGAGGCTGACCCGCCCCATCCGGGTGTCGCCCGGCAACAACTCGGTCACACGACCCCACTTTCCCTGACTCGTCAACAATAGGCGTTCATGCGATGTTCCCGGCCTGTCGGTGCCGGGTCATAGAATCCCGGATGACTTCAGCCAGGCCGGACGCCGACCCCAGAACGCGCGCCTGGGTGATCGTCGGGATCGTGCTGTTGTCGTTCAATCTGCGTCCGGCGGCGGTCTCGGTCGGGCCGCTGCTCGGCGTGATCACCGGGGGCGCTGTCGGGCTTCACCCAGTCGCTCGGCTACCTGATCGCGGCACCGGGGCCGTTCCTGATCGGACTGCTGCACGACCTGACCGGCGGCTGGACGGCACCGCTGCTGGCCATGATCGGCTGCGCGCTGGTGCTGATCTGGGTCGGGGTGGCGGCGAGCCGTCCGGACGCGATCGAGGACCATGTCGGCACCGGTCGAGCAGCCATGTCCGCGTCCGTGCCGGAGGAGCTGCGTCCGGCCGGCGGCCAGTAGCATTCCGGCATGGTCGGCCAGCACTCACGTCCGCGTTGGCACTATTCCCCTCAGCACATGTGGATGAACGACCCCAACGGGTTGATCTTCAACGCCGGCACCTGGCACATGTTCTACCAGTCGAACCCCTCCGGAACGGTGTGGGGGAACATGTCCTGGGGCCACGCCACCTCGTCCGATCTGCTGAATTGGACCGAGCACAAGGTGGCGCTGTGGCACACCGACACCGAGGAGATCTACTCAGGCAGCTGCGTCTTCGACGCCACCAACTCCTCCGGCTTCGGCACCACCGACTGGCCGCCCCTGGTCGCGGTGTACACCTCCAACTACCTGTCTCGCGACGGCCGGCCCCGCGTCCAGGCACAGAGCCTCGCCTACAGCCTGGACGGCGGCAGCCACTGGACGACCTACCCCGGCAACCCGGTGCTGAACCGCGACTCCACCGACTTCCGCGACCCCAAGGTGTTCCGGCACGGCGACGTCTGGGTGATGGTGGCTGTCGAGGCCGAACAGCACCAGGTGGTCATCTACCGCTCCACCAATTTGACGGAATGGACCCACGCCTCCACGTTCGGCCCGGCCCATGCGGCCGCCGGCGTGTGGGAATGCCCGGACCTGTTCGAGCTCCCGGTGGCCAACGAGGGCAGGTCCAAGTGGGTGCTGCTGGTCAACCTCAACCCGGGCGGGGTTGCCGGCGGCAGCGGCTGCCAGTACTTCGTCGGCGATTTCGACGGCTACACCTTCACCCCGGACGCCTTGGTCGGCCTCTCCACCGACCCCGCGCTGGGCTTGGCCGATCCGCTGCTGCGGGCCTACGACTGGGTCGACTTCGGCCGGGACTGCTACGCGGTGACGTCGTTCGCCGACGTGCCGGACGGCCGGCGCATCGTGCTGGGGTGGATGAACAACTGGGACTACGCCAACGACGTCCCACTGACCGGCGGACGCAGCATCATGACCATCCCCCGCGAGATCGACCTGATCCGCATCGGCGATCGGTACCGGCTGCGACAACGTCCGATCCGTGAGCTGCCGGACGCCGCACTGGAACGGCACACGCTTGCCGACGGTGACCTGGTGCTGATCCGCGGGGTGGCACTGGAGTACCACGACGGCGTCCTCAGCCTCGACCGGCGAGGCGTCGGACGCACCGACTTCCACGAGGGCTTCGGCACCCGGCAATGGGCCGAGGTGCCCGAGCGGCCCCGCAACGTCACCATCGACATCCTGCTGGACACCTGCTCGATCGAGGTGTTCGCCGCCGGCGGCCTGGTGGTGATCAGCGACCTGGTCTTCTTCTGAATCGTCACCGAGTCCCGGCCACCCGCCGGGGTGAGGCGGGCTCCGCGGCACGCGGCATACTGGCCGGCATGTCGACGATCATGTTCGTCCACGCCCATCCGGACGACGAGGGCACGCTGACCGCCGGGTCGATGATCCGGGCCGCCGACGAGGGCCACCGGGTGATCGTGGTGTTCGCCACCCGCGGCGAGCACGGCGAGGCGCCCGACGATCTGCAACCGGGCGAGTCGGTCGCCGACCGGCGGGTCGCGGAGGCGACACGCGCCGCCCGGATCGCCGGGGCGGCCGGCGTCCACTGGCTGGGGTACCGCGATTCGGGCATGGCGGGCTGGGAGCAGAACCATCATCCCCAGGCCTTCCTCCAGGCACCTGCAGAAGAGGCCGCCGAGCGGCTGGCCGCCCTGATCGCGCAGGAGCGGCCGGACGTCCTGGTGGGCTACGACTGGCACGGCAACTACGGCCATCCCGACCACGTCCGGGTCCACCAGGTGGTCCGGCGGGCCGCCGAGCTGGCCGAGCCGCGTCCGCGATTGTTCGAGGCCACCATGAACCGGGACCGGATCCGCCGCCAGTATCGACTGGCGACGGCGTCCGGCGTCCCCGATGCCGAGGGCTTCGACCCCGACCAGCCGATGAACGACGGCAATCCGCTGGGCACCCCCGAGGCCGAGATCAACCTGGCGGTGGACGTCGCCGCCCAGGTGGTGCGGCGACGCGAGATGATGGCGTGCCACGCCAGCCAGGTCGCCGACATTCGGCCGTGGCTGGAGTTGCCGCTGGAGACCTACGCAGCGGTGTTCGACACAGAGCATTACCTGGAGGTCGGCAGTTCGGACCCGATGCGTCCGGGCTGGTTCTTCTGACCTGACGACCATCGGACGCCAACCCGACCGGCGGTGCTGAGTGGCGTCAACCACGATGGGCATCTCGGCACATTGTCCGTAGTTCGACTATTCTTCTACCGTGCCCCCCCGAGAGAGCGTGACAGTCATCACGCCCGCCTACAACGTTGCTGACTATATTGCTGAAGCAGTGACATCGGTTCTCGCCCAAACGATCCCAGATTTCACCTACCTGATTGTGGACGACGGTTCGACCGACGGCACTGCGGAGGTTGCCGAGGCTGCGGCCGGCGGCGATCCTCGAGTGCGGATCATCCGCCAGGAAAACCAAGGATCATCCGCCGCCCGCAACACCGGAATTTCCCTTGCCACAACCCCTTTCATCGCCTTCCTGGACGGCGACGATCGCTGGTTGCCAGAAACTCTCAGGATTCTCATAGCCGCGATCGATGGCGCCGAGCCAGACGTGGGCGCCGTTTTCGGCCACTCGCGGCTTATCGACGAGCAGGGGCAACTCTTGAGGACGACACTCGAACGTCCGCCAGGACGCTACGACCTGAGCGCCATGCTCCGCGGAATGGCACCGATGGGGAATGGGAGTTGCCTGTTGCTGCGCAGATCCTGCTTCGAGGAGGTGGGCGGCTTCGACGTCGCCCTGCGCAGCGCGGTCGACTTCGAGATGTGGCTACGGATCCAAAAGTCGTCCACCACGCCGATCTTCCACTGCGTCCCGAAGATGGTGGTCGACTACCGCATCCGGCCCGGCAGCATCTCGACCTATCCGGCACACCGTTTCCAGGCACTCGACCGCATCTTCGACACCTACGCCGCGGACGCCTCGCCCGCCGACCGAGTCCATGCCTATGTCTCGACCGCGCTCAATGCGTATCGCGCCGGTGACGATCTATTCGGGCCCAAGTGGCTGCGGTCGGCATTGCGATCGGCACCGCTCACGTCCGTGCGCCACCCGGAGTTCGCCCGCGCTCTCCCCTGGCTCGTGCTCGGCGGGCGCGCAACCCGCTCTCTCCGGCGACTGATATCGACGGTTCGGAGTCGTGGTCAGTCGCGTCCGTAGATGTCGCGGGTATAGACCTTGTCCGCGACATCGGCCAGCTCCGGGGCCTGGCGATTGCTCACGATGACGTCGGAGCGCCGCTTGAAATCCTCCAGGTCGCGAACCACCTCGGAGTGGAAGAAGTGCTCGTCCTCAAGCGTCGGCTCGTAGACGATGACCTTCACGCCCTTGGCCTTGATGCGCTTCATCACACCTTGAATGGACGACGAACGGAAGTTGTCGGAGCCCGCCTTCATAACCAGCCGGTAGATGCCGACGACCTGCGGGTGCCGGTCCAAGATATCGAAAGCGATGAAGTCCTTGCGCGTTGTGTTCGCGTCCACCACCGCGGCGATCAAATTCTGCGGGACGTTGGCGTAGTTGGCCAGCAGCTGCTTGGTGTCCTTGGGGAGGCAGTAGCCGCCGTAGCCGAAAGAGGGATTGTTGTAGTGGGTTCCGATTCGCGGATCGAGACCCACTCCCTCGATGATCTTCGCCGGATCGAGGCCGTGCACCGCCGCATAGGTGTCCAGCTCATTGAAGTAGGCGACACGCAACGCCAGATAGGTGTTCGCAAACAGCTTGAGCGCCTCGGCCTCGGCCGAGGTCATCGCCAGCACCGGCACCCCAGTGGTCGCGGCGCCTTCGACCATCAACTCGGCGAACCGGGCCGCCGCCTCCGAGTCGTCCCCGACCACCACCCGCGACGGATAGCGATTGTCGTGGAGTGCAAGACCTTCCCGCAGGAACTCCGGCGAGAAGAAGATCGTTGCGCCCGGATGCCTGGACCGCAATTCGTCGGTGAAGCCCACTGGAATAGTGGACTTGATCACCACTGCGGCTGCCGGGTTGGCGTCGAGGGCCTCGGCCGCCACCTGCTCCACCGAGCTGGTGTCGAACAGATTGGTCGCCGGGTCGTAGTTGGTGGGCGTGGCGACCACCACGTACGTCGCGTCGGGATACGCCTCGGCGGGATTGGTCGTGGCGTACAGCCGAAGCCCGCCGGCTGCCAGCGCCTCTTCGATATCGGGATCGTGAATCGGCGATTCCGCGCGATTGATCGCCTCGACCCGTCCGCCGTCGACCTCCAACAGAACCACCTCATGCCGATCGGCATGCAGAATGGCATTGGACAAACCGACATAGCCTGCACCAACAACCGCGATCTTCAAACTAGCACCTTCCGCAAAAGTCAGTTCCGCACGACGGCCTTAGCGGCCCACTATATCGGTTCCGGACTGACGCTAGCACGGGTAAATAGACGCCGGACGCTCGCGCCGAGCAACCGGTCAGATCGGTAGCTTGCGGAAGATCGGGGTCGGGATGTGTCGCAGGATCATCATCACGTAGCGGAATGCCGGCGGCACCCAGATCAGCTCCTTGCCGTCGGCGACGGCGGCGACGATCTGCTGCGCGACATCCTCCTTGTTCACCGTGAGCGGCGCCTCTTTCACGTGCGCCGACATCCGGGTGCGGACCTGGCCGGGACGGACCACCAGCACCTTCGGACCGAGACCCGACAGCGCCTGCCCGAGGTTGAGGTAGAAGGCGTCCAGGCCGGCCTTGGTCGAGCCGTAGACGAAGTTCGAGCGCCGCACCCTCTCGCCGGCGACCGTGCTCATCGCGACGATCTGGCCGTGGCCCTGGGCCTTGAACCGCTCGCCGAGCAGGACGCCGACACTGACCGCGCCGGTGTAGTTGATGTTGCAGATCTGGACGGCCTTGGCCTGGTTCTGCCACAGCTCCTCGGCGTCGCCGAGCAGGCCGAAGGCGACCATCGCGATGTCGATGTCACCGCCGGCGAAGGCCGCCTCGATGGCCGCCGGGTGGGAGGCGAAGTCGGCGGCGTCGAAGTCGACCACCTCGACGGCCGTCGCTCCCTGGGCCTTGAGGGCGTCCACCGCCGCCTCGATTCCTGGGTCACCGGGCATGCAGGCCAGCACCACACGCAGCGGCTGCCGGTGCAGGTATTCGCTGACCACGGCCAGGCCGATCTCGGACGTGCCTCCCAGCAGCAGGATGGACTGCGGGTTGCCGACGGCGTCGAACATGGGGTTCTCCCTCTTCTATGGGTGCGGGTGCGCGGGTCAGAGCAGGTCGAGGCGGCGGGCCATGTCGGAGGCGAACACGCCGTCGGGGTCGATGGCGCGCCGAGTGGCGATCCAGGAGTCGATCTCGGGATACATGGCGTGGAAGGTGGCGGCGGTGGTGCGGGAGTCCTTCGCGGTGTAGAGGCGTCCGCCGAACTCGAGGATGCGGGCGTCCAGGCCGGCCAGGAACTCGTGCAGCCCGCGCTTGATCGGGAAGTCGACGCAGACGTTCCAGCCGGCCATCGGGTAGCTGAGCGGCGCCCGGTTGCCTTCGCCGAACAGCTTGAACACGTTCAGGAACGAGTAGTGCCCGGATCGCTGGATGTCGCCGATGATCGCCGTGAACTCCTCCACCGCGGACGGCGGGACGACGAACTGGTACTGCAGGAAGCCGGCCGGACCGTAGGCCCGGTTCCATTCGCTGAACATGTCCAGCGGATGGTAGAAGCCGGTCAGGGTCTGGATCTTGTTGCTGTAGCTGCCCGATTTGGCGTACCAGGCGGTGCCCAGCGCGGTGAAGGACAGCTTGTTGGCCAGGCCGTTGGGGAACACGTCCGGCAGTTCGAACAGCGGCTTGGCGTTGAACGCGAGCGGGTCGGCGGCCAGTTTCGGCGCGTACTCCTGCAGCTGCGCCAGGGTGGCCAGGTTGCCCCGGGACAGCGCGGCCCGGCCCAGCTTCGGCGGCACCGAGATGGCGTCGAACCAGGCCGAGGAGTAGTCGTAGCGGTTCTCAGAGCCGTCGGAGTGGACGGCGATTGTCTCGTCCAGGCTGTGCGTGACGATGCCGTCGGCGAGGAAGTAGGCGGTCTCGGTGCGGGTCATCCGCAGCCGCACCCGCAGGATGATGCCGGTCATCCCGATGCCGCCCACAGTCGCCCAGAACAGGGTGGCGTCCGGATCGTCGGCGGAGCCCTCAGGGGTCAGGGTGAGGACGCGTCCGTCGGCGACCAGCAGCTCCATGGAGAGCACATGGTTGCCGAACGAGCCGGCCGAATGGTGGTTCTTGCCGTGGACGTCGCAGCCGATCGCGCCGCCGATGGTGACCTGACGGGTGCCCGGCAGCACGGGAACCCACAAGCCGTGCGGCAGCGCGGCCCGCATCAGGGCGTCCAGGCTGACGCCGGCGTCGACGTCCACGATCGCCGAGTCGGGGTCGATGGAGTGGATGGTGGCCAGACCGGTCATGTCGATCACCAGGCCGCCGGTGTTCTGCGCGACATCGCCGTAGGAGCGGCCCAGACCGCGCGCCACGACGCCGCGCTTCAGGTGCGAGGGGCGTCCGGCGTTGTGGTCGGCGACCGCGGCCACCGCGGCCTGCACCTGTGCGGCCGAGGTGGGCCGCAGCACGTGGGCCAGGCCGGGCGCGGTACGGCCCCAGCCGGCAAGGGTTTCGAGGGATGTGGGCAGGTCGATGGTTGAACTGGGCATCGGTGCCGATTCTATCGCCGCGGCCTCCGGGTGGACGCCGACCGGTGGGTCACGGCACCCGGAGTTCGGCGAGCGGATCGCGCCGGGATGCCACAATCGCCGGCGCGAGCGCACCCAGGCCGGAGGCGGCCACGGTCAGAATCATCGTCGCCGCCACGAAGTCCGCCGGCGGCAGCGGTTCCCGCCCAGAGACCAGCACGGTCAACGCGATCACGGCACCGAGCACGGATGCCGCGCAGGCGATCAGAACGGTCTGAACGGTGATCAGCCCGACGATCAGGCCACGGGTTGCGCCGAGGGCTCGACGCCGACCGAAGTCCTTGCGCCGGATCATCACCAGACCGAACTGGAGCGTGCCGACCAGCACGGCCAGCACCCCCGTCAGCATCAGCGTCAGGCCGCGGCTGAAGCCGCCCAACTGGCCCTGGACCAGGGCGCGAAGCCGGGCGATGTCGGACGCCGCGGCGACGGTCACCCCCGCCGGGTCGACGGGGGCCACCAACTCGCGGCTGGCATCGGCGACGGCGGTGACGGACTCTGGGCGCTGCACGACCACGATCACCAAGGCGACATCGCCCGGTCTCATCGTCGCCGCCACCTGGTGGAGATCGCGCGGCACGATCACAATCGGCTCAAGAGCCTCCAGGAACTCGGGTGTCTGCAGGCGTCCGCCCATGTCGTACCCGGTTCTCTCCAGGGCCGCCAGATAGCCGGCTGCGTCCGGCATCCCCAACGCGTCCAGTGCCCGCTTGCTGGCGTACGCGACGCCATCGACGGCAGGTGCGGCGATGCCCAACGGCTGCAGGCTGGTGGACACCAGAACCCGGCTGGCCACGGCCACGTCCGATCCGGTGATGCCGTTGCTGACATCGACGGCCTGGCCGAACGCGCCCACCCACTCCACTCCGGCGATCGTGCGCAACCGCTCGACGACGCTGTAGTCGAGGCCGGCCGACGGTTCGGCGCGAATGGTGATCGCCCGCGAGCCGACCGCGTCGATGCTGGTCAGGATCTGGGCTTCGGCGGCGGACGCCCGCCCGCTGGTCAGCAATACCGCGGCGGTCATCCCTCCCATCAGCACCATCGCGATCACGGTCGGGACGCGTTGCGCCCAGGCCATCGCGATCGCCTCGCGGACGAGCCGGTGGATCCGCTTCCAGCCCCGGCTCACAACTCGATCTTCCGGTCGCAGGCGTCGACCAGCCGGCGGTCATGGGTGACCACCAGTGTGATCCCACCCGCGTGCGCGTGGCCCCGCAGCGCCGCGATCACGCCGCCGGCGCTGGCGTCGTCCAGATTGCCGGTCGGCTCGTCGGCAAGCAGCACCGCGGGCTGGTGGACGAGTGCGCGGCACAGCGCGATCCGTTGCGCCTGGCCGCCGGAGACCTGGCCGGGCCTGCGGTCAGCAGGAGTGTCGACGCCGAGTTCGCGCATGAGTTCACCCGCCCGGCGCTGCGCTGCAGCGGGTTCCAGATCGCCGTAGAGCGACACCTCCACGATGTTGTCCATCACGGTCCGGGTGGGGTCGAGCGCGGCGTCCTGGAAGACGAAGCCGAACAGCGCGGCGCGCAACCGGGAGCGGGCGGCGTCCGGAAGCGACGAGACCGGCTCACCGTCGATCAGCACCGCACCGGAGCGTGGGGTGAGCATCAGCCCGATCAGATAGAGCAGGGTGGATTTGCCGCGACCGGACGGGCCGGTGACCGCCACCAGATCGCCGGCCGACGCCCGCAAGGCGAAGCCGGAGATGATGCTGGGCAGCTTCCCGTAGCCGAACTCGAGATCGGCACACGTCAGCGTGGTCATTGGTCGGGCACCCGCACCTTCGTGCCGGCTGCCAAGCCCTGCACCACCGCCATTCCCCTGGCCCGTGCGTTCACCGTCACCGGAATGCGGCTGCCGTCGGCACCGATCACGGCGACGCTGCCGTCCGCCGCCGAGGCGAGCGCGGCGACCGGAACGACCACGCCGGGGACCGGAGCCTGAACCTCGGTCACGCCGTTGAGCCGCGTCGTCCCGGACAGCGGGATCGCGCCGCAGTCCTTGCCGCACAGCGAGCCGCCGGTGGGTCCGGTGATGCGCGCGGCACTCTGGTTGTCCGCGCCGGTCGTGAGGGCACCGAGGCGGCCGGTCCAGGCCTGTGAGCCGCTGGTCACCGTGATGGTCATGCCCGCTGCCACCTGACGGGCCTGGGTCTCGCCGAACGTCGCGGTGAACACCGGTGCGGCGCCGAGGGAGTCCACGCTCGCCTGGCCGCTGCCGATCTCGGCCCCGACCCGGAATGCCTTGGGGTCGAGCACGACCCGGACGGGCAGGGTCCGGACGAACAGCACGTCGCCGCGCCGCACCACCCCGGTGGCCTCGACACCGAGCCGCCGCTGCCACGTCGTGGCGGCAGCCACCACCGCCGGGGTCATCGTGCCGGACGTGGCGCGCAGGTAGCCCTTTGCCTTCAGCAGCGCCGTGAACTGCTGGACGTCGGCGCCCGCCATGCCTGCCTTCAGGTCGCGGAAGGCAGGCACCCGTCCCTTTGCGACAATCACCGGACGCTCGTCGACGCGGTACAGCGCGTCGCCGGCCTCGACCCGGTCGCCACGGCGAACGTTGACCCCGGTGACGATCCCGGACGCCTGGTTGACCGCGGCCCGGCTGGTCGGCCAGGTGACGGTGACGACCGTCGCGACGGACGCCGACACCTCCCCCGATACGGCTTCGACCTCGGCATACAGCGCCTCGGACGCTACCTCCGGCGGCTCGCGGGTCACCACGGAGGCCGCCCAGCCGATGCCTGTGCCGGCGACCAGAAGGGCGACTCCGCCCGCAATCAGTCCGAGCTTGGTCACGTCACATGAGTCCGTCGGAATGTGACGGCCAGAAGATCTTCACGTTCGCACCGTCTCTTACCACCAGCTTTCGGCGTCGACACACTTCTTCCTGACCTCGTCCTGCACGCTCTCCGGCACGAGGGCCGTCAGGTACCAGTCCAGTCGATTGCCTCGAATTTCCTCGAGGAAAGACTGCCACGACGGCATCGGAGGAACATCGTAGCCCTCATTCTTGACGCAACGCGACTGCTCTACAAAATGGTCGTACATCAACCTGAAATCGGCGTCGGTCTTGGGCTCGGGTTTCGCAGGCAACGTCGCTCTGCAGCCGTCCACGACTTTCTTGTTTTCCTCAAATTCAGTCCGCGAGGCGGCAGGAAACTCCGTCCGCGCCCGCCCGTCCGGACCGATCTCGAAGGAGGCATTCACACCCGCCTTCTTCAGGCAGTCCACGAGCGCTCGGTTATATTCCGAGACGGTTCCTGCAAAGATGGGCCGCTGGCTTGGCGTCATCGACGGCTCCACATTGGAAGAGCAGGCCGACACAGAGACCACTAGCACGACCGCAGCGGCGATCCAGATCAGACAAGTAGTAGAAGATCTTCCGACCCTCGCAACCTCGAAACCGCGCCGCCTCAACGCCCGAACCCCGGTTATGCGCTGAAGCTCTTGCAGACACCCTTGGTGTAACTCAAGTCCACCGTGATACTGCCAGTCACGGACCAGAATCCACCGCTACCCTTACCCTGCCGTGTGCTGATGTGCCAACTACTCGACCCCTCCTCGAAGAACGCCGAACTCTTCCCCGGTAGAAGGAGGACCCGATCGCCCTTCGTCCTGAGTTGAAGATACGCGAACGGCGTGCTCCCACCGCAGTACTGGTAATCATCCTCGGTCACCGAAGCGTGAGCGGGAGCCACCGAGGCCCCCAGAATCAAGGCTCCAGCGCACACCGAGACCGTCAGACGTCTACCGAAATTGAGGCTCATATCAAACTCCTTCATGCAGCCTTCGATGTCCGGCACTCTAGACGAACACTCATGCTGGCGCAACAACACATCGGAATTAGCCAGGCGACGTTCCTACTGTCGCAGCGGAATCCCGCTGCAGTTATCTGACAGGAGGCATCGAGGTGGAGGCGTCGATACCGCTTATCGCGTCTACGGCGAATGCGACCAGACGGCGTCCGGAGGTCAAGCGGCGCCGTCTCATCGCGGGACGTCGAGCGCGCGGGTCAGCAGCAGAGCGAGCCCGGTGCGGTCACGCCGCTCGAGCTTGCGCAGCAGCGCCGAGACGTGGTTCTTCACCGTCCCCTCGGCCAGGTGCAGCTGGGTGGCGATCTCGGTGTTGGTGGCGCCGGTGGCCACCAACTGGGCGACCTGCAGCTCGGTGGCGGTCAGCGCAGCCAGCGGTCCGGTGTCCGGGCGGGGACGGCTGAACGCCGTCCGAGCCACGCGGGGGTCGATCACCAGGCCGCCGGCGACCGCCTGCCGGATGGTCTCGCCGAGGGTCTCCACCGAGCAGTCCTTGAGCAGGAAGCCGGCCGCGCCGCCTTCGATCGCGCCGCGGACCAGGTCCTCGTCGTCGAAGGTGCTGAGCAGCACCACCGGCAGGCCGGGATGTCTGTGGACGCAGGCCGCCAGCAGGCCGAGGCCGTCCAGGCCGGGCATCCGCGCGTCGGTGAGCACCACGTCCGGGGCGGTGGCGGCGATCACGGCCAGCGCCTGATGGCCGTCGCCGGCCTCGCCGACCACCTCGATGCCGTCGTCGGTGCCGAGCAGCATGCCGAGTCCGCGGCGCAGCAGCTGCTGGTCGTCGACCACCACGACCCGGATCCGGCCGGTCATGCCGCCTCCGCCGGGACGGCGTCGAGCGGGACTTCGGCGATCACGTCGAGCCCGCCGAGGCGTCCGGGATGCCGCAGGACCAGCGTGCCGCCCAACTCGCGGGCACGCTCGGTGAGGCCGCGCAGACCGAAGCCGGGCTCCGGCTCCTGCTCGACCCGGCCGTTGTCGCTGACCACCACCCGCAGCCGACCGGCGTCCCGGTCGAGGGTGCAGCGCACCCGGTCGGCGGCGGTGTGCCGCAGCACATTGGTCAACGCCTCCTGGATCAGCCGGTAGGCGAACAGGGTGCGCGGACGGTCCAGCCGTCCGATCTCCGGCGCCACCTCGACGCCGACCTCCAGCCCGGTGCCGCGGAACACGTCCGCGACCGCCTCGAACGACTGCGGATCGGTCAACTCCTCCAGCCGGGCCGGATGCAGCGCCCGCACCCACAGCCGCATGTCGGCCAGGGCCTGCCTGGTCATCGCCGAGGCGTTCACCACCTCTTTCCAGGCGGCCGCCGGGTCGCGCTCCCGGACCCGGCCGGCGAACTCCAGCGACATCGAGACCAGTGTCAGCTGGTGGCCGAGTCCGTCATGCAGTTCGGCGGCGGCACGGGCACGTTCCTGGGCCAGCACCAGGTCGCGGGAGGCGTCCATCGCCTCGGTCAGCCGGGCGTTGGCCGCGACCAGTTCGCGATGCTGCTGGTCGAAGGCCCGCAGCACCGCGCCGAAGACCAGGACGATCGAGAGCAGCGCCAGGTTGGCCAGCGATTGCAGCAGCACCGGCGTCCAGTCACCCTGGTAGCCGTCGTGCAGCAGGGCGACCAGGACGGCGGTCATCAGCACTGCCAGCGCGCAGCCCGCCCACACGCTCCAGTCGACGACCAGCACGATCAACGCCGCGAACAGCAACGGCAGGCCCAGATTGTCGCCGAAGGTGACCACGCCGATTCCGCACAGGGTCAGCACCAGCGAGGCGACCCTGGTGAACCGCCCCGTCGCCCGGAACCGCCAGGCCGCTGCGGCGACGACCACCAACAGCAGCAGCGCGGTGGCGTTGCCGGGCCGGTCCGCCAGCTGCAGCACGGCCGAACCGAGCGCGGCGAGCAGCCCTCCGGCGAACATCGCGTTCAGCAGCCGGCGCACCCGATCGGCGGGAGCGGTGCTCGGACGGGGCATGGCATCACCCTAAATCGTGGAACGCGCCCGCACCCATGACCGCGGTCATGGGTGTCCATGACCGGACGCCGATACCTGTCATGACACGGGCTGGTTCCCGCGGCGGCATCGGATCCGTAGCGTCGGGGCATGACCGCCGCCACCCACGCCACACCCGCTCCCGTCCCGACCGGGCGGGCACCTCTGGACACACCCGCCGTGGGCTGGCCCGGCGTCGCGCTCCGGTTGCTGCTCGCACTGGTGGTGACGCTGGCCAGCTATCTGTTGCTGCTCGTCGTTCCGTCGCTGCCCGGCATGGACCCGACCCCAGACGCCCGTGCCGGCAACTGGGGGCTGGCGGTGCTCAAACAAGGCATTCCTGTTCTCACCGTCCCACTGCTCTCGATCCTCTTCATCGCGGTGTTGACCAGGTTCGTCGACCGGCGTCCGTTCCGGGTGACCGGGCTGGCATTGGACGCCCGCACGGTGCTGGGGTTGCTGTTGGGCACCGCGATCAGCCTGGTCGTGGTGGTTCCGGCCAGCGTGCTGTTCGCCCGGTTGCAGCTCATTCCGGCGTCCAGCGGCTTCGGCGGTCAGCCGCTGTGGGTGGTGATCGCCGGCTCGCTGCTGCTCGGCTTCGGCATGCAGGGCTTCCCCGAGGAGTACGTCTGGCGCGGCTGGCTGACCCAGTCGCTCGGCGGCCGCCCGTGGCGGCAGGCGGGCGTGTCGGCGATTGCCTTCGGGCTGATCCACATCGTGTCCAACGGCGGACACGCGGTGTGGTGGCAGGGCGCGATCTACATCACCTCGGCCGGCGCCTTCGGCTTCGCCGCCGCCGCGCTCTACTTCGCCACCGGCTCGCTCTGGGCAGCCGTCGGCATCCACGGCGGGCTGCATCTGGGCAACACATTCGCCGCACTGCTCGGCGGCGGAGAAGGCTGGCCGCTGGAACTGTTCCAGATCGTCGCCTACCTGCTGATCGGCCTGGCGATCATGCGGCGGCTACCTTCGGCGTCCGTCTGAGTCGACCAGGGCCGCCGCCCGCTGGATCGCCTGCGACAGCTCCAGCACGTGCAGCGCCGGGTCGAGCGCACCCATCGAGGTCACGGTGCGAAGCTGCGCCTTGGTCATGCCTTGGGCGATCACCGCGATGCCCCGCCGGCTCAGTTGCCGGACGGTGTCTTTGAGCGCTTCGCCGCCGGAGGCGTCCAGGATGTGCATGCGATGGAAGCGGAGGATCACCACCGCGACACCCTCGACCCCCGTCACCAGATCGGTGAAGCGGCTGGCGTCGCCGTAGAACAGTGCGCCGTCCACCCGGAAGATCGCGATCCGGTCGCGCAGGCGTTCCTGCTCGGGCGTGTAGTCGATGACGCCTTCGCGGGTGTCGGCGGGCAGATACTGGCGCCGGACGATCGAGTACTTCGCCATATGCCGCAGACTCATCATCGCCGCCATCGCGGCACCCAGCAGCACCGCCGCCACCAGGTCGAGGAAGACGGTCGCCAACAAGGTGATCACGAAGGTGTTCCGGTCGGCGCGGGTGGTGCGGAAGATCGTCCGGAACACGGCCGGATTCACCATCCGGAGCGCCACCACGACCAGGACGCCGCCCAGCGCCGCCAGCGGGATCCGGGACACGATCGGGCCGAGCGCCAGCATGATCGCCAGCAGGACCACCGCATGGGTGATCGAGGCGAGCCGGGTGCGTCCACCGGAGCGGACGTTGACCGCGGTACGTGCGATCGCCCCGGTGGCGGGCAGCCCGCCGAACAGCCCGGACGCCAGGTTGGCCAGGCCTTGCCCGACCAGTTCCCGATCGGGCTGGGTGCGTCCGATGTCCGGCACCATGCCGTCCGCGACCCGTGCCGACAGCAGCGACTCCAGGGCGGCGAGCGCCGCGACCGCCAGCGCCGGCGCGGCCAGGTCCTGGAGCGTGACCAGGTCGAAGGCCGGCAGGGCAGGTGCCGGCAGGCCGGACGGCAGCGCCCCAATCCGCTCCACCGGCAGAGCGGCCAGCTCGACCACCACCGTGGCCACGGCGATCGCCAACAGCGAGATGGGCAGTTTCGGGAAGCGGCGTCCGGGCAGATGCAGCACCACGGTCAGTCCGGCCACCATCAGCGGCCAGACTGCGGCCGGCCAATCGGTGTGCTGCAAGGTCTGGTAGGTGGCCATCAAGGTGGACTCGGATTCCCCCTTGGGCGCCCCGAGGAGGAGCGGGCACTGCTGCAGCAGAATGATCGCCCCGATGCCGGTGGTGAAGCCCTCGACCACCGGGAACGGCACCATCTCGATGGCCCGGCCCATCGCGGTGAGGCCCATCAGCACCACCAGCACACCGGCGAGGACGGCGAGCAGCGGCACCTGCTGGACGCCGTACTGGGCGATCACCGGCAGCAGCACGACCGTCATCGCCCCGGTCGGCCCGGAGATCTGCAGATGACTGCCGCCGAACACCGCCGCGACGATGCCGGCGACGACCGCGGTGATCAGCCCGCCCGCCGCGCCGGCACCGGAGGCGACCCCGAAGCCGAGCGCGAGCGGGAGCGCCACCACGCCCACCGTCACCCCGGCGAGCAGGTCGCGTCCCCAGGAGCGGGGCAGTTCGGCGTAGTCGGCGCGCCGCGGCCAGAGGCCCTTGAGACTGATCAAATGGTCGCCGACGAGTCCGACCGCACCGGCCAGACTCTCCTGCGCGCTGGCCTGTGACGGCTGGACGCGGTAATCCCGCTTCATGCGCTCGCCCTCACAGCGCCGCATGGTAACGGCTCGATGTGACGACCGAGAGACGTCGGTGACCGGTGGTCACGGTCGGCCGACCGTCATCCAGGCCTGCGACTCCCGCACCTGGTCATCCCGGCGAACGCCGGGATCTCACCGAGCACCTCGAACCCGGACCCGCCGGAGATCCCGGAGCAAGTCCGGGATGACGAACGAGTCCGGGATGACGAGGAGGCTAGCCGCAGATGGCCTTCCGGGCCTGTGCCGGATCGACCGGGATGCGCAGCATGGTCAGCTTCGGCGCCTGCAGGATGTTGGTGACGAACCGTTGCGGGGTGAGCGGTTCGGAGACCGCGGCGATCAGCGCCGGAATGTCGCCGCAGGCCAGAGTGGCGCGGGCGTCGTTGAGCGCCTTGTCGCCGGGGTGGACGTCGGCCGCGGTGTAGCGGGCCATCGCCCAGACCACCGGTTTATAGGCGTGCCCGACCCGGTACTCGGCGTCCGGGGGCAACACCAGCCGGGAACCGATCGGGTCGCCCAGGGACGGTGGGTCGACCATGGTGACGTCCAGCCCGGCGCCGACGCCGGCGATGCCGAGCGAGTTGATCACCACGTAGACGCCCTCGCCGTCGTAGGTGGGCAGTCTGTCGTCCGGCTTGGTGATGTCGACGAAATAGGAGCGCCCCGCGGCCAGGTCTTTCGCGGCCCGCTGGGTGAGCTGATAGCCGACGTCGGCCGACCAGTTCTCGGCGATCACCATGGCGCCGGGGCGATCCGGGACGAATTTCGCGTAGTAGCTGCGCTCGTCGACGATCATGCCGTTCCACAGCACCGGACGCAGCACCAGCCCGGCGACCAGCGCCCAGACCATGGTCAGCACGGCCGCCACCCGCGTCCAGGCCGCACCGCCGACCACCGCGACCGGGGCGAACAGCAACACCGTGGCCGGCAGCAGGAACCGTGCGTGCATGAAGTCGCCGCCCACCGAGATGACGAAGCCGGCGTGGATCGCGGCACCGAGCAGCGGGCCGAGCCAGAGCGCGGCAAGGCCGCCGTCCCGGTCCTGCACGGCGGTGGCGATGCCGGCGACGAAGAACACCAGCATGATCGTCACCGGCAGGTACAGGTAGTAGGTCGATGCGTAGTCGAACAGGTACAGCAGCCCCTGCACCACGGACGCGTTCGCCTTGGCCAGGGCGGTGTTCGGCACCAGCGAGGCGTAGTAGCCCATCCGGAAGATCTCATAGCCGACCGGGACGGCCAACGCGAAGCCGGCCGAGCCCAGCCAGCCGCCGAGCCGGCGCTCGGACTGGCACAGCAGCATGATGCCGAAGACCAGGCTGACCAGGGCCAGGTCGGGCCGGATCAGCACGCCCAAGCCGATCAGCACGGCGACCGGCCAGGGACGCCAGGCCGGCAGCGGATGCCGCGGCCGGTTCGCCCAGCGCCGGGCCAGCGCCCAGAAGCAGGCGGCGATCCAGCAGAAGGTGAGCGAGGTCTCCAGGCCCGAGGTGCCGAAATCCCAAAACGGGGTCAGCCCGGCCAGTACGGCGGCGCCCAGCGGCAACACCACCTGGCTGCGTGGCGGCACCAGCTGCAGCCCGCCGAAGCCGAGCAGGATCATCGCCAGCGTGATGAACCCGGTGCCCAGCCAGACCATCACCTCGCCCACCTCGGCCCACGGGGCGGCCAGCTTGCCGAGCGTCACGAAGGCGAGCCACAGCGTGGACGTGCCCACCTCGACCCGCTCGTTCAGGTTGTAGGTGGGGCCGTGGCCGGCCACCAGCTGCAGCACCACCCGGACGTTGATGAAGCCGTCGTCGGAGACCCAGCGGCGCAGCCAGGTCAGCACCCCGACCACCGCGGCCGGCAGCAGGATCGACAACACCACCCAGGCACGCCTGGAGGACGAGGCAACGGCCACGGGTTCCCCTTTCGAGTCGGCGTCCATCATGACAGCTGGGTCTCACAGCGCCTGCGCTCCCCCGCCGTCGTGGGTGTGGGTCGAGCCGTAGGCATTACCGTGAGCCAATGGACGTTCTGCTGCTCGGCACCGGGGCCTCGGACGGCGTCCCGAACGCCTGGTGCACCTGCCCGACCTGCGCCGAGGCCCGGACGTCCGGCGCGATCCGGACCAACACGTCCGTGCTTGTCGACGACGTATTGCTGCTGGACTGCGGTCCCGAGGCGCCGCGGCAGGCGCAGCGCGCCGGACGCGACCTGTGCGGCGTCCGGACGGTGCTGATCACGCATGCGCACGACGACCATCTCGATCCGTCGTTCTTGATGCACCGCGGCTGGGTGAACGAGCGGCCGCTGCAGATGGTCGGGCCTGCGCCGGCGATCGCCCGTTGCGTCGACTGGCTGGCGCCGGAGCAGCTGGTGGTCACCCTCACCACGGTGACCGCAGGGGATGGGTTGACCGTGGACGGCTACCGGGTGCTGGTGCTGCCGGCCACCCATCACGCCCGTGGCGAGGCGGTGCTGTACGCGGTCGAGCACGAGGGACGCCGGCTGCTGTACGCGACCGACACCGGGCCGTGGCAGCCTCGTGCCCTGGAACTGCTGGCCGGTTGGCGCTTCGACCTGGTGTTGCTGGAGCAGACCTTCGGCGACGCCGTCCCACCGATGACCGGGCACCACACATTCACCAGCTTCGGTGCCGCGGTGGACGACCTGCGCGGCATCGGCGCAGTGGACGCCGCCACCCGCGTGATCGGCGTCCACCTCAGTCACAGCAACCCTCTTCTGGCGGAACTGACCGCCCGGATGGCCGGCATGGACGCCGAGGTGCATCCCGATCTGACGCTGCTCCAGGTCTGAGCGCACCCCTCTGTTGTGCCCGTCGTGGCCAGGTTTCCTTCATCGCCAGGAGCTGCCGATCTCACCATCGGTGCCGACTGGCCGGATCCGTGACCGATGTCATGGAATAGCACGAAATCGATCGGTCAAAGTGAAAGCGGCTCCCGATGGTGAGATCGGCGACCCCCAGGCGACCCCCACGGCAGGTAGCCAGGGTCGGACGAACCGGATCCACACCTGATCCATGCCGTCCGGCGGTCCGATGAGTTCGTCGAGTTATCCACAATTTGCTTGAGCACCGGCGTCCAGGGGCTGAATCTGGCCGATAGTCACAGGATGATTCCGTCTGAACTCAACCAGGTCTCCATCTTCAACGTCCGCCAGTTGCGCGATCGCGGAATCGGACAGGACGAGATCCGCCGAGAGCTCAGCCAGGGGGGCCTGGTGCGGCTGAAGCGGGGTTGGTACACCAGCCTCAACCCAGAGCAGCCGGCCGAGCGCCACCGGTTGCGCGTCCTGACCGAATTGGCCGATCATCCGGACACTGTCGCCAGCCACTATTCGGGCGCCGTCCAACTGAAACTGCCAGTGCACCGTCCGGACTGGAGCCGCATCCACCTGATGCGCATCGGACCTGGCCCCGCCCAGAACCGCGCCCATGTGGTGATCCATCGTCGGGTGGCGGACGCCGACGGAACCGACCCTGCCCTGATCATCGCCCAAACTGCTCTGTTCTGCCCGGTGTCCGGTTTGATGGCGCTCGACAAAGCGCTCGCCCTGGGTTTGGTGTCACTTGCGGCATTCGACGTCTGGTCGAAGAAGCTGGGCGGACGTCCAGGTCATCAGCGGCTCCGGGTCGTCCGCCGGCTGGCCGATCAGCGCCGCGAATCGCCGTTGGAGTCACGGACGGCGCTGACTTTCGACCGCTGGGGGCACCAACTCGAACCTCAGTTCCACGTGCCAGGGACCGACTATCGCGCGGACGCCCGAATCAGCGGAACCAGCGTGCTGGTGGAATGCGACGGACTGGGCAAATATGACGAGCCGGGCTCGGAAGCCAGAGAGAAGGTCCGTGAGGACGAGATCCGCGCCCTCGACTGGGAGGTCGTCCGGGTCACCACGGCCCTATTGGATGATCCATCCGTCCTTGCCCGACGAGTGAAGGCCGCGATCGAGCGCTCCCGCCGTCGAGTCGACGCCCGGATATCCGCCTGAGCACCGGGCACCGGGCACCGGGCACCGGGCACCGGGCAGTGTCGGTCTGGCGCATCCGGCGTCCGCCGATCTCACCTGACTTTCACACGTTTAGTGCCCCAGAGCGTTGAGGATTTCTTGGGTGGCCGGGTCGATGGCGGGGTGGGCGTCGAGGCGGTGGCCGCTGATGGTGATGGTGACTTGGCGTAGCGGCCGCAGGGTGGTGATGAGCTTGCGCAGGCTCCGACCGGAGCGGGCTTGGAGGTCGCTCATCGTCGATCACGCCGAACCCGAGCCGCTCCCACGACCCACGGACCACGTCGATCAGCAACGTCGAGCGTGACGACTCAACGATCACCGTTCCCGCCGGCGCCCCGCGCTCGTCCAGGCCGAGGTCCAGCTGCTTCTGCCCGGCGTTGAGTTTCTGGGTGCCGATCTCGACCAAGGCGTTCTTCCAGCTGGTGCTGGCCCGGTTGGTGGAGCCGACCTCGAAACTGGACAGCCTCCGCGTGATCAACGAGCTCGGGATCACCCCGTCGCATCACAACACCTACTACAAGGCGTTGAAACGGTGTGCCGGCCGCGACTACCGCAGCCAGCTCGCGACGGCTTATTTCCAGCACGTCTGGGGCCAGTTCGGCTTGCGAGTGCGCCGAGCCGAGATGCTCCAGGATCCGCCGCTGGCCGTGCTTCTTCTCCACGATCTGCACCGCCACCGCACCCGAAGCCGTCTTCACCTTCCGCAGAAACGGGCTCACAACCCTGATCCTACCGACCGATTAGTGCCCCAAACACCCCACCCGAACCTCCCTGACAAGGCACGACGCCCACCGAAACCCGAAAATCAGCGCGAGGTGTGAAAGTCAGGTTGGATGATCCATCCGTCCTTGCCCGACGAGTGAAGGCCGCGATCGAGCGCTCCCGCCGTCGAGTCGACGCCCGGATATCCGCCTGAGCACCGGGCACCGGGCACCGGGCACCGGGCACCGGGCACCGGGCAGTGTCGGTCTGGCGCATCCGGCGTCCGCCGATCTCACCATCAGTGCCGACTGGCCGGATCCGTGACCGATGTCATGAAATAACACGAAAGCCGTCACCGAAGCTGAAAGCGGGCACCGATGGTGAGATCGGCGACCCCCGGACCACGACACCGCAGCACGCCAGGCCTCGCTCCACCTCTACGAGCGCAGCGGGGCCGATCGGCGACCCCCCGGACCACGACACCGCAGCACGGTTAGCCAAAGGCCTGGCGTCCGGGTCGGACTCTGGGGAGCCGCTGATCAATCGTGTCTCGGCTGCGGCACACACCCGACGGGCGACCTGTCAACCCCAGAGGCGTCCTACTCCAGGCCCCAGAAGATGTGGTCCATCACCAGCCGGGCACGCCGGGTGCGGCGCCGGTACTCGTCCATGAAGACGCTGGATTCGCCCTTGTCATAGCCGAGTAGCTGGGCCACGGCGGACGCCTCCCGCGGATCGTTCGGGATGGTGTCGGACGCCCGTCCGCGGAGCAGCAGGATCGCGTTGCGGATGCCGCTGGCCATCGTCCAGGCGTCCCGCAGCGCGGCGGCGTCCTCGGGAGAGATCAAGTCCGCGGCCTCGGCCGCGCCCAGGGCGCCGAGGGTCGCTGTCGTGCGCAGCTCGGGCAGCCGATCGCCGTGCTGCAGCTGCAGCAGCTGGACGGCCCACTCCACGTCGGAGAGCCCGCCGGGGCCGAGCTTGGTGTTGCGCAGCGGATCGCTGCCCCGCGGGATCCGCTCCACCTCCATCCGGGCCTTCAGCTTGCGGATCTCGTGCACCTGCTGCCGGGCCAGTCCCCCGGCCGGGTAGCGGATGGTGTCGATCGTCCGCAGCAGGGACGCCGACAGCTCGGCATGGCCGGCACCGTGCGCGGCGCGCTGCAAGGCCTGTGCCTCCCAGGTGGACGACCAGCGCTCGTAGTAGGCGAGGTACGACGACAGCGACCGCACGATCGGCCCGCCCTTGCCCTCCGGACGCAGATCGACGTCGATGTCCAGAGCCGGATCGGGACCCGCCTTTCCCAGCACCGAACGCAGTTCGGAGACCACCTGGGTTCCGATCTTCACCGCGTCCGGACGGTCGGTGTCCTCGATCACGAACATCGCGTCGGCGTCCGAGGCGTAGGAGAGCTCGCAACCGCCCCAGCGGCCCAACGCGATCACCGCGATCCGCGGTGACCATTCGAGCCGGCGGCGCACCACTTCGAGGGTGGCGTCGATGGTGGCGCTGAACAGCTCCGACAGCCCCACCCCGACGGTGGCCAGGTCGATCAGGCCGAGCAGGTCGGCCATCGCGATCCGCAGCAGTTCGCGACGCCGGACGGCCCGGATGTGCTGCACCGCCACGTCCAGTTCGCCGTGGCGTTTCGCGGACGCCCGCATCTCGGCCAGGATCTCGCCGCGTTCCCGCGGCCGCAGGGACGCCTCGTCGATCAGCATGCCGACCGACTGCGGCGCCCGCATCATCAGATCGACGGTGTACCGGCTGGAGGACAGGATCTTGGCCAGCCGTTCGGCCATCGCGTCGCCGTCGCGCAACGCCCGCAGATACCAGGGCGTCCGGCCCATCGCCTCGGACACCTGCCGGAAGGCCAGCAGCGCGTGGTCGGGGTTGGGTCCGGCGGTGAACCAGCCGAGCATCGCCGGCAGCAGCTGGCGCTGGATCTCGGCCTGCCGACTCAACCCCTGCGACAAGGCCTCGATGTGCCGCAGCGCCGCCTTCGGATCGGCGTAGCCGAGCGCCCGCAGCCGCACCTCGGCGCCGAAGCTGGTGAGCCGGACGGCCTCGGACGGGATCCGCGCCACCGCTTCCAGCAGCGGCGAGTAGAACAGCCGCTGGTGCAGGCCGAGCACCCTTCGGGTGGCGCCCCGCCAGCGGCTGCGCAGTTCGTCGGCGTCCGCCATGCCGACGCTGCGGGCCAGCCGGCGCAGGCTCAACTCGTCCTCGGGCATCAGGTGGGTGCGGCGCAGCTTCTCCAACTGGATGCGGTGCTCCAGCAGCCGCATCAGCCGGTAGGCGGCGTCCAGGTCCCTGCCGTCGCCGCGTCCGACGTAGCCGAACTCGATCAGCTTGGCCAGCGCCGGCAGGGTGCCGCGCTGCCGGACCCGGTCGTCGGCGCGTCCGTGCACCAGCTGGATCAACTGGACGCTGAACTCGACGTCACGCAGCCCGCCGGCGCCCAGCTTGATCTCGCGGTCGGCCTCACGGGGCGGCAGCAGCGCGATCACCCGGCGACGCATCGCCTGGGTCTCGGTGACGAACTGGTCGTTCTCGGCGACGTGCCACACCATCGGGGCGACCAGGTCGACGAAGTCCTGCGCCAACGCCAGGTCCCCGGCCATCGCACGGGCCTTGAGCATGGCCTGGAACTCCCAGTTCTTCGCCCATTTCTCGTAGTAGACGGCGTGTGAGGACAACGTGCGCACCAGCGGTCCGGCTTTGCCCTCGGGACGCAGCGCCGCGTCGATCTGCCAGATCGTGCCGGCCGCGGTATGCGCCGAACAGATCCGGCTCAGCGCGCCGACCAGCTTGGTGGCGACGGTGACCGCGCGGGCTGTCTCACAGGCCGGCTCGCCGGCCTCGTCCAACGCGGCCTCGGCGATGTACAGCACGTCGACGTCGCTGAGGTAGTTCAACTCCTGGCCGCCGGTCTTGCCCAACGCGACGATGCCGAGCCGGGCGCACTCCCAGCCGGGCACCTCGCCGCGGGCCAGGGCGAGCGCGGTCTCCACGGTGGCGTCCGCCAGGTCGGCCAGTTCACCGGCCACCTCCGGCAGCAGTTCGAGCGGATCGTCCGCGGTCAGGTCGGCGGCGGCGATCCGGAGCAGTTCGCGCCGGTAGGCACGGCGCAGGTCGTCCGAACGGCTCGGATCGGCGACCGGTGCGCCGGCGTCCGGATCGGCACCGACGGCGTCCAGCAGGATGCGGCGCAGGGTCGCCGCGTCGCGGCGTCCGGACGGGGCGCGCAGCACGTCGGCGTCCAGCGGACGCACCCCGAGATGCTGATTGAGCGCGACGCTGGCGCCCAGCACGCTGATCAGCCGCCGGGACCAGGCACCGGATTCGGCGCCGAGATCGTCCAGCAGACCCGGCCGCTCGCCGACCAGGCGCGCCAAGCCGCTGAGCGCCAGATCCGGATCGGCGCTGGCCAGGATCTCGGCCACCAGCTGGTCGCAGCCCTCGCCCAACTCGTCGTACCAGCCGTTCAGGATCTCGGCAGCCCGATGCGGATCGCCGAAGCCTAATCGGGCTAGGTTTCCTTCGGCGGTCGAGATGCGGGTCATGGCCGCGATGTTATCGTCGGCGGCGTGCCGTCCCGCCCGATTCGCCGCCAGACCCCCGCTCTCGACTGGGCCGAACTGGACGAATTGGCCGGCCAGGGCGCGGCGGCGGACGCCGTCCAGCTCGCGAAGGCGGTACGGGCGCTGTGCACCCGCGTCGCTGCTGAGCACCCCGGGCGGACCGTCGAGCTACGCGTGCCGCCCTACGCCGCCGTCCAACTCGCCCTCGACGAGGGCAGCACCCATCGCCGCGGCACCCCGCCGAACGTCGTCGAGACCGATGCGGTCACCATGCTCGCGCTGGCCACAGGTCAGCTGACCTGGACGGACGCACGGGCCAGCCACCGCGTCCGGGCCAGTGGTGCGCACAGCGACCTGTCCGCCCTGTTCCCGCTCCGCCCGGAGCACTAGGCCCTCCCTAACTACTTCGGCCCTCCCGCATGTGGCAGGGCAGAAGTAGTTAGGGAGGGGGTTGGGTGCCGGGGCACAGGGCGAACGGCGGCGCGACGTCCGTTCGGGACGAGGTCAGTCGGGACGACGTCACAGAGAGGGCAGCGAGGTGCGCAGCTCCCAGGGGGTGACCTGGGCGCGGTAGGCCTCGTACTCGGCGCGCTTGTTGCGCAGCACGAAGTCGAAGACATGCTCGCCGAGGGTCTCGGCGGCCAGCTCGGAGTTCTCCATCAGGCCGATCGCGGTGTCCAGCGACCGGGGCAGCGGCTTGATGCCGAGCGCCTGGCGCTGCCGTTCGGTGAGCGACCAGACGTCGTCCTCGGCGCCCTCGGGCAGCTCGTAGTCGTTCTCGATCCCGGCCAGGCCGGCGTTCAGCACCAGCGCGTAGGCGAGGTAGGGGTTCACCGCCGAGTCGATGGAGCGCAACTCGACCCGTGCCGAGGCCCCCTTGGACGGCTTGTACATCGGCACCCGGACCAGCGCCGAGCGGTTGTTCTGACCCCAGCAGATGTAGCGCGGGGCCTCGGATCCGCCGACCAACCGCTTGTAGGAGTTCACCCACTGGTTGGTCACGGCGGCGATCTCGGCGGCGTGCCGCAGCAGGCCGGCGATGAACTGGCGTCCGATCTTGGACAGGTGGTATTCGGCCGAGGCGTCGTAGAAGGCGTTGGTGTCGCCCTCGAACAGCGACAGGTGGGTGTGCATGCCCGAGCCAGGCTCGTTCTCCAGCGGCTTGGGCATGAACGAGGCGAACATGTCCTTCATCGCGGCGACCTCTTTGATCACGACCCGGAAGGTCATGATGTTGTCGGCCATGGTGAGCGCGTCGGCGTAGCGCAGGTCGATCTCCTGCTGGCCGGGGCCGCCCTCGTGGTGGCTGAACTCGACCGAGATGCCCATCTGCTCCAGCAGGGTGATGGCATGCCGGCGGAAATCGGTGCCGGCGTTGGCGGTGGTGTGGTCGAAATAGCCGCCGCGGTCGACCGGTATCGGCGGCTGACCGGGCTCCAACGGCTGCTTGAACAAGTAGAACTCGACCTCGGGGTGGGTGTAGAAGGTGAAGCCCATGTCGGCGGCCTTCCGCAACGCCCGCTTCAACACGTAGCGGGGGTCGGCGAACGACGGCGAGCCGTCGGGCAGCCGGATGTCGCAGAACATCCGCGCGGTGCCCTGGGTGGTGCCGCGCCAGGGCAGCAGTTGGAAGGTGGACGGGTCCGGGTGGGCCACCATGTCGGACTCGTACACGCGGGCGAAGCCCTGGATCGCCGAGCCGTCGAAGCCGATGCCCTCGGCGAAGGCGCCTTCGAGCTCGGCGGGCGCGATCGCGACCGACTTCAGGAATCCCAGGACGTCGGTGAACCAGAGCCGGACGAAGCGGACGTCGCGCTCCTCCATGGCGCGCAGGACGAACTCGGTCTGCTTATCCATGGCCGCTAGTCTGCCGCCCGTTGTGTTTCAGTTGGGTTACATCCATCAAACGGCCCGCGATCGTTTCACGGCGTCCACCCATGCCGGACACGCAGCCCGAGGCCACGAGTCCGTCGAACAGCGACCGATTCAGGGGCCATCCCCGCCTCACCAGCGCAGCGGCGTACGGAATCGGTCGCCAATCGTCGTCCCGTCGCTAGTCGTCGTCCTCGTCGTCCCACCGCGCGTTGCGTTCGCGCACCTTCTCCAACGCGTTGTTGGCGTCGTCCCGACTTCGATACGGACCGAGACGCTCCTCGGACTTGCAACCCTCGTAGGGCTCTGCCGCATGGTGTTTCAGGCACCAGTACCAGTTTCCTTCGGTCACCGCCGCCCCCTCGTCGCTCGGTTGAGCCCACTATGATCGCGCCCGTGACCGCGATCAAGCCCTACCCGCTGACGCCCAAGCGTCGGGTTCCGGCTGCGATCGGCCGTCCCCACTATGTCGGACGCCCGGCGCCCGACCGGTACCGTGGATCCGACGTCCAGACCCCCGACGTGATCGAACGGATGCGGGTGGCGAGCCGGCTGGCGGCCCAGGCCATGCACGTCGCGGCGGACGCCATCGCGCCCGGCGTGACCACCGACGAACTCGATCGGGTCGCCCACGAATTCCTCTGCGACAACGGCGCTTACCCCTCGGCATTGGGCTACCGAGGCTTCCCGAAGTCGATCTGCACCTCGGTCAACGAGGTGATCTGCCACGGCATCCCGGACACCCGGCCACTCGAGGACGGCGACCTGGTCAAGATCGACGTCACCGCCTTCGTCGACGGCGTGCACGGCGACAACTGCGGCACCTTCTTCTGCGGCGAGGTCGATCAGGCATCCCGCGATCTCACCCAGCACACCCGCGAGGCGCTGAACCGGGCGATCAAGGCGGTCCGGCCCGGACGCCAGGTGAACGTCATCGGACGCGTCATCGAGGCGTACGCGAAGCGGTTCGGCTACGGGGTGGTCCGCGAGTACACCGGGCACGGCGTGCACACCGCATTCCACTCCGGCCTGGTCATCCCGCACTACGACGACCCGACGCTGACCACCGTGATCCAGCCGGGGATGACCTTCACCATCGAACCGATGCTCACCCTGGGCGACCACCACTCGCACATCTGGAAGGACGGCTGGACGGTGGTCACCAACGACGGCAGCCGGTGCGCCCAGTTCGAGCATTCCCTGGTGGTCACCGTGGACGGCGCCGAGGTGCTCACCCTGCCCTGACCATTGGCCCGCCGGGCATGATGGCCGGGAACCACAAGGAGGCTGGCGATGCCGCAAGCAGGCTGGTACCCC
Source organism: Micropruina sp. (assembly GCF_047606665.1). Classification (GTDB taxonomy): domain Bacteria; phylum Actinomycetota; class Actinomycetes; order Propionibacteriales; family Propionibacteriaceae; genus Micropruina. Next base: position 66,814 of record NZ_JASGEF010000021.1, on the reverse strand, counting down.
GATCCGGGCGGGCAGCAGGGCATGTTCCGCTACTGGGACGGCTCGGCTTGGACGTGGCGGCTGACCGCGAATCCGGCCGCGGAGAGCTTTGGCGGGCCACCGTCCGGCCCACCGCGCCAACCACCCGGCCCGAACGGCCGACCGCCGGGGTCGCACGGGCAGCGTCCGGGCCAGCGCAATCGGAATCCGGCGGTGCTCTGGGCGATCGTGGCGGCCGTGGTCGTCCTTGCCGTGATCGCGGCGTTCGCCTGGCCACGACTGTTCGGCGGCACACCCCCGGCTCCAGCGGTGCCGCCAGCGCCGACCACCTCGGCGTGGGACGAGAGCAGCCCGACTCCCAGCGCCACCCCGACACCCACGCCGACGCCCACCCCGTCCCGCACACCGACGCCCACGCCGACACCGACGCCGCGGGACGTCAATCCGCCGTGCCCGCCGTACGACACGGCCCTGGTGCGGGGGCGGCTCTTCGGCGGCGGGCTCAGCGTGCCGGAGATCCACGATTCCCGCTGGAAGGCGGACGCCGTCCGCGCCATTCCCTGGGCGACCTGCGCCACCGGACTGGAACGCCAGATCGCGACCGACTGGGTGAGCGAGGTGATCCTGGCCGGCGTCCAGCCCTTCGCCCGGACCGACACCTTGAAGGAGCAGGCGGACGCCATCGCACTGGACTCGTCGATCCGCTTCTACCGGGGCGAGATGGGCCGCCTGGTGCCCAAGTCGAGCAAGGCGATCACAGTCGGCGGCCTGGACGCCTGGGAGCTGCGCTTCGAGGTGCGGATCGACTATCTCGGCTCGATTCCAGGCGACAACGTCGACGTGGTCGTCGTGCAGCACCGGGACGGCTCCCGCAGCGCCCTGCTGACCTTCGCCACCATCGGCGACACCGCGACCCAGCGCCAGGTCGACGCCACCCGCGCCGGCGTCCGGGTCGAGAACCGCTGAGATCGGCGGCGGCAGACGTCGCGGTAGCACGCGGGATCTGTCCCACATACCGAACCTCCGACCACCGTCTCGCGCACAACACGAAGTGTCTGCACTCGTCGCCGCTGGCGCGCGCTCCGCTCAGCGGCCCGTGACGAGTGCGGACACTTCGTGGTGGCGACACCAGGGCCCGTTACCCAGCCCGACCCGTGGCCAACCTATCAGCATTGCTGCGAATGATAATCATCATTTATAGTCTCAGAGGACCGACCGAAGACGGAGGCAGTAGATGACGGATCGGTATGCGGCGACAGCCGGTGCCTACGACCTGATGAACGCACCCTGGCGGGCCGTCCAGGTCGTCGCGCTGGAGCACCTGCTGCCGTTGCTGCAACCCGACGCCGGGCCGATCCTCGACGTGGGCGCCGGCAGCGGCGTCAACATCGAATGGCTGCTGGAACGGTCGCCCGACGCCCAGGTCTATGCCCTCGAACCCAGCCCGGCGATGCGCGCGCTGGCCCTCTCCCGGATCGCGGCCCACCTCGAGTGGCAGCACCGGGTGACCGTGCGGCCCGAGGACTTCTTCGCCGCCACCCTGCCCGAACGGCTGGGCGGGGCGATCCTGCTCGGCGTCCTGGGCCATTTCGATCCCGGCGAGCGGGCGGCCGTCCTCGCCGAGCTGGCCGACCGGCTGCCGCACGGCGGCGCGGCGCTGATCGACCTGCAACCGCCGGAACGGCCCGAGGCCGTCCCGGCCGCCACCATCTCACGGACGCAGGTCGGCGAGCTGGAGTACCGGCTGATCGCGGAGGCCACCCCGATCGACGACGAACGGCTGCACTGGCGGATGACCTACCTCAGCCTGGAGGGGGAACGGGTGCTGACCGAGGACACCGCCGAGCACATCTACCACCATCCGGGACCGGACGCCCTGCTCGCCGAGGCGGCCAGCGTCTGGCTGCACGCCGAGCGCCTGGGTGAGACGACCTACTGGCTGCTCCGCCGGGCCTGACCTCACCGGCGTCCGGATCGATCGGACGCGGATCGGAAGGAGTTCATCGGACGTGGTCGCGACCCTGCCCGTCATCGCGCTCACCGGTTACCTGGGCGCCGGCAAGACCACCCTGCTGAACCATCTGCTGCGCACCCCCGGCGCCCGGATCGGCGTGGTGGTCAACGACTTCGGGGCGATCAATGTGGACGCCGCACTGGTCGCTGGCCAGGTGGACGAGCCCGCCTCGATCGCCGGTGGCTGCCTGTGCTGTCTGCCGGACGCCGGCGGCCTGGACGAGGCACTGGAGAAGCTGGCGCACCCGTCCCGGCGGCTGGACGCGATCGTGGTCGAAGCCAGCGGCATCGCCGAGCCGGCCGTGCTTGCCCGGCTGCTTCGGTTCAACGGGGTGGAGCGGGTGCGTCCGGCCGGGTTGGTGGACGTGGTCAATGCCGTCGACCATCTCGAGACCGTCGATCGGGGCGGACCGCCGCTGGCCCGGTACGCGGCGGCGTCCCTGGTGGTGGTCAACAAGATCGACCAGGTGCCGCCCGCGGCCCGCGCGGAGCGGTTGGACCGGATCGCGGCACGGGTGCGCGAGGGCAACCCGCGCGTCCATCTGGTGGCGACCACGAAGGGACGCATCGATCCGCTGTTGGTCTTCGATCCCGCGACACGGCCCGAGACCGGCGACCAGCTGCCGCTCGATCTCGGCTCGGCCGGCACCGCGCACTCCGATCACTCGCACGCTCATCCGCATGCCGACGCGGTCACCGTGACCGTCGCCGAACCGATCGATCCGGGCCGGCTGATCGAGCTGCTGGAGCAGCCGCCACTCAGCGTCTACCGACTCAAGGGCTGCGTCCGGGTGTGCACCGGCGGCCCGCCGCGCCGCCAGCTGGTCAACCTGGTCGGACGGCAGGTCCACATCGCCGATGCCTCGTCCGCAACCTCGCCGGACGCCCTGGTGGCGATCGGCATGCACCTCGACCGCGTCGCCGTCCGGAGCCGTCTGGAACAGGCTCTGGCACCCGCGACGGCTCGTCCCAGCGCCGCTTCGCTGCGCCGACTGCTCCGCTACCGGCGGCTCAGCGCCTAGGGCCTCCTGTTCGGGCCGTCGGCTGTCATGGCATCCAGCCAGAGAGTCTCCAGGGGGTGAGCCTGGTGCAGGCGATGCGGCAACTGCTCGAACGCGAGCAGGAGGTGGCGGCGCTCGACGCCCTCACCGCCGCGGTGGCCGCTGCCGAGGCTCGCGACCCTCGCGGCGGACACGTTCTGCTGATCGAAGCCGACCAGGGCTTGGGCACCTCAGCGCTGCTGCGGCAGCTGGCGACGCTGGCGTCCGAGCGGGGGGTGCGGGTACTCAGCGCCCGCGCCCACCGGGTTGAGAAGGACTTCGCGTTCGGGGTGGTCCGCCAGCTTTCGAGCCGTTGCTGCGCGACTGGCCGGACGTCGTCCGGGCTCCGGCGGCAGCCCAGGATCGTCGTCGCAGGCACCTGCTTCGCATTCGTTCATCCCCTGATCGCCGAGGTCGTCGCCGACGACATCGCCCCGGCCCGACGTCAGGCGATGCATCGCCGAGCCGCGGACTACCCGGTGCAGACCGACCGGCCCGCCGAGGAGGTGGCCGTCCATCTCCTCGCGCTGCCGCCGCGCGGGCGCCCGGAGACCGTCTCCGTGCTGTGGCGGGCCGCCGAGACCGCGCGCCATCGCGGGGCCACGGACCGGGTCGTCGACCATCTGCGGCGCGCCGTCGCCGAGTCGTCGACCGACGTCCGCCGCACCGAGATCCTGGCCGTGCTGGGCACCGCTGAGGCGGTGGCGAACGACATCGCGGGTGCCCTCCCCATCTCGGTCTCGCGTTCGACGCCGAGACCGACCCCGGTCGGCGGGCGCGGATCGCGGCACCGCTGGCCGGATCGCGCTGTTCGCCGGACCCGCCGAGGACGCTCTCCGGGTGCTCCGCCGGGCCACCGCCGGGCTGCCACCCGGCCCACTGCGCACCGGCTGGTCGGCGCTGCGGGCCTACACGGCGAGCATCGCCGGCCTCCATGACGGACAGGTGCTGCCGCCGCTGCCGACCACCTGCCGCGATCTGGGCGACTGTCTGCTGGCGGGCCGTTGTCGAGGTCGCCCGCACCGGGCTGGCCGAGGCGCAGAGTTGGGGGACGGTGTCCGCGGTCGGCATTGCCCGGCGCAGCCTGGGCGAATCGTTGGATCTCGCCGGCGACGACGGCTGCCTGACCGTGCTGGAGGACGCCGCGACGCTGCTGGAGCGGGCCGGCCGTCCGCTGGAGTGGGCGCGGGCGGCGGTCTCCTGGGGTTCGGCCCTGCGTCGCCGCGGCCACGTGATCGAGGCTCGGTCGTTGTTGGCCAAGGCCGCCGGGCTCTCGGACGACCCGCGGTTGCCAGAGACTGGCCGAGCGGGCGTTGTCCGAGCTGCGCGCCGCCGGCGGACGCCGTGCCAGTGCGCTGCGCACCGGCCTGGCCGCGCTGACCGAACGCGAACTGCCGGTGAGCAGGCTGGCGGCGTCCGGGCTGACCAACCGTCAGATCGCAGCCGAGTTGCACGTCGGCGCCAAGACGGTCGAGACGCACCTGTCCAGCGTCTATCGAAAGCTCCATGTCGCCGGCGCGCCGAACTCGCTCGCGTCGCCGTCCCGGCCAACCTGCCGCTGACTCGCGCCAACGCCGTCCCCCGACTCGACTGATGCTGTTCGGGTCAGGTCGGCAACTGTCGATCTCACCATCGGTGACGACTGGCCGGATCGGTGACCGTCGATCTCACCTTCGGTGACGACTGGACGGATCGGTGACCGATGTCATGAAATAACACGAAAGCCGTCACCGAAGGTGAAAGCGGACGCCGATGATGAGTTCGGCGAACCACACCACATTGCGGAGAGCCGGGTCCTGGACGCAACGGCCAATGGACGGAACCTCAGGACCAAACCAGATTTCGCTCCGTCCTGATCTCCGGGGTCACCCCCCTTCGCCCGACCTCGTGCAGTCTGCGGCCACAACTGCGGCAGGGAGCCTTGATTTCGATGACTGCATACCGATGGGCGAAGCCGCAGTTCGCGCGGGGTATGCATACCACAAGAGCAGGTAGTCATGGTGGCCAAACTCATACGCTATGAGGGGTATGCATACCGCAGAGTGACCGCCGACCCAACGACGACAGCGCGTCCACAGATCGGGCTGCTGCTCAGCTCGGTCTTCCTGGCTTATCTCGGCCAGATGACGCTCAACCCGATCATCGCGCCGCTCTCCCGCGAGGTCGGCCTCGCCGAATGGCAGATCGTCGTCACGATCGGCGCGGCGGCGGCCATGCTGGTGATCACCAGCCAGTTCTGGGGACGCCGGTCGCAGTCCTGGGGACGCAAGCCGGTGCTGGTCGCCGCGTTCGCGCTGGCCACCACGACGATGACAGCCTTCGCACTGGTCGCCTGGCTGGGCATGGCCGGCCTCCTGACCGGCACCGGGCTGTTCGCGTTGTTCGTATTGCTGCGCGGCATCGGCTTCGGATCGGCGATCGCCGCCGTCCCGCCCACCGCGCAGGCCTAGTCGCCGACGTCACCAGCGACGAACGGGCTCGAGTGAGGGGCATGGCCGGAATCGGGGCAGTGCAGGGCGTGGCGATGGTCGGCGGTTCGGTGGTCGGCGGACTGCTGGCCGCGTTCGGGCTGATCGTCCCGCTCACTTCTTGTCCATGCCCGTGACGGTCCAGTCGACGGTCTGCGAGGGCAGGTTCGGGTCGAACACGACCTGATGGCCGGTGTCCGGCATGCATACGGCGTAGGGGCTCGGCATGTACTCGCAGACCACCCGGCCGACCGGCACCGTCGAGTCGGCGGTGATCGCGTAATAGCCCGACGCGTCGGTCTTCACCTCGTAACCGCCGGTGGCGTCGGGGGGCGAGACGATCATGTCGGCGCCGGCCACGGGCTGTCCCGCTCGGTCGTGGACATGGCCCGACACGACCGGCTGCTGGTCGGAGCCGACGGTGTCGCCGCCCGCGTTCCCGCCGCCGGTGTCGCCGCCCGTATCGCCACCGCCGACGGTCAGGTCGATCGTGGCGTCCTCGGTGAGCTCGGTGTCCGCCGCGTCCGCCGTCACGGGCACGCAGGTGCCCCCGTTGATCGCGCACAGCACCGTGTAGTCGCCGGCGGGGAGGACGATCGAATACGCGCCGGACGCGTTCGTCACCGCCGAGCGGAGTCGGCAGGTGGCGCAGTCGTTCGCGCGGAATCCGACGGCCACACCCGCGACCGGGCCTCCGGCATAGCTGGCGACACCCCGCACCGAGACCTGCTCCGGGCTCTTGACGGGTCTGCTCGGGGCGGAGCATCCCGCGAGCGCCATCGACAGCGCAGCGAGCGCAGCGAGGACGATCCGGCGACGCGGGACGAAGGCCGGACCACGACGTCCGGACGAGGCGACCCCGGGCATGATCTGCGATGACATGGTTCCTCCCGTTCCACGGCGGCCTCAGCCCGAGGACCGCCTCAGCCAGGCTCCCGCAGCGCGTCTGCGCCCACATCCGCCAAACCGCGTAGTTCCCCTCTTGCAGCGCGGGCCTGCCGGTCCGAGACTCGACCTATGCTGTTCGCTACCGAGGAGTGGTTCGCCGCGTGGGTGGACGCCGCCAACGCCGACGACCGCTTTCGCGCCGCCGGTGTGGGCTGGAAGGGCTCGGTCGGTCTCGTCGTGCTCGGCAGAGTCGACACGTTCGCCCGTCTGGACGGGGCGGAGGGGCGATGGACCACGCTCGCCGTCGGCACGGCGCCGGTCCTGGTCGAGGGCACGACGTTCACGATCTCGGCGGATGCCGCGACCTGGCGCGAACTCGTCGAGCAGCGCCTGGATCCCCTGAGAGCGCTCATCGTGGGACGCGCCAGGATTCGGGGGCAGCTGTCCGCCATCCTGGCGCGCACGACTGCTCTGCGCGTGATGACCGCGATCGCCGGCGGCTTGGACACGACCTTCGTCGAAAGCGCCGGACCGTGAGCACCACCGCCATCCGCTACACGCCCGGCCCCGGGCCGCGTCTGGCCTTTCAGGTCTTCGGCGAGGGCGCGATCGACGTCGCGGTGATCCCCGGCTTCATCTCGCACATCGAGTACGCCTGGCAGGATCCGCTCCTGGCACGCTTCCTACGGCGGCTCGGCACGATGGCACGCGTCATCGCCTTCGACAAGCGCGGCATGGGGCTGTCCGACCGGGATCCCGACGAGCATCCGATCACGATGTCGGACCGCGTCGACGATCTGGAGAAGGTGCTCGACGCCGTCGGCTCGCAGGCCCCTGCCCTGCTGGCGTGGTCCGAAGGCGGTCCGCTCGCCGTGACGTTCGCGGCCCGGCATCCCGACCGCACCAGCGCCCTCGCGCTGCTGGGCACGACGCCGCGCTTCGCGCAGTCGCCGGACTTCCCCGCGGGCATCCCCGCGGAGGTTCTCGGCGTCTTCGTGGAGACGATGGGCGCGGAATGGGGAACCGGGGTGGGATACCACCTCTTCGCCCCGAGCCTGGCAGAGGACGAGCGCACTCGCGCCTGGTGGGCGTCCTACCAGCGGTTCGCGGCGACCCCCGGAGCCGTCGTCGCGACGCTGCGCGGCCAGCTCGACGTCGACGTGCGCGCTCTCCTTCCTGCCGTCGCAGCGCCGACGCTCGTCGTCCACCGCAGCCGTGACATGATCGTCCCCGTCGAGTGCGGGCGATACCTGGCCGACCATATCGCCGGGGCCACGATTGCGGAGCAGGACTCCGACGATCATCTGTTCTGGGTCGGTCACCAGGACGCGACGCTGGACGGCGTACGCGAGCTGCTCGGGCGGACGGCGGACGGGACGGCTCTGCGCCACCGTCGCCCGCCACGCCCGCGCTCCGGCTGGGAGAGCCTGACCGACACCGAACTCGACGTCGTCCGGCTTCTCGCCCGCGGCATGACGAACGCGCAGATCGGCGAACGGCTCACGGTCTCGCCCCGGACGGTGCAGACCCACGTGACGCATGTGCTCGCCAAGCTCGACCTGCGACGCCGTGCCGAGGTCGCCGCCGTGCTCGCGGGCACGGCCGACGAGCCGAGCCGCACGGGGCAGCGGGACTGACGCTCGCCTGCCGGCCGGGCCGCCAGGACGGATCCGACCGGCCACGACGCGCGGGTGCCCCGTCGGAACCGCAGCGGGCGGACCCAGACGAGCGCGGCTGCCGAGCAGCAGGAGCAGCACACCGACCCCGACGATGCCGACGCCGAACGCGGCACCGGTGACGGGGAGCGGGCTGGGCGGTGCCGGCCTCACCGTGACCGCTGCGCGGGAGGAATCGGAGACCACCACGCGACCGTTCGCGGCGTCACCGGTCGTGGTCGCGGTGTTCGCCAGCTCCGCCCCGCAGATCCGCGTCCGTGACGGTGTACTGCGCGGAGCACACCTCGCTCTCCCCCGGTGTCAGACGCTCCGCCGCGGGCGGGCACGAGACCGCCGTCAACGCGCCGGTGCCCGTGAAGACGCCCTCGACGGGCCTCGCGTCGGCGATGGTGGCGTTGCCGATCGTGAACGTGTAGGTGATCACCTGGCCGGCGTGCGTGATCGCGGCCGCATAGAGGACGGCGTCGTCATCGAGCCGGTCGCGGCCATAGTGCTTTGCGCGCGGACGGGTGCAGTTCAGGCAACGTGGGCAGTCCACTCGCGCACCGCGGCCCGGATCGCGTCCGAGCGGGTGGCAATACCTTCCGCCTCGGCGCGCGCCGTCAGCGCCGCGAGGGTACGAAATCTCTGATTTCCGATCGACTCTCGTGGACATCACCCGTCGAGCTTGCCGAGACCCGGGCCGCGTTTCGGCAAGCCCAACCGACGATGTGGAGGCTCAGTGCTCGTCGTAGTGATCGCCGTGGACGGCGTGGCGGTGGCCGTCGTGCACGTAGTCGACGTGGTCGCCATGCGGCACGGCCTCGTGCCCGCAGTCGTCGCCGTGGGCGTGGTCGGACGGCGCATGCTCGGCCTTGGCCTCGTGCTCGTCGTAGTGATCGCCGTGCTCGGCATGGCGATGGCCGTCGTGCAGGTAGTCGACGTGGTCGCCGTGCTGCACCGCCTGGTGGCCGCAGTCGTCGCCGTGGGCGTGGTCGGCCGTGGTGTGCTCGGCGGTGAGGTGATCGATGGTCATGATGGGCTCCCTTTCCCTGGTCAGTCGTCCGCGTCCGGGTTGGACGCGGGTTCCTGGACGTGGGCGAGGGCGTCCGCGATCACGTGGGTGACATGCCGGTCGGCAAGCCGGTAGATGACCTCTTTGCCAGCGCGGCTGGCGATCACCAGTCCACCTTGGCGCAGGGTGCGCAGATGCTGGGAGACCAGCGGCTGCGACAGCCCGGTTGCGGTGGTCAATGCCCCCACGGTTCGCGGCTCCTCACCGATCAGCCTGAGCAACGACAACCGGGACTCGTTGCCGAGCACCTTGAACAGTTGCGCCGCCGCAGCCAGACCGGCTTCCGCGTCCATGGGTTCCATGTCACCACACTTATTAGATGATTGCAATATGTTTATATATGACAACGGTTCTCATCGCCAACGACTATTCCACCGCCACGACGCCACGCGACCGTTCAGCACCGTCGACGCCGGACCCGCCACACCCCGCCATCCGGGCGGAACAGCCGCGCATTCGTAGCACCAATGTGGGATGATCGCGCCGACCACGACAACCTTCCGCGAGGAGCGAACACCGTGTCCCGTCTACCTACCGACGCCGCGCTGAACGAGGTCGTCCGGCTGATCTCGCTGGATACCACCAGCCGCAACAGCAACCTGCCGCTGATCGATCATGTCGTCGAGTTGCTGAAGGGTGTCGGGATCGAGCCGACATTGGTGCCGGACGCCGAAGGCACCAAGACCAACCTGCTGGCCAGCTTCCCGGCGGCGGACGGCAGCGTCCAGGGCGGCATCGTGCTGTCGGCGCACACCGATGTCGTCCCGGTCGACGGCCAGCCGTGGACCAGCGACCCGTTCGCCGCCGAGGTGCGCGACCAGCGGCTCTACGGACGCGGCAGCACCGACATGAAGTCGTTCCTGGCCGTGGTGCTGACCAAGCTGGCCGACTTCGTCGCCCAGCCGCTCAGCGAGCCGATCCACCTCGCGCTGTCCTACGACGAAGAGGTGGGCTGCGTCGGCGCCGTCTCGCTGGTCGACCGGATCGTGGAGCTCGGTCTGAAGCCCCGCGGCTGCATCGTGGGCGAACCGACCAGCATGCAGATCATCCGCGGCCACAAGTCGATGAACACCATGTCGGTCCACTTCCGCGGCGTCGCGGCGCACTCGTCGCTGACCACGGAGGGCGTCAACGCCATCGCCTACGCCGCCAGATTCGTCGACTTCGTCGAGCAGGTCGCCGCCGACTTCCGCGCGAACGGACCGTTCGACGACGCCTTCCCGGTGCCGTTCACCACCACCACCGCCAACATGATCAGGGGCGGCATCGCGATCAACACGATCCCGGCCGACTGCGTCGTCGACTTCGAGTTCCGTGGCCTGGTCGCGGTCGACCCGGACGAACTGATCGCCCGTTACCGGGCCGAGGCCGACCGCCTGGACGGCCTGATGAAGCAGGCCAACCCGGCCGCCGGCGTCGACTTCCAGGTGATGTCGTCGTCGCCGGGTCTGGACGGCGCACTCGACTCCGAGATCGTCCGGTTGGCCACCGACTGGGGCGGCGAGCCGAGCGAGGGAAAGGTCACCTACGGGACGGAGGCCGGCCTGTTCGCCCGCGCCGGCATCCCCACCGTCGTCTGCGGCCCAGGCGACATCGCCCAGGCGCACACGCCGAACGAGTTCATCGACCTCGAGCAGATCGCCCGCTGCGAAGACTTCATCGACCGGCTGATCGCGCACGCTCGCGGCTGACGACACCCCGCGCCACCCCACGCCCCAATGGAGGATCAGTGACCACAACCGCAAACCCCGACATCACCCCCGAACGCCTGCTGGCAGCCAAGAAGGCGGTGATCAGCAGTTCGATCGGCGCTGCGCTGGAATGGTTCGACGTGATCGTCTACGCGTCCTTCGCGACCGTGATCTCGAAGAACTTCTTCACCTTCGCCGACGCCCCGCCGGCGATCGGCTTGATCCTGACCTTCGCGACCTTCGCGGTCACCTACCTGATCCGGCCGATCGGCGGCATGGTGCTGGGCAGCTACGCCGACCGCAGCGGACGCAAGAAGGCGCTGACCCTGACCTTGACGCTGATGATGGTCGGCACCTTGATCATGGCGCTCGCCCCGACCTATGCCGCGGTGGGCTTCGCCGCACCGGTGATCATCCTGATCTCGCGGCTGATCCAGGGCTTCAGCGCCGGCGGCGAGTTCGGCACCGCCACCACGTTCCTGGTCGAGACCGCGCCGCACAAGAAGAACTTCTACGCCTCATGGCAGATCGTCAGCCAGGGCGCTTCGATGTTCCTGGCGTCCGCCTTCGGGTTCGCACTGAACACCTGGATGACGCCGGAGGCGCTGACCGCGTGGGGATGGCGGATCCCGTTCTTCGTCGGCCTGCTGGTCGGCCCGGTGGGCCTGTACATCCGCGCCCGGCTGGAGGAGACCGAGGAGTTCGTCTCGTCGGCCAAGGAGCACTCGCCGCTGAAGACCCTGCTGGCCCAGCACTACGGACGCGTGCTGGCCGGCAGCGCGGTGATCGGGGTCGCCACCATCACCACCTACATGATCCTGTACATGCCCACCTTCGCCGTGACCAACCTGCACATCCCGCCGACGGCCGCCTACCTGGGCGGCGTGGTCGCGGGCGTGATCAACATGGTGGCCGTGCCGTTCATCGGCAACCTGGCCGACCGGGTGGGTCCGGCCAAGGTGATGACCTGGGCCGCCGTGGCCGCCCTGGTGCTGGCCTGGCCGCTGTTCCAGATCATGGTGACGAACCCGACGGTGCCGGTCCTGGTGCTGGTGATCGCCGTGCTCGGCACCCTGATGGCGTTCTACTTCGGCCCGCTGCCCGGCATGATGTCGTCGCTGTTCCCGCCCGCGGTGCGCGGCTCCGGACTGTCGGTCGCCTACAACGTGGGCGTCACCCTGCTGGGCGGCATCGCGCCGCTGGTGCTCACCTGGCTGCTGAACGCCAGCGGCTGGCTGCAGGTGCCCAGCCTCTATTACATGGTGATCTGCGCGATCTCGCTGGTCGGCCTGTACGCGGCGCGGGTGCGGTACCGGCAGCCCTGAACCGGCCGTCGGGCATTGATGGTGAAGCGCCCGCGCACCGGCTGACAGGTTCCCGACAGCCACGGGCCGGGGGTGGTGCCGAGAAACGCGGCGATGGTCGGACCCACGTACCACCGATTCCGGGGAGTTCTCATGCAATAGTCATCCCCGATCAAAACTACAGAATAGGAGCACTCGGGTGTGGGATCATCGCTCTTCGCCGCCGTCGGGCCGCACAACCTTGACATCGCCGAAGACCGTAGCCCCGGCGATGTTCACCGACTGATCATCCGCGCTGGCGTCGCCGACCGTGCTCGACAGGCCGGTCACCTGCTTGTTCCCCTCCCCCAGGATCGCCTGCGTCACCGGACCGTGCGTCCAACCCATGATCTGCTCCTGCCGACCGATCAAGTAGCCGACCGTGCAGTTGAGCGCTGTGGCGAAGACCCGCAGCCTCCCCAGGGATGGCTCGACCTCGCCGCGGAGGTACTTGCCCAGGCTGTCGGCGGACACACCCATCACGTCGGCCAACTCCTTGCGTGTCAACCCGTTGGCGACCATCTCGGCCTCGATTGCTCGTCCGAGCGCTTCCGCGTCGTTCATCACGATCTCCTATCGACGACGGCTGATTCTTCCATGACGCTCCGACAACCATCTTCAGATGGGGGACGAGCCGGCCTGTAAGCCGGATTCTGTGGTCCGAAGACCGGTGATCATCCATCTGCGACCGCCGTTGCCGGCGGCCTTCGCCCCTGATGGGGCGTGCAACCTACCCGGACGCCTCGCGCGGGCAACGCTCGAACGGCGTCCGCGAGCCGCCCGGAGACGGCCCTTCTTGGTCTTGCTCCGGGTGGGGTTTGCCGAGCCACCCCAGTCACCTGGGGTGCTGGTGGTCTCTTACACCGCCGTTTCACCCTTACCGCCGTCGCCGGCGGCGGTCTGTTCTCTGTGGCACTTTCCCGCGGGTCACCCCGGGTGGGCGTTACCCACCACCCTGCCCTGTGGAGTCCGGACTTTCCTCAGCTCTCGCCGCGATCACCCGGCCGACTCGTCCGGGGCAATGGTAGACCGCGTCCTGCGGATGAGGCGATCCTCATAGAGGAGTCACCGAGGTCTCATCGGCGCTCGATTGACTGGTCGCAGCAGACGGGCACTCGGCCCGTTCCCCGAGCAGAGGAGCACCTCATGTCCGACTCCACCATGTTGAAGCGAATCGGTCGCTGGGCCGTCCTGCCCATCGCCATCGGAATGGGCCTCAGCCTGAGCGCGTTCAGCGCCTCGCCCGCCGAGGCCGCCGCCTACTACTGCAACGGCTACAAGGCCACCATCGTCGGCACCAGCGGCCACGACGACATCGAAGGCACCAGCGGACGGGACGTCATCGTCGGCCTGGCCGGCAGCGACGAGATCGACGGCAACGGAGGCAACGACATCATCTGCGCCGGCTCGGGCAACGACGAGGTCGACGGCGGCTCGGGCAGCGACTACATCCACGGCGGCTCGGGCCATGACTCGATCGAGGGCGGAAGCGGCAGCGACCGGATCTACGGCTCCAGCGGCAACGACCACGTCGAGGGCGAGAGCGGCAACGACAAGGTCTACGGCAACTCCGGCCACGACCTGGTCGAGGGCGGACCGGGTTCCGACAAGGTCAGCGGCGGTTCCGGCAACGACACGGTCAAGCAGCGCTACGCCAGCGAGCGCGAGGAGGACCGCTGGGAAGACCGCTACGGGTACGACGACTGATCCACTATCACCTCAGCACGCCTTCTCGGGCGGTCAGCGCTACGGCTGGCCGCCCGAGAAGCTCGTTTGAGCGATCCGGCCGCGTCGAATCGTCCAGTGTTCGCCGAGTTCCAACCGGGACGCCACCGCCCGCTCGAGCCTGGTCGTCCGGGGTAGCCGGCGCGGATCGTAGGGCGGACGCCGAGCGAAAGTAAAGTACACCGCGTCGTCATCGCCGTCATCGACCTGGTCGTCGATGTCCCAGCGCTGCTGGAACGCCGCGATGTTGGAGCCCGGAAGCGCCGCGGCGAGTTCCGGCGCCAACAGCCAGCTGCGACACCAGAAATCCGTCGTCGGCAGATCGGGAAAGTGCTCCGCGTAGTAGCGGGCGGCCTGCGCGAACGACTCGTCCACTGCCTCTGGGGTGAGCGCACCGGAGCCCTCAGAACCGCGGCGCGGAATGTGCGTCGACAACACCCACTCGCCGCCGCGCAACCGCTGCAGGTTGAACTGCAGGCGCCCGATCCAGGCGAACGCCCCGGACCAGACGATCCGGAGCCAGCCCTGGTTGTGCAACCCGAAACGGCCATGGACAAGCCGGTGCACCCACACCTGCTGACCGAGGTCGGCGAGATTGCGCCACGCCTGTTCCTCGGCGACACCGCGGCCGACCTGGTAAGCCACCACTTCGGGAGCGACGACGAGCAGCGCCAGCAACGGCAGCAGCCCGTCATCGGACACATCGGGACGGTCCGCCCAGGGATCCGGTCCATCCACCGCCGGGCGTCCGATGCCTGCCCGCAGCCGCTCGCCGCACTCGGCCAGTTCAGCGGACCGGCCGGCATCGGCCAGGACATCCGCCGCCACCGGAGCAAGGTCGAGCAGATCCGCCTCGCGAAAGCTCAGCCGACGGGCATGTCCCACCACGGTCGCCACGACGTCCTGGAGATCGTTGCCCACCCGGCCACCCTAGGAGTTCCTGACGGCCGTGTATTGCGGCGTGCAATCGCAGGGCTACTCGGCAGGAGTCTGAAATCGGCACCAGAGTGGTGAGGAAACCGGCCCAAAACGGCAGCGCTCCGCCGAGAGCACCTCGGCACGCTTCACCACTGTGGTGTCGATATCAGACTGTCCGTCGATATCTCGCCCGTAGGTATCCCACTCGACTCCGACCGGCTCACCCCGCGAAGACGCGGAAGTCGACTCGGCCGTTGACCAGGTCGGCGGCCACCAGGGTGGCGGTGATCTCGGTACCCAGCCGCAGCCGGCGTCCGCCCTTCACCCGCGCTTCCACGGCCGGGTCGGCCAACTGCAGCCGTCCCGCGTGCCGATCGGGGTCGACGTCGATCAGCAGGCCGGTGAACTCCTGCCCGATCCGCGGCGCCAGCAGCATCGCCTCGACCAGATCGACGATGCCGCGCTCGTAGCGGCCGGCCCGTCGCGACGACCCTTCCAGCTCGGACGGCAACGCCTCCAGAGCGGTCAGCACCCAGTCCGGCACCGGTTCGCCGGCGCACAGCGCGACGCAGATCTCGCCGGCGTAGCGGTCGACCAGCCGCCGCAACGGGGCGGTGACATGGGCATACGGTGCGGCGATCGCGGCATGGTCGGCGTCCCGCGGCGCGCCACCGGTGAACGAGTCGTAGCCGGCGCCGCGGAACAGCGTGGTGCAGGCGTTCAGCATCGCCGCCTCGCGCGGCACCGCGGCGTCCAGGCCACGGACGAAGTCGGGATAGCCGACCCGCCGCGGCCACGAGATGCCGAGCCCTTGCGCGGTCCGGCGCAACCGCTCGATCGCGTGGTCCTCGGCCGGCGGCAGGGTGCGCAGAATGCCGACGCCGGCGTCCAGCATCATCCGGGCGGCCACCATTCCGGTCAGCAGCGAGATCTGCGCGTTCCAGCCCTCGCACGGCAATGTGGTGCGGTACTCCAGCGTCCAGGTGCCGTCGGCGGCGACACAGACCTCCTGTTCGGGGACGCCCAGGTTGATCCCGCCGCGAGCCACCTCGGCCGCCTCGCGGAGGCGTCCGACCTCGGCCAGCAGCACCAGCACCTCCTCGGCCTGGCCGGCGTCGAGCAGGCGTTGCACCTCGCCGTAGGAGTGCCGGCGCCGGCTCTGCACCCGCGCACGGGCGACCGAGGCGGCGGTGGGCGCGCCGGCGGCGTCCAGCCGGATCTCCCACACCAACGCCGGCCGGACCACGTCGGGCAGCAGGCTGGCCGCGGCCTCGCTGAGCACCTCCGGGTGCAGCGGCGTCCGCTGGGTCGGTGCGTACAGGGTCTCCACCCGCTGGTGGCATTCGACGTCGATCGCCCCGCCCGGAGCGACGAACGCGGCCACGTCGGCGATCGCGTACCGGACCAGGTAGCCGTCGCCGTCCCGCTCGATCTGCAGCGCCTGGTCGAGATCCATCGAGCCCTCGGGATCGATGGTGACGAACGGCACGTCGGTCAGGTCGCGATCAGGCAGCCGAACACCGGCCACCGCGGCCTCGGCGGCGGCGATCACCGACCCGTCGAAGTCGTCCGGGACGCCCAGCGACTCGCGCAACTGGGCGATTCCCTGCCGCAGCGCCGCGGGCACCCGGTCGAGGAAGGCAATGGTGCGGCCGGGCATCGGTGACCTCCGTTCGTCGTTCGACTCACCCTAATGGCCGCACCCCGCTCCCCCGTGCAACCCTCGTGCTCCCCGAACTTGGCCGAGTTCAGCGAGCGCCGAATGGTTCGGGGGAGCGCGAGAAATCAGGATGCCGAATTGCCCGAGCCGGTGAGGCTATTGGACGCCTTCAGTCCCTCGACCGAGGCGCGGATGGCGGCGGTGATCGTGGTGATCGGGGCATCGGCGCGGCCCAGCACCGCGGCCCAGGCCGGTACCAGTTCGTCCTCGTAGATGTGTCCGTGACCGGCAGGGGTGTCGAGGCTGGTCAGCATGTCGGTGGTGATCTGGAACCAGGTGACCAGCGGCCACCAGCGCAGCGAGGTGTTGACGTCGCTGCCGGCCCGTTCCCGCATCCAGTCCGGCTCGCGCCAGGCCAGTTCGGCGTTGAACCGGCACATCGGGTCGGACGCGTGTTGCAGGTAGACGACCCGCGGGACGTCCCACTCCCCCAACGGACGCCCGTAGGCGTCCGCCACCAGTTCGGGGGGCTTGGTGGCGAACCGGATGTGCCGGCCGTTGTCGATCACCGGGGTGATCTCGGGCGAGCCGCGCATCCGGGAGCGGGCGATCGTGCGGGCCAGCTCGGTGATGCCCGGCGTGCCGATCCACAGCGCGCCGTCCACCTTGGCGAGCATGTCATCGGCGTCCGCGAACGCGCCATGGCCGCCGTAGGCGCCGAGCGATTCGCCGCTGGCGTAGATCTTCGGACGCCGCCCGGCCGGCAGATCGTGAATGGCCTCCTCCAGCGCCGCGAACAGAGCCCGCGCACAGGCCCGCGGCGTCTCCGGGTCGGCGAGGAAGACAAAGGCGCTGGCCAGCTTCGAATATTGCACCGACACCGTCGCGCAGTCGCCGCCGGTCAGGTATTCGACGGCCTGGACGGAGAACTCGTCGACCCAGCCCCGTCCCGCCGGCGTGTCGATCACCAGCGTGCCCCGGTCGAGGGCCCCGGTGCGGCGCACCTCGGCCATCGCCATCTCCACCGCCGCCTCGATGGCGCCGTCGCCCAGTGACGCGTACACCCGGATCGGCTCCGCGGACGGCCCGCCAAGCACCGCAGCGATGTCGGCGGCGGACGGCCCGCAGGAGGTGAAGATCTGCCCGCGCCGGCCCAACTCGGCCCAGGGCTGGCCAGAGCCGGCCGAGCCGCTCCGGGTCGGCAACTGCGGAGGCTGCAGGTTGCGCGGACGCCGCCGGTCGAGCTTGTCGGCCTGCCGCGAGATCCGCTCCAAGGCTTGCTGGAACACCATCCGGTTGACCATCCGCACCACCGCGAGAGCGATGATCAGCGCCACGACCACCGACAGCACCGACGGCAGGAACAGGTCCAGGCCCTGGCTGACCCAGGCGGTAAACAGCACCACGGAACGGATCAGCACCATCAGCAGCACCATGGTGGCCAGGGCGACCGCGGTCGCGGCGATGTCCCGCCAAGGCGGCTGCTCGGTCATGCCGACCAGCCGGGCGGTCTCGCGATGCTCCCGCACCGACCACCACCAGCCGACGATCACCACCACCACGCCGAGCATCGCGAGAATCCAGATGCCGCCCGGCAGATGCCAGCTGACCTGCACATCCAGATCGACCAGCCGCATCACCGCGTCCACGGTCATCTCCAGCAGGAAGCCGACCAGGTAGCCGGTGGCGGCGCTGAAACCGCCCACCAGGCCCTGCAGCAGCCAGCGGCGCGGCAACAGGCTGGGTGCGAAGCTGACCAGGAACATGACCAACCCCAACACCAGACCCACCGCGGACCAGGCGCCCATCGGGACTCCTCTCGCCGGTTGCGGAATCACCCTACGCTTGGCGGTATGAAGCCCGCCAAGGACGTGAACACCGCAGCAGTCACCGCCGTCGGCCTGATCGGCGGCTGGTTGACCGCCCGCGAATCCGGCATCCGCCCGCTGGGTGGCGTGCTGCTCGGCATCGCCGGCGGCTGGGCCGCCCGGACCTGGTACGTCCGGCACGGTCTCGGCACCGCCGCCGGGCTGTCCGCGCTGTACCTCGCCGCCTTCGGCGCGTCCCATCCGCTGGCGAAGCGGATCGGCGCCTGGCCGTCGGTGCTCGCGGTGACCGCCGTGGTGACGGGCACCGCCCACCTGGTCTCGGACGCCGAGAGGGAGTAGTGCCGCTATGCAGATCCCGGCGTTCGCCGGGATGACGTTTGTCCACCGTTGCTCTCGTCAGATTACGTCCGATTTGAGGGGGGACTCGCCTCCGGTGCCTCAGACTCCTCCGGATCGGACGTAATCTGGCGGACGCCGGTGGCGTCCTCGGTGCTCGGACGGCTCCGATCCTCCGGCCCACTGCCCTGGAGCGGCCTCTGCGACAGCCGCGCCGTCACAGCCCGGATTCGGCGGTGCGGACCAGGATGCGGTTGCATTCCTCGCAGCGCAGCACCTCGTCGGGCGGCGCGGCCCGGTAGCGGGTAAGGTCGGCTGCCGTCGCCTCCAGCTGGCAGCCGGAGCAGCGGCGGCGGACCAGCGCGGCGGCACCGGAACCGCTCTTGGCCCGGATCCGGTCGTACAGCGCGAGCAACTCCGAGGGAATCTCGGACGCCACCCCGGCTCGTTCGGCGTTCCGCTCGGCGAGTTCGGCGTCCAGCACCGTCAGCTGCTCGTCACGGGCAGCCAGCAGAGCACGCAGCTCGGTCTCGCCCTCGGCCCGGGTGGCGACGACTTCGTCGCGGGTGGCGGTTGCCTGCTCCAGGCTCTCCATCAGTTCCAGCTCGACATCTTCGAGGTCGCCAATCCGGCGCTTCAGGTGCTCGATCTCCTCCAGCAGCGCGTTCAGCTGCTTGGGGTCGGTGACCGCCCCGGAGTTCACCCGCTGCTGGTCGCGCTCCAGGCGCTGGCGCACCGGCACCAGGTCGTCCTCGGCCTTGGCCACCTCGAGCTCCAGGTCGCTGACCGCGGTGTTGGCGGCGATCAACTGCTCGCCCTGCCGGCGCCGCACCTGCTGCTTCTCGGCGATCTGAGCGAGCTCTGGCAGGCTGCGACGGCGATGCTCCAGCTGGGCGATCGCCGTGTCGACGGACTGCAATGCCAGCAGCCTCGATTGAGCGGTGGCAGCAGCCTGCATGGCGACCTCCTGGAGTTGTGGCCTCCGACTCTAGTGGACCATCTCTGTGCGCGGGCACGACGGCGTCCGGACTCCCCACACCGGCGCCGGACACGGTTAGATGGCGGCATGACCATGACCCAGCTGTACCTCGTCCGTCACGGACAGACCGAATGGAGCAAGTCGGGCCAGCACACGTCCTACACCGACATCGACCTCACCGCCCAGGGCGAAGAGCAGGCCAAGGCGTTGCGTCCCCGACTCAATCCCGAGGAATTCGGGCTCGTGCTGTCCAGCCCGCGGCTCCGCGCTCGCCGCACCGCCGAACTCGCCGGCTTCACCGACTACGAGGTCACCGATGACCTCCAGGAATGGAACTACGGCGACTACGAAGGCATCACCTCCCTCGACATCCGCGCCCACCACCACCCCGGCTGGCGGCTCTGGTTCAACGGCGTCCCCAATGGCGAGACCGCCGACCAGGTCCGCGAACGTCTCACCCGCGTCGTCCACCGGGTCCGCGAATCGGGGGTCGAGAAGGCCATCTGCTTCGGCCACGGGCACGCCTCCCGCGTCCTGGCGCTGTGCTGGCTCGACTTCCCGCTGATCTTCGGCCAAGCCTTCCCGGTCGAGACCGCCAGCCTGTCGATCCTGGGCCGCGAAAAGGAATCCTGGGCGGTTCTACGCTGGAACAGCTGAGCCATGGCAGACGCCGCAACTCCCGCGGACAAGCGGCTGCCGAACCGGCAGACCCCGTTCTCGGAGCCGTTCAAGGCGTTCATCCCGCAAGGATGGGCGCCGTACTCCGACGAACTTCCGGACGCCCTGCCGGCGACCGCGTTCACCGCGGCTCGCCGGGCGGCGATCAGCGCGGAGTTCCCCGGCGACCGGCTGGTCATCCCGGCCGGTGAGTTGAAGCCTCGATCCAACGACACCGACTACCGGTTCCGGCCGCATTCGGCGTTCGCGCACCTGACCGGGCTGGGCACCGACCGGGAGCCGGGGGCGGTGCTGGTGTTGGAACCGACCGACGACGGCCACGACGCCACGCTCTACTTCAAGCCGCGGGCGCCGCGCACCGATCCGGAGTTCTACGCCGACGCGCGGTACGGCGAGATGTGGGTGGGCCGGCGCGAGTCGCTGGCCGAGATGGAGGCGCTCAGCGGACTGCACTGCGCGCCGATCAGCCAACTCGGCGACGCCCTGGCCAAGAACGCCGGCGCCACCCGTGTCCTGGTGGTGGCGGACGCCGATGCCGAGGTAACCGCGACGATCCAGGCACAGCGGGCCGAGGTCGGCGCCGAGGCTGATGCACTGGCCGACGAGCGGCTGAGTGTCGCTTTGAGTGAATTGCGGCTGGTCAAGGACGCCTTCGAGGCCGACGAGTTGCGTGCGGCCTGCGATTCCACCGCCGACGGCTTCGAGGCGGTGGTCGCCTCGCTGCCCGAGGCGGTGCGCCGGGGCCGGGGCGAGCGCTGGGTGGAGGGCGTGTTCGGGCTGTACGCCCGCCACGCCGGGAACGCGGTCGGCTACGACACCATCGCGGCGTCCGGCGATCACGCCAACACGCTGCACTGGATCGACAACGACGGCGATCTGCGGCCCGGCGACCTGCTGCTGCTGGACGCCGGGGTGGAGCGGGACAGCCTCTACACCGCCGACGTCACCCGCACCCTGCCGGTCTCCGGACGGTTCTCGCCGGCCCAGCGGAAGGTGTACGA
Organism: Micropruina sp.; assembly: GCF_047606665.1. GTDB lineage: Bacteria > Actinomycetota > Actinomycetes > Propionibacteriales > Propionibacteriaceae > Micropruina. The sequence continues at coordinate 45,536 of NZ_JASGEF010000021.1, read as the reverse complement.
CGCCGTCCTGGCGGCGCAACGGGCCGGCGTCGAGGCGGCTCGTCCGGGCGCGAAGTTCGCCGACGTCCACGCCGCGGCGATCCGGGTGATCGCCGAGCACCTGCACGACTGGGGGCTGCTGCCGGTGTCGGTCGACGAGTCGCTCGACCCGGAGACCGGCGGCCACCACCGGCGGTGGATGGTGCACGGCACCTCCCACCATCTCGGCATCGACGTCCATGACTGCGCCCAGGCCCGCCAGGAGAATTACCGCGGCGGCCCCCTGAAACCAGGCATGGTGATCACCGTCGAACCGGGGCTCTACTTCAAGTCCACCGACCTGCTGGTACCCGAGGAGTTGCGCGGCATCGGCGTCCGGATCGAGGACGACGTGCTGATCACCGCCGACGGCTGCGAGATCCTCTCGGCGCGATTGCCGCGCGATGCGGACGCCGTCGAAGCCTGGATGGCGGCACTGCTTTCGTCGGGCTGAGCAGCGACGTAGCATTGCGGCGGCTCGGACAAGGAGGACCGCCATGACATCAGCCCCGAGCAACTGGGACCCCCCGGCCGCCGCCGTCGGCAGCACTCCCGCTGAGACAGGTTATGTTCCGCCGGAATGGACGTGGGCGCGCTACCACGCCGGACGCCGGCTGCCCTCGCCCGATCTGGAATCCGCAGTGGCGTCCGCCCGCGCCGGCGACGGCTACCTGTGGCTCGGCCTGCACAACCCGTCGCAACAGACCATGTCGAGGTTCGGCGAGCACCTGGGACTGCACGAACTGGCCATTGAGGACGCGGTCCACGGTCATCGGCGCTCGAAGCTGGAACGCTTCGACGAGCATCTGTTCTTCGTGGTGTCGACCGTCGCCTACCAGGAGCGGGACGCCGATGCGCCGCCCGAGATCGTCACCACCGGCGAGCTGATGGTGTTCCTCGGCGACTGGTTCGTGATGACGTCGCGGCACAGCGGACCATCCCGGATGCCCGAGGTCCGTGCCCTGGTCGAGCAGGAGTCGGACGACATGCCCCGCGGCCCGTCGCGGGTGCTGTACGCCTGCCTGTCGGTGGCGATCGACGACTTCGAGCGGGTCGCCGAGCAGATGGAGGACGACGTCGAGGACTGCGAGCAGCTGATCTTCGGCGACCGCCGCGAGCCCGATCTGGAACGCACTTACCAGATCAAACGGGAGCTGATCGAATTCCGGCGCCGGGTAGTCCCGCTCTGCGCGCCGCTGACCGCGCTCTACACCCGCGATTTCGGCCGGATTCACGCCAACGCCAAACCGTATTTCCGCGAGCTCGCCGATCGCGTCCAGGCCGTCCGGGAAACCGTGGTGGCCCTGGAGGATCAGCTCAGCAACATCATGCAGACGGCGCTGGCACGGGCCGGCTTCGACGACAACCGGGACATGCGGAAGATCTCCTCGGCGGTGGCGATCGTCGCGGTGCCCACCACCCTGGGCGCGATCTACGGCATGAACTTCGACAACATTCCCGAACTGCACTGGGGTCAGGGCTACTACGTGGTGATGGCGATGAACGTGATCGGCATGACCGTCCTGTACTTCCTGTTCCGCAAATTCAAATGGCTGTAGCGCGTCCGCTAGTGTCGCAGGAGTGACCGCACCTACGAAGACGAAGGTGGTCCTCGACGAGTCGAAGATCCCCACCCACTGGTACAACATCGTCGCCGACCTGCCCGAGGCACCGCCGCCTCCGCTGCACCCCGGCACTCGCGAACCGCTCACCCCGGACGACCTCGCCCCGCTGTTCCCGATGGGGCTGATCGCGCAAGAGGCCAGCACCGAACGGTGGATCGAGATCCCGCAGGAGATCCGGGACATCTACCGGTTGTGGCGTCCGTCGCCGATGGTCCGGGCCTGGCGGCTGGAGCAGGAACTGGGCACCACCGCGCGGATCTACTACAAGTACGAGGGCGCCTCGCCGGTCGGTTCGCACAAGACCAACTCGGCGGTCGCCCAGGCGTATTACAACAAGCAGGCCGGACGCGCCAAGCTGACCACCGAGACCGGTGCCGGCCAGTGGGGCTCGGCGCTTGCCTTCGCCTGCGACGTGTTCGACCTGGAGTGCGAGGTCTGGCAGGTCCGCTCGTCCTACGAGGGCAAGCCGTACCGGCACGTGCTGATGGAGACCTTCGGCGCCACCGTGCACTCGTCGCCGTCCGAGCTGACTCAGGCCGGACGCGCGCTGCGCGAGCGCTTCCCGGACACCACCGGCTCGCTCGGCATGGCGATCTCCGAGGCGATCGAGGTGGCCGCCGGCGATCCGAACGCGTCCTACTCGCTGGGCTCGGTGCTCAACCATGTGCTGCTGCATCAGTCCGTGATCGGCCAGGAGGCGCTGGTGCAGCTGGCCGAGTTCGGCGAAGCGCAGGCGGACGTCGTCTACGGCTGCGCCGGCGGCGGCTCGAACCTGGGCGGGCTGGCGTTGCCGTTCCTGCACGAGAACCTGGACGGCCGGACGACCACCCGGCTAGTCGCCTGCGAGCCGAAGGCGGCCCCGTCGCTGACCGAGGGCGAATACCGCTACGACTTCGGCGACACCGCAGGGATGACCCCGCTGCTGAAGATGTACACCCTCGGCCCCGATTTCGTGCCCGACCCGGTGCATGCCGGCGGTCTGCGCTACCACGGCATGGCACCGCTGCTCAGCTTCGTCAAGCACCTTGGCCTGATGGACGCGATCAGCATCAGGCAGCGCGAAGCGTTCGCCGCAGGCGTCCTGTTCGCCCGGACCGAAGGCATCGTGCCGGCGTCCGAATCGAACCACGCCATCGCCGGCGCCCTGCGCGAAGCCCGGCAGGCCGCCGAGGACGGCACCTCCCCGGTGATCGTGATCGGCGTCTCCGGCTCCGGCCAGCTCGACCTGCCCGCCTATTCGGAGTTCCTCTCCGGCGACATGCCCGACAGCTAACCCAGGGACGGTTCTCCCAGTCACCAGGGACGGTTCTCTTGATCACGCTGCGGCCGCTTTGGTAAGGAAGGCGATCCCTTGCCTTACGAACGGCTTCAAAGTAAGCTCCGAACCCCGATCGGAAGGGCGGTCATGTCAACGGCAACGCTGAGCAGCAAAGGGCAGGTCACCATCCCCAAGGACGTCCGCGACGACCTGGGCCTCACCACGGGCTCGAAGGTGATGTTCGTCAAGCTGTCCAACAACCAGTACCGGATCGTGCCCCGCACGGGCCACGTCAGCGATCTAATCGGCATGCTGCACGACCCCGGCTCCCAACCGCTCACTCTTGCTGAGATAGACGAGGCGATCGCGGACGGCGGCGCAGCCAGCGGCATGCGGGGGCTACGGCAGTGACAGCGGTAGCCGAACCACGGTCACGGCTCACCGGGATCGACACCAACGTCCTGCTTCGTGTGCTGCTGCAAGACGATCCAGTGCAGGCACCGATCGCCGCGCGGGTGTTCAGCGGCTTGACGCCCGAATCCCCCGGCTTCGTCACACAGGTGACTCTCGCCGAGACATACTGGGTGCTTGCTCGTGCGAAGCGGCTGCCGCGAGCGACCTGCCTCACTGTCATCCGCCGCCTCGTGGAGACCGACGCTCTGGAATTCGACGACGGAGAAAGCGTTGTCCGCGCACTCACCCTCGCCGAGGCGGGCGCCGACTTCGCCGACGCCCTCATCCAGGGCGCCATGGAACTTTTTGGAGTCGACGAGACCGTGACCTTCGACCGCGACGCCGCCGAACGCCTCGGCTGGACGTCACTGGACGCCTGACCGCGGGTCGCGGCGTCCGCACCGACGGCATGTGCCTTGCCTCACCCGAGAACGGACGCCGGCAGCCGTGCCGGCTATAGGTTGCGCCAGACGGCGAATACCAGCGCCACCGCGCCGATCAGCGTCCACCAGAGTCCCGGACGCCCGCGCAGGCCGCGCGGCGGACGGACGGTGCGTCCACCGAGCGCCTCCACCGTCCAGAGCAGCCCGAGGACCGTCAACACCCCCAGTCCGACGACCACGAACTGATTGCTGATCCAAGCGGCCGCCAGATCGCCGTGCAGCAGCGCGACACCTACATGGGTGCCGCCGCACAGCGGGCAGAGCAGGCCGGTCAGCGACCGAAACGGGCAGGGGACACCGATGCCCGCGGTAGCGGAGAGCACGCTCAGCCCGACTCCGGCCGCGCCGAAGGCCGCCAGCGAGCGCAGTCCGCGCCGGGCATCGAATGCCTTCACGGCGATCGTTTCGGACGACACAGCGCCATTATCTCCATCGGTACCCGGCGAGACGGCGGCGGCGGACTCGCATCGCCGTAGGATCGGGGCACCTGTTTTCAAACTCAGGAGCAACACCGTGAGCAATCAGACCTGGAACAACGACCCCAAGCCCGAGGACGCCGGCGATGGCCAGAACCCGGGCGGCTACACCCCGCCCGATCAGGCGGCCGCAGACCAGGGCGGCCAGGCGCCGGGCTACGCACCGCCCGGCTACCAGGCCCCGGCATCCAGCGGTGCCAGCGGCGCGGACGCCCCTGGCGGCTACCAGCCGCCCAACTGGGGCGCCGGTCAGCCGACCGCTCCGAGCGGGCAGAGTGCCTCGGACGCCCCGCAGGGCACTGGTTACACCGCACCCGGCTACAGCCAGGGCTATTCGGCCCCCAGCGGCAACAACCCTGCCTCCGGCTACACCACACCCGGCTACGGCCAGGGCTACTCCGCGCCCAGCGGCAGCAACCCGGCGTCCGGATACTCGGCGCCGGGCTATGGTCAGGCGCCGAGCACTCCCGACCAGAGCTTCGGCCAGACCCCGTCCTACGGCGCCCCGACGCAGGATCCCTACGGCCAGCCGCCCTACGGCAACGCGCCGCAAGGCGGCTATGGCCCGAACGCGGGCGGCTACGGCCAGTCGCCGTATGGCACACCGCCAGGTGGGTACGACCCGAGCGCCGGCGGCTACGGCCAGTCGCCGTATGGCACACCGCCAGGTGGGTACGACCCGAACGCGGGCGGCTACGGGGCATCGGGTCCGTACGGCACGCCCACCCCTTACGGCGGCTATCAGCCCAACCCGTACGCTCCGGCTGGCCCGGTGCTGGCCGGATGGGGGCAGCGTGCGCTCGGCGGTCTGATCGACTTCGTCGTCCCGGCGATCGTGGTCGCGATCATCGTCGGCCTGATCATGCCGAACGGTGGGTACGGCTCCAATGCGCTGTCCACACTGCTCGCGGTCGCATGGTGGGTGTACAACACCGGCTACCGGGTCGCCACCACCGGCTACTCATTCGGCCACAAGATCGCCAAGGTGCGCGTGGTGATGGAAGAGTCCGGCCAGACTCCGCCGCAGAACACTGCGATCGTGCGAGCCGTCGCACACCTGCTCGACGAGCTCATCTGCCTGATCGGCTTCCTGTTCCCGCTCTGGGACGCCAAGAAGCAGACCCTCGCCGACAAGATCGCGAAGACCGTCGTGATCGATGAGAAGAACGTGCAGCGCTGACCACGCTGACCGAGCTGCGATGGGCCGTCCCTGAGGGCGGCCCATCGCTGCGTCCGGAGACCTGGCGCCCGAAGACCCTTGATTCAGTACGGACGCCGTGAAACAGCGACCGATTCCGGTCGCGTTCCGCCTCAGCCGCCTCAGACCGTCACTGAATCGGTCGCCAGTTGACGAGACGGGACGCCAAGCGCAGACCTGAGAACTCGACGCGATCAGTTATCGCCGCGGGGCGTGCGTCCGTCCTGTTCGGACTGTGGTGCCTGGCCGATGCCCTCGTCGGCGTCGTAGTCGCCGTAGAGACGGTCGCCCTGATCGACGGACGCCTCCTCGGCATCGGGTTGGGCCGCGGGCTGTGGGGCCTCGGGATGACCAGGGACACCGTACGGCGGCTGCTGCACCGGATAGGGCGACGTGGCACCCGGCGCCGGCTGACCGGGATAGCCGGCCTGCGGATCGGGATACGGCTGACCGGGGTATTGCGGGACGCCCGGCTGACCGGGGTATTGCGGGACGCCCGGCTGACGGGGGTATTGCGGGACGCCCGGCTGACCCGGGTACTGCCCGGCCCACGGCTGCGCCGGATACGGCTGGGTCGCATACGGCTGCCCGCCATAGGGCATCTGGCCGGGCAGGTTGCGCGGATCGAAGGCGGCTGCCCGCGCACCGGGCATGGTGGCCAGCAGTTCGCGGGCCTGCGCGGCCACCTTGTGTTCGCACAGCACCTCGTAGCGGGCCGCGACCGTCTGGCTGATCGAGTTGAAGTCGCGCTTGCCGCGGCTGGCCGCGTAGCCGATCCCGGCGAATGCCATGCCGATCAGAATGCCGATCAGCAACGCGCCGGGCAGCAGCACGAGCGGATTGGCCTGCGGCTGCACGAACCACAGAATGAAGGTCACCATCAGACCGGTGGAGATGCCGCTCTGCGCGCCCCGCACCAGCACCGTCCGCCAGTTGCGGCGTCCGGTGACCCGCTCGACCGACTTCAGGTCGGTGCCGACGATCGCCAGGTTCTGCACGGCGAATTTGGCGTCGGCCAGGAAGTCCACGGCGGCCTGCGCCAGCTCGTAGCTGTCGTAGATGCCCACCGACTGCGGGTACTCCAGTTCGAACAGCGAACTGAGCCGGGGGTTGGGCTGGGTCATCGAATTCCTTCCATTCGCCGGGCGCCGAGTGATCGCCGGTGGGGACGCCGTCACCATTGTGAGCGCTAGGGAAGCGCTGATCAATGCTGTTCCGAGCGAGGACGTTCCCGGCGGGATGAGCTGCGACCCCCGAATCTTGTGGCCGTACTGGACGTACGGCGCAAGATCTGGGGACCGCAGATCGCCCGTCGGGTGCGCCGCAGCCGGGACATGATCGATCAGCGGTTCCCTAGGGCCACCGTAGTCATTCCCGGCGACATTCGAACCTATCCACCGCGGCTGTGCACCGGCTGGGAGGTTCCGCGGGAATCTCTTACCCCACCAGCGTCAGGTTCAGCGTGCGTCCGGCCAGCGACCGCCTGCGCGCGGCCAGCGTGCGTGCCAGTTCGGTGAGCGCCCGCGCACTGGGCTTGCTGGCGTCCGTGACCACGACCGGCATGCCGTCGTCACCGCCGATCCGCACCGCGGGGTCGAGCGGCACCTCGGCCAGCAGCGGAATCGCGTAGCCCAGCCGCATGGTCAGCGTGGACGCCACCTCGGCGCCGCCGCCGGTGCCGAAGACGTCCACCCGGTGGGTGCCCCCGCAGTGCGGGCATTCGGCGTCCAGGTAGCTCATGTTCTCGACCACCCCGATCACCTTCTGATCGAGCATGGAAGCCATCGTGCCGGCGCGCTCGGCGACCTCGGCGGCGGCCTGCTGCGGGGTGGTCACCACCAGCACCTCGGCGTTCGGCAGCTTCTGGCCCAGCGACAGCGCCACATCGCCGGTGCCGGGCGGCAGATCGAGCAGCAGGAAGTCCAGGTCGCCCCAGAAGACGTCCGAGAGCAGTTGGTGCAGCGCCCGGTCGAGGATCGGACCACGCCAGGCGATCACCTGGTCGCGGCTGGCCTTGAGCATGCCCATCGAGATCACCTTCAGGCCCATCGTGGGCACCGGCAGGATCATCCCGTCCAGGGACGTCGGGCTGGCGTTGGCCAGGCCCAGCATCTGCGGGATCGAGTGACCGTAGATGTCGGCGTCCAGCACCCCGACCGATTTGCCCTGCTCGGCCAGCGCCATGGCGAGGTTCACGGTCACCGACGATTTGCCGACGCCGCCCTTGCCGGACGCGACCAGGATCACCTGGGTGAGGTTGTTGGCGTCCGCGAACGGGATGGCGCGCTCGGCGATGCCGCCGCGCAGCTGACGCTTCATCTCGGCCCGCTGCTCGTCGGTCATCGCACCCAGGGTCAGGTTGATGCCGCAGACGCCGGGGACCGAGGTGACCGCGGCGGTCACGTCGTGCTCGATGGTGCTCTTCAGCGGACAGCTCGCGATCGTCAACAGCACGGTGAGCGACACCACGTCGTCGTCATCGACGGTCAGCGACTCCACCATGCCCAGCTCGGTGATCGGACGCTTGATCTCGGGGTCCACCACCCCGGCCAGCGCCTCCTGGACGGCGGCGAGCAGTTCGTTGTCGGGCATGCCGAGAACCCTACTCCGAGGCTCGCATGCGGCCGTCCGAGTATCGCGTCAGGCGCTCGCAGCGCCGCCAGCGTCTCGGCCAGGGTTGGCGCGGCGGCGTCCTTGGCGGACAGCTGGGCACGGTCGTCGGGGTCGACCGGGATGGGCCAGTCGATGCCCAGGGCCGGATCGAGCGGGTTCACCGAGCAGCCCGGCATGCCGGGTCGCCATTCGTTGTCGAAGCAATAGAGGTATTGATTCACGCCGTCGCCGGTGGGCTGGAACCCGTTGCACACCCCCTTCGGCACGAGCACCTGGACGCCGATCTCGATCGGCACGGTGACCACGGCGCCGACGGTCGGGGAGTCGATGCGGACGTCCACATAGGCGCCGAATACCGATCCCTGCACGACCGAGACGAGCTTCGTCATGTCCTCGCCGTGCAGACCGCGGACGGCGCCGCGCGCGGTCTCCGTGAGGTTCAGCTGCTGCCATGGACCGGCGTGCAGGCCCGCCTGCCGCATGGTCGAAGCCCGAAAGAACTCACGCACGGTGCCGCGCTCGTCATGGATCTGCTTCATGCGCACAACGAACAAGCCGGCGATAGCGGTGGTCTCGATGGTGAACTCGTCGATGCGAACCATGTGCTCACCGTACTGAGCACGGCCGGTACGAAAGGGACCGTCCCTTCGTACCACCCGCCCACTCGGACGGCTCAGCGAGGCGGGTGGGAACCGTCCCTACCGGCCGGACGCCCATCGCGGCCCCGGCCGGCGTCCCGGCTCGAGGAACGCCCGGCGTCCCTGGACGAGCCGCGGGGGCCCTCCTCGGCATCCTCCCCCTTGTCGAGTTCCTCGAGCAGATCGCGCAACTCGCCGCGGATGAAGTCGCGGGTGGCAAGGTCGCCGATCCGCATCCGCAGCGCGGCGATCTCGCGGGCCAGGAAGTCGGTGTCGGCACGTGCCTGGGCGGCCACCTCGCGGTCGTGCTCCAGGCTGACCCGCTCGCGGGCCTCCTGCCGGTTCTGCGCCAGCAGGATCAGCGGCGCCGCATAGGACGCCTGCAGCGACAGCAGCAGGGTGAGGAAGATGAACGGGAACGGGTCGATCCGCCAACTCCCGGTGGTAACCATGTTCCAGCCGATCCAGGCCACGATCAGCACCGTCATCCAGATCAGGAAGCTGGCGGTGCCCATGAACCGGGCGAAGCCCTCGGCGAAGCTGCCGAACACCTCGGCGTCCATCCGCACCCGAGGCAGCCAGCGGCGCTCCCGACCGGGCGTGTTGAGCCGATCACTGGTGGACACCGGTCACCCCCTCGCGCAGTTCGTCCAACTGAATCCCGCGCCAGTCGTTGGGCAGGATGTGGTCGAGCACGTCGTCCACGGTCACCGCACCCAGCAGCCGGCCCTCGGCGTCCACGACGGGCGCGCAGACCAGGTCGTAGGTGGCGAAGTAGCGCGACACCACGGCGATGTCGGAGTTCGGACTGAGCGGGGTGATGCCCTTGTCGACCAGGGACGCCGCCAGCGTCGACGGTGGCTCGCGGAGCAGCCGCTGAATGTGGACGCCGCCCAGGAAGCGTCCGGTCGGAGTGTCCAGCGGCGTCCGGCAGACGAAGGCCAGGCAGGCCAGCGCCGGCGGCAACTCCTCGTTGCGCATCCTCGCCAGCGCGTCCGCGACGGTGGCGTCTGGGGCGAGGATCACCGGCTCGGGGGTCATCAGGCCACCGGCGGTGGACGCGTCGTAGCTGAGCAGCGAGCGGACGTCCTCGGCCTCTTCGGGCTCCATCCGCTCCAGGATGTCCTCGGCCACCTCGGGGGCCAGTTCGGCGATCAGGTCGGCGGCGTCGTCGGGATCCATCTCCTCCAAGACGTCGGCGGCCCGCTCGGCCTCCAGCGACTGGATCACCTCGACCTGCTCGTCCTCGGGCAGCTCCTCCAGCGCCTCGGCGAGCAACTCGTCGTCCATCGCCTTGACCACCTCGGCGCGGCGCTGCGGGTCCATGTCGTGCAGCTCGCGGGCCACGTCGGCCGGCTTCATCTCCTGCAGCTCGGCCAGGATCTGGTCGGCCCCCTGACCCGGGCTCAGGGTGAAATCGGGCACCTCGTCCCACGGCACGATGGTGATGTGCGGCTTGGCGAACGGACGCCGCCGCGCCTGGTCGCGCAGCGCCACCTCACTGAGCTCCCAGTCGCGCTGCCGAGCCCGGCGAATGGCCAGGTCGTAGATGGTGAACGGCTCGGCGTTGCCGCGCCGGAACACGGCACGGTCGAACAGATCCTCGATGGCCAGGTTCTCCTGGTCGCGGCGCTCGAACCGGCGGGTGTTGACCACACCGGAGATGATCACCTGATTGACGTCGATGGAGTGCACCCGCTCCATCGGGAAGAAGATCCGGCGCAGCGCGAACAACTCGATGACCAGCCCCTTGACCCGCGGCGCCCGTTTACCCGAACGGTTCTGCAGCACCACATCGCGCACCTTGCCCACCTGGTCGCCACTGGCGTCCAGCATCGGCAGCCCCTTGATCCGGGACACGAAAATCGATGAGCTGGAGGTCACTGTGGGAGGTTACCCCGTCGGCCCCACGGACGTCCCGCACCTGCCGCACGTCGTCCTGGCGACCCTCGTCATCCCGGCGACCCTCGTGATCCTGGCGAGCCTCGTCATCCCGGCGACCCTCGTGATCCTGGCGAGCCTCGTCATCCCGGCGAACGCCGGGATCTCATCACGTGACGTCCCATCGAGCACCCGTGTCGACTCACGCCCGTGATCCCGGATCAAATCCGGGACGACATGCGAGTCCCATCCGGGCAAGATGGGAGCGAACCTACGTGGCCTCGGGGTCGAAGGGAGTCGGTGGGAGTTCCGTCGCCGGCTCGTCGGTCTCAACCGGGTCGGCCGAATCGGCGGCGATGGCGTCGTCCAGGCTGGTCCGGGCGCCGCGCACCTCGGCCGCGACCTCGTCCAGCTCGGCGGTGGCGTCGGCACCCAGATGCTTGGCGATGAAGGCCTTCGGGTTCAGATCGGACAGCTGCAGGTCGGCATATTCCGGCCCCAGCTCTTCACGCAGCCGGCCCTGGGCGTCGTTGGCGATCCTCCGGATATAGTGCAGCACCCGAGCCGCCTTGCGGGCGAGTTCGGGCAGTTTTTCGGGGCCGAACAGAACGATTGCCAACACGAGCAGCAGGACGATCTCGCTCGCGTTGAAATCCATGACTCACAGGGTAGTTCGCGCGGACCCGACTCAGCGCCCGGTGAGAATGGTGAGAGCAACGACCCGGATCGGGCCGGTCAGTCCCAGCCCGATCCGGATCCTTGTTCGCATAGTCATCACCCACCGCGCCGAGTGACTCAGTTCAGAGACCGGCGGCGTCCAGCAACGCCACGAATGCTGCTGCCTGGGCCTCGGACGCCGGCAGCAGCGGCGCGCGCAGCACCGCCGGGGTGAAGCCGCGGGCCGCGAGGCCGGCCTTGACCAGCATGCAGCCCTGTGTGGCGAAGACGCCCGTGAACACCGGCAGCAGCGCGGCGTTGTCGGCGATCGCGCCGGCCAGATCGCCGGACAGGAACCTCTCGATCATCACCTTCGTCCGCGCCCCGGTGAAGTGCGTCGAGGTGCCGACCACGCCGACACCGCCGACGGCGAGCAGCGGCAGCGTGTAGCCGTCGTCGCCCGCGTAATAGTCGAGGCCCGTCGCGGCGATCACGGCCGCCGACGCGACCGGATTGCCCTTGGCGTCCTTGACCGCGACGATCCGCGGATGGGACGCCACCGCGATCAGGGTCTCGGTCTCGATCGGGACGCCGGCCCGGTGCGGAATGTCGTAGAGCATCATCGGCAGCTCGGTGGCGTCCGCGACCGCGCGGAAGTGGGCGGCCACGGCGTCCTGCGGGGGCTTCGAGTAGTACGGCGTCACGACGAGGAGCCCGGACGCGCCGGCCTCCGCCGCCTGCCGAGCGAGCTCGATGGTGTGCCGGGTGTCGTTGCTGCCGACGCCGGCCACCACCAGGGCCCGGTCGCCGATCTCGTCGACCACGGTCGCCACCAGCTCGGCCTTCTCGGCGTCGGTGGTGGTCGGCGACTCGCCGGTGGTGCCGTTGATCACCAGCGCGTCGTTGTGCTGCTGGTCGACCAGGTGGGCCGCGAGCTTTCGGGCCTCGGCCAGGTCGATCACGCCGTCCGCGGTGAACGGGGTGACCATCGCGGTGAGCAGGCGACCGAAGCGAGGCTGGGACATGGCGGCAGTGTACTGGGGGTGTCTCGTCGGCCTACACACAGCGAGGGCTCCCGTGTCGCGGGCGGCCGGCTCGACGGCGCGCTCCGGGGACGTCCCGGCATGCCTTCGAGTCCTGGCGTGCCTTCGATAGGGTTGGGCCCGTGAGTCCTGCATCGCGTTCGGTCGCCAAGGCGACCACCCCATCCCCTTCCTGGGCATTCTCGGAATCGTTCGTCCCCGACGACGACATCATGCGGCTGGCTCGCGCGGCCAGTCGCCAGTTGGCCCTGACCCCGGCCAGCCAGGGCGTCACCTCCGCGCTGACCTTCCTGGCGCGCCTGATCGGGGCGCGCGCCGTGGTCGAGATCGGCACCGGCGCGGGCGTTTCCGGCCTCGCGCTGATCCGCGGCATGGCCCCGGACGGCATCCTGACCAGCATCGATCTGGAGACCGAGCACCAGGTCGCCGCCCGGCAGATCTTCGCCGCCGAGAGCGTCCCGCCACGGCGCGCCCGGCTGATCGCCGGATCGGCGCTCAACGTGCTGCCGAAGCTGAGCGACGGAGCCTACGACATGGTCGTGGTGGACGGCGACCCGCTGGAATACGTCGAGTACGTCGATCAGTCCCAGCGGTTGCTGCGCGGTGGTGGCCTGCTGGTGCTGCACCACGCCCTGTGGAAGGGGCAGGTCGCCGACACAGCCAACGAGGACGACGAGACCGTCATCATCCGCGAGGCGCTGCAGGCCGTCCAGGACATGCCGGAGTTCACCGCGACCCTGCTCCCCATCGGCGACGGCCTGCTGGTCGCCGTCAAGGCCTGACCACACCGCGAGGCGTCCGCCCGCTCCACGAGGCTCCGTCCGCCCGAGCCGCAAGGCCCTGCCTAACTACTTCTGCCCTCCCACATGTGGGAGGGCAGAAGTAGTTAGGCAGGGCTCTTTTCCAGCCGTGACAAGCCTGGACGCCGAACGGCCCTGTCCGAGGGATTACGGGCTGGGGATCGGGAAGCTCTTCGGCACCACGGTCAGACCGTCCTCGACGAAGAAGCCGCGCGCCCTGTCGTGTTCGGCGTCCACGCCGATCTCGACGCCGTCCGGCACGTGCACGTTCTTGTCCAGGATGGCCCGGCGGACTACCGCGTTGCGGCCGATCCGGCAACCCGGGAAGACGATCGACTCTTCGACCTTGGCCCACTTGTCGACGATCACGTTAGGCGACAACACCGACCGGTCGACGTCGCCGCCGGAGATGATGCAGCCGGCGCTGACGATCGAGTCCTCCGCCGTACCGCGCAGGGTGAACTTCGCGCCCGGAGCCTGCACCTGGTCGGTGAACATCGGCCACTTGCGGTTGTAGAGGTTGAAGTCCGGATCGACCGAGATCAGATCCATATGGGCGGCGTGGTAGGCCTGGATGGTACCTACGTCGCGCCAGTAGTTGATGTCGCGTTCGGTGGCACCCGGCACCGCGTTCAGGGTGAAGTCGTACACCCCGGCACGCCCGGCGTTGACGAAATCGGGGACGATGTTGCCGCCCATGTCGTGCTTGGTGTCGGACGCTGCATCGTCGTTGAGGGCCTCGACGAACGCCCTCCGGGTAAACACGTAGTTGCCCATCGAGGCGAACGACTCGTCGGGGCTGTCCGGCAGGGCCGGCGGGTCGGCGGGCTTCTCCAGGAAGGTCTTGATCTTCGCGTCGGCACCGGCATCGATCACACCGAAGGCGGACGCCTCCGAGCGCGGTACCCGGATGCCTGCCACGGTGCAGTCCAAGCCGGAATCGATATGCGCCCGCAGCATCTGCGAGACGTCCATGCGGTAGATGTTGTCCGCCCCGAAGACGACCACGTAGTCGGGATCTTCGTCGTTGATCAGGTTCATCGACTGGTAGATGGCGTCGGCGCTGCCCTGGAACCACTGCTTGCCGGTGCGCTGCTGCGCCGGCACCGAGGTGACGTAGCTGCCCAGCATCGGGGACAGTCGCCAAGTGACCGCGATGTGCCGGTCGAGAGAGTGCGACTTGTACTGGGTCAGCACGCAGATCTTGGTCAGGTCGGAGTTGACGAGGTTGGAGAGGACGAAGTCGATCAGCCGGTAGGTGCCACCGAACGGCACCGCAGGTTTGGCTCGATCGGCCGTGAGAGGCATCAGGCGCTTGCCCTCACCGCCCGCCAGGACGATGGAGAGAACGGTCGGGTTGCTCATGCTCCGAACATAGAGCCCGTTGCACCTCCGGGACAGCCCCGCGGGTGAAATTTCTTCGGCGCGTCGCCCGCCCGCTTGGGGAGACGCCGACGATTGTCGCGGACCCGCGAGCCCAGGACTCCCCTGGCGCGGGTGCGGTGTGCAACGATCCGTTCATGTCACTGCGTGTATCCATCCTCACTCGTGAGTATCCGCCGCACATCTACGGGGGCGCCGGCGTCCATGTCGGTCAGCTGGTCCCGCAACTACGCAAGTTCACCGAGTCCGTCGACGTCCAATGCATGGGAGAGCCGCGCGACGGCGCGACGGCGCATGCCGAGGACTACCCGGCCGGAGCCAACGCGGCCCTGCGCGTCCTGGGCGCCGACGTCTCGATGGCGGCCGCCATCCCCGAGGTCGACGTCATCCACTCCCACACCTGGTACGCCCAGTTCGCCGGTATCGTCGCCGGCCACTTCCAGGACGTGCCGCACGTGGTCACCGCCCACTCCCTGGAGCCCGACCGGCCCTGGAAGGTCGAGCAGCTGGGCGGCGGCTACCGGGTCAGCTCATGGATCGAGAAGACCGCCTTCACCCAGGCCGATGCCGTGATCGCGGTCTCGGCGGCGATGATCACGAACATCACCAACGCCTACCCGTCGATCGACCCGGCCCGCATCCATGTGGTCAAGAACGGCATCGATCCCGAAGAGTTCAAGCCGGACGCCAACACCGACGTGATCGACTCCCTCGGCGTCGACCGCGACAAGCCGATCGTCACCTTCGTCGGCCGGATTACCCGTCAGAAGGGCCTGATCCACCTGGTCCGGGCGGCCCAGCAGTTCGACGCCGACACACAGGTGCTGCTGCTCGCCGGCGCCCCCGACACCCCGGAGATCGCCGCCGAGTTCGACGGCGCGTTCGCCGAGCTGAACAAGACCCGCAGCGGGGTGAAGTGGGTGCAGGAGATGCTGCCGCGGGCGTCCGTGCGCCAGGTGCTGACCCATTCGACGCTGTTCGCCTGCCCGTCCATCTACGAGCCGCTGGGCATCGTGAACCTGGAGGCGATGGCATGCGAGATCCCGGTGGTGGCCTCGGCCGTCGGCGGCATCCCCGAGGTGGTCGTGGACGGCGAGACCGGCCTGCTGGTGCCCTACGACCCGGCGCAGGCCGGCGACCCGGAGTTCGTGAAGGGGTTCGAGGAGAAGTTCGCCGAGAACGTCAACACACTCACCCGCGATCGCGACCGGGCGCGCCGAATGGGCCTGGCCGGACGCCAACGCTGCATCGACGAGTTCAGCTGGGAGAAGATCGCACAGGAGACCGTCGAGGTCTACGAGAAGGCGATCGCCACCCACGACAGCTGAGTCCTCGGGCCTTCGCCCGGTCGACATGGCGAAGGCCCCCGGTGTGTCCGGGGGCCTTCGCATTCGCCAAGACGGTAGCGCTCAGGCAGGGTTGACGACGCCCGTCAACGCCTCCAGAAGCTCCGCCGCCTCGGCCGCGTTCATCTCGATGACCAGACGGCCGCCGCCTTCGGCTGGGATTCGCATGGCGATCACGCGCCCTTCCTTGGCCACCTCGATAGGCCCGTCGCCGGTCCGCGGCTTCATTGCTGCCATTGCTCACCCTCGTTCTGGTTGGGGACTTCCCAGCCCATTATTCCAGAACGAGATGGTCGATGCCCGGAAGCGGCCGTGGCCCGCCGCAAGGAACTCCAGGCTGCGCAACCGGGTCGTAGCATCGCTCTCAGGACTGCGGTTCCTCGGCGTCCGGGGCCCGCGTCGCCGCTGGGCCGGGGTCGGACGGCGTGACTGCGTCCGGAACCGAGCCGGGCATCACCGCGGACGCGGCATCCACCTGCCGGGCCAACCGGTCGAGCAACTCGTCCACCTGGTCCATCGAATAGCCGCGGGGGACGACGGCGAAGCGCAGCCCGCGCAGATCGTCACCGGTCAGCACGCCGGCCGGCACATGCGGCCGTGGCGTGTCGGTCACCGTGCCGGGCAGTTCGCCCAGTCGACCGGACGCCGCCACGGCCGCCAGGCCGAGCACCGCCACGGCGATCATCCACAGCACCCACTGCATGCTTGCGCTCCTCTCACGTCCCGTTGCTGGCCAAGCCGGCGCCGGTGACCCAGCGGATCGCCTCCGGGACGCTGTCGGTAATGGTCAGCAGGTCGAGATCGTCCTCGGAAATGTAGCCGTCGGTCAACACGGTGGAGCGAATCCAGTCCAGCAGCGGTGCCCAGAAGGCGGTGCCGAACAACACGATCGGGAACGAGGTCACCTTGCGAGTCTGGATCAGGGTGAGCGCCTCGAACAACTCGTCAAATGTGCCGAAACCGCCTGGCATCACGATGAAACCTTGCGAATATTTGAGGAACATCACCTTCCGAGCGAAGAAATAGCGGAAGTTGATGCCGAGCGTGACGTGCTTGTTGAGGGCCTGCTCGAACGGCAATTCGATGCCGAGACCGACCGATGTGCCGCCGACCTGGGCGGCCCCCTTGTTGACCGCCTCCATGATGCCGGGGCCGCCTCCGGTGATCGCGCTGTAGCCGGCCCGGGCCAGTGCCCGTCCGATCTCGACCCCGGCCTGCCAGGCCGGGGTGTCCTTCGGCGTCCGGGCCGAACCGAACACGCCGATCGCCGGGCCGAGTTCGGCCAGCGTGCTGAACCCCTCGACGAACTCGGCCTGAATGCGGAGAATGCGCCACTGATCGCTGTGGATCCAATTGGCGTCGCCCTTGCCGGACAACAGTCGCTGGTCGGTGGTGGTGTGCTGAACTTGGCCCTGACGCCGGATCACCGGGCCCTGGGTGCGTACGCGCTTGCTCACCTCCGTCAGCGTAGCTGGCCGGGCCCGCCGGACGCCGAACCCAGAGGTCCCGCGGGGCGGGCGAAAGCCGGTCGGCCGCGAAACCTCTCAGCGGACCCAGGCGTCCAAAGTGTCGGTGTTCAGCGCCCGCCCCAGGTCGGCGACCCGGCCGGAGTCGGGCAGCACATACCCGGTGCCGTCGGCGGCTATGCCACCGCCCGCTGTCGGGAGCTTGATACTGGCCGGACTGCCCTGGCTGGAGCGCAGCCGCAGGTCGACGAACAGTTCGATCATCGCGCGAGCGTCCAGGCTGGAATCCACCTCGATCTCGCCGGCCAACTGGCCCAGCACCGCCTTCACCGTGCCGGGATTGAGCAACGCCTTGCTGGTAAGCAGTCGCTCGACGATGCCCTGCAGGACCAGCCGCTGACTTTCGGCACGGTCCAGGTCGCCGGGGCTCGTGCCGCCCTGCCGGACGAAGGCGAGCGCCTCTTCGCCGCTGAGCGTGATCGGGCCCTTGGGGAACCGGAAGCCTTGGCTGGTCGCTTCCACCGGATTGTCGACCGAGATGCGTCCCAACAAGTCGATCAGCCG
The DNA here is from genome assembly GCF_047606665.1 of Micropruina sp. Lineage (GTDB taxonomy): Bacteria > Actinomycetota > Actinomycetes > Propionibacteriales > Propionibacteriaceae > Micropruina. The sequence goes on along the minus strand of NZ_JASGEF010000021.1, from coordinate 27,674 downwards.
CGACATGCCCTCCAGCCAGGTCAGCGCCACATGGTCGATGCGAATGTCGAGCAGACCCTCGACCGACTTCACCACGGCCGCCGCGCCCCCCTCGGCATAGTGCCGGCTCAGCCGGCGGAGGCTCCCGTCGGCGGCCGTCACCATCAGGTTGCGCGGCAGAGACACCACATCCACCCGATTGCGGCCACCGTTGACGTGCACGATCAGCAACACGTTGGCTTCGCTTCCTACCGCATGCGAGTCGGTCCCGATCAGCAGCAGGTTGAGCGACCCCGGCACACCCGTGCTGACGATGGCGTCCCGCGCCGGCAGCAACGACGGGTTGCGCGCGATGCCGGACACCGAAAGCCACAACGAGCCGATCGCGGCACCCGCCACGATGGCAGCGGCAAGCAGGCCTGCGAGCACCCCGGTGCCCACACGCATAAGCAGTCGGACTATCGGCCTGCGCGGCCGCGTCCGGGAATAGACAAGAAGTTCGCTGATGGTCCGATCCCCCCGGCTCGGCTCATTCGTTACGCCATGGTTCCCACCCCCGAGGGAACCTTGATGAGGGCCAGCCTACACGGTGCGCCGGAAATGCGCGGAACCGGGCGGGGTAAGAGGTTCCGCGCGTGCCCCGGAATGTCAGTTCAGCCAGCGCAGCAGGGCGTCGCGGCAGGTGAACAGGTCGGCGACCGGACAGAACTCATCGTCGGCGTGCGCCTTGGACGGGTTACCGGGGCCGAAGTTCACCGCCGGAATGCCGAGGGCGGAGAACCGGGCGACGTCCGTCCAGCCGAATTTGGCGGACGGCTCGCCGCCCACCGCGGCCAGGAAGGCGGCCGCGGCGGGACGGTCCAGGCCGGGCCGGGCGCCGGCGGCGGCATCGGTGAAGGTGAGCTGGTAGCCGTCCAGCACCTCACGGCAGTAGGCCTTCGCCTGCTCGACACTTCGATGCGGCGCGAACCGGTAGTTGACCGTGATGGTGCAACGGTCGGGAATCACGTTGCCGGCGATGCCGCCCTCGATCGCGACCGCATTGAGCCCCTCGTGGTAGCGCAATCCGTCGACCTCGGGTTGCTCGGGGACGTGGTCGCGGAGCCGCTCCAGGACGTCCGATGCGTCGTGAATGGCGTTGTGACCCATCCAGGCGCGCGCCGAGTGCGCGGCGCGTCCAGTGGTGGTCACGGTGAACCGCAAGGTGCCCTGGCAGCCGCCCTCGACGGTGGCGCTGGTCGGTTCCATCAGGACGGCGAAGTTGCCGGCCAACAGCTCCGGCCGGGTGGCGGCGATCCGGGTCAGCGAGTTCGCCGCGGATTCGACCTCTTCGTGGTCGTAGAAGATCCAGGTGAGGTCGCTGGACGGCGCGTCGAGCGCGACCGCGCAGGCCAGCATGACCGCCACCCCGCCCTTCATGTCGCAGGTGCCCCGGCCGTAGACCAGATCGTCCTCGACCCAGGACGGCAGGTTGCCGGCGATCGGCACGGTGTCCAGGTGGCCGGCGATCACGACCCGTTGCCGGCGGCCGAGGTCGGTGCGGGCGATCACGGTGTCGCCGTCGCGCAGCACGCTCAGGTGCGCGCACCCCCGCAGCGTCGCTTCGATCTGGTCGGCCAGTTCGCGCTCGTTGCCGCTGACCGATTCGATGTCGACGATGGCACGGAACAGGGCGACCAGGTCGCCGCGGGCATCGAGGGTCATGGGCCGAGCGTACCGGTGGCGTCCGACGTGTCGGAGGGCCCCGCTAGGCTGGCCGCCATGACCGACACCCGCTCCGCCTGGGGTTGGGGGCTGGCCAGTGTGCACGCCTCCGGCCAGGTTCTCGACACTTGGTTTCCCGACCCGCAGCTCGGCCCCTCGTCCGGCGCCGCCGCACCCGATCGGCTGGTGGCCGCCCAGACCCAAGACGCCGACCGTGGCGTGCGCACCGAGACCGTGCTGGTCGAGATCGACCTGGACGCCCCACCCACGTCGACCCCGGACGCCTATCTGCGGCTGCATCTGCTCAGCGCCCGGCTGGTCCGGCCCCGCGAGCTGAATCTGGACGGCATCTTCGGCGTGCTGCCGAACGTGGTGTGGACCTCGGCCGGCCCGTGTGCGGTGCAGGGCTTCGAGCAGGTCCGGCTGACGCTGCGCGTCGGACGCGGCCAACTCACCGTCTTCGGAGTCGACAAATTCCCGCGGATGGTCGACTACGTGGTGCCGTCCGGGGTGCGGATCGCGGACGCCGACCGGGTCCGGCTGGGTGCCCATCTGGCGTCCGGGACCACGGTGATGCACGAGGGCTTCGTCAACTTCAACGCCGGCACACTCGGTGCGTCCATGGTCGAGGGCCGGATTTCGGCTGGGGTGATCGTCGGCGACGGCAGCGACATCGGCGGCGGGGCGTCCATCATGGGCACCCTGTCGGGCGGCGGCAAAGAGATGGTCACCATCGGCGAACGCTGCCTGCTGGGTGCCGAATCGGGGCTGGGCATCTCGCTCGGCGACGACTGCACCATCGAGGCCGGTCTGTACGTCACCGCCGGCACCAAGGTCACCCTGCCGGGCGGCGCGGTGGTCAAGGCGCGCGAGCTGTCCGGACGCTCCGGGCTGCTGTTCCTGCGCAACTCGCTGACCGGCGCGGTGCAGGTGCGTCCGAAGGCCGGCGGCAGCTTCGAGTTGAACGCCGCGTTGCACGCGAACTGAGCCGATGCGACCCAACTGGCCCCGGATCGCCCTCGTGCTGGTCGCCATCGCGGCGCTGGTAGGCGGGTTGGTCTGGGGCGGTGCCGTGGTCTGGTCGAACGCCACCAAGCAGCCACTGCCGATGGACGACCAGTGCCGCGCCACCGCCGACGGAGCCACCGTCACGCTCACCCCCGAACAGGCGGTGAACGCGACGCTTATCGCCTCGGTGGCGCTGTCCCGCGACCTGCCGGCGCGCGCGGTGACGATCGCCCTGGCCACCGCCTATCAGGAGTCGGGCATCCGCAATCTCGACTACGGCCATGCCGACTCGATCGGCCTGTTCCAGCAGCGGCCGAGCAAGGGCTGGGGCACGGTCAAGCAGATCATGGACCCGTTCTATTCGTCGGGAAAGTTCTACGACGCCCTGGTGCGGGTGAAGAATTGGCGGACCAGCGACATCAACGACGTGGCCCAGGCGGTGCAGCGGTCCGGCTACCCGGACGCCTACCGCAAGCATGTCGACAAGGCGCAGGTGTTGTCGTCGGTGCTCGCCGGCGCCACCGCGGCCGGCTTCAGCTGCACCGTCGACTCACCCGACAAGGCCGATGCGGCCGACCTGACGGCGTTGATCGCCAAAGCGCTGAAGTCGCGGGTCGAGGTGCGGATCAGCGGTTCGACGGTGATCGTGCAGGCCAGCAGCGAGCGGATCGCCTGGGCGGTGGCGTCCCTGGCCATCGCCCACACTGAGGCCTACGGCGTGACTCGGGTCAGCGTGGGCGCCGCCGACTGGGTGCACGACCCGCACACCGTGGCGTCCTGGACCGGGATCGGCGGTGGCCGCAACGTCACCATCGCGGTGAAGTCCTGACCCGTTGGTCGAGCTTGTCGAGACCCTGCAAGCGGACTCAACCAGCGAACCGGTCAGCTCGCGGTGAGCCGGCTGGCCGCCGCCTCGATCCGCTCATCGCTCGCGGTCAGCCCGACTCGGACGAAGTCGCCCGACTCGGGACCGTAGAAGTCGCCGGGAGCGACCAGGATGCCGCGTTCGGCCAGCCAGTCGACGCTGGCCCGGCCGTTCTCGCCGCGGGTGCACCACAGGTAGAGCGAGCCCTCCGAATGCACCACCCGAAATCCGGCGGACTCCAGGGCCGGGCGCAGCAGGGCGCGCCGTCGGCGGTAGCGTTCCCGCTGCTCGGCGACGTGTTCGCCGTCGCCCAGCAGCGCCACCATGGCGGCCTGCACCGGTGCCGGGACGATGCCGCCGGCGTGCTTGCGGAGTTCGCGCAGCCCACTGACCAGTTCGGCGTCCCCGGCCACGAACCCGGCCCGATAGCCGGCCAGGTTCGAGCGCTTGGACAGCGAGTGCACCGCCAGCAGGCCCTCCAGGGAACCGCCGTTGACGTCCGGATGCAGCACCGAGACCGGCTCTGCGTCCCAGCCGAACTCGCCGTAGCACTCGTCGGAGGCCAGCACCGCGCCACGTTGGCGGCAGTACCGCACCCACGCCGCGAGCTGGGCGGCGGACAGGATCTCGCCGTGCGGGTTGGCCGGCGAGTTGATCCAGACCAGCGCCGGACGCAGCGCGGCGATCTCGGCCGGATCGTCGCACGGCACCACCTCGGCACCGGACAGCCGTCCGCCCACCTCGTAGGTCGGGTAGGCGACTCGCGGAATGACGATGGTGTCGCCGGCGCCGAGACCGAGCAGATACGGCAGAGCCGCCACGATCTCCTTGGTGCCGATCACCGGCAGCACACCCTCGTCCGCGATCGGGACGCTGCCCCAACGCGTGCTCAGGTGGTCGCGGATCGCGGCCCGTAGCGTCGGCGTCCCCCACACCGTGGGGTAGCCAGGTGCGTCGGACGCCGCGGCCAGCGCCTGGCGTCCCAACTCTGGGGTGGGGTCGACCGGCGTACCGACCGAAAGGTCGACAATGCCGTCCGGGTGTGCCAGTGCGCGGGCCTTGGCAGCCGCCAGCGAATCCCAAGGGAAATCCGGCAGGCTACGGCCGCGAACCTTCACTCGCCCTGCGGCGGCAGGCCGAGCACGTAGTCGTGGTCGGCGTCGATTGGGCCCATCTTGGCCGCACCGCCGGGCGATCCCACGGTGTCGAAGAACTGCACGTTGACGTCATAGAAGACCTTCTGGTCCGACGGGACGTCGTCTTCGTAGTAGATGGCCTCCACCGGGCAGACCGGCTCGCAGGCACCACAGTCGACACACTCGTCCGGCTGGATGTACAGCATTCGGTTGCCCTCGTAGATGCAATCCACGGGACACTCCTCCACGCAAGCCAGGTCTTTAACGTCGACGCAGGGCTGCGTGATGATGTACGTCATCTCGATCCTCTCCGAACCTTGTTGAATCGTGGAACACTCTAGCGCGCACGGCTGACAGGAGGCATGGTGCCCATGGCCGCGATGGACCGGCTGAACCCCCCGATCCGGGTCGGCGAGCGGGTCACCCTGCGGCTGGTCGACCCGGCCCGCGACCTGATCGGATTCGTCGTCGCGCTCGACCCGCTGACGCTGGAAGACCGGCATGGACGCGCCCACGTGGTGGCGGCCGGAACGGTGCAGGCGGCCCGTCGCGTCGGCGTCTCGTTGGGACGCGATCCGCGGTCCGCGCCACGGGATCTGCTGGACGCCCTCGCCGTCCGTGCCGGAGTCGACGGGGAGCCCGAGCTATTCCGGATCAGCGACCTGCTGGCCGGACGTCCAGTGCCCGCGGCGGTGTTCGCCGGACGCGGCGAGTGGTCCGAGGGCGAATGGCGGGCCCGCGTCGAGGGCGAATGGCTGACCACGAACGTCACCGATCCGGCGTTGCTGATAGAACTCGCCTGGTGGGCGACCCGGCAGAATGCCCGCAGCGTCCAAGTGCGCCGCTGAGGCTCTCGTGCTGCCGACGAAAGGTCAGCCCTGCTTGCGACGGCTCCGCGCGTAGATCAGGTTGACCATGACGATGCCGATCCAGGCGATCAGGAGTCCAGGCAGGCCGGCCGCGCCGGCACTGATCGCGGTCAGTGGGACGCCGATCGCCAGCGAGACGACGGCCAGCACGAACACCGTCTTGTCCTGACGGGGCTGCTGCGGCGCCGGCGGGTACGGATGGTGCGGCGCGTGCTGCGGAGGCGGGGCCGGCTGCGCGGGAAGCATGCCACCCCCTTGCTGGGTCGGGGCGCCGGCCGGCGGCTGGCTCCACAGCTGCTCGTTGGTCGGCTCACGAAAGTCCGCGCTGCTCATGCCGGCAAGGGTAGTCCGGTCGGATCGACCTTGCCGCCCTGGTTGTCCACCGGGTAGCCCTCGATCGCGAGGGCTCCCTGCTCCTCCGCGAACGCGACGGCACCGGTGAGCAGTTCGCGGGTGACTCCCTGTCCTCGGTAGCCGGGCCGGACCCGGAAGCACCACACGCTCCACACGTCGAGGTCGTCCACGTGTGGGATCGTCCGGTTGGTGGCGAACGCCGTCGCCGGGCGTACCTCGATGGCCATGCCATCAGCCTGCATCACCCCGCCTGACCCCGGCAATGCTCGTCGTCGGCGAGGCTCGGAACGGCCCGAGTTGCCAGGCGGAGGCGTGCTGCTGCCGCTCAGCGAGCAGCGCGCCGCTCGGCGGCCTCGACGGTGTTCCGGAACAGCATGGCGATGGTGGTCGGGCCGACCCCGCCGACCCGCGGGGTGATCCAGCCGGCCACCTCGTTGCAGGACTCGTCGACGTCAGGGAGCAGCCGTCGTCCCTCGTAGCGGACGCCGCCGCCTACCACCACCTGGCCGGAGCCGAGGTGTTCGGGCCGCAGGATGCCGGGCACCCCGGCCGCGGCGATCACGATGTCGGCGCGCCGGGTGTAGTCGGCCCAGTCCGGGACGCCGGTGTGCACCACGGTGACCGCGGCGTTGCCGCCCGGCCGCTTCAGCGACAGCAGCATCGACAGCGGCCGACCCAGGGTGAAACCGCGGCCGAGGACCACCACGTTGCGTCCGGAAACCGGGATCTCGTAGTGCAGCAGCAATGCCTCGATGCCGGCCGGGGTGCAGGGCAGCGGGCCCGGCATGCCCAGCGCCAGGCGTCCCATGTTGAACGGGTGGGCGCCGTCGGCGTCCTTGTCGGGGTCGAGTTCGGCGAGCGCCGCCTCATAGTCGAGGTGGCCGGGGATCGGGTGCTGGATCAGCACCGCGTCCACCCCGTCGTCGGTGTTGAAATCGCGGATCGCGGCGATCAGGTCAGCCTGGCTGGCGTCGCCGGGCAACTGCACGTGGCGTCCGCCGAAGCCCAGGGACGCCGCGCGCTCCTGCTTCATTCTGATGTAGCCGGCGGACGCCGAATCGTCGCCGACCAGGATCGTGCCCAGCCCTGGATTGTGCCCGGCGGCACGCAACGCCGCGATCCGCGGTTCGAGGTCGGCGAAGACAGCATCGGCAACCGGTTTGCCCGGCATCAGCACAGCACTCACAAGAGATCAGCCTATGCCGTCGATGAGTGGAGGCGGACCCGAGAACCGTCCCCAGTGACCAAGAGAGCCCATTCCGCGGAGACAAACGCAACCCGAGAAGGGGCCTCGGCAACGTGCCTGTGGCGTCAGGGTTTCTTGCCGCAGACCACCGGGGTGAGGGTGTTGTAGCGCCAGAAGAACGGCTCGGTCTTGACCAGCTTCTTGCCCTGGTAGAACAGCCGGTTGAACCGGACGTCGAAGCCGCTCATCGCGCTCTGCGACACGCAGCCGGGCGACGGGTCGTACTGGGTCGGGCCGGGTGAGCGGTAGTTGCTGCGGACCGCGGTGGACGCCTTCACGGTGTAGCGCTTGGTCGACCAGACCCGGACCGTGACCGAACCGGTCTGGCCGACCTTGCCGGTCGTCCAGGCCTGCAGCACCACACCGTAGGGCGAGTCGTTGCGGAACTTCATGTCGACGCTGACCCAGTCCAGGGTGGCCTCCCGGCCGACCGGGTAGCGGTCGAAGTACAGCGAATGCGGCTTGTGGTAGATATCTTCGAGGCCGGCGAAGAAGATCGCATTGAACGTGGTGGTGGTGGCCTGCGAGATGCCGCCGCCGTAGATGTTGGGATCGATCTTTCCGTTGGCGATGCCGCCACCGCGCATCCAGCCGGCCGCCGCCGTCCGCTTGCCCAGGGTGGCGTTCATGCTGAACGTCTCACCGGGCTTGAGGAAGGTGCCGTTGATCATCCGGGCCGCTTTTCCGATGTTGTTCACCCGGTAGGCCGAGCCCGGATAGTAGGTGGTGAACGCTCCGGTGATCTCCTTGACCCCGAGCTTCTTGGCGTCCGCGGTGGTGAACTTGGCCTTCTGCACCGTCGCCTCGACGGTGATCGAACGTCCGGCGCCCTGGTCCAGCACGCTCGCCGCACCGCTCGCGAGCGCCTTCGGCTCGATGCCGATGCCGTCCACGGATGCGACGATCTTCGGCTTGCCGCCCGCGATGGTGATGGTGGCGTCCTTCGGCCGCTTCAGCCCGAGGCCCTTGATCTGCCTGGCCGCCGCCTTGGTCAGCTTGTCGGCGTCCAGATCGGCCTTCAGGGTGCCGCCGTCCGGTTCGAACCGCAGCGCCGCGGCGATCATCGCCGGCGTCAGCTGGAACGATCCGGACGACCCGGTCCGGACGGCGATCGGCGACCCCAGTGCGGCCGTGCCGACGGTGTTGGCCACCTGGTCGGCCTCGGCGGTGCTGATCTCCGGCTCGATCTCGGCGACGACGGCCGCCACGGTCGTGCTGTCGATGAAGGCGCCGGCGATGGCGTCCGCCGTCTGCGGCTGCTGGACGGCCACGCCCGGCTTCCCCTCGGAGCGGACGATGGTGGTGCCCTTGACGCTGAGCCCGGCGTTGGTGGGCTTGCTCTCGGCCTTGGCGGCCAGCCCGCTCACCGCGGCGGTCAGCGTGGCCTCGTCGCGGGTGACCACCGGCCGCTGCTCGCCGCCTCCGGTCAGCACAGTGACGATGTCGGCCGGGTTCCAGGTGCGGCCGGCGCCCGAGCGCGCCACGGTCGCGGCGTAGTCGATGCCCAGCCCGAGGTCGGCGGCGGCGGTCCGCAGGGTCTGAGTGCCGGCGGTGACGGTCAATTCCCGGCTCAGCCGCGGACCCAGCTCAGCCTGCAGCGTGGCTGCGGCCGCGTCGGCGCTCATCCCGCCGATGCCGATGCCAGCCACGGTGGCGTTGCGGGGCGTCTTGTCGCCGGCCAGGGCATGGCCGGCGACGTAGCCGCCGCCGAGCACGACCAGGGCGCCTCCGGTCACCCACAGGGCGAGTCGACGGCCGCGCCGCACTGGCTTGTCGGTGGTGGACACAGAGGCTCCTGACGGTCTGCAACAGGTGTCGGCTCAGCCTCAATCCATCGACCGGGTGCCGCAGCGAGCGGCACCGGATGACTGCGATGGCACACCGGATAGCCGACAGCGTACCGGGTCGTCCGGCGAGCCTCACTGGCGACGTCCCTCGCCCAGGAGCAACCGGAGTTTCCCGAAAATCCCGGAGTCGATTCCGAATCAGCGGGCGACACGCCGGCGGAGAGCAATCGACCCGTGGGTTTTCGGGATCGCCGGCCTCTACTGGGTTACCGGCCCAGGCCGGCGTCCACCTCGATCGCGAACGGCAGGCTGAGCACGCCGGTCGCGACCAGGCCGAGCCGCTCGGCCGCGGCACTGATCAGCGAGTCCAGGTCGAACCGGGCAGGCGCGAAGGTCGTCGCGGCCATGATCGACTCGCTGGATTCGGCCGGCCGGAGCTGCTTCAGGAAGCCCAGCATCGACGCCGGCCGGACGACGGCGTCGTCACGGCTCAGCCCGGCCAGTGCGCAGGCCCGGTCGATCGCCGTCCCCATGCCGCCGAGGTGGTCGACCAGGCCGCGCTGATGGGCGTCGATCCCGGTCCAGACCCGGCCGTGGGCGAGCGGCTCCAGGACGTCGAGCGCCATGCCCCGGTCGGCGGCGGCCTTGCCGGTGAAGTCGGCGTAGATGGCGTCCAGCCGGCGGTCCAGCGCGGCCCACTGTTCGTCGGTGAACCGGCTGTTGGACGACATGAACGACGCCCAGGCGCCGGCGGTGACGTCGCTGAGCACCAGGCCCAGCTTCTCTTTGAGCTCGGTGGTGACGAATTTTCCGGCCAGGACGCCGATCGAACCGGTCAGCGTGGTGGGTTGCGCCACGATCTCGTCGGCCGGCATCGCCACGAAGTAGCCGCCGGACGCCGCGACGTCGGCCATGCAGGCCACCACCGGACGCCCGGATTCGCGCAGCCGGAGCACCTCGCGGCGGATCGCGTCCGAGGCGATGTAGGAGCCACCGGGCGAGTCGACCCGCAGCACCACGGCCTTGACCTGTTCGTCGGCGGCGACCGCCCGCAGATGCTGGCAGACCACCTCGGACGCCGCCGTCGGCTGTCCGCCGGCCTGGCGCTGCGGGCGTCCGGTGACGATCGCGCCACGCACTTCGACGACCGCTACGGCCGGCTTGAACCGGGCCTTGACCAGGCTTTTGGCGGCGGACACCTTGGCGTACCGGTGCACGAAGCGCAGCCCTCCGTCGGTCGCGGCCCAGGCCGCGCGGGCCTGGGCGTAGACCTCGTCGCGATAGCCGATCCGGTCGACCAGGCCCCGCTCGACGGCTTGCTCGGCGGTGAGGGTGCCGGCGTCCGCGGTGGACCAGACCTGCTCGGCGGTCCGGCCGCGGCGCTGGGCGATCGTCTCGACGGCCCAGTGCGCGATCGAATTGGCGATCTGCTGCGTCATCTCGGCGTTGGCGGCGCTGATCTCGTGGGCGGCGTAGCTGTCGGCCGCGGTCTTGAACTCCTTGCGCTGCCCGAACTGCGGCTCGACGCCGACCTTGTCGAAGACGCCGCGCAGCAGGGTGATCTGCGCCCGGACGCCGCCCAGCCCGAGTTCGCCGGAGGGCTGCAGCCACACCTGGTCGGCGTGCGCCGCCAGGGTGTAGGGCAGCAGGCCGTTGCTGAACTCGCCGAACGACTCGGTATAGGCCCAGACCGGCTTGTGCGTGCCGAAACCGGCGACCAGATCGGCCAGTTCGCAGCACTGCGCGGCGGTGATCGGACAGGTGCCGAGGTGCAGGATCAGCCCGGCCACCGCCGGGTCGCCGGACGCCGTCCGCAGACCGTCGCGCAGCGCCCGCATGGTCGGGGCGTTGATCAGCTTGAACGCCTCCAGCGGATTCGCCGGCGCATTGCTGAGCACCGAGTGATCGAGGTCGAGCTCGAGGATGACCTGGTCGCCGACCGGGGATTTGCGCAGCAGCGAGGACAGCATGCCGAGAGGATCCATGCCGCCCAGCGTATGCCGAGTGAGCCCGCGTCCACCGTTCCCGGCACCGCGCCTCGCCGTGGGCGGACACCGGAAATCGGTCGCCCATGCCGTGGCGCGTCGGGTCGCCGACCGGCGCGGCCCGGTCCAGCATGGACGATGTGACACGACACGATGGGCGCCGTGCCGGGCGCCGGTGGGCAGCAGCCGCGGTGACCGTGGCCCTCGGGGTCGACGCGGCACTCACCGGCTGCGCCAAGACACCGCCGGTTCCCGTCCCGACGCCGGGCGCACCGTCGGTCTCGGAGACCGCGTCCGAGAGCGCTTCGCCGTCCGGGTCGAGCACGACCGCGACCACCGGCACCCCGTCCACCAGCGAGACGCCGTCTCTCGCCCCGGTGGCGAAGGCGACCGGTTCGCTCACGCTCTACAGCGAGGCCAGCACGAAACTGGCCGGCACCTGCCGGACGGCCTCCGGAGCACCCACCCTGGCGGTGGCCGACCGGTCCAACGAGTTCTTCGGCACGATCGACGTCACCCTGGTGCTGAACGCGCGGAAGAACGCCGTGACGAGGCTGACGATCGCCCTGGGCGAGGACTCCGACCAGGTCACCCGCACGCTCGCCTACCGGGCCGAGCCGCAGGCCGAGGGCACGTCGGCGAAGCTGACCGGCAGCGGCTCCGGCTTCGCGGTGACCGGAATGCTGGCGAACACCGAGAACGGCAAGGCGTCCGGCCCCGTTCCGGTCACCCTGAAGATCACCTGCGCCGGCGAGTGGTGACGCCGGGCGCCGGCGTCATGTGGCGACGGAGACCGTGACCTTCTTCTCGGCCGCCGTGTAGCCCGGCCTTGCTGCCGCGGACCGCGACGCTGATCGCCATGCCCTTGTCCTTCGAGGTCAGCCGGTAGGTCGCCTTGGTGGCACCGGCGACGGCGGTCTCGCCGCGGTACCACTGGTAGGCGAGCCCGACCGAGCCCGGACCCCACGAGCCGGCGGCGGCGGTGAGCTTCTGGCCGACCTGAGCCCGGCCGGTGACCTTCGGCGTTGGGGCGTCCAAGGTCATGAACAGGGCGGCCCAGGTGCGGTCGTCCAGCTTTCCGGTGACCGGACGGCCGGCGACCTTCTGGAATGCCTTGACCGCCTCCGCGATGGCCCCGGTGAAGCCGGACGCCGTTTCGACGTTCTGTTCGGCACCGGCCAGCAAACCTGTCAATGCCCGGACGGCGTCCCGGGCGGAGATCACATCGATGGCATTTCGGCGACCACCTGACAGGGACCGGACGGCAGCGATCCGGGCACCGCCACGCGGTGCCCGGATCGCCGGTGAGGATGAGGAGCCGGGCCTCAGCCGATCAGGGCCTTGGCCTTCGCGGCGGCCGCGTCGGCGGTCACGCCGTACTTCTCGAACAGCAGCGCGCCATCGGCGGACGCGCCGAAGTGGTCGATGCCTATCGCCTCGGTGTTGGCGCCCAGCAGGTCCTTCCAACCCACCACCACGCCGGCCTCGACCACGACCTTCGGGGTGCCGGACGGCAGCACCTGCTCTTGGTACTCGGCGTCCTGGGCCTTGAACCACTCCACGCACGGCAGCGACACCACCCGTGCCGCCACACCGTCGGCCTCCAGCGCCTCGGCCGCGGCCAGCGCCACCTGCAACTCGGAACCGGTGCCGATCAGGATCGCCTGCGGTTCGGACGAGGCTTCCTTCAGCACGTAGCCGCCCCGCACGGTGTTCTCGGCTCCGGCCAGCCCGGAGCCCTCGGACCGGTCCAGGGTCGGCACGTTCTGCCGGGACAGGATCAGCGCCGCCGGACGGTTCTTCGTCCGCAGGATCTGGGCCCAGGCGTGCGCGGTCTCGTTGGCGTCGCCCGGACGGACCACGTCGATGTTCGGCATCAGCCGCAGACTCATCACGTGCTCGACCGGCTGGTGGGTCGGGCCGTCCTCGCCCACACCCACCGAGTCGTGGGTCCACACGAAGGTGGTCGGGACGTGCGACAGCGCGGCCAGCCGAGGCGTCGTCCGCATGTAGTCGGAGAACACCAGGAAGGTGGCGCAGTAGACCCGGGTGAGGCCGTCCATGGTGATGCCGTTGGCGATGTTGCCCATGGCGTGCTCGCGGATGCCGAAGTGCAGCGTGCGGCCGCCGGGGGCGCCGGTGAACTCATGGCTGGATCGCTCGGCGGGGATGAACGAGTTCACCCCGGCCATCGTGGTGTTGTTCGAGCCGGCCAGGTCGGCCGAACCGCCCCACAGCTCGGGCACCGCATTGGCCAGCGCCGACAGCACCTTGCCGGACGCGGCGCGGGTGGCCATCGAGCCGGGCTCGAAGACCGGCAGCGCGGCGTCCAGGTCGGCCGGCGCCTCGCGGGCGACGACCCGGTCGAGCAGTTCGGCCTTCTCGGGGTTGGCGGCCCGCCAGGCCTCGTAGCGCGGGTCCCACTCGGCGCGCAGCTCCTTGGCGCGGGCCGCGGAATCGGCGCGGACGGCGTCCACCAGCGCGGTGTCGATCGCGAACGGGGTGTCCTCGAAACCGAGCTTCTCCTTCAGTCCGGTGATCTCGGCGGCGCCCAGCTTGGAGCCGTGGACGCTGTGGTCGCCCTGCTTGTTCGGCAGCGGCCAGCCGATGATGGTGGTGACCTTGATGAAGTGCGGCTTGTCGGTGACCTGCTTGGCCTGCTCCAGGACGTCGTAGAGCTCGGCCACCTTCTCTTCGTAGGTGGTGAAGCCGTTGGTGAAGTCGACGTGGTAGGTGTCCCAGCCGTAGGCGGCGTAGCGGGCCTGGACGTCCTCGGAGAAGGCGATCTTGGTGTCGCCCTCGATCGAGATCCGGTTGTCGTCGTAGATCAGGAACAGGTTGCCCAGGTTCTGGGTGGCGGCCAGCGAGGACGCCTCGCCCGAGACCCCCTCCTGCATGCAGCCGTCGCCGGCGATGCAGTACACGTTGTGGTCGAACACCGAGGTGCCCGGAGTCGCCTCGGGGTCGTACAGCTCGCGCGAGCGGCGGGCCGACATCGCGAAGCCGACGGCGTTCGCCACGCCGGCGCCCAGCGGACCGGTGGTGCACTCGATGCCCTTGGTCAGACCGAACTCGGGGTGGCCGGGGGTCAGCGAGTCCCAGGTCCGCAGGCTCTCCAGGTCGCTGAGCTCCAGCCCGAAGCCGTGCAGGTAGAGCTGGGTGTACTGGGTCAGCGACGAGTGCCCGGCCGACAGCACGAAGCGATCGCGGCCCAGCCAGCGCGGGTCGGAGGGATCGGACTTCATCAGCTTCGCGTACAGCAGGTAGGCGATCGGTGCCAGCGAGACGGCGGTCCCCGGGTGGCCGTTGCCAACCTTCTCGACGGCGTCGGCGGCCAGCACGCGGGCGGTGTCGACCGCCTTCGCATCCCGCTGGGTCCACGTCAGATTGCTCATCAGGTCTTCCTCTCGGATGTCGCGCCTCACTGCGCGGGAGACGACGGAGAACGAACACGCCAACCCTATTGGCTGGGTGGCCGGGTTGGGGAGGCGCCCTCGGCAGTCTCGCATTTTGCGTGGAAACTCACGCTGGTAACCACGGAACGGACGCCTCCCCCGTCGCCCCGGCTCGACAGAACCTCTCAGGCGTCCAGTGCGCGACCGGTCTGCTCGGGCAGCGCCAGGGACGCCCCGGCGGCGAGCAGGAAGGCCACCCCGAAGACGCCGAAGAGCAGCACCGGGCCGCCGGCACCCAGCATCAGCGGGACGCTCAGCGGCGCGATCATGGACGCGATCCGTCCGAACGCGGCCGCGGCGCCGGTGCCCTTGCCGCGCACCCCGGTCGGGTAGATCTCGGGTCCGACCGCGTACAGCGCACCCCAGGCGCCGAGGTTGAAGAACGACAGTGCGCAGCCGGTGACGATGATCATCGTCTCGGTGGTCGCGAAGCCGAACGCGGCGGCCGCGATGGCCGAGCCGGCCAGGAAGGTGGCCAGCGTCGCCCGGCGTCCCCACTTCTCGATCAGCCACGCGGCGGCCGCGTAGCCGGGGACCTGGGCGAGGGTGATGATCAGGGTGAACTCGAACGAGCGGACCAGCGGGAAGCCGCGCTGCACCAGCAGGGTGGGAATCCAGATGAACGCGCCGTAGTAGGACAGGTTGATGCAGAACCAGACCGCCCACAGCGCGGTGGTGCGGGCCCGGTAGACCGGTGACCAGATCGAGTCGGTGGCGGCAGCGGACGCCGGCGCCACGTCCGGACTGGGCACCGGGGCGACGCCGGCCGACTCCTCGAAGCTGCGGACGGCGTCCTCGGCCTCGGCGACCCGCCCCTTGGCCTCCAGGAACCGGACGGATTCGGGCAGCCCCCAGCGCACCGCCGCAGCGTAGATGGTCGGGACGATGCCGACCGCCAGAGCCCAGCGCCAGCCGTCGGCGGAGGCCGGGACGACCAGGTAGCCGATCAGCGCGGACAGGATCCAGCCGAACGCCCAGAACGCCTCCAAGGCCACCACTACCCGGCCGCGGATCGCCTTCGGCGCGTACTCGCTGACCAGGGTGGACGCCACCGGCAGTTCGGCACCCAGACCGATGCCGACGACGAAGCGCAGCACGATCAGCAGCGCCACGCTGCCGGCCAGCGCGGATGCCCCGGTGGCGATGCCGTAGACCAGCAGGGTCAGCGCGAACACCTGGCGGCGTCCGACCCGGTCGGCGAGCAGGCCACCCAGCGAGGCGCCGATGGCCATGCCGACGAAGCCGATCGAGCCGATCCAGGACAGCGTGCCGGCGTCCAGTTTCCAGTGGGTGGCCAGCGCAGCCATCACGAACGAGATCAGCCCGACGTCCATCGCGTCCAGGGCCCAGCCGATGCCCGAGCCGACCAGGAGCTTGCCGTGCTTGCGGGTGAACGGCAGTCGGTCGAGGCGCTCCGAGCGAGTCAACCCGGTGTCGGTGACGGCCATTATTGGTCCCTCCTGCCAATAAATGTGGTCAGGAGTCTAGACAGTCGGCAATGCCTCGGCCATCAACGTTCGCCCTGGCGGGCGGCGTCCGGTCGGATGCCTCGCAACGCCGGCGAGGGAGTCATATCAGGAGAACGCAGCGAGGCGCCGTCCGGGCGCCGCGCAGCGGGCGAAGGTTGGTGGCCGATGCACTAGGCCGATGCCGAGAGCCGTTCCACTGCCGCGTCCAGTCGGGTCAGGTCGACGCCGAGGCTGGGGAAGGCGGCAATGCTCTGCATCGGCTGGGTGCCCATGCCCTGGATGGTGTCGGGCTCGAGCAGCCGGCTGCTGCCCTGGTCACCGCTGATCATGGCCAGCAGGTCGCGTCCGGCGGGGTCATCGGCCCACTCGAACAGGGTGGAGAGCCGGGTGAGCGGGGCGGCGACCCGTGGCGCCTCGATCTGGATCGACTGGCTGAGCACGATCTCGCGGGAGTGCCGGCCGACCTCGACCACGAACTCGCCGGCCTCGATCACCCAGCGGCCGAACCGTTGCGAGAAGAAGGCGAAGGCACGGGCGCCCAGCTCGACGCTGACCTGGCTCGACTCCCCCGCCGCGATGGCGACCCGAGCGAAGCCACGCAGCTCGCGCAGCGGCCGCTCGACGCTGCAGACCGGGTCCCGCAGATAGACCTGGACCACTTCGACGCCGTCGCGGTCGCCGGTATTGGTGATGGTGACCGCCACGGTGGCAGCCAGCGTGTCGTCAGCGGCCGAGCCGATGACATCGACGGTCAGATCGTGGTGCGCGAAGGTGGTGTAGGAGAGTCCGAAACCGAACGGGAATGCCACGTCGACGTCGACCGCGTCGTAGCCGCGGTAGCCCACGAAGATGCCTTCGCCGTAGTGGACGACGTGTTCCGAGCCGGGGAAGTTCAGCTGGGCGGGATTGTCCCGCAGCCGCCACGGGATGGTCTCTGCGAGCCGTCCAGCCGGGTTGACCCTCCCGGTGAGCACGTCGGCCAGACCGGCGCCGGACGCCTGCCCGCCCAGATAGGCCTCGACCAGGGCCGCCGCGTGCGGCATCACCGGACGCAGATCGACCGGGGCGCCGTTCACCAGCACCACGACCAGATTCGGATTGACCCCCGCCACCTCGGCCAGCAACGCCAGCTGATCGGCGGGCAGATCGAGGTGGGTGCGGTCCCAGCCCTCAGATTCGGCCTGGTCGGGCAGCCCGATCAGGACGATCGCCACGCCGGCGGCGCCGGCGGCGGCGACGGCGTCCGCGATCAGGCTGGCGGCACCGGCCGAGTTGTCGGGCTGCTGACCGGGCAGGGTGTAGCCAGGAGCGAAGAGCAACTCGGGGAATTCGGCGCGCAGGGCGTCCAGCGCGGTGTCGACCCGGGTCGGGTTGACCTCGGACGATCCGGCGCCCTGGAAGCGAGGGGTGCGGGCGAACTCACCGATCAGCGCGAGCCTGGTGCCGGACGCCAGCGGCAGCAGGCCGGTGTCGTTGCCGAGCAGCACGATCGACTCGGCCGCCGCCCGGCGGGCCAGGGCGTGGTGGGCGTCGGCATCGAAGGTCTCCTCGGCGTGCAGCACCCCCATGCCCTTGGCCACCAGTTCCAGCATGGCGCGGGCCCGCGCGTCGAGCAGCGCGGCGTCCAGCGCACCGGATTCGACGGCGGCGACCAGGGCGTCCGGGCTGTGCGGCAGCAGCGGCGGCATCTCCAGGTCGGTGCCGGCAGCCAGGGCCGCGACCCGATCGTAGACGGCGCCCCAGTCAGAGACCACGACGCCCTCGAAACCCCACTCGTCACGCAGCACCTCGGTCAGCGCCCAGCGATTCTGCGACACGGGCTGGCCGTTGACGCCGTTGTAGGAGCACATCACCGTCCATGGCTTGGCGGCGGTGATCACCCGCTCGAAGCCGGCCAGGTACAGCTCGCGGAGTGCCCGCTGGGAGACCTGGACGTCGATCCGTTGCCGGTCGGTCTCGGAGTTGTTGGCCAGGTAGTGCTTCACCGAGGCGCCGATGTCGCCGCCGGCCTGGATGCCCTCGACCATCCCGATGGCCAGCTCGCCGGCCAGCAGCGGATCCTCTGAGAAGTACTCGAAATTGCGTCCGCACAAGGGGGAACGTTTGAGGTTGAGGCCCGGGCCGAGAATGATCGAGAGCCGCCTGCAGCGAGCCTCCTGGGCCAGCGCGGCGCCGATCTCGCGCAGCAGCGCCGGGTTCCAGGTGGACGCCAGCGCCGACGCGGTCGGAAAGCAGGTGGCGGTCAGGTCGGCCTCATTGGCGAAACCGGTGCCGCCGGCGGACTGGCTGCGCAACCCGTGCGGACCGTCGCACATCATGATCGCCGGCACGCCGAGCCGCTTGATCGGCGCCGTCCACCAGAACCCGGAACCGCTGGTCAACGACGCCTTCTCGGCCAGCGTCAACTCGGCCAGGACGGCGTCCACATCGAACCCGGTCATGGCGTGACAACGATCGGGACGCGACCCCGCGATCGACGACCTGGTGGCACCACCGACCTCACCGCAGCCTCCTCGCGTCCGGGAACGATCAGTGTATGACCGCCTGTCGGAGTCGATGGACGATGCGGACACTGGACCCGGCTCGTGGTCGAGCGCCTGATTGCGCAACGGAAAGTGAGCGGCCGGCAAGCCCGACTATCTGGGCTTGACGAAGACCGCGTAGCTGCGGGCCGGAACCCGTGCCCATTCGCCCTCGACCCGTGCACCCTTCACCACCATGTCGTGACCGCGGGCCTGTACCGGGTGCAGCACATGTCGGCCGTCCAGACCGGGTACCGGCAGCCGGACCGCCAGCGGTGTCGCGTTGAACACCGTGACCAGGCTGCTCCATTCGTCCTGGCTCGGCGCGCCCACCGTGTCGTCGATGCGCATCGCGATCGCACCCGGCACCTGGTGGGCGGTGTTGGAGACCGGGAAGGTCAGCTTGGTGCGGACCTCATGGCCGGCCGCCAGCCGGAACAGCCGGATGGAGGCCCGCAGTCGCAGCAGATCCAGAGCCTGCGCATGCGCCTCGGCGATGTCTGCCGGCGTCGGCTTCAAGGTGGCGTCGGCCAGGAACGGCCGGAAGAAGTCCCACTTCGGGCCGTTGTCGTCCTCGGGCGGCAGCCCGGCGCCGAAGCCGTTGTCGGTCATCGTCCAATCGAGGAAGTTGAACCAGTCGCCGGAGTTGTAGGAGTTCCGGTCCAGGCTCTTGCTGCGCAGGATGTCGGCGCCGGCGTGCCACATCACCGGTCCCTGGCCGAGCGTGGCAAGTGCCAGGCACAAGGTGTTCAGCCGCACCCGGTCGGCCATCGGGGTGCCGATCGGCAGCTTCAGGGTGAGCGCGTCGAAGAGGGTCTCGTTGTCGTGGGCGTCCACGTAGGTGATCACCTCGTCCGGCTCGGACGCGTAGCCGGCCGGCTGGCCGTTGTATTCGAGTTCGTCCCCGCGGACGAACAGCCGGCGGCTGTTGGACGGCAGCCAGTAGTCGCGCAGATTGCCGGTCAGCCCCAGCTGGATCAGGTCGGTGTCGAGCAGCAGCTGGTCGCGCTGCCGGTAGCCGTCGCCGTTGATCGGGGCATCGTTGGACGCGGTGAACAGCCCGGTGCCGAAGCCCTGCCCGCGCGGATCGTGGTCGAACGGTCCGCCGCCGCGGACGGCGTCCCGCAGCCGGTCGTTGAAGGTGCCGATGCCGGTGCCGGCCAGATTGCCCTGCCGGGCCTGGACGAAGCGGGCGTCGTTCGCCACCTCACCGAAATTCCAACCCTCGCCGTAAAGCGTGACGGCACGCCCGTCGACCCCGTCGCGCTCCGGCGTCAGGGCGTCCAGAGCGGCCCGGACGGCGAGCATGTTGTCGCGGCTGTGGTGCCCCATCAGGTCGAAACGGAAGCCGTCCACCTTGTAGTCGCGCGCCCAGAGCAGCACCGAGTCGACCATCAGCTTCTGCGCCATAGCGTGCTCGGTCGCCACGTTCGGGCAACAGGTGGACTGCTCGGTGTGCCCCAGCGGGGAGAGCCGGTGGTAGTAGCCGGGGACGATCCGGTCCAGCACCGATTTGGTGTTCTGCCCGTGGCCGGCGGTGTGGTTGAAAACCTGGTCGAGCACCACCCGCAGGCCCAGCCCGTGCAGCGCCCCGATCATGGCGCGGAACTCGTGGACCCGTCCGGAACCCTCGGCGCTGGCCAGGCTGGAGCAGTAGGAGCCCTCGACGGCCTGGTAGTGCCACGGGTCGTAGCCCCAGTTGTAGGGGCTGTTCGCGACGGTCAGGGCGATCAGCCGTTGCTGGCGCGGGCTGTCGGCGGGCGCCGCCCGCAACTCGGCCTGGGCCGGACGCCGCTGTCGTTCCTTGGCCTCCTCGACGCTGGCGTTGTCGAAGGTCGGCAGCAGCTGGACGGTGTTCAACCCAGCCTCGGCAAGGCGTTTCAGGTGCCGGGTGCCGAGGCTGTCGCGGGTGAAGGCCAGGAAGCTGCCGCGCTCGTCGGCCGGCACCGATTTGTCGCTGATCGAGAAGTCGCGGACGTGCAGCTCGTAGATCACTTGGTCGACGGCGTGCCGCAGGCGCGGCTGCGGGGTCGTCCGCCACTGCTCAGGGGCCAGCGCGGGGTCGTCCAGGTCGACGATCACCGAATGGGTGGAGTTGACGGTGAGCGAGATCGAATAGGGGTCGGTGACCTGGTTGGTGACCAGGCGGCGTCCGCTGGGGGCGTAGACCGTGACCTCCCAGCGATACCGGGCGGCCTTCCAGTCCCGCGCGCCGGCGATCGACCAGCAGCCGTCCGGTTCGCGGTTGGCCGGCAGCGCCTGGCCGGGGTCGTGCAGGTCGTCGTCCGGACGCCAGATTCGCAGCCGGACGTCCTGCGCGGTCGGCGCCCACAGCCGCAGGGTCGGCGTCCGGTCCTGCCAGCTGAGACCGAGCCGGGCCTCGGTGGCGGCGGCGTAGATGTCGTCCAGGACGCCGGGCAGTTGCAGCGCGCCGGCGTTGACGAGGCGTCCGGACGCCTGATGCAGGCTCAGCACCACCTGGCCGCGCAGGATCCGCTCGGCATCGGACGCGGTGGGCTCGGCCAGCCGGAGGCAGAGGTAGCCGCGCAGGTGCGGACGCTCGGCGAGCACGTCCTCGGGCAAACCGGCCGGGTCGAACTCCACCTCGTCGGTCTCCCAGCTGACCGGCTCGCGTGCGGCCGGGTCGATGCCGCCGTCCGGGGACCAGTGCAACCGCCAATCGAGCCCGGCCGGGTCGACGCCAGTTGGGACACCGTCCGCGGGCCAGGCGATCAGGCCACGCCGCACCCAATGTCCGGGCGCCAAGGTCAGATCGGGAGACCCTTGCAGACCGCGCATCACAGCAACCTCATCGTCGACAACTCAGCGCATCCATCGTGCCTCGTCACGGGGGTTTCGGCGGCGATATCCGGCCGCCCGGCGTGGCGTCAGCGGATCGGCTGCTGGCCGCGCGCCCTGGCGTCCGCAATCGATTGCGGGGTGGCGCCGGGTTCGCCCTCGGGAATCGGCACCACAGCCACCGCGGTGCCGTAGCAGCAGACCTCGGAGAACTGGGCGGCGATCTCGCCGGTGTCGAAGCGGCAGGCGACGATCGCGTTCGCGCCGCGCTGGGTGGCCTGCTCCCACATCCGGGCCATCACCTGCTGTCGCGAGTCGTAGACCAGCTGGGTGTATTCGTTCACCTCGCCGCCGCCGATGGCTCGGAAGCTGGCGACGAAGTTCGCGCCGATGTTGGCGGAGCGGACGGTCATGCCCATCACCTCGCCGAATACGGCCTCGATGCGGTAGCCGGGAATGTCGTTGGTGGTGACGATCAGCATTGCCGCATCGTATTGCGCGCCGAGCGCCGCTTTCGTCCGTCGAGACTGCCGCCGGTGCCCGTCGAGACCCGTGGTTCCTCGTCATCCCGACCGGAACGGTCCCTCGTCCGAACGGAAAGTCCTCGTCCGCGTGAAAAGGTCCCTCGTCATCCCGGCGGACGCCGGGATCTCGACACCGAACCGAACACCCGCCGCAAGATCCCGCGTCGAGCACGGGATGACGAGATGGCGGGATGACGGGTAGCGACCGGTATGACAGACCAACCGGCGGGCTTGGTCCACGCGTCACTGGTCGTCGGCGAGCGCGCCCTCACCGAGCAGATGGGAGTACCGACCGCCGGCGGCTCGCAGCGCGGCCTCGGTGCCACGCTCGGCGATCCGGCCGCGATCGAGCACGACGATCTCGTCGCTGTCGGCCACCGTGGAGAGCCGGTGCGCGATGGTCAGCGTCGTCCGTCCTTGGGCCAGCATGTCGAGGGCCGCCTGCACCTCGCGTTCGGTGTCGTTGTCGAGGGCGCTGGTCGCCTCGTCGAGCACCAGGATGCGCGGGTTCCGCAGCAGTGTCCGGGCGATGGCCAGCCGTTGCCGCTCGCCGCCGGAGAAGCGATGGCCGCGGGCGCCCACCACGGTGTCCAGTCGGTCCGGGAGCTCGCTGACCAGGTCAGCGATCCGGGTCGCCCGCAGCACCCGCCACAGCTCGTCGTCTGAGGCGTCCGGCCTGGCCAGCAGCAGATTGGCCCGGATCGTGTCGTGCACCAGATAGGTCTCCTGGGAGACCACGCCGATGAATCGGCTGCGGTCGGCGGCGGCGAAGTCGCGCAGGTCGATGCCGTCGACGGTGATCCGGCCGGCGGTCGGGTCGTCCAGCCGGACCAGCAGGGACGCCAGCGTCGATTTGCCCGAACCGGTCTCCCCGACCACGCCGACCGAGCCACCGGCCGGAATGGTCAGGTCGATCCCGGCCAACACGTCCCGATCGCCGTCCGGGTAGCGGAACCGGACGCCTTCGAATCGCACCTCGCCACGGATCTCGGCCGGGTCGATCGCCACCGGGTCCACCGGCTCAGGGACGCCGATCGGGAGGTCGAGGTAACCGAAGATGCGGCTCAGCAGGGCCATCGACGACACCCATTGGGCACCGATGTTGAGCAGACCCATGATCGGCCGGAAGATCGACACCTGCAGGGTGGTGAAGGCGATCAGGGTGCCGACGGTGAGGCCGGGGGTCAGCGCCGGAAAGCCGGCCACCAGGTAGATCAGGGCCGGGATGGCGGCGAAGACGATCTGCATGGTGGCCATCCGCCAGCGGCCGGCCAGCTGGGAGCGCAACTCCAGCTGGACCAGTTCCTCCGAGGTGGCGGAGAACTCGATCAGCCGGGGTTCGGCCAGGCCGAGGGTGCGGTTCAGGGTCGCCCCGTTGATGCCCATCGACTCCTGGACCTCTTCTTGCAGCTCGGCCAGCGCGTGCTGCCGGCGGGTGGTCAGGTCGCGACGGACCAGTGCGACCCGGCGGGTGGTCCAGATCGCCGGCGGCAGCACCAGGGCGGTGAGCAGGGTGAGCTGCCAGCTCAGTGCCAGCATCGCCGCCGCCGTCGCCACTGCGGTGGTCAGATTGGACGCCACCGAGGTTGCCGTGGAGGTGATCACGGATTGCAGCCCGGCGATGTCGTTGGTCAGCCGCGACTGCGCTTCGCCGCCGCGGGTGCGCTTGAAGAAGTCCAGTGCCAGCGCCTGCAGATGGTCGAACACTCCGACCCGCAGCCGGTGCATCACCCGTTGTCCGACCTCGGTCGCCAACCAGGTCTGGGCCACCCCGAGCAACCCGGTGACCGCGGCCACCGCGACCATGCCGATCACGCACCAGACCAGCAGTGCGGTGTCCCGCCGAGGCAGCGCGGTGTCGATCACCTCGCGGACCAGGAAGGGCTGGGCCAGACCGGCCACCGACGTCGCGACGATGGTCAGGGTCAGCACCATCAGGCGTCCCCGGTCGCCGACGAACAGGCTGAGCACCCGCCGCGCGGACACCGGCGATTCGGCCAGTTGTGCGCGGTCGGCGGGGTCGATCCGGGCCGGTCCACGTTCGATCGCCATTTGCATGACTGCCCCTTTCGCCGGTGCACGGCGAGGCTAGCCGCCTACCCGTGTACGGTTCCCTTGGTCACCAGGGACGGTTCCTTGAACCGGAAGGAACCGCCCCTTGTGGTTCACAGCACCTCGGCGTCCGGTCCGGACGCGGTCTCAGACTCCGGCGTCCGGGACCGCCCTCGCCGCACCTACATAAGGTGCGACCATGGCCGATTCGTTGCACATCAGCGCTGGTGACTACGCCGGCAACCTACCGATCGCGGAGGGCACCATTCGCGCGACGGGGCTGTCCGCCATCCCCACCGACCGCGGGCCGCTGTCGTCCTACGACCCCGGTTTCGTCAACACCGCGGCCTGTCGCAGCGCCATCACCTACATCGACGGCGACGCCGGCATCCTGGAGCACCGCGGCTACCCGATCGAGGAGTTGGCCGAGCATTCGACCTTCCTCGAGGTCGCCTACCTGCTGATCAACGGCGAGTTGCCGACGGCGTCCGAACTCGAAACCTGGGACGAAGAGGTCAACCGCCACCGCCTGGTGCACGAGAACGTGCACGAGATCATTCGCGCCTTCCGCTACGACGCGCACCCGATGGCGAAGCTGATGGCGTCTGTGGCCTCGCTGATGACCTTCTACCCGTCGTCGCGGCGAATCGCCGACCCGGAATCGCGGGAGATCAACTCGTTCCGACTGCTCGGCAAGATGCCTACGCTGGCGGCGACCGCCTTCCGGCACTCGATCGGACGCCACCCGGTCTACCCCAACGAGGAACTCGGCTATGTAGAGAACTTCATGGCCATGCTGTTCCAGTCGCAGCAGCGCATCTGGCGGGCCGATCCGCGGCTGACCCGCGCGCTGGAGGTGCTGTTCATCCTGCACGCCGACCACGAGCAGAACTGCTCGACCACCGCGGTGCGCACGGTCGCCTCGTCCGGCAACGACCTGTACACCTCGTGCGGCGCCGGCATCGGCGCGCTGTTCGGACCGCTGCACGGTGGCGCCAACGAGGCCGTGCTGCGGATGCTGCGCGAGATCGGCACCCTCGACCGGGTGCCCGAGTTCATCGACGGCATCAAGAACGGACGAGGCCGGCTGATGGGCTTCGGGCACCGCGTCTACAAGAATTACGATCCGCGAGCCAAAGTGATCAAGAAGGCCGTGGAGGACGTGTTCGAGGTGCGCGGCACGAGCCCGCTGCTCGACATCGCCCTCGAGCTGGAGAAGATCGCCCTCAACGACGAGTACTTCGTGTCGCGCAAGCTGTACCCGAACGTCGACTTCTACTCGGGCCTGATCTACGAGGCGCTCCACTTCCCCAGCGAGATGTTCACGGTGCTGTTCGCGGTGCCCCGGACGGCCGGCTGGATCGCCCATTGGCAGGAGCAGCTGACCGATCCCGATCAGCGGATCATCCGGCCCAAGCAGATCTACACCGGCTACCAGCGGCGTCCCTACGTGCCGCTGGACCAGCGTTGAGCCAGGCTCAGTCCTGGGTGCGGCCGGTCACGCTGACCGGTTGGGGCGTCCGGCTGGTGCCGCTGGCCGTCGGGCACGCGGCAGGGCTGGCCGCCGCGGCGTCCGACGGTGAGCTGTGGAGGCTG
Organism: Micropruina sp.; assembly: GCF_047606665.1. Classification (GTDB taxonomy): domain Bacteria; phylum Actinomycetota; class Actinomycetes; order Propionibacteriales; family Propionibacteriaceae; genus Micropruina. The sequence goes on along the minus strand of NZ_JASGEF010000021.1, from coordinate 2,324 downwards.
CGGGTGACCAGCGTGCCGGCACCGGGCGAGGAACTCGGCTACATCGAGACCGCCCTGGCCGAGCCGGACCGGGTGCCGTTCGCGGTGCTCGACGACGCCACCGGCCTGGTGCTGGGCAGCACCAGCTACCACGACATCGTCGAGACGGTGCGCCGGACCGAGATCGGCTACACCTGGTACGGCCGCAGCGTGCAGCGCAGTCACGTCAACACCGCGTGCAAGGTACTGCTGCTCAGCCACGCCTTCGAGACGCTGGGCGCCGCCGTGGTGGGCTGGCGCACCGACCACGAGAACTACGCCAGCCAGCAGGCGATCGAACGGCTCGGCGCGCACCGCGACGGGGAACTGCGGCACCATAAGCTGCGGCGGGACGGCTCGGTACGCAACACGGTGATGTACAGCATGCTGGCCGACGAGTGGCCGCCCGTGAAGGAGCGGCTGACCGCGCGGTTGCGGGAACACTGACTGCCGCTCGTCCCGACCGCTGGTCGAGCTTGTCGAGAACCATCCGCGGACACCCCCCCGGCACCGACCCTGAAATTCCCTGCGGGACGGTAGTGATTCCCGTATCCAGGCTCCCGCACAGCGACCAGCGGACGCCCCACTACGCTGTCCCGCGTGGCTTTGACAATCGGCATCGTCGGGCTGCCCAACGCGGGCAAGTCCACCCTGTTCAACGCGCTCACCCGCAACGAGGTGCTGGCGGCGAACTACCCGTTCGCGACCATCGAACCCAACGTGGGGGTGGTCGGGGTGCCGGACGAGCGGCTGGGGCAGCTGGCGAAGCTGTTCGGCTCCGAGCGGATCGTGCCGGCCACGGTGAGCTTCGTCGACATCGCCGGCATCGTGAAGGGCGCGTCCGCCGGTGAGGGCATGGGCAACGCCTTCCTGGCCAACATCCGAGAGGCGGACGCCATCTGCCAGGTCACCCGGGTGTTCCGCGACCCGGACGTCACCCACGTCGACGGCGCGGTGAACCCCGGCAACGACATCGACACCATCACCACCGAGCTGATCCTGGCCGACCTGCAGACCGTCGAGAAGGCACTCCCCCGGCTGGAGAAGGAGGCCCGGCTGAACAAGGACCGCCGGGAGACCCTCGAAGCGGTGCAGGCCGCGCAGCAGATCCTCGATTCCGGACGCGGCATCTACGCCGCCGGCGTCGACCGCGAGCCGCTGCGGGAACTGTTCCTGCTCACCGCGAAGCCCTACATCTACGTCTTCAACTGCGATTCGGACGAACTCACCGACACCGCTCTGCTGGACCGGATGCGCGAACTGGTCGCGCCGGCGGAAGCGATCTTCCTGGACGCCAAGATCGAATCCGAACTGGTCGAGATGGAGCCGGACGAGGCCCGCGAGTTCCTGGTCGAGATGGGCATCGACGAGCCGGGGCTGGATGTCCTGGCCCGGGTCGGCTACGAGACCCTCGGTCTGCAGAGCTACCTGACCGCCGGCCCCAAGGAAGCTCGGGCCTGGACCATTCGCAAGGGCGCCACCGCCCCCGAAGCGGCCGGAGTGATCCACACCGACTTCCAGAAGGGCTTCATCAAGGCCGAAGTGGTCTCCTTCGACGACCTGATCCGGCTGGGCGGCATGCAGCAGGCCAAGGCCGCCGGCAAGGTCCGCCTGGAAGGCAAGGACTACGTCATGGCCGACGGCGACGTCGTGGAGTTCCGATTTAACGTCTAGCGTTATTGACGAACTGCGTTATACACTGGCGACGTGATTCGATCGTTCGCTGACCGCGACACCGAACTGGTCTGGCGTCGTGAACCGGCGAAGCGGATCGATCCACGAATCCACAAGACGGCGAATAGGAAGCTACATCTGCTCGACGCGGCGACTGTGTTGGACGTGTTGCGCGTTCCGCCCGGCAACCGCTTGGAGGCACTCAAGGGCGATCGGGTGGGGCAGCACAGCATCCGGATCAACGACCAATGGCGGATTTGCTTCCGCTGGAGTGACGGCGGCGCCGACGACGTGCAGATCGTGGACTACCACTGAGGAGGGATGATGACCGAGAAGATCTACTCGCCGATCCACCCAGGCGAGGTCCTCATGGAGGACTTCATCGAGGGGTTCGGCATCACACAGAACAAGCTGGCGGTGTCGATCGGCGTGCCGCCGCGCCGGATCAACGAGATCGTGCATGGCAAGCGCGCCATCACAGCCGATACGGCACTGCGCCTCGGGCGCTACTTCGGGGTGCCCGCGCAGTTCTGGCTCAACCTGCAGACGCGCTACGAGTTGGAGCTCGCGGAGGATCGCGTGGCCGATCAGATTGCGGCGATCACACCGCTGCAGGTCGCATGACGAGGCTG
>NZ_JASGEF010000020.1:0-6802 GCF_047606665.1 Micropruina sp. | reverse complement strand
GTGTCGGGATGCTCGGCGCCCAGCACCCGCTCCCGGATGGGGAGGAGTTCAGCGAACGCGGCAGCGGCACCAGCCGCATCACCAGCTCGTCCGCGCCAGGAGGCCAGGTTGTTGCGGGTGCGCAGTGTGTCGGGATGCTCGACGCCCAGTACCCGCTCCCGGATGGGGAGGAGCTCAGCGAACGCGGCAGCGGCACCAGCCGCATCACCAGCTCGCCCGCGCCAGAAGGCCAGGTTGTGGCGGGTGGTCAGCGTGTCGGGATGCTCGACACCCAGCAGGTCGCTGATCGGTTCCAGATACTGCTGCCACCGGTCCCGCGACACCGTCGGCGACATTCGGGACGACACAGCTACCAACGCGACGACCGCGCCCGAGGCGTCCCCGGCGGCCAACTCGTGACCGGCCCAGGCGTCCTCGGCGTAACGGCGGGTGGCGTCGTCCCAGCCCTTCTCCTGCAGCGAGCGGAGGGCGGCGGCGAGGACCTGATCGGGTGTGCGGTCGCGACGGGACAGGGTCATAGCGATAGCGCTTCGGCGGCGGCGTGGCCGAGGCTCTTGTCCGTCAGGTAGTGCTCGGCATCGTGGGCGTGGCGACCGTTGTCCACCCGGAAGGTCGGATTGACCGATGTCGCTGAGCGGGCTCCCGGGGCGAAATCGTCCTGAAGCGAGGTGTGCACAGCGATCAGATCGTCGCGGTCGGCGAAGTCCGACCAGCCCATGACCGACGGCGGCACACTCGGTGGCTGCGGCTGGATCCGCTCATAGATGATGGTCCGCAACGCCAGCGGTGATCCGATCGTGATCAACGACACCTTCTGGTCGGTGCGATGCAGAGCTTCGTAGGCGACGACCGAGCCCAGGGAATGGGCGATCACGAGTTGGGTCTCGTCGTCGATCTGTTCCAGCACCCGGTTCTGGGCGGTGCCGCGAATCGTCGGATCGGTGAGATAGAGGCTCACCTCGCGCAGTGCCCGCTTCACGAAAGCAGCGGCGAACCCGAATCCGACCGGGGCAAGCCAGCGGATGCGCGCCAGCCTGTCCAGAGCTACCGACCCCACCGCACCGAGGCCCTGTGCTCCTGAGGTCGGGGTGAGTTGCGCGATAGCTTGCTGCGCCATCCTGCGGTCGTTGGCGTCCGGAGCGCGCTTGGCAGCCGCCGTCAGCCAGGCAAGAGCGAGTTGCCGCTCGAGTTCGATGACCTCTGGATCCGTTGGTTCGGCGTCCGCCGCCCCTTGGGCGCCCCGGGTGCGGTACAGGTCGCCGTAGAACGCCATCCGGACGGTCAAGTCTCCGGGATGCTGGTCGCGCCAGAGCCGGTCCGCCAGTTCCGAACGGCCGGCATTGCGGATGCCCCCCGCCAACGCCGGCAGCCAGGTGGATTCGAGGGTGTCGGCGCTCTCCTTCGACTGGGCGATCCCATGGACCAGAACAACCCGCGCCATCATCCCTCCATAGCCGTCTCCGAAACGGTAGCTTTCGCTTGTCGGTTCATCCTTGCATCAACGGTGGTGGTTATGCGTCGGGCCTTGGTCATCGCATCCGAGTACGGAGCCCCGGAAGACGAACGGCTAGGTTTCGTGCCCGAGGTCGCCGCCGGCCTGGCGCAGGCTCTGAAGGACGAATGGGTCGTCGAGGGACCGGTGCTCAACCCGACCGCGAGAGAGGTCAAGGACACGGTCCTCGCCGCAGTGGCCGAGGCAGCGCGCGGACAGCAGACGCTCCTGTTGTCGTTCCTCGGTCATGGGGTTGTCCGCGAGCGCCGCTACCAACCGCCTGCCTTCTATCTGCAGTACAGGGATTCGTCACATGAGCCGACATCGGAGACGAGTCTTCATCTTGTGCCGTTCCTGTCCGAGGTGCTCGGCGGCAGTGACGCCGTTGGCCTGAACGGCCTGATCCTCCTAGTGGATGCCTGCTCAGCCGGCGGCGTCCCCATCCAGGCGGCGCTCGACTTGGACAACCCACTGGGTGGCCGTCTCGAGGTGCTGGTCGCGTCGGACGACGGGAACGCTTATAACGGCTGCTTCACCAAGACCATCACCGATGCCCTGACGACCGGTATCGCACATGCGGGCGAGACGATCCATCCCGCCAATGTTCATCCCCTGCTCGCGACGGTGTGTGCCACACAGTCACCGGCGCATCTGTCGTATACGAACGGCTATATCAATCTCGCCGGCGGCCATGATCCGGCATTGTGGCTGTTGCGCAATCGCACCAGGGCCTGGCACGCGCTGCTCGACCGTCCCGATGCCGGGCTGCTCGATCAGGTCGCTGGACAGGTCTCGCTCAGCCGCAGTCAGAAAGTCGCGCTGCAACGGGTGAAGGAGCACATCTACAGCAGGCTGCGAATCGTCACCGGTCCGGCAGGTTCGGGAAAGACCACTCTGCTGGCCACATTGATCAATCCGCAGCGGGACCGGTTCGGCCAGGTCACCGCCAGCAGCATCAGCGCGGCCGCTTTCCTCAGCCGGATCACCACACCGGACGCCGTCATCGTCGAGATCGCCGACCAACTCGCGACCGTGCGCGGCGACCAGGGTGACGAGCAGACGCCGGCGTTCGCCTCCGCCTTTGCCCAGGCTCGGCAGCAGGTCGACGGAGAGATCAAAGCCAAGATGCTGCCCGGAACCACCAGCCTGCTCGACCGCGAACTAGTCCTTCCGCTGGCCCGCAGTCTCGACCCGACCAAGGAACCGGTACAGATCGTTCTCGATGGGCTCGACCAGGTCCACTCCGACCAGGAATCGCCGTTCCTCGACCTGGTCACCACGCTCACCCAGGACGACCGGCTCGACCGACTACGGGTGATCGTAGGGGTCCGCGAAACCGACCGCGCTCTGCCCGAGCGGCTCACCGAACATGGCTTGGTCACGCGGATTGAACCACCCACCTGGGGCGATGTGCCCGACGCCGACCGTGCTCCGTGGCTCGCGGACGTCAGGGCCCAGAACACGACCGCGATCATCGACAGCGGCTGGCTGACGGTGCGTCTGCTCGAACAGCTGACCGACGATCCGGGTACGTACGACCTCGCCACCGCCGCCCGCGCCTTCTTCACCCAGGCTCTCGGACGACTCGCCAATTCGGTGCTGCGCACCATCACCGAGGATATCGCCCAACTACTCGGCGTCACCGGCATCGGCCCGGTCCTCCCGCTGGTGGTGCTGAAACAAGCCCTGATCGAACTCGACCACGACATCACCGACGCCGACCTCGGCACCATCATCGCCACCCTCGGCCCGCTGATCATCCGCGGCCGCGCCGGCTTCTCCGACGAACACCTCGGCTACGCCCACCTCGAAATCGCCCGATCCCTCGCAGTTACGGACCCGACATGAGTCCGGTCGGCAACCCGGACCGCGTGATCGCTACCGCCCTGAGAACTCTGTATCGGAATGGCTGGGACGACGCCACCCGCCGCTACGCCGAGGACGCCTGGGCCGGTCACGAGTTAGCCTCCGGGGACGCGTCAGGAGCGGTGGCAGCTTTGGCCGCTATGTCCTCCCAAATGTCGCCGGCGCCGTCACGGGACCGGTGGCAACAATACTTGGATCCGATCAGCAACCAGTTGGGTGTTGATCACCCCGACACCCTCACCGCCCGCCACTATCTCGCCTGCTGGCGCGGGCAAGCGGGAGATCCGGCTGGTGCCGCAGGCGCGCTGACAGAACTTCTGCCCATCCGGGAACGGATACTGGGTACTGAACATCCCGACACCCTGCGAACTCGCAGCAGCCTCGCCTACTCACGGGGGCTTGCGGGCGATATGACGGGTGCTGCCGGAGCAGTCGCCGAACTCTTGCCCATCCAGGAACGGATACTGGGTGCCGAACATCCCGACACCCTCACTACCCGCAACAACCTCGCCCACTCTCTCGGGGCCGCGGGCGATCTGATCGGCGCCGCGGAAGCATTCGCCGAGTTGTTGGCAATCCAGGAACGAGTGCTGGGTGCTGAAGATCCCGACACCCTGCGAACTCGCGGCAACCTCGCCTACTGGCGCGGAGCAGCAGGAGATCCGGCCGGCGCCGCCGAAGCATTCGCCGAACTTCTGCCCATCCAGGAACAGCTGCAAGGCCCCGAACACCCCAATACGCTCAGCACTCACCATGGCCTCGCCTGCTCGCGCCGCCAGCTGGGAGATCCGGCCGCCGCCGCCGCCTCGTTCGCTGAGCTCCTGGCCATCCAGGAACGGGTATTGGGCGCCGAACATCCCGCCACCCTCGCCACCCGCCACAACCTCGCCCATTGCCAAGGCGAGGCGGGTGACCCGGCCGGTGCCGCCGCCTTGTTGGCTGAACTCCTGGCCATACTGGAGCGCGTGTTGGGCGCCGAACACCCCAATGCCCTGACGGCCCGCAATAATCTCGCTCTTTGGACGAAGATGGCCGCCCAGAAGACCGAGGACACTACGGACATATAGCGGAAGGCGAGCTGGCGTCCCGGCCACGAAGTCCCGCGCGACCCCCTCCCTCTGATCAGTGATCGGGAGTTCCGGCGTCCGTGTGTCGAGTAGCCCACCAGCTGAGCACTGAGCCGACTGTGACCAGCAACACCCCCTGCCAGAAGCTTGCCGTGAGGGTGGCGCCAAGCAGGACGGCCCGATGGCCGAGGACAACACCGGTGTCGCATAGGAGGCCGACGCGAGCGCCGTCAGGTTGCCGTGCAAGATGCCGATGTTCCAGAAGGCGTATCCGGCCCCGATCACGGCGGCGGCACACACTAGCGCGACGATCGCTTCCGCCGAAGGACGGTGCGGAACGGGGGCGCCGGTCACCAGATAGATCGCCCAGAGCGCGACTGCGGTGCCGGTGAAGAAGACCGTGATTCCGTCACGTCCACCGGACAGAACGGGGCTGAGCACCGAATAGCAGGCCCACGCGGTCGCGCCGAGCAGCGCCAGGACATAGGGAACTGGATTGGCAGCGATGTTCACGCCGATACCCATCGGGTCGAGGCCTGCGTCCCCACCGACCACCCAGGCGATTCCGGCCGTGGCCAGCAGAATGCCGGGAGCCACCAGCCAACTCGGCCGCCGGCCAGTTGAGTCCCGCATAGTGGTGTAGCGCGGTTCGTGTGATCGTGGCCCGGCATGTCGTCGGGACGTGAGCGCGGTCACCGCGTGATCCTTCGAGTGAACATCTCACAGCACTCTCGAAAGGAACCATCACGATGACCGCTCCTCATATTGTCGACCCTGCGCGTCTGTTGTCCCAAGCCGTGGGGGACGCGTCGCCCGACCTGATGCGGCACCTGCTGGGCACAGTGATCAACGCGTTGTTGTCCGCGGAAGCGGACGCGGTGTGTGGTGCTGAGTACGGCCGGCCGTCTCCGGACCGGCTGGTGCAGCGCAACGGCTACCGGCACCGCGAGCTCGATACCCGCCTCGGCACGATCGATGTCGCGATCCCCAAGCTGCGGACCGGCAGCTACTTCCCTGAGTGGCTGCTGGAGCGCCGCAAGCGGGCCGAATCGGCGCTCATCTCGGTGGTGGCGACCTGTTACCTGCTCGGCGTCAGCACGCGGCGGATGGACAAGCTGGTCGCCACCCTCGGAATCACCAGCTTGTCGAAGTCGCAGGTGTCACGGATGGCTGCCGACCTGGACACCCAGGTGACCGCGTTCCGGACCCGGTCCCTGACCGACGCCGGCCCGTTCACGTTCGTGGCCGCGGACGCGTTGACGATGAAGGTGCGGGAGAACGGCAGGGTCGTCAACGCGGTGGTGCTGGTCGCGACCGGCGTCAACCATGACGGCCACCGCGAGGGGGTGTCAGATGGTCTGTGTAAGTGATTCCTCCAACGATGAGAGGTATGACCATGACTATGACCAAGGACGAGCAGCCGGCAGCGCCGGGTCTGTTCGGATCGCCGGTGGCGCCGCCGTCGGCGCGGGAGACGGTCGAGCAGATGGTGCAGGCCGGTCTGCTGGATGCGGTGTTCGACCGTGTCGAGACCGGTGATGTCCAGCTGACCGGCGAGGGTGGCTTGTTGCCGGAGATGATCAAGGCGGTGCTGGAACGCGGTCTGCAGGCCGAGCTGACCGATCATCTGGGCTATGCCAAGCACCAACGGGGTGACGGGACGAATGCCCGGAACGGGACGACGCCGAAGACGATCGCCACCGAGGTCGGCGACGTCGCGTTGGCGACGCCGCGGGACCGGGCCGGTAGCTTCGAGCCGCGCCTGGTGCGCAAGGGCGCTCGCCGCGCCGGCGGCCTGGACGAGATGATCATCAGCCTTTATGCGGGCGGGATGACGGTGCGCGATATTCAGCATCATCTGGCCCGCACGATCGGCACCGAGCTGTCCCACGAAACCATCTCGAATATCACCGACGCGGTCGCCGAGGAGGTCAAAGCGTGGCAGGCCAGGCCGTTGGAGGAGATCTACCCGATCATCTACCTCGACGCGCTTGTGGTGAAGGTCCGCGACGGCCACCAGGTCCGCAACAAGGCTGCTCATGTCGCAGTCGGGGTCGATCTCGACGGCGTGAAACACGTCCTCGGGATCTGGGTCCAGGCCAACGAGGGCGCGAAGTTCTGGGCCGGGGTGTGCGCCGAGCTGCGTAACCGCGGCATCCGTGACGTCCTGATCGTGTGCTGCGACGGCCTGACCGGCTTCCCCGAAGCGATCGAGGCGACCTGGCCGAAAGCCACCGTCCAGACCTGTGTGGTCCATTATGCCGATATCAGGATTATGCCGATGATGGCGGGGGTTCCCTGGTGGGAGGCGGGTTCCGCGCTGTCGTGGTCGGCATAATCCGGTGATCTGATCGACGCTCTTCTCATCCCGTTTCGT
>NZ_JASGEF010000019.1:0-27260 GCF_047606665.1 Micropruina sp. | reverse complement strand
GCCGCGTATTGCGGCGGGCCTCCGGTGGAATACTGACCCGGTGCCAACCAAACCGCCGGTCAGGGTCGCGCTGGTCAACGACTACGAGGTCGTGGTCACCGGCCTGCTGCATATGTTCACCAACTACCCGGACCGGGTCGAGGTGGTCAAACTTGTCGCCGGACGCGATGTGCGCGAGCCGGTCGACATCGCCCTGTACGACAGTTTCGGCCAGCTCTCGCCCGACAGCCCGCAGCTCGAAGGCGTCCTGCGCAACCCGCTGGTCGGGCGCACCGTGATCTACACCTGGAACTTCCAGCGGGCGCTCATCGAGCGGGCCCGGCAGCAGGGCGTCGCCGGCTATCTGTCCAAGACCCTCCCGGCGCGAGCCCTGGTGGACGCCCTGGAACAGGTGCACGCCGGCAAGATGGTGGTCAGCCCGGCACCCGCCTCGGCGAACCAGGTCGGCGGCAACTGGCCGGGCCGCGAAGAGGGGCTTTCGCATCGTGAGAGCGAGGTGATCGCGCTGATCACCCAAGGGCTGTCGAATGCCGAGATCGCCCAATGCATGTATCTGAGCCCCAACTCGGTGAAGAGCTATATTCGCTCGGCCTACCGCAAGATCGGCGTGATCCGCCGCTCACAGGCCGTGTCCTGGGGCATGCGGCACGGCTTCTCGTCCGATTTCATCCGCTTCGACCCCGAGGACGTCATTCCCGAGCCGGAGGTCGTGGAATAGCTCTCGGACAGGCGCTGCCTCAGCCTTCGAACGGCGAGACGTCCCCCAAGCCGCGGCGGATGATCTCGATCTCGTCGCCGCTGAGATCGATCACGCTGGTCGGCTCGGTGCCGCAGTCGCCGGAGTCGATGACGGCGTCCAGGGCCTGACCGATCTCGTCGTTGACCGTCCAGCCGTCCGACATCGGCTCGCTCTCGCCGGGCAGCAGCAGAGTGCTGGACATCAGCGGCTCGCCCAACTCGTGCAGCAGCGCCAGCGCGGTGACGTGCGCCGGAATACGGACGCCGACCGTCTTGCGCTTCGGCTGCAACATCACCTTCGGCGCCTCGCGGGTGGCTTTGAGAATGAAGGTGTAGCCGCCTGGGGTCGCCGCCTTGATCGCCCGGAACACGTCATTGCTCATCTGGACGTACTGGCCGAGCTGGGCGAACTCGCTGCAGACCAGGGTGAAGTTGTGCCGGGCGCCCAGCTGCCGCAGCTCGCGGATCCGGTCCAGCCCCGACCGGTTGCCGAGCAGGCAACCCAGGGCGTACCCGGAGTCGGTCGGATAGGCCACCAGTCCTCCGCCGCGCAGCAGGTTCGCCACCTGGCCGAGCGCGCGCGGCTGCGGGTTGTCGGGGTGCACGTCGAAATACCGGGCCATGCGGGCAACCGCCTTCCTGTCGAGATCTGACGCCCATACGCCGGGCGAGCCGCAAGAATGCAGCCATGACGATCTTCTCCCTGACCGAGGCCGAATTGCGACAGCGACGCAGCATGAAGTGGTGCACGTTCGACGCCGATGTTGTGCCGCTGTGGGTCGCGGAGATGGACACCGCGGTTCTGCCGGAGGTCCGGCGCAGCCTGGACGAGGCCCTCGACCGCGGCGACACCGGCTACCCGTACGGCACCGACTATGCCGACGCCTACCGCGCCAGTGCCGCCGCCCGGTGGGGGCTGGAGCTGACGCCGGGACAGGTGCAGCGCGGCGGAGACGTGATGAACGCCGTGCTGTGCGTGCTGGAGGCGACCACCAAACCCGGCGACGGCATCGTCATCACCTCACCGGTATACCCGCCGTTCTGGCAGGTCACCAGCGGCTACCGGCGGCACACGGTCCCGGTCGCGCTGACCCCCGCGGGCCGGCTCGACCTGGAGGCGTTGGCGTCCGCCTTCGCGGACCCCGAGGTGACCGCTTTCCTGCTCTGCTCGCCGCACAACCCGACCGGCACGGTGCACACCGTCGACGAGCTGACCGCGGTCGCCGAGTTGTGTGCGGAGCACGGCGTCCAGTTGGTGGTGGACGAGATTCACGCCTGGCTGGTCGATCCGGGCACCGAGTTCGTGCCGACCCTGAGCGTGCCGGCCGCCCAGCGGGCGGCGGTGGTGACCTCGGCGGGCAAGTCGTGGAACCTGGCCGCGTTCAAGGCCGGTCTCTACATCGTCGGCACCGAGGCGGGCGGGCTGCTGCGCACGCTGCCGCCGCTCGCCGCCGGGTCGACCGGCCATCTCGGCGCCATCGCGCATACCGCCGCGCTGCGCCACGGCCAGGACTGGGTCGACCAGGTCTGTGTCGAGATCGCCGAGAACAAGCGGCTGCTGGCCGATCTGCTGCACGCGCTGGTGCCGGGCGCCCGCTACCAGCCGCAACCCGGCACCTATCTGGCCTGGGTCGACTGCACCGCGCTGGACCTGGACGACCCCTGCCGGCATTTCCTGGACGTCGGGCGGGTGGCCTTCTCCCCCGGCCGGAACTTCTCCCCCGACCACGGGCAATGGGTGCGGATCAACCTGGCGGCGTCGCCATCCATGATCACCCAGGCCGTGGAGCGGATGGCGGCTTCGCTGCGCCGGCCCTAAGGCTGGTCGAGCCTGTCGAGACCTTGAATGAAGCGCCGGGTTAGGGAGACCTCGCGGTCAGTCGTAGAGTTGGGCGTCCGCCTGGCCGTTGCCGCGCAGGCTGGTGATGCCGATCAGGCTGAGCAGCACCGTGTCGACCTTCGTCGTGGTGGTGACCCGGACGCGACCGTCTTCGGCGATGCTGACGTTGCCCTCCATGCCGGGCTGGCCGGCGATCACCGTGCGCGCCGCGGCGATCGCCGCATTGGCGTCCGGACGGCGTCCGAGCTGACGGTGCGCGGCGGTGGCATCGGCAGCCGACCGGGCGGCTGCCGCCGCGGTCAACTCGGCTCGGCGGTCTGCGGCGGTCTTGCGGCCGCCGTCCACCACCAGTCCGGCGACCAGCAGCAGCGCGATCACCACGACGGCGACGAACGACGACAACGCCTGTCCGCGTTCGCCGCGCGTTGTGCCATGCATGGGCGACAGTGTGCACCCGGCGCGGGCGTCCGCGGGGGTTGTCCACAGGTTCCGACGGAATTTGCCCGGCCTGCGGGACCTCTTAGGCTGATCGCGACACTCACCCAGCCTCAGAAAGGCATTCCATGGTTCACAAGGTCGCGTTGCTCACCGCAGGTGGTTTCGCCCCGTGTCTGTCGTCGGCCGTCGGCCGACTGATTCAGCGGTACACCGAGGTGGCGCCCGACGTCGAGATAATCGCCTACCGATACGGCTACCAAGGCTTGCTGACCGGTGACTACATCGAGATCACCCCCGAGGTGCGCGCGAAGGCCCATCTGCTGAGCGCCTACGGCGGCTCGCCGATCGGCAACTCGCGGGTCAAGCTGACCAACGCCAAGGACCTGGTCAAGCGGGGCCTGGTCGCCGAAGGCGTCGATCCGCTCAAGGCCGCCGCCGACCGGCTGGTCACCGACGGGGTCGACGTTCTGCACACCATTGGCGGCGACGACACCAACACCACCGCTGCCGACCTGGCCGCCTATCTGGCCAACCATGGTTACGGGCTCACCGTCGTCGGCCTGCCCAAGACCATCGACAACGACGTGGTGCCGATCCGGCAGTCGCTCGGTGCCGACACGGCTGCCGAGATGGGCGCCCGGTACGCGCGCAACATCCTGGCCGAGCACAACGCCGGCACCCGCATCCTGATCGTGCACGAGGTGATGGGCCGCGACTGTGGCTGGCTCACCGCGGCCACCGCCCGCAAGTACCGGGAATGGCTCACCACCGCCGAATGGCTGCCCGAGATCGGTCTCGATCAGAAGGCGTGGGACGTCCACGCCGTCTTGGTGCCCGAGGCTGTCATCGACCTGCCCGCCGAGGCCGAGCGGCTCCGGAGGGTGATGGACGAGGTCGGCTGCGTCAACATGTTCATCTCCGAGGGCGCCGGTGTGGACAGCATCGTGGCCGAACTGGAGAAGGCCGGGGAGGAGGTGGCCCGCGACGCGTTCGGTCACATCCGGCTGGAGCGGATCAATCCCGGCGCCTGGTTCGCGAAGCAGTTCGCCGAGATGCTCGGCGCGGAGAAGATCCTGGTACAGAAGTCCGGCTACTACTCGCGCTCGGCGGCGGCGAATCAGTACGACCTCGACCTGATCAAGTCGATGACCGACCTGGCCGTGGCGTGTGCGCTGCGCGGCGAGCCGGGCGTGATCGGCCACGACGAGGAGAACGGCGACGTCCTCGGCGCGATCGCCTTCGACCGGATCAAGGGCGGCAAGCTGTTCGACATCAGCCAGGACTGGTACCTCCAGCTGCTCTCCGAGATCGGTCAGCCTGCGCCGGTGGCCGCCCCGCCGGCCCACCACTGACCGACGCGGGACCCCGTCATCCCAGACTCTCTCGTCATCCCGGACATGCTCCGGGATCTGGTGACCTTGGTGGGTGGCGGAGATCCCGGCGTTCGCCGGGATGACGTGAGTCAGTCGTCATCCCGGACTTGCTCCGGGATCTCTGCGTCCGCCGGGGTGACGTGACTCCGAAGCCGGGTAGCGTGCAAAGGTTTCGAGCTCGACCGACGGCATCGGCGGGCCGACAGGGTTCCGTTCCGGATTCGTTCGGGCATTGTTCATTCGACGACCTCTTGTGACCCGAATCGATTCTGACATAGGCTGCCGCGCGTCCGTAACGATTCGTACCGCCTTGATGCGGGCGGATCGTTCACGTCGCCAAGGAGGTCGATATGACAGCAGCGCAACCGGGAGGGACGTCCACGCCGGCGGTCCTCACCACCAGTGGGTTCGACGAGGTCGACACCCCGCAACTCCGCAAATTCCAGCGCCGGGTCACCCTGCTCTCGGCCGGCGGCACCTTCCTCGACGGTTTCGACCTGACCGTCATCGCCGTCGCTCTGCCGATGATCAAAGAGGAGTGGCACATCACCGCGCTCGATCAGAGCCTGATCGTGTCTGCGGCGATCATCGGGTCGCTGATCGGTGCCAGCTGGCTGGGCAATCTGACTGACAAGTACGGCCGCAAGGCGATGTACGTGGTCGACCTGCTCGCCTTCGTCGTCTTCGCCACCCTCACCGCGTTCGCCTGGGACATCTGGCCACTGATCATCTTCCGGTTCCTGCTCGGCGTCGGTATCGGTGCCGACTATCCGATCTCGGCCACCCTGGTATCGGAGTTCAGCTCGAACAAGCGGCGCGGCCAGCACGGCACGTCCCTGGCCAGCATGTGGTTCGTCGGCGCCGTCGCCGCCTACGTCTTCGGCCTGCTGTTGGCTCCGCTGGGTGACTTCGCCTGGCGCGCACTGCTGCTGCTCGGCGCCGTCTTCGCGCTGATCGTCTTCATCTTCCGAGTCAAGCTGCCCGAGTCGCCGCGCTGGCTGGTCGCCCACGGCCGCGAGACGGACGCCCGCGAGGTGCTTCGTAAGGTCACCGGCGTCGAGGTCGACCCGAACGTGACGCTGGAGAAGCCGCCGGCCATTCCGCTGGGCCAGCTGTTCAGCGGCGAACTGGGCCGCCGCACCTTCTTCGTCTGCGGGTTCTGGTTCTGCTACGCCACCGCCTACTACGGCATCTCGATGTACACCCCGACGATCCTGGCGCCGTTCACGGGTAATGACCGGACCCTGACCATCATCGGCAGCGGACTGGTAGCCGTGCTCGGCCTGGTCGGCTCCATCATCGGCATGAACGTCGTCGACCGCTGGGGACGGCGTCCGCTGATCATCACCAGCTTCGCCGGCCTCACCGCGTCCCTGGTGATCCTCGCGCTGAACACCGATCCGGGCCTTGGCTTCCTGATCGTCATGTTCAGCACCGCGGTGCTGTTCTCCAACGCCGGCGGCGGCATTCTCAACTTCGTCTACCCGACCGAGCTGTTCCCCACCTCGATCCGAGCCAGCGCGGCCGGCCTGGCGACATCGGTCAGCCGGATCGGTTCGATCATGGGTGTGCTGGTCTTCCCGAACTTCGTCGCACTGTGGGGCGCGAACGCCGCACTCTGGTTCTTCGCGGCGATCGGCCTGGCCGGCCTGAGCATCTGTTTCGCGCTTGCGCCCGAGACTCTGCACCGCAGCCTGGAGGAGCTCGATCCGACCCGCGCGGATTCGCGCCATGGCTGAGCCGGTCGACACCACCCAGGCCCGGATCGAACGAGTCCGGGACTACGACGGGGGCTATGTGCCGTTGCGTCGCGGGCCGGGCGAGGCGCATCTGGTGCGAAGCGACCTGGGCGGCGACGAGGAGTGGAGCGAGCCGGACGCCGTGCTCAGCCTGCTGCACATCACCGACTTTCAGCTGGCCGACCTGCTCTCCCCCAGCCGCACCGAGTTCCTGCAACGTTTCGACGGCGATCCGCGCTGGCAGCGGATGCTGCCCGCCTATCGGCCGCAGGAATTTCTCGAACTGCAGGCGCTGGCCACGGTGGCGGCCACCGCGCGAGCGGTCGCCGAGCAGCGTGCTGTGGACGTCCTGGTCACCACCGGCGACAACACCGACTCGGCCCAGCGCAACGAGGTCGAGGCCTACCTGACCGCGCTGGACGGCGGCGAGATCCGGCCGTCCGACCTGGGCGTCGGCCATCCGGCCAGCCCGACCGGCGGGACGGACGCCAGCTTCTGGCACCCCGAGCCCGGCAGCACGGACGCCTGGACGGCGCTCGGGCTGCCCAGCGTGCCGGGCGCCGTGGACGCCGCGGCCGAGCCGTTCGTCAGCGCCGGCGTCGGCGTCCCGTGGCTGAGCGTGTACGGCAACCACGACTGCCTGGTGCAGGGCCGGGCGCCGTTCCCCGACGGCTACGACGCCTTCCTGACTGGCGCCGGCAAACCGGTGCTGCCGCCGTCCGACTACCTGCCCGAGCGGGACGCAATGGTCGACTACCTGGCGGATCCGTGGGTGACCACCACCGGCAAGCAGGCGCCGATCGATCCCGATCAGGCCCGTGCCAGCGTGACCAAAGCCGACCACGTCGCCGCCCACTTCCGCGCCGGCGCCGTTCCGGACGGCCACGGCTACACCGCGGCCAACGTCGACTCCGGCACCGCCTACTACACGTGGGACGGGGCGCCCGGCGTCCGGCTGATCAGCCTGGACACCACCAATCCGTACGGCGACGTCAACGGTTGCGTCGACGACGTTCAGTTCGGCTGGCTCGCCGACCGGCTGGCGGAGGTCGGTGCCGACTCGGACGATCCGCGGCTGGTGGTGCTGATGTCGCACCACGGGCTGGACACCATGGACAACGCCACCGGCCCCGACGACGCCGGGCTTCATCTGGCGGACGACGTCCGGGCCCTGCTGCACCAGCACCCGCACGTGGTGCTGTGGCTGTCCGGGCACGTCCACGTGAACCGGGTGGCGCCTCGTCCTGCCCCTTCCGGCGGCGGATTCTGGGAGGTGATCACCAGCGCGATCGCGGAATGGCCGGTGCAATTGCGGCATATTGCGCTCCAGATCGCCGATCCAGGTGCGATGATCACCAGCACCATGATCGATTCTCTTGCCCCGGCCGACTGGGACCTCAGCGTTGCCGGTCTGGCCGGGCTGCACCGCGAGGTGGCGGCCAACGATCCGGGCAGTGTCGGCGGCATCCACGCCGAGGGCACTCCCGGCGACCGCAACGTGGTGCTGCGGGTGCCGTTGCCGGCCGATCTGGTGCGCGTGCTGCGCAGACAGGACGGGTAGCGGAGCGAACGAGATGAGATTGGACGCCTGGGACCCGGCCCAGCATGACCTGCCGCCGCTGAGTGCCAGGCGTCCGCTCATATTCCGTTGCCTTGACCGATTCGGGACGCCGGGATGACGAAGCCGAATCCAGACCGGGTCACGCTGAAGATGGTGGCTCTGGCCGCGGAGATGTCCGTGGCCCAGACCAGCATGGCCCTCAACGGCAAGCCCGGCGTCGCGCCGGAGACCAGGGCGCGGGTGCTGGCCGCCGCCCGGCGGCTCGGCTACGTGCCTGACCCGATCGCGCAGGAGTTGCGCACCGGCCGCAGCGCCGTGCTGGCGCTGGTGGTGCGCAACGTGGCGAATCCGTACTTCAACGACATCCTGTCGGGCATGCAGGCGGCGGCGCTCGATCATGGCGTGGCGGTGATCATGATGGACTCCGACTACTCCGAGGACCATGAGCGGCGGCACATCCGCTACCTGCTGTCCCGGCGGGTCTGCGGGCTGGCGATCGCCCCGGTCGGGGTGGCGGCCGCGGTCGAGGAATGGCGGGCCGCACAACCCGCGTCCCCAGTGGTGCTGCTGAACTCCAGCGTCCGGCCCAAGGGCGGGATGGATCGCATCGCGCCCGACCCGCGCGCAGTCGACCTGGCGTTCGATCATTTGTGGGGGCTTGGGCATCGCCGGATCGGTTTCCTCAGCGCGCCGCACAGCCTGATGTCCGACCGGGACCGGCTGAATCGGTACCTTGGTCGCTGCCGCAAGCATCGGGTGGCGCCGACGACTTTGCACACCGAGTTGCGCGAGGCGGCGATCACCTCGCGTCTGCTGGACGCGCTGGCCGACCCGTTGGAGCGTCCGACCGCGGTGATCACGAACTCGGACTGGTCGGCGCACTACGTGTACCGCGCGGCGCGAAGTTGCGGGCTGGAGATCGGTCGTGATCTGTCGGTGGTCGGCCACGACGACCTGACCAGCTCGGAACTGCTCGCGCCCGCGCTGACCACGCTGCGGCTCGACCGCCGGGCGATCGGCGCCGAGGTGGTGCATCACCTCCGCGGTGTGCACACCGGCGACCATCTGGCTCCGGTCGAGCTGGTGGTGCGCGACTCCAGCGGCCCGCCTCGCTGACCAGCGTTGCGACGGCGTCCACCGACTCGTCCCCGGCGGCGGTGTGGACTCATCGAGATCCCTGGCATGCACGGGATGACGACGAATCAGGGACGAATGGCCGCGACGATTGACTATGGCAGCGGGAGGGCGAGCGCCGCGTCCAGTGCCGACTGACCGGCGTGCAGCGACTCTTCGCGCACCCGGAGTTCTAGGGCGATCAGGGCCAGGTAGCCGGCGGGCGAATCGCCGGCCTCGTCGGCCCGCACCGCCTCGGTCACCAGGTAGGCCTCGGCGACCACGGTGTCCTGATGTTCGCCCAGGGCTTCGGTGACCTGCTCCCAGGCTTCGGCCAGGGTCCGGGCCGGATCGCCGAAGGCGGGGGTAAGCGCCTCGGAACAGTATCGAGCGGCCTTGGCCGCCTTGCGCACCTCATGCCAGCGGTGGGCGTCCTCGTCGATCTCGCTGGCCCGTTCATGGAGTCGCCGGACGCGGTCGACGGCGCCGTCGAGCAGTCCGGGCAGCGCGTCGATGCCGGCGGTGCGGGCCGATTGGCGCACCGGCGGATCGATGACGAATTGCGCCAGCCGGTCGCGCAACTCCCGGTAGCGCTCGGTGTCCATCGACTCCACCAGCGAGGCGTGCGCTCGGGCATGGGTGTCGTTCAGGGACGCCGACAGCCGCTCGCCGACGGTGCTGGACGCCTGGGCGTCCGGCAGTGAGACAAGCGCGGTCAGCAGCCGCTCCTTGAGCACCTCAGCGTCCCGCGGCGCGCCCAGATGATCGGCGTGCCAGGCCAGCTCGTCGCGCAGAGCCCGCACTTGGCCGCGCCGGAACAGCGGCGCGAAGGTGCGCAGCGCGCTGCGGGAGCGGCGGGTGGCGACCCGGCTGCGGTGCACGGCGTCCGGGGCGTCGGCGAGGACGTCGTCGGCCCGGCCGGCGATCACGTCGGCCTGGGTGCGCAGATAGTCGATGACGACGTCGGTTGCGGTGGTCATTGGTTTCCTGCCGTCTCGTCGGCGCGTGCCACCTCGTCGGTGCGGACGACGCCGAGGTCGTCGACGACCTCGACCTTCTCCACCGACTCCGCCCTGGCCAGCCGGTGGCGTCGCCGCGGCTGCCGGGGGACCGCTTCGTCGTCCGGACCCAGTGCCGAGCCCAGCAGGATCGGCGTGACCGCCGCGAATGCCCACACGGCAAGCGCGGACGGCGATCGCAGGGTCAGCGCGATCAGTACGGTGTCGCCGGGCTTCGCGGTGGCCAGGCGCTCATCGAACGACGCTCCACCGAACAGCTCGCCCACCTGCCAGCAGACCACGCCGGCCAGCAGGCCGAGGCCGGCGGCCAGGAAGGCGCACGGCCATCCGATCCCTTTGAACCGGCGCCAGGTGGCGATCCCCAGGCCGGCTCCGACGACCACGCCGATCACCACATACCACGCGTCACCGGCGAAGAACTCGGTCAGCCCCCGCTCGCTGACCGGTGCCGAACCGTCCGGCTGGACGACATAGCCGGGTAGCCGGACGATCATCCGCCACAGCACGGCAGCGACGACGCCGGCGACGATCCCCGCGCCGACGTAGATGAGTGCCGCCGTCCGGTCGCCGGAGTGCGCCGGGGCCGCCGGTTCCTCGGCGGCGGGTGACGGCTGAGTGCTCACACGGCTCAGCCTAGTGGCGCGGACCGGTGGCTCGGCGGTGGATGTCATACGCTCACGCACGACGGCCCGAGCAGGGCCTTCAGGTCGGCCATCAGCGGCGGGGACGGCATCACCCGGAGGGTCTCCTCCAGCTTCCACACCGTGGTGCGGTTGGAGGTGGTGAGCCGGACCCGCACCTCGGTGGCGCCGGGGTGATTGGTCAGCACCGTGCGTAGCTGCTGCACCACCGCGGGCGTGCACCGGGCCGCCGGCAGCGAGATCACCACCGGCCCGGACGGGCCTTCGGACACGTCCGGGAAGCCGACGTCGGTGCCGCGGATCTCGACGCCCTCGTCCTTGCCGACCACCCGGCCCTTGATCCGGACGATGGTGTCGGTGGCCAGTTGCAGCGCGACCAGGTTGTACACCTTCGGGAACAGCAGCACCTCGACCGAGGCGTCCAGGTCCTCCACGGACAGGATCGCCCACAGGTCACCGTTCTTGGTCTGCTTGCGGGTGACCTGAGTGATCATCCCGGCGATGGTGGTCTGGATGTCGCGCGGGCCGTCCTCGGCGACGATCTGGCCGATCGAGTGGTCTCGGTTGGCCAGCAGCACGTGCTCCAGCCCGAGCAGCGGATGGTCGGAGACGTACAGCCCGAGCATCTCCCGTTCGAAGGCCAGCCGGACGCGCTTCTCCCACTCCTCGACCTGCGGCACCGGGGTGCTGACCAGCGCCTCTCCCTCGCCGAAGTCGCCGAACAGGTCGTCCTGGCCGTTGGCCTGGTTGCGCTTCAGGTCGATGACCTCGTCGACCTTCTGCTCGTAGCACTCCATCAGCGCCCGCCGGGTGTGGCCCAGCGAGTCGAACGCCCCGGCCTTGATCAGTGACTCGATGACCCGCTTGTTGCAGACCACCAGGGGCACGTTGTCGAGGAATTCGTTGAAGTCGGACGCTTTGCCGTTGCTTTCGCGGCCCTCGACGATGCCCTTCACCACGTTGTCGCCGACATTGCGGATGGCGCCCAGGCCATAACGGATGTCGCTGCCGACCGGGGTGAACATGCCGTCGGATTCGTTGACGTCGGGCGGCAGCACCTTGATACCCATCCGGCGGCATTCGGCCAGATAGATCGCCGACTTGTCCTTGTCGTCCTTCACCGACTGGAGCAGTGCCGCCATGTATTCGGCCGGATAATTGGCCTTCAGGTACGCCGTCCAGTACGAGATCAGTCCGTAGGCGGCGGTGTGCGCCTTGTTGAACGCGTAGTCGGAGAACGGCACCAGAATGTCCCACAGCGCTTTGATCGCCGAGGCGGAGAAGCCGTTGGCCAGCATGCCGGATTCGAAGTTGACGAATTCGGCGTCCAGCACCTCTTTCTTCTTCTTGCCCATCGCCCGGCGCAGCTGGTCGGCCGCGCCGAGGGTGTAGTTGGCCACCTTCACCGCGATCTGCTGCACCTGCTCCTGGTAGACGATCAGGCCATAGGTGAGGTCGAGGATCTCGGCCAGCGGCTCGGCCAGCTCGGGATGGATCGCGGTGATCGGCTGCTTGCCGGTCTTGCGCAGCGCGTAATTGGTGTGGCTGTTGGCGCCCATCGGGCCTGGCCGGTAGAGCGCCAGCGCCGCGGAGATGTCCTCGAAGTTGTCCGGCTGCATCTGCCGCAGCAGCACGCGCATGCCGGAGCCGTCAAGCTGGAAGATGCCGAGGGTGTCGCCGGAGGCGAGCAGCTGGTAGGTCTTGGCGTCGGTCGGATCTTTGCTGAGCTCGTCCAGGTCGAGGTCGAGGCCCCGGTTCGCCTTCACGTTGGCGATGGCGTCGTCCAGGATGGTCAGGTTCCGCAGGCCCAGGAAGTCCATCTTGACCAGTCCCAGCGCCTCGCAGCTGGGGTAGTCGAACTGGGTGATGATCTGCCCGTCGGACTCCCGCTTCATGATCGGGATGACGTCGAGCAGTGGCGCCGACGACATGATCACGCCGGCGGCATGGACGCCCCACTGCCGCTTCAGGCCCTCGATGCCCATCGCCGTGTCGACGACCTCTTTCACCTCGGGCTCGGACTCATACATGGCCCGGAACTCGCCGCCCTCGGCGTAGCGGGCGTGCTGCGGATTGAACACCTCGGGCAGCGGGACGTCCTTGCCCATCACCGGCGGGGTGTAGGCCTTGGTGATCCGCTCACCCAGGCCGAACGGCTTGCCCAGCACCCGGCCGGCGTCCTTGATCGCCTGCTTGGCCTTGATGGTGCCGTAGGTGACGATCTGGCAGACGTGGTCGTCGCCGTACCGCTCGGTGACGTAGCGGATCACCTCGCCCCGCCGACGCTCGTCGAAGTCGATGTCGAAGTCGGGCATTGAGGGGCGTTCCGGGTTCAGGAAGCGTTCGAAGATCAGTCCGTGCGGCACCGGGTCGAGGTCGGTGATTCGCAGCGCGTAGGCGCACATCGAACCGGCACCGGAACCGCGGCCCGGGCCCACCCGGATGCCGTTGTTCTTCGCCCAGTTGATGAAGTCGGCAACCACCAAGAAGTATCCCGAATAGCCTTTTCCAGCGATGACGCTCATTTCGAATTCGGCTTGGGTGGTGGCGTATTCCGGGACGCCGCCGGGGAAGCGGCGCTCCAGACCACGGCGGACCTCTTTGGCGAACCAGGATTCCTCGGTCTCACCGGCCGGCACCGGGAAACGAGCCATGTAGGTGCCGGTGCCCTCGTCGAAATGGGTCTCGCACCGTTCGGCGATGGCCAGCGTGTTGTCGCAGGCCTCCGGCAGCTCGCGCCAGAGCTCGCGCATCTCGGCGGGACTCTTCAGGTAGTAGCCGTTGCCGTCGAATTTGAACCGGTTCGGGGTGTCCCGGTTCGAGCCGGACGACACGCAGAGCAGGGTGTCGTGGGCGTCGGCGTCCCTGGCGTGCACGTAGTGCAGGTCGTTGGTCGCCACCAGCGGCAGTTTTAGGTCCTTCGCCAGCCGCAGCAGGTCGTGCCGGACCCGGCGTTCGATGTCGAGACCGTGATCCATCAGCTCGCAGTAGAAGTTGCCGGCACCGAAGATGTCGCGGAACTCGGCGGCCGACTCGACCGCCTGCTGGTACTGGCCGAGCCGCAGATAGGTCTGCACCTCGCCGGACGGGCAGCCGGTGGTGCCCAGCAGGCCCTTGGCGTACCGGTTGAGCAGTTCCCGGTCGGCGCGCGGCTTGTAGAAGAAGCCCTCCAGCGAGCTCAGCGAGCTGAGCCGGAACAGGTTGTGCATGCCCTCGGAGTTCTGCGCCCACATCGTCATGTGGGTGTAGGCGCCCTTGGACGCCACGTCGTCGCCGGTGCCGTCCCCCCACTGCACCCGCTTGCGCTCGCTGCGGTGGGTCTTCGGGGTGAGGTACGCCTCCAGCCCGATGATCGGCTTCACCGCGGAGCCCTTGGCCACCTTGTACCACTCGTAGGCGCCGAACAAGTTGCCGTGGTCGGTGACCGCCAGGGCCGGCATGCCCATCTGCTCGCAGCCCTTGACCAGGTCCTTCAGCCGCGCCGCCCCGTCCAGCATCGAGTACTCGGAATGGCAATGCAGATGCACGAACCCATCGGCCATCGGCGGTTTCGACCTCCAGAGTCTGTGGTGACGGATCGCCAGGGGGAAGTCCAGCGGAGAGCCCCCACCCTAACCCCGCCCACCCACGGTTCCGGACGGCACTCGCCGTAGCGTGCCGCCTTGGCCCGGACGTTCCGGTGAGCCTCACACCGTCGCCACCAGCGCTGCCCACAGCTCGGCGCGCGCCGGGAAACCGGCGAGGTCGACCCCGAGCAGCTTCTGGGCTTGCGCGACACGGGAGCGGACCGTATGGCGATGGACGCCGAGGGTGTGTGCCGCGGCATCGATCCGGGCGTCGGATTCCAGCCAGACCCGCACCGTGTGCAGCAGGGCGGTTCCGTGCGTTCGGTCGTGGCTGCGCAGCGGTTCCAGGTAGGCCGAGGCGACGGCGGACGCCTGCGTCCCGGTGAGCTGCGCGAGAACGCCTTTTCCTGCCAGATCGGCGAACCGGGTGGCCCGGCCGGGGACGCCGCGCCGGGCGCGTGCAGCCACCGCCTCGGCGTGGGCCTGGGCAAATCCGTCGTAGTCGGTGGGGCGCGAGACCCCGACGCGGGCGTCGAACAGGGCCGCGAACTCGGCCAGCAGCGACTCATCCAGGCTGGCAACGGCGATCGCCAGGCCGTCCGGCCCGGGGCCGTGAAAGACCGCGCGGTCGCCACTGCGCGCCTCCAGCCAGTCGGCCGCCACCTGAGCACGTGCCGTCGCGAGGGTGGCGACCGCCACCACGATGGGTGCCGGTGGCAGCGGCGTCCAGAGCTCGCGGACGACCGGGGCGGCCAGTGTGGGATCGTCGGCCAGCAGGCTCCGCACCAGGCCGGCGCGTAAGACCTCGCGGGCGCGGTTGATCCCGACGTTCTGTTCCAGGGCGAGACCGGCCATCGCGATCACCGAGGTGATCACGGCCCGGCTTTCCACGTCCAGCCCGCCCGCGGCGATCGCGATCGCGCCGCGCAACTGGCCGCCGCGTCCGAGGGTCTGCAGCGTGAAGCTCTCCCCCGCCGCCTCCAGCGACGACCCGGCCCGGACGCCGCGGCGCAGCATGGCACCCACCTCGCCGGTGACCCCGTCGAGGGCTACCGGGCCTAGGCCGCCGACCGGATGGTCACGGACCAGCGCGCCGGACGCGTCGAACAGCCCGACCCACGACTCCAGCTGCCGGCCTAACTCGGCGACCGTCGCGCCCAACCCGTCCGGCTGCAACGCCGCCAACGAGATCGCCCGCTGCGCGGCGAGCGCCCAGGTCCGGCGGGCATAGGCCAGCGCGGCGACCGCCTCGGCATTCGCCCTGGCCACCGCGATGAACGGCGTCCGATACGGCACCTCGAACAGCGGCATCCGCTGATGGCGGCAGGCCTGGGCCAGCCCGGCCGGAATGCCGTCCCGCACCACTTCGGTGCCGAATCCGAGGCCGCGGACGCCGCGCCGTCCCAACCGCTCTACATAGGCGTCGTACGATGCTGGGCCGTCCCCACCGGAGAACTGGGTGCCGGTGGTCAGCAGTAGCAGCTCGTCGGTCAGGAACGGGGTCGGGTCGGCCAGATCGGAGCTGTGCACCCAACGCAACGGGGCGTCCAGGGCGTCGGGCGCGAGCTCGTCCTCGGCCGACGCCAGCCGCAAACCCAGGTCGCGGCGCGCCAGCAGTGCCCGCAAGGTCGGCTGCGGATCGGCCATCGCCACCTCCTTGGTCCCGACGCTTAGACGCTACGTATAACTATCTGCGAATAATAGACACAACGGCCAATGCGGAGTGTCAGACCCGGCCGTAGGCTCCGATCATGTCTCTCGGCCTCGATACCCCCGTCTCGCTCGGGGGCCCGGCTCTTCCGCAAGAGCGGCGCCTCGTCACCGCCATTCCAGGACCCCGATCGCAGCAGCTGTTGGCCCGCAAGGCGGCCGCGGTCGCTGCCGGGGTCGGACACACCGTGCCCATCGAGGCGGTCGCCGCCGGCGGCGGCGTGGTCGTCGACGCCGACGGTAACTCGCTGATCGATCTGGGCTCCGGCATCGCGGTCACCACGATCGGCAACGCGCACCCCAAGGTGGCCGCCGCGATCGCCGCGCAGGCCGCCCAGTTCACCCATACCTGCTTCATGATCTCGCCGTACCAGGGCTATGTGGCGGTCGCCGAGGCACTCAACCGGTTGACCCCCGGCGATTTCGAGAAGCGCAGCGCGCTGTTCAACTCGGGCGCCGAAGCAGTCGAGAACGCGGTCAAGATCGCCCGCAAATTCACCGGCCGACAGGCGGTGGTGGCCTTCGACCACGCCTACCACGGCCGCACCAACCTGACCATGGGCCTGACCGCGAAGTCGATGCCCTACAAGAGCGGCTTCGGCCCGTTCGCCGCCGAGATCTACCGGGCGCCGATGTCGTATCCGTTCCGGGACGGCCTGACCGGCCCCGAGGCTGCGGCCCAGGCGATCGCGGTGATGGAGAAGCAGATCGGCGCCGACAACCTGGCCGCGGTGATCATCGAGCCGATCCAGGGCGAGGGCGGTTTCATCGTCCCGGCGGACGGCTTCCTGCCGGCGATCGTCGACTGGTGCCGGGCGAACGACGTCGTGTTCATCGCCGACGAGGTGCAGTCCGGTTTCGGACGCACCGGCGTCATGTTCGCCAGCGAACTGTTCGGCATCGTCCCCGACCTGGTGGTCACCGCCAAGGGCATCGCGGGCGGCATGCCGCTGGCCGGGGTCACCGGCCGCGCCGACATCATGGACGCCCCGCACACCGGCGGCTTGGGCGGCACCTACGGAGGCAACCCGGTGGCGTGCGCGGCAGCGTTGGCGGCAATCGACGCTTTCGAGACTGAGGGACTGCTGGAGCGGGCCGTCCAGCTCGGCGACCTGTTGAAGCAGCGGCTGACGGCCCTGCAGGCGTCCGACCCGCGAATCGGCGACGTCCGCGGTCACGGCGCGATGATCGCCGCCGAGTTCGTCGACCCCGTGACGAAGGCCCCGGACGCCGCGCTGACCGCGACCGTGGCAAAGGCCGCCATCGCCGAGGGCGTCATCGTGCTCACCTGCGGCACCTACGGCAACGTGATCCGGTTCCTGCCGCCGCTGACCATCACCGACGACCTGCTGCGCGAGGGCCTCGACGTCGTGGCCGCGGCACTGGCCGCGAACTGATCTACCGAGCTTCGAAGCAGAAGGAGAACCCGCAATTGAACGAGATCACCCGTGACGTCGTCATCGTCGGGGCCGGTGTCGCCGGCCTGACCGCGGCCACCGAGCTCACCAAGGCGGGAACGTCCGTCGCCGTGCTCGAGGCCCGCGACCGGATCGGCGGACGGCTGTGGACCGACGTCATCGACGGCGCGCTGCTGGAGATCGGCGGCCAGTGGGTCTCCCCCGACCAGAGCGCGCTGATCGAGACCATCGACGAGCTGGGGTTGGAGACCTACCAGCGCTACCGTGAGGGCGACTCGGTCTACATCGGCCCGGACGGCAAGCTGGTCCGGTTCACCGGTGACGTCTTCCCGGTGGCCCCCGAGACGGCTCGGGTGATCGCTGAGATCACCGAACGGCTGGACGCGATGGTGGCCGAGATCGACCCGGACCGCCCCTGGGCACATCCGAAGGCGGCCGAGTGGGACTCGATCTCCTGGGAGGCCTGGCTGCGGGCGCAGACCGACGACGACGAAGCCGTCCGGAACCTTGCCTTCGCGACCGGCCCGGCGATGCTGACCAAGCCGATCCACGCCTTCTCGCTGCTGCAATCGTTGTTGATGGCGGCCTCGGCAGGCAGCTACTCGCATCTGGTGGACGCCGACTTCATCCTGGACAAGCGGGTCGTCGGGGGGCTGCAGCGGGTGCCGCTGGCGCTGGCCGAACGGCTCGGGGACGACGTGTTCCTGAACCAGCCGGTCCGGACGCTGAAGTGGGGCGACGACGGCGTCACGGCGATCGCCGACGGCGTCACCGTCCATGCCCGGCAGGCGATCCTGGCGCTGGCGCCGGTGCTGTACCACCGGATCTCCTTCGTGCCGCCGATGCCGCGGTTGCAGCACCAGCTGCACCAGCACCTGTCGATGGGCTTCGTGATCAAGGTGCACGCCGTCTACGACCGTCCGTTCTGGCGCGAGCAGGGCCTATCCGGCACCGCGTTCAGCCCGTACGAGCTCTCCCACGAGGCCTACGACAACACCAACCACGGCGACGAGCGCGGCACCCTGGTCGGATTCGTCTCCGACCGCAACGCCGACGACGTCTTCCGGGTCAGCGCCGACGAGCGCAAACAGCGCATCCTGGAGTCGCTCTCCCACTACTACGGACCCGAGGCCTTGAACCCGCTCGTCTACTACGAGAGCGACTGGGGCAGCGAGGAATGGACCCGCGGCGCCTACGCCGCCAGCTTCGACCTCGGCGGCCTGCACCGCTACGGCGCCGATCTGCGCACCCCGGTCGGCCCGATCCGGTTCGCCTGCAGCGACCTGGCCGGCGCCGGTTACCAGCACGTCGACGGCGCCATCCGGATGGGGCGCCTGGTTGCCCACCAAATCCTCGAGGAGATCCCTGCATGAGTTCACCCATCGTCGTCGGCTATACCGCCACGAAGCGGGGCCGCGACGCCGTCGTCTTCGCCGCCCGGCTGGCCGCCGCCCTGTCCGTCCCGCTCGACGTGGCCGTCATCCTGCCGGCGCAGGGTCGCAGCGTCATCACCCCGCCGGACGCGTCCTACGACCGACACCTGCACACCCTCGCCCAGCAGTGGCTGGACGAGGCGATCGGACGACTGCCCCACGGCGTGGCCGCGCGGCCGCGGATCGCTTCGTCCGACTCCTTCGCCGAAGGCCTGATCGACCTGGCCCACGACGTGGACGCCGGACACATCGTGGTCGGTGCCGGTGGCGGTGGGCTGCGCGGACGACACCGGCTCGGCACCACCAGCACCGAGCTGCTGTACTCCTCCGACGTACCGGTGGTGCTGGTGCCGCGCGGCGCCCGCAAGCTCGCCGCCGAGACTCCGATCACTCGGCTCACCGTGGCGGTCGGCCCCCGACCCGACGGCGGCGCGCTCGCTGCGGACGCCGCCGCGCTGGCGTCCACCACCGGCGTCGGCGTCCGGCTGCTGTCGCTGCTCGCGATCGATCTGCCGGTTTCCGCCGATACGGCGGCCATCCGGCTCGCCCACTCCACGCAGGCGAGCGAGGTGCTGGCCGCGACCAACACCGCACTGCCCCAAGGCATGGTGACCGAGGTGGTGGTTGCGGACGGCGACAGTATCGAATCCGCCGTCGCGGCACTGGACTGGCAGCCCGGCGAACTGCTGCTCGCCGGATCCGGGCGGCTCGCCCAGCCTCGCCGGCTGTTCCTCGGCTCCACCGTGGGCAAGATGCTCCACGAAGTGCCCGTCCCGGTCGTCGTCGTGCCCCGTGCACATCACCATGAAGGAGCCGACGTATGAGCAGCGACACCTCCACCACGCCCGAGTCCGCCGACCACGGCATCTCCCAGAAGGGCCTGAGCGCCGGCAGCGTCGGCCTGATCGGCGCGGTCGTCATCGGCATCTCGTGCATCGCGCCGGCCTACACCTTCACCGCGGCAGTCGGGCCGACCGCGTCGGTGGTCGGTCTGCAGGTGCCCGCCGTGATCCTGGTCGGCTTCCTGCCGATGCTGCTGGTCGCCTTCGGCTACCGCGAGCTCAACCGCGAGATGCCCGATTCGGGCACCTCGTTCACCTGGGCCACCCGTGCGTTCGGCCCGTGGATCGGCTGGATGGCCGGCTGGGGCCTGGTCGCGGCCACGATTCTGGTGCTGTCCAACCTGGCCGGCATCGCCGTCGAGTTCCTGTTCCTGCTGATCGCGCAGCTGACCGGCAACGAATCGATCGCCGAACTGGCAGGCGTGACCTGGATCAACATCGCGGTCTGTCTGCTGTTCATGCTCGGTGCGACCACCATCTCCTACCGCGACATGCAGACCACGCAGAAGCTGCAGTATTTCCTGGTCAGCTTCCAGCTGCTGGTGCTGCTGTTCTTCGCGATCACCACCATCGTCCAGGCCGTGAATGGCGGCGGCTTCGACTACACGGCATTCCAGTTCTCTTGGTTCAACCCGTTCGAGCTGGCGTCGTTCGGCACCTTCGCGGCCGGATTGTCGCTGTCGATCTTCATCTTCTGGGGCTGGGACGTCACCCTCACCATGAACGAGGAGACCAAGGATCCGGAGAAGACGCCGGGACGCGCCGCGACCGTCACCGTGTTCACCATCGTCAGCCTGTATCTGCTGCTCGCCGTCGCGATGATCATGTATGCCGGCGTCGGCGACGGCGAACTGGGCCTGGGCAATGCCAAGATCCAGGGGAACGTGTTCTTCCACCTGTCCGGGCCGATTCTGGGGCCGCTGGCCTTCCTGGTCTCGCTGGCCGTGCTGACCAGTTCGGCGTCCTCGCTGCAGTCGACGTTCGTGTCGCCGGCCCGCACCCTGCTGGCGATGGGCCACTACGGCGCGCTGTCGCCGAAGTTCGCCGCGGTCAGCCCGCGCTTCTTCACCCCCGGTTACGCGACCATCGCGTCGTCGATCGTGGCGTCCGGCTTCTACGTGGTGATGCGGGTGCTCAGCGAGGACGCGCTGTGGGACACCATTACCGCCCTGGGCATGATGATCTGCTTCTACTACGGGCTGACCGCATTCGCCTGCGTGTGGTATTTCCGCAAGCAGTGGTTCGATTCGGCGCGGCTGTTCTTCTTCACTCTGCTCTGCCCGCTGATCGGCGGCACGATTCTGTTGGTGCTGTTCGTCACCACGTTGAAAGACTCGATGGATCCGGGCTACGGCAGCGGGTCGGAGGTCGGCGGCATCGGCCTGGTCTTCATTCTCGGCGTGGCGGTCATCTTGGTCGGCGTGGTCGTGATGATCTGGCAGTCGATCAGGCGTCCGGCATTCTTCCGCGGCCAGACCCTGTCGATGGACGCCCCCGAAAGCCTACGAAAGGTACGCCGATGACCGCCCCGAACGAGCGGGATCTGCTCGCCGCGCTGCCGACCGGCCTGTTCATCGGCGGCGAATGGACGCCGGCCGAGGGCGGCGGAAGGCTGCCGGTGTTCGATCCGGCCACCGGCGAGCTGTTGGTGGAGATCGCCGACGCCTCGGCTGCGGACGCGGTGCACGCGCTGGACGCCGCGGTCGCCGCGCAGGAATCGTGGGCGGCCACCCCGCCGCGCCGGCGCAGCGACATTCTGCGCCGGGCCTTCGACCTGGTCCGGGAACGTTCCGAGAGTCTGGCGCTGCTGATGACCCTGGAGATGGGCAAACCGCTGGCCGAGGCCCGCGGCGAGGTCGTCTACGGCGGCGAGTTCCTGCGCTGGTTCAGCGAAGAGGCGGTGCGGATCTCTGGCCGCTACGGGCTGAACCCGGAAGGCACCGGACGGATGATCGTGTCGCAGCGTCCGGTCGGGCCGTGCCTGTTCATCACGCCGTGGAACTTCCCGTTCGCGATGGCCACCCGCAAGATCGCGCCGGCGCTGGCCGCCGGCTGCACGGTGGTGATCAAGCCGCCCGAGCTGACCCCGCTGACCACGTTGTACTTCGTGCAGCTGCTGGTCGAGGCCGGGCTTCCGGCCGGTGTGGTGAATGTGTACACGACCAGGCGGTCGTCGGTGACGTCCGCTCCGTTGATCGCCGACCCGCGGCTGCGGAAGCTGTCGTTCACCGGCTCCACCGAGGTCGGACGCCGGCTGCTCGCCCAGGCCGCCGACCGCGTCCTGCGGGTCTCGATGGAGCTGGGCGGCAACGCACCCTTCCTGGTCTTCGACGACGCCGATCTCGATCAGGCGGTCGAGGGCGCCATGGTGGCCAAATTCCGCAACATCGGTCAGGCCTGCACGGCCGCCAACCGGTTCATCGTGCACGAATCGGTCGCGGACGAGTTCGCCCGCCGGATCACGGCACGGGTTGCTTCGTTGAAGGTCGGACGCGGCACCGACGATGGCGTCCAGATCGGGCCGCTGATCGACGACCGGGCCGTCGCCAAGGCCGACGAACTGGTCCGGGACGCCGTCGAACGCGGCGCGTCCGTGCTCACCGGCGGCAACGCCCTGACCGGGCCGGGCACGTTCTTCGAACCGACCGTGGTCGCCGGCGTCCGCCCTGGCAGCGCCATTCTGCACGAGGAGATCTTCGGCCCGGTGCTGGCGATCGCCACCTTCGCCGACGAGGACGAAGCCGTCCGACTCGCCAACGACACCGACTACGGCCTGGTGTCCTACGCCTTCACCCGCGACCTGGCCCGCGGCCACCGGCTGATCGACCGGCTGGAGACCGGAATGATGGGCCTCAACGTCGGGGTGGTCTCCAACGCGGCGGCCCCGTTCGGCGGGGTCAAACAGTCCGGCATCGGCCGCGAGGGCGGGCCGGAAGGCATCCACGAATTCCTGTCCACCAAGTACACGCTGATCCCCGCCGACTGAGCGGAAACGAAGGGACCATCATGAGCGACTACACCGTCGTCAACCCGGCCACCGGCCAGACCCTGGCCAGTTACCCGACCGCCACCGACGCCGAGGTCGAGGCCGCCCTCGCCGCCGCCGACGCCACCTACCGCGGCTGGGGACGCAGCTCCACCCCGGCCGAGCGGGCCGAGTTGCTGCGGGCCGTGGCACAGCTGCACCGGGAGCGCCGCGACGAGCTTGCCGCGACCATCGTCCGGGAAATGGGCAAGCCGTTGGCGGCCGCGCTGGGCGAGGTCGATTTCGCCGCCGACATCACCGAGTACTACGCCGATCACGTCGACGAGATCACCGCCGATCAGCCGCTGTCGATCGGCGGCGACGGCACCGCGGTGATCCGCCGCGCGCCGCTGGGGGTGCTGCTCGGCATCATGCCGTGGAACTTTCCCTACTACCAGGTGGCCCGGTTCGCGGCGCCGAACCTGGCGGTGGGCAACACGATTCTGCTCAAGCACGCACCGCAGTGCCCGGAGTCGGCGGCCGCGATCGCGCAGCTCTACGCCGATGCGGGTTTCCCGGCCGGCGCCTACACCGACCTGCGGCTGACCAACGAGCAGGCGGCCGCCGTGATCGCCGACCGCCGGGTGCAGGGCGTGTCGGTGACCGGTTCGGAACGCGCCGGTGCTGCCGTCGCCGAGATCGCCGGCCGGAACCTGAAGAAGGTCGCCCTCGAGCTGGGCGGCTCGGACCCGTTCATCCTGCTCAGCACCGACGATCTGGACGCCACCGTGCAGGCCGCGGTCGATGCCCGGCTGGACAACACCGGCCAGTCCTGCAACGCCGCGAAGCGCTTCATCGTGATCGCCGACCTGTACGACGCGTTCCTGGAGAAGTTCGCCGCCGGCATGGCGGCCGCCACCCTGGGCGACCCGTTCGCCGACGACACCGTGCTCGGCCCGCTGTCCTCGCTGGCGGCCGCGGAGCGGCTGGAGCAGCAGGTCAACGCGGCGCTCGCCCAGGGCGCGACTCGTGTGGTCGGCGCCGACCGGGACGGCGCGTTCTTCCCGGCAACTGTGCTGACCGGCGTCACCTCCGACATGGACGCCTACCGCGAAGAGTTCTTCGGACCGGTCGGCGTGGTCTACCGGGTCGCCGACGAGGACGAAGCCGTCCAGGTCGCGAACGCCACCCAGTTCGGCCTCGGCTCGTACGTGTTCACCACGGACGCCGCGCAGGCCGAGCGGGTCGCGAACAAGATCGAGGCCGGCATGGTCTACGTCAACCTGGTGCTGGCCGACGAGCCGGCGCTGCCCTTCGGCGGCGTCAAGCGCAGCGGCACCGGACGCGAGCTGGGCCTGCTGGCCGCCGACGAGTTCGTGAACAAGAAGCTGATCCGGATCGGCGCCTGAGCGTCCGCGCCTTTCCGGAAACCCTCTGCCCAGCGATTTCGGCCTTCCCTCGACGGGGGGCCAAGATCGCGATCCGTTCGTGCCGGTTTGGCACCGCTGGAGTCATCGGTGTGCCGCCGAAGATACCGGCGTTCGCGTGGATGACGGAGTGACTCTCACTTCACGTCATCCCGTGCTTGCCACGGGATCTCTCGGGCGGACGAGTGTGGAGCCCGGAACGGGTTGCTGGCGAGTGGCTCCTCAGTCCCCGACTGCCGCCGTGGCTGCAGCCACTAGTCGCAGGTTGTGCGGCAGGGCGCCGTCGAAGCCCGGTGTGGACATGGTCATGATCACGGTGTCCAGGCGGGGGTTGTTGACGAATTTGGTGCTGAAGAAGCCCTGCCACGAGTAGGCACCAGGGCCACCCAGGTAGTGCAGCGAACCGGCCGGCGCGTTCTCGCCCGCCTGGAGGTCGACCATGTAGCCCCACTTGTTCTGGGTGAGCTGCCAGTTGCTCAGGTCGCCGATCTGGTTGCTGGTCATCAGCCGCACGGACGCCGGGCTGAGCACGCGGACGCCGTCCAGTTCGCCATTGTTGAGCAGCATCTGGGCGAACCGGAAGTAGTCCGCGGTGGTGCCATGCAGTCCGCCGGCACCACTGAACAGGGTCTTGTCCGGGCTGAAGGTGTATTGCGGTCCCAGGTTGCCCAGGCCGAGCGGCGACGCCTCGGTCTGCTGCTCGTTCCGGCCCGCCCAGTAGACCGCGGCGATACGCGGCCAGACGTCCTCAGGCGGAAAGAACCAGGTCTCGCGCATCCCGAGCGGTTCGAAGATGTCACGGCAGCGGCGGCCACCACCTTCGACATCGACGCCAACCGGAAGATGCTGTCGGTGGCCATCGAGACACCCTCGTCGGCCTTGCCGAACGACTTGAAGTAGCAGACCTTGCCGTGTCGGGCGACCAGGACGACGGAGCCCTGGTACGCGTTCTGGGCGAGAAATCTCTCCTGCAGGGCATCAATGTGGGCCAGGTAGGCGCCGGAGACACCCACCTCTTCCGGATCGACCTGTGTGTACAACGTCGTACCCATGGGCACATCCTTTCGTGCGAAGTTCCTGTGACTCTACTGGCGGGCGGCGGCGGACGGGACGACTCAGGCTGGCCAGAAATCGACCACGAACCGCTCGATGCCGCGCGGCACCGTGCCGTGCCGGTCGTAGTGCTCCATGGCGTAACCCACCAGGCGAATGAGGTAGTGCGCCCCGCCGCACGTCGGTTGACTTTCGATGCGCTTGACCGCAGCCCCGTGTCCTGGCGGCCGTCACACCGCGCCGAGCGCCTGATCCAGGTCTGCCCAGAGATCCTCGACGTCCTCCAGGCCGACCGAGAGCCGGACCAGGTTCTGCGGAACCGAGACGGGTTCGGACGGGATCCGCCGACGCCGCTCGATCAGCGACTCGACGCCGCCCAGGCTGGTCGCCGGAACCCACAGCCGAACCGCCTCGACCACCGCCTGCGCGGCCGCCTCGCCGCCGGCGATCTCGATCGACAGCATGGCCCCGAAACCTCGCATCTGGGCTCGCGCGACGGCATGTCCGGGGTCGTCGGGCAGACCTGGGTAGCGCACCCGTGCCACTGCCGGATGCGCCGCCAACCGCTCCGCCAGGACGCCCGCGCTGGCTTGCGCCCGCTCCAACCGCACCGGCAGCGTCCGCACCCCGCGCAGCGCCAGCCAGGTCTCCATCGGACCCGGAATCGAGCCCTGCACGGTGCGGTACTGCCGCACCTTCCCGGCCAGCTCACGGTCGCCGGCCACGACGACGCCCAGCAGCACATCGGAATGTCCGGACAGGTACTTGGTGGCCGAATGCATCACCACGTCGGCGCCCAGCGCCAACGGATTCTGCAGCAGCGGGGTGGCGAAGGTGTTGTCAACGCCCACCCGGACACCGGCCGCCTTCGCCGCCGCACACAGCGCCCGCAGGTCGGCGACCTGCAGCAGCGGGTTGGTCGGAGACTCCAGCAGCAGCCAGTCGGCGCCAGGCAGCGCGGCGACGACTGCGGCGGTGCCGGAGGCGTCCACCGTGGTCAGCCGGAACCGTCCCGCGGCCGCCCGCTCGCTCGCCAGCGCCAGCATCGTGTTGTAGCAGGTGTCGGCCATCACCAGCTGGCCGCCGTCCGGCACCAACTCCAGGATCGCCGTCCCGGCCGCCATCCCCGACGGAAAGGCGATCGCGCCGTCAGGTGCGCCCTCCAGCGTCCCGACCGCCTCCTCGAAGAGCTTCCAGGTGGCATTGTCGCCGCGGGCATACATCGACTCGCCGAACCCGTAGGGACCCCAGGAGACGTAGGTCGACGACAACTCGATGTCGGGGCTGACCGGGGTTCCGGGCGTCCGTCCGGGCCGGCCGGCGGTGACGGCGAGGGTGGCGGGCCTGAGGCCTTCCCGTGACATCGAATCTCCTTCGCTCGGTGCGCAGAGACTACCCCCGGCGCCGCCGCCGGATCACCGCCGTTCGCGGACGCCAACCCCGCGCACCCAGCACGCCGCGGCGGACCATTTGCCGTCCGGACGCCGTCATGGTTGCGTTCTTGAGTCTGCCGTCAGCGGTCGTCGCGGTCGGCTGCGGCGAGCTCGGCGGGTGTGGGGCCTTTGATGTAGCTGGCGGCGCTGATCGTGCCACCGCGGGAAATATTCGTGTCGGCGGCGGCCGCAATGTCGGTGTTCTGGCAGCTGACCCCCAGCCAGGTGTCGTCGGCCAGCTTCACCAGCGTGGCGCTGAGCACCCCGCGGCGCGGGTCGACCGGTTCGCCGTCCGGATCGACCTGGCCCACGATCTGCCAACGGGCGATCACCACGGCGGCGTCGTCGCCGAGGAAGCGCTGATGCGCCTCCTCCAACTCCAGGCGGGCGTCCGGAAACGCGGTGGTGAACGCAAAACGCTGCGCCTTGACGATCGAGCGGCGTCCGGTCCAACGCAGGCCGACCACATTGATGAAGTCGGCGTCCTCCACGAACAGCCTGCCGATGGCGTCGGCGTCCTTGGCCTCCCAAGCGACGATGAATGCCTTGATCAGGTCGATCGGCCTCTTCAGCGGCGGGTCCACCGGCGTCCGGTCCGGGAACGGCAGATAGCTCAGTTCGCGGGCCCGTTTGAGCATCTTCTTCAGCTTGGCCACAGGGGCCTCCTACTCCGAGGGGATACGCCAGCGTTGCGGGTCGGACTTCATCGGTCAAGACCGGACGCCGGCTGGACGCACCACGGGGGTGCCGCTGCGGACGGTTCTCGCCCGTAACCAGCCCTACAGAGATCCCGGCTTCCGCCGGGATGACGGAACAAGCCTTAGGGAAACGCTGATCAATGCTGTTCCGAGCGAGGACGTGCCCGGCGGGATGAGCTGCGGCCCCCAGATCTTGTGGGCGTACTGGACGTACGGCGCAAGATTTGGGGGCCGCAGATCGCCCGTCCGGGTG
>NZ_JASGEF010000018.1:0-25643 GCF_047606665.1 Micropruina sp. | reverse complement strand
GCTCTCGTCAGTCACCCCACCGGCAGGGAGTCGTGGACGGATCAGATCAAGGACACCCTTTTCGGCGGTCAGTCAAGTTCAGGGTCACACGCCCCTACCGGCGAGGCACTTACATCCTCTACGTCGAGATCCCGTGTCAAGCACGGGATGACGAACAACACGCACCGGAGGACGACGGTCCGAGCATGGGACGACGAAGCGTCCGCCGTCCACGATCAGCGGGCGAACTGATCTTTCGCCAGGTCGGCGGCCAACTGCCAGACCTCGGGGGTTTGGGCGCCGACCAGGAACCCTCCGGTCACCCCGGCTGCGTAGCGGCGTCCGTCGGTGGTCGCGATCCGGCCACCCATCTCGTCCAGCATCAGGGCACCCGGCAGATGGTCCCAGGGGTTCATCGACCAGTAGCCGACGAAGGCCTTCCGGCCCTCGATCACATCTGGGTAGTCCACGCCGCAACACGCCGCCAGCCGAGTCAGCCGGACGTTCCCGGGCAGGTCGCCACGCGGACGTCCCCAACGGCCGTGCAGCGCGCCGATCAACGGCTCGGACACCCGCTGCCGGCTCAACGGGACGTCGTTGCAGGTCACCCCGGCGCCCCGCTCGGCGATGTACATCCGGTCGTGCATCGGCTGCCAGATCCAGCCGCGGGTGGTCACACCCCGACGCACCTCGGCCACCATCACCGCGAAATCCGGCTTGCCGTCGGCGAAGTTGCGGGTGCCGTCCACCGGGTCGATCACCCAGGCCAACTCGGCCGTGGGCAGCGCTCTCAGCGGTGCGGGGTCGGCGTAGACGGCCTCTTCGCCGACCACCAAACAGTCGGCGTCGTGCGCGCGGAAGATGCGGGTGAGCACCTGTTCGGCCAGCCGGTCGGCGACCGTGACCACGTCGCCGGGCTTCTTCTCGATGATCTCGTCATCGGCCAGCGACCGGAACCTCGGCACGATCTCCTCGGCGGCGACCTGACGGATGATCTCGGCCACCGCGGTGGTGTCCATTGCTTTCCCGGTCATCACGGCTCCAAAGTGTCGGCGTGGTCGGCGGTGACGAAGTCGATCAGCTTCTCCACTTCGGTCAGCAGCGCGGGGTCGAGATCGCGCCACGACGTCACCTTGGATCGAATGTGCCGCCACGCGTTGGCGATGTCGGTCTGGGTCCGGGCCGGCCAGCCCAGCGCCCGGCACAGCCCCTCCTTATAGTCCTGCCCGCGTGGCACGTCCGGCCACGCCTGCAACCCCAGCACCGACGGCTTCACCGCCGTCCAGATGTCGATGAAGCGATGGCCGGTGACGAACACCCACGGGCTGGTCACCTGCTCGACGATCCGCGACTCCTTCGAGCCGGGCACCAGGTGGTCGACCAGGACGCCGAGCCGGCGTCCCTGCTGCGGAGCGAACTCGGCGACGATCGCGGGCAGGTCGTCGATGCCGCCCAGGTACTCCACCACCACGCCGACGTGCCGCAGGTCGTCGCCCCATACCTTCTCGACCAGTTCGGCGTCGTGCCGTCCTTCGACGTAGATCCGGCTGGGCAGCGCGACCTTCGCCGGGGTGCGGGTGGCGCTCGCCCGCGAGCCGGACGCCGTGTGCGTGGGGCGTCCGGACGGCTGCCGCTTGGGCGCGGTGATGGCGACCGGCTTGCCGTCGAGCCAGAAGCCCGGACCGAGTGGGAAGCTGCGCCGCTTGCCCCGGCGGTCTTCGAGCACCAGCAGACCGTTCTCCAGCTTGATCAGGGCACCGACGAAGCCGGAACTCGGGTCTTCCAGCACCATGCCGATCTGGGCGGGAACCTCGACGGTGGTCGGCTTTCCGGCCCGCTGCCAGCCGGGCGCCAGGACATCGCGTGGGTATCGACTCACGCCCTCGACCCTAGCGATTCCGGACCGGCCCTGGCCGGATCCCGTGCTGGCCCGCGCGTTGGCGATTCCGCAGAGTTCTCCCGACTCGCGATGAAGGAGATTTTGCGCTGGCGCGATCCGGACGCAGGGCCCGACCGGAGTGATCAGGCCACCCGCCGTGATCATGGCGCCAGGGTCTTCGCGCCCACCGCCGAGAACCCCGGCGTCCGGGACTTCGGCGGCCCGCTCGGCTCCGACTTCTGGGCGCCGGTTGCCGCAACAGCCGCTGAGAACCCAATAGGAAATCCGAGTCGTTACTCGGCCTTTCCTTTGTGGTACGTTGCGACCACCTCGGGCGTCGGCCCGGCCGACACCCCTACTCACGATGATGTGGAGGCACATGCGAACACTTTCACGACGCCGATTGCTCGGCGTGGGGCTGGGCACCGCGGCTGCCGCAGCTCTCGGTGGCTGCGCGACCCCCGGCACGACCTCGATCAACTCCCGTCCGGTGATCCCCGCGAAGGCACCAGGCGAGAAGATCACCCTGACCTACTGGGCCTGGCTGAAAGATCTACAGAAGGTGGCGGACGTCTGGAACGCCGAACACCCCGACATCGAAGTTCAAGCCGTCTGGATCCCGGGCGGCAGCGGCGGCGGCTACCAGAAGATGTACTCGGCGCTCGCAGCCGGCGGCGGCCCCGACCTGGCCCAGATCGAGATGCGCTCCATCCCGGAGTTCATGCTGGTCAACGGCCTGGTCGACCTCAACCGCTACGGCGCCGCCGAGCACGCCGCCAAATTCGACAAGACACTGTGGAGCCAGGTCAGCTTCACCGGCGGCGTCTACGGCATTCCGCAGGACTCCGGGCCGATGGCGTTCTACTACCAGCCCGCGATCCTCGACAAGGTAGGTGCCACCCCGCCGAAGACCTGGGACGACTGGCTCAGTGTCTCCACCGAGATCCGCAAGGCCGGCTCGTACCTGGAGTGCTTCCCGCTCTCGGACGCCAGCTTCTTCTGCTCCGTCGCCACCCAGGCCGGCGCCGAATGGCTCACCCCCGCCGACGACGGCTGGGTGATCAACATGACCGACGATGCCACGATGAAGGTGGCCCGGTTCTTCGACAAGGCCATCGACGCCGGCGTCGTGACCACCGAGTTCACCGCCTTCTCCCCCGCCTGGTTCGCGGCCTGCGCCAACGGCGGCATCGCCGCACTGACCGGAGCCAGTTGGGCCGACGCACTGATCGAGGGCGTGGCAAACGG
Organism: Micropruina sp.; assembly: GCF_047606665.1. Lineage (GTDB taxonomy): Bacteria > Actinomycetota > Actinomycetes > Propionibacteriales > Propionibacteriaceae > Micropruina. The sequence goes on along the minus strand of NZ_JASGEF010000018.1, from coordinate 22,537 downwards.
CTCCGGCAAATGGCGGGTCGCCCCGATGCCGCGCTGGGACACTGGCTTCGGCTCCAGCTACTGGGGCGGCTCTACCTCGGCTGTGCTGGCCAGCAGTAAGCATCCGAAAGAGGCGCTGGAGTTCGCGGTCTGGCTGAACAGCTCGCATGCCGGCGTGGACGCGATGATCGAGAACAGCGGCATCGGCTGGTCGCCGGCCGCCGACTACATCGGCGCGAAGCGGCAGCAGCCGTCCGAGTTCTTCAGCGGCCAGAACTACAACGAAGAGATCTTCGTGCCGGCCGCGGCCGAGCAGAACGCCGACTGGAAGTGGTGGCCGATCACCCAGCAGTCGTTCAACATCCTGGCCGACGGATTCCGCCGTAAGGCCAACGGCGGCACCTTGGTGGACGCCGTCGCCAACGCCGAGAAGCTGATTCTGCAGGCCTTCCAGAACAAGGGTCTGAGCATTCGAAAGGGGCAGGCATGACCACCGCATCTCCGAGCCGGCGCGGCGGACCCAACGCCGCCGCCAAGCGCGCGCCCTGGATTCTGCTGGCGCCCTTCCTGGTGCTCTTCGTGCTCACTTTCATCTTCCCGATCATCACCGCAGTCGGCTCCAGCTTCACCAAGGTGACCCGCGCCGGGCTGTTCGGCGAAGAGGGAGTGACCAGCGGTTTCGCCGGTTTCGACAACTACGCCCAGGCGATCGGCGACGGCAACTTCATCGCCTCGATCGGCCGCATGTTGCTGTTCGGCATCGTCCAGGTGCCGGTGATGATCGTCGCCGCCACGATTCTGGCGCTGCTGCTGGAATCGGCGTCGGCGAAATGGCCGGGGCTTTTCCGGGCGGCCTACTTCATGCCGTACGGCGTCCCCGGCGTGATTGCGACCATCTTGTGGTCGTTCCTCTATGTGCCGGGCCTCAGCCCGATCATCGACGTGGCCAAGATGATGGGGATCGACGCCGACTTCCTGGGTCAGGGCGCGGTGCTCTGGTCGATCGCCAACATCGTCACCTGGAGCTACGCCGGCTACAACATGCTGATCATCATCGCGCAACTCAAAGCGATCCCGAACGAGCTGTACGAGGCCGCACGGGTGGACGGCGCCACCCCGTACCAGATCGCCTGGCGGATCCAGATCCCGCTGATCGCCCCGGCGCTGGTGCTGACCACTGTGTTCTCGATCATCGGCACCCTGCAGCTCTTCGCCGAGCCGCAGGTGTTGACCAAGGTGGCGCCCGCGATCGACAGCCAGTACACGCCCAACCTCTCCGCCTTCACCACGGCGTTCGCCTACAACGACTACAACGTCGCGGCGGCACAGGCGGTGCTGATCGCAGTGGTTGCGTTCGTCCTCTCGTTCCTGTTCCTGCGCCTCACCAACCGGGAGAGCTGATGACCACCACGACTGCGAAGCCCACGAAGGCGACGAAGGAATCCACCAACCACGCCAATCGCTCCGCCGGCCAGTCCACCGGCATGACGATCCTGGTGACCGGCATCCTGACCCTGGTGGCGCTCTACTTCATCGTCCCGGTCTACTGGGTGCTGGTCGCCGCGTCGAAGACCAACGAGGACCTGTTCGCCACCTTCGGCTTCTGGTTCGCGCCCAACTTCGCGCTGTGGGACAACATCGTCCAGGTCGTCACCTACGACAACGGGATCTTCGTCCGCTGGTTCATGAACTCGATCCTGTACGCGGTGGTCGGCGCGCTGCTGGCCACCTATCTGGCGGCGGCCGGCGGCTACGCGCTGGCCAAGTACCAGTTCAAGGGGAACAACCTGATCTTCGGCATCATCCTGGGCGGTGTGCTGGTGCCCGGCACCGCCACGGCGCTGCCGCTGTTCCTGATGTTCAGCCAGATGGGTCTGGCCAACACCTACTGGAGCGTGCTGATCCCGTCGCTGGTCTCGCCCTTCGGGCTGTTCCTGTGCCGGATCTACGCCCACGCCACAGTGGACGACGCGCTGCTGGAGGCGGCTCGGCTGGACGGCGCCAGCGAGCTGCGGATCTTCCACACCGTCGGGTTGAACATTCTCACCCCAGCGCTGGTGACGGTCTTCCTCTTCCAGCTGATCGGCATCTGGAATAATTACTTCCTGCCGCTGGTCATGCTGGCCGACTCCACCCTGTACCCGATCACCCTGGGCCTGAACAACTGGCTCGGTCAGGTCGACCGGTTGCCGGAGTTCTACGAGTTGACCACCGGCGGCGTGCTGTTGTCGGTGATCCCGTTGGCGATCGCCATGATCGTCCTGCAGCGCTTCTGGCGCGGCGGCCTCACGGAAGGAGCGGTGAAGTAACTCCGCACTATCTGCTCGATCGGGGGCCCGGGTCCGGTACTCGGGCCCCTGCCCGTGCCCGGCTGCGCAGCGACGCACCCGAGCTGTCCCTGAACGGCACCTGGCGGTTCCGGCTGCTGCCCGGTGCGCCCGGCGGCGCGCTCGACGTGCTGCCGCCCGGTGAGGGTCCGGACGACGTGGCCGGCGAGGGCTTCGACGACTCGGGCTGGGACGAGTTGCCCGTCCCAGCGCATTGGGTGCTGCACGGCGACGGACGCTATGGGCGTCCGATCTACACCAATGTGCAGTTCCCGTTCCCGATCGACCCGCCGTTCGTCCCGGACGACAACCCGACCGGCGATTACCGGCGCTGCTTCGAACTGCCCGCCTCGTTCGAGGGCGCGGCGGCGGTGCTGCTGCGCTTCGACGGTGTGGAGTCGCGCTACCGGGTGTGGCTCAACGGTGTCGAGATCGGGGTCGGCTCGGGCAGCCGGCTGGCCCAGGAGTTCGACGTGACGCACGCCGTCCGGGCGGGCGAGAACCTGCTGGTGGTGCGGGTCCATCAGTGGTCGGCGGCCAGCTACCTGGAGGATCAGGATCAGTGGTGGCTGCCCGGCATCTTCCGCGACGTCACTCTACTGGCGCGCCCCGTCGGCGCCCTGGACGATGTCTGGCTGCGCACCGGCTACGCCGACGGCGTCGGTTCGCTGGCCCCGGAGATCGTTGCCGAACCGGATGCCTACCCGGTCACGCTGAGCATTCCCGAACTGGGCGTCGAAACCGTCTGGCGCTCGGCGTCCGAGGTTGCCCCGGTGCTGGTGGACGGGGTGCAGCCCTGGTCGGCCGAACTCCCCCGGCTGTACGACGCGACGGTGCGCAGCGCCGGCGAGACGGTGTCGCTGCGGATCGGCTTCCGCACCGTTACCGTCGACGGCGACCGGTTCCTGGTCAACGGCACCCGTGTGGTCTTCCATGGCGTCAACCGGCACGAGACCCACCCCGACCGCGGCCGCGTCTTCGACGAGGCGTGGGCGCGGGACGATCTGGCCCAGATGAAGCGGTTCAACGTGAACGCGATCCGGACCAGCCACTATCCGCCGCATCCGCGGCTGCTCGACCTGTGCGACGAGCTCGGGTTCTGGGTGATCCTGGAGTGCGATCTGGAGACCCACGGCTTCGAGGCGGGCGGCTGGCTGGACAATCCCAGCGACGACCTGGCCTGGCGCGACGCGCTGCTCGACCGGATGGAGCGGACGCTGGAGCGGGACAAGAACCATCCCTCGATCGTGTTGTGGTCGCTGGGCAACGAGTCCGGCACCGGTCAGAACCTGGCCGCGATGGCGGCCTGGGTGCATGACCGCGACCCGTGGCGTCCGGTGCATTACGAGGGCGACTACGCCGGGCGGTACACCGACGTGTACTCCCGGATGTACGCCTCGGTGCCCGAGGTGGCCTCGATCGGCAGCGAATCGCTGGAACCGCTGCTGGCCTGTTCGGTGACCGAATCGGCCCGGCAGCGGACCAAGCCGTTCCTGCTCTGCGAGTACGCCCATGCGATGGGCAACGGGCCAGGCGCCCTCGACCAGTACGAAGAGCTGATCGAGCGCTATCCGAGGCTGCACGGCGGGTTCGTCTGGGAGTGGCGCGATCACGGCCTGCGCACCCGGACGGCCGACGGCGTGGAGTTCTTCGGCTACGGCGGCGACTTCGGCGAGGTCGTCCATGACGGGAACTTCGTGATGGACGGCCTGGTGCTCTCCGACGACACCCCCACGCCGGGCCTGCACGAGTTCAAGCAGGTGGTCGCTCCGTTCCGGATCGCCGTCGACGACGGCATCGAGGTGCGCAACCTGCGACACAGCGCCGACTCCTCCGACGTGGTGTTCCGGTGGCGCGCCGAACTGGACGGCGACCCGGTCTGCTCGGGCACGCTGGAGGTGCCGGTGATCCCGGCCGGCGACTCGGCGCGGGTCCCCCTGCCCGACATCTCGACCGGAGACCGTGAGGTTGCTGACAACGGCGAACTGTGGCTGAGCGTCGAGGCCGTGCTGGCGTCCGGCACCGTCTGGGCGGACGCCGGGCATGTGCTGGTCACGGCCCAACATCGACTGGAACAGCATCACCTGGTCACCGGGGACGGTTCTCTCGGTCACCGGGGACGGTTCCCTCGGTCACCGGGGACGGTTCCCTCGGTCACCGGCCCGCTGCCCGATCGGCTGGGCCCGGCCGAATTCGCCGGCGGCGACCTGATCGCGCTGGCCGGACTGCCGGCGTCCGGCCCAAGGCTGGAACTGTGGCGCGGGCCCACCGACAACGACCGTGGAGCAGCGTTCGGCAGCTACGACCCGCCCGGCGGCGCGACACCGGCAAACCCGTGGGCGGCGCCCTGGCGCGCGCAGCCGGCACCCTCGTCCGAGGCCGTCTGGCGTGCTGCCGGGCTGCATCGCCTGACACCACGGGTGCTCGCCCGCGCCGGCTCGCCGACCGAGCTTCACGTCCGGACCCGCTGGGCGGCGGCGAACACGCGACTCAGCGTGGTCAGCGACGTCCGCTGGACGCTCGTCGACGGCGTCCTGGAACTCGGGATCGGTCTCGAACCGAGTGCCGGCTGGGACCACACCTGGCCCAGGCTCGGCGTCCGGTTCGACCTGCCGACCTCGGTGGACGGGGCGTCCTGGTTCGGCACCGGGCCGCACGAGTCCTATCCGGACAGTCGCCGCGCCGCCCTGGTCGGCCGCTATACGGCCACGCTCGCCGCGTTGACCGTCCCCTACGCGTGGCCGCAGGAGACCGGACACCGCAGCGATCTGCGGTCGCTCACCCTGCGCACCGGCGAGACCGACCGGCTGCGGCTCGACGCGATCCCGGACGCCGCCGGCCGGCTGCCCGGATTCACCCTCACCCCGCACACCGGCCAGGAACTGGACGCCGCGGCGCACCCGCACCAACTGCCGGCGCCGTCCGCGACCTACCTCTACCTCGACGCCGCACAGCACGGTCTCGGCTCACGAGCCTGCGGCCCGGACGTCTGGCCCGAGTACGCCCTGCGTCCGCAGGCACGAGTGCTCCGGTTCCGGGTTCGCTGACCCCACCGGGTGGCCCGCCGATCGGTGGGCCGCCCGGTGGGGTCCGCCGCGGACGGCCGAGCCCGATCCGGCGAGGTTCGTGCGGACCAGATGGTCCTTTCACGTCGCCGGGGCCGATTGCTACGATCCTGCCGTCATCGGGAGGCTGGAATGGCGTACTGCGGTCGATGCGGTGCTCAAGTGAGCAGCCGATTCTGCGGCGCCTGCGGTGAGCCCGTCCAGGTCCAGGACACACCCGCCCAGCCGCCGACCTGGGGTCCGCAGCAATGGTCGGCAACGCCACCAGCCGGACAGCCCGGCGCCAGCTACCCGCCCGGAGCTCCGGCGCCGGCCGGCCAACCCGGCTACCCCTACCAGTCCGGGTCGGCGATTCCGCCGAGCGGCAGCACCGGACCGCCACCCACATTGCTTCCGCCCCCGCAACCCTTGCCCCCGCAGTCGCCGCGGGCACGCACCGGCCCCATCGTCCTGATCGTCTGCGGCGTAGCCGCGGCTCTCGTGGTGGGCTTCGTCATCTACCGGGGCCAGGGTGACCCCGGCACGGCAACACCCGGCCCGACCTCATCGACGACAGCCGAGGCCAGCCCGACGACCAGTTCGTCCGGGACGACGTCCTCCACGTCGCCGACAGGCAACAAGCCGAATGACACCAAGAACCCCGACCCGGCAACCGCGCTCGCCCAGCAACGCAAAGAGGACCTCGCCGGAATCGAATTGGACGGACGCTGGATCGCGCAACTCGCCAGCAAATACGACGGTGTGGTCGACCGGACGCAGACCGCCGCGAACGGCAGCCACACCTTCCACCTGGCCGACATCCTCGCCGAGCACACCACGCTGCGGAAACGGTTCGAGAAGAAGGGCGTCCCCGTCAGTTTGCTGCGAGCGACCGACTTCGGCCGGCAACGCGACTGGGGTCACACGATCTGGGTCACCATCGCCGATCCCGGCGCGGATACCGAAGCCGAAATCAACCGGTGGTGCACGAGGAACAATCCCAGCCTGACGAAGAAGCAGGTCGAGAACGTCTGCCTGGCCCGACAACTCCAGCCGCCCGTCCGGGCCTGAGAGCTGGGGAATCCGGCCGAGACCACCGGTGATCGGCGCCGCCACCCGGAAAGGGTGCGGTACAATCGCGCCGTGGCACGCCGACTTCTGCTTCGCCAGCCGCGCTGACCTCGTCATCGCGGCGCCCCTCCTTGTGTGAGGGGCTTTTTCATGTCCGAGAGCAGAGTGAACGAAGGATGAGATGAGCGAGACCCCGTACCGCTACACCGCCGAGCTGGCCGGCCGGATCGAGACCGCCTGGCAGGACCGTTGGGACGCCGAGGGCACCTTCCACGCCCCGAACCCGACCGGCGTGTGGGCCGAGCCCGAGAAGGTCGGCGGACGCGAGAAGCTGTTCGTGCTGGACATGTTCCCCTACCCCAGCGGCGCCGGCCTGCACGTCGGCCACCCGCTGGGCTACATCGGCACCGACACTTGGGCCCGCTACCAGCGGATGCGCGGCCGCAACGTGCTGCACGCCCTGGGCTACGACGCCTTCGGGCTGCCCGCCGAGCAATACGCGGTGCAGACCGGGCATCATCCGCGGGTCACCACCGAGGCGAACATCGCCAATATGCGGCGCCAGCTGCGCCGGCTGGGCCTGGCCCACGACGACCGGCGCAGCGTCGCCACCACCGACGTCGAGTTCTACCGTTGGACCCAGTGGATCTTCCTGCAGGTCTTCAACTCCTGGTACGACACGGACGCCGACAAGGCGCGTCCGATCTCCGAGCTGATCGCCGAGTTCGAGTCGGGCGCCCGGCCCACGCCGTCCGACCGCCCCTGGGCCGAGCTGGACGCCGCCGAGCGCGCCGCCATCGTCGACTCCTACCGGCTGGCCTACGTCTCCGAGGCACCGGTGAATTGGTGCCCCGGCCTGGGCACGGTCCTGGCCAACGAGGAGGTCACCGCCGAGGGCCGCTCCGACATCGGCAACTTCCCCGTCTTCAAGCGGAACATGAAGCAGTGGATGATGCGGATCACCGCCTACGCCGACCGACTGCTGGCCGACCTGGACCGGCTGGACTGGCCGGACAAGGTCAAGGCGATGCAGCGCAACTGGATCGGCCGCTCCACCGGCGCGTCCGTCACCTTCGCCGTGGACGGCCACGAGGCGGCGATCGCGGTGTTCACCACCCGTCCGGACACCCTGTTCGGCGCCACCTTCATGGTGCTGGCGCCCGAGCATCCGATCGTGGACGCCATCACCCCTGGTGAGAACTCCTGGCCGGAGGGCACCAAGGACGCCTGGACGGGTGGGGCCTCGTCCCCCTCGGAGGCGGTCACCGCCTACCGGGAGGCGGCGGCCCGCAAGACCGATCTGGAGCGCCAGGAGAACAAGGACAAGTCCGGCGTCTTCACCGGCGCCTGGGGCGTCAACCCGGTCGACGGCCGACTGATCCCGATCTTCATCGCCGACTACGTGCTGATGGGGTACGGCACCGGCGCGATCATGGCCGTGCCGGCCGAGGACGAGCGCGACTGGGACTTCGCCAAGGCCTACGACCTGCCGATCGTCCGCACCGTGCAGCCGTCCGAAGGCCACGACGAGAACACCGCGTTCACCGGTGACGGCCCGACGATCAACTCGGCCAACGACGAGATCTCGTTGAACGGCCTGAACATGGCCGACGCCAAGCGGACCATGATCGACTGGCTGACCGCCAAGGGCTACGGCGTCGAGACCGTCACCTACAAGCTGCGCGACTGGCTGTTCAGCCGGCAGCGCTACTGGGGCGAGCCGTTCCCGATCGTCTACGACGAGTCCGGACACCCGATCGCGCTGCCCGAGTCGATGCTGCCGGTCGAACTGCCCGAGATCGACGACTACAGCCCGCAGGCGCTGGAGCCGGACGATTCGACCTCCGAGCCGTTGCCGCCGCTGGGCCGGGTCACCGACTGGGTCGAGGTTGAGCTGGACCTGGGCGACGGGCCCAAGACCTACCGGCGCGAGCTGAACGTGATGCCGCAGTGGGCCGGCTCGTGCTGGTACGAGATCCGCTATCTGGACCCGGCCAACCACGACCGTTTCGTGGACGTGGACGTGGAGCGGTACTGGATGGGCCCGGAGAATGCTGAGGACGTCGGCGGCGTCGACCTGTACGTGGGTGGCGTCGAGCATGCCGTGCTGCACCTGCTGTACGCCCGGTTCTGGCACAAGGTGCTGTTCGACCTGGGCCAGGTCAGCTCGGCCGAACCGTTCCGCCGGCTGTACAACCAGGGCTACATCCAGGCCTACGCCTACCGGGATTCCCGCGGGCAGACCGTGCCCGCCGAGGAGGTCGAAGAGGTCGCCGGCGCGAACGGCGAGGTGGGCTACGCCTGGCGCGGCGAGGAAGTCTTCCGCGAATACGGCAAGATGGGCAAATCGCTGAAGAACATCGTCACCCCCGACGACATGTACGACTCCTACGGCGCCGACACCTTCCGGATCTACGAGATGGGCATGGGTCCGCTAGATCAATCCAAGCCGTGGGAAACCCGTGCCGTGGTCGGTTCGCAGCGATTCCTGCAGCGGCTGTGGCGCAATGTGATCGACGAGGTCACCGGAGCAGTGCGCATCGTCGAGACCCCATTGGACGACGCCACGAAGCGAGCGCTGCACAAGACCATTGATGCGGTCACCCGCGATTACGAAGGTTTGTCGTTCAATACCGCGATCGCACGGCTGACCGAGTACAACAACGTGCTGACCAAGCTGGACGCCGTCCCGCGGGACGCCATCGAGCCGATGCTGCTGATGGTGGCGCCGCTGACCCCGCACATCGCCGAAGAGCTGTGGTCTCGGCTGGGGCATGCCGAATCGCTGGCCTTCGAGCCGTTCCCGGTCGCCGACCCGGCGCTGATCGTGGACGACACGGTCACCTGCGTCGTCCAGGTGAAGGGCAAGGTGCGGGCTCGGCTGGAGGTGCCCGCCGACATCGCCGAGGACGCCCTGCGCGCCCAGGCCCTGGCGCTGCCGCGGATCGCCGACGAGACCCCGAACGGCGTCCGGACGGTGATCGTCCGGGCTCCCAAGCTGGTCAACGTCGTGCCGACCTGATCTCCGACTCCGACCCCGAGGGGCCACCGCCAGCGGGCGGTGGCCCCTCGTGCATCTCCCCTAGGAACGGGCCTGTTCGCGGCCATCTCCTGTGTCGCAGCCTGTGATCTGGGTGACGCTCTGGCAGAGCAGCCATCCGGCGCCGGTTTGCCATAGCCGAACTCAGCAGTTAGGGTCCCTCTCAGCTTGGATTCAGGTTCAGTTCATCTGCTTCTCAGCGTCTCTGTCTACATCCTTTGGGAGGCCGACTTCATGTCCGTCCGTAAATCCGCGTTCTCCATCGCAGCGACCGCGACCGTCTCGCTGGCCCTGCTGGTGGGACCCGGCATGCCGCAGGCACGTGCCGACGAGATCTCGCCGAGCGTCGGTCCGACCGCGCCGCTGGCAGCGGTTTCGACCACTGCCACGACGGTCGCTCCCACGGGAGTCAGTTCCGACCCGGTGAAGAAGCAGACCAAGGCGCAGAAGCTCAAGGCCAAGGCGGACGCGGTGATCAGGGCCGCCAAGTCCAAGGTCGCCAAGGGTCAGTACAAGTGGGGCGCGGCCGGCCCGAACAGCTTCGACTGCTCCGGGTTCGTGGTGTGGTCGTTCAAGAAGGTCGGCATCAACCTGCCGCATTCGTCCCGCGCCCAGGCCACAAAGGGCGCCAAGGTCGCCAGGAAGAACCTGAAGCCCGGCGACCTGGTCTTCTTCTACAGCCCGGTCAGTCACGTCGCCATCTACATCGGCAATGGCAAGATCGTGCACGCGCGCAATACCCGTGACGATCTGGAAATCTCCAACCTGAAGAAGTACGGCCACTACCACTCGGCACGTCGCGTCATTCGCTGACCTCCCCTTCCGCACGGGAGAACAAAGACCCCGGCCGGTTGGGAACGTCCGAGAACCCGATGCACGCGCCAACGGCGGGGTCGGACGCCCGACCGGCTGGCCTTGGTTGATCGAGCTAATCGAGCAGATCGCGGACGACGGCGTCCGCCAGCAGCCGGCCGCGCAGGGTGAGTCGTAGTCGGTTGTCGTTCTCGCCGATCTCCACCAATCCGCGCACCACCAATCCGGGCAGCCGCGCCCGCTCGGACGCGGTCAGCACGTCAGTCTCCAGCCCGTCGGCCAGCCGCGACTCCAGCAGCACCCGCTCGACCCGGCGGGCATCGGCGTCCAATACCTCGCGGGCTGCCGCCGGGCTGCGTCCGGCCTGCAGCGCCGCGCTGTACCGGCGCGGATGCTTCACGTTCCACCAGCGGACGCCGCCGGCGTGCGAGTGCGCCCCCGGTCCGACGCCCCACCAGGTGCCGCCACGCCAGTAGGCGAGGTTGTGCCGGCATTCATGGCCCGAACGGCTCCAGTTGCTCAGTTCGTACCATCCCATTCCCGCCGCCGACAGCAACGCGTCCGCCAGTTCGTAGCAGTCGGCCTGCAGGTCGTCGACCGGTGCCGGGACCTCCCCGCGGCGGATCTGGGCGGCCAGCCGGGTGCCCTCCTCCACGATCAGGGCATAGGCCGACACATGATCGGGTTGCTGCGCCAGTGCGGCCTCCAGCGAAGTCCGCCAGTCGTCGAGCGACTCCCCCGGCGTCCCGTAGATCAGGTCCAGGCTGATCGAGCCGAAGCCGGCCGCCCGCGCCCAACGCACCACGTCAGCGACCCGGCCGGGGGTGTGGGTACGTTCCAGCACCCTCAGCACATGGCCGCGGGCCGATTGCATGCCGAACGAGATCCGGTTGAAGCCGCCGGCCGCCAGCGCCTCCAGGTAGCGGGCCTCCACCGATTCCGGGTTGCATTCGGTGGTCACCTCCGCGCCGTCCGACAAGGGGAAATGTGCGCGGGCGGCGTCCAACAGACCGACCAACTCGCCGGCATGCAGCAGGGTGGGGGTGCCGCCGCCGACGAACACGGTGTCGATCGGGCGGGGCCCCAGCACCCGCGCCGCCAACGCCAGTTCGGCGTGCGCGGCGTCCAGGAACGCCTGTCGGGAGGCTCCCGGCGCCGAGCCCAGTTCGGCGGCCGTGTAGGTGTTGAAGTCGCAGTACCCGCAGCGGGTGGCGCAGAACGGCACATGCAGATAGAGCGACGCCGGAGCCTCGGCCAACTCGGCCAGGGCTGAATCGGGCAGCGATCCGTCCTCGGGTGCGGGTTCGCCCGATGGCAGCGCCGACGGCATCAGGGCAACTCGAACGGCAGCCGCTGGCCGTCGAGCGCGCGGCGGCACAGGCAGGACGCGGTGGCGTCCGGTTCGGGTGCGGGCAGCGCGCCGATCACCGAGACGAGCATCGACTTCAACCGTTCGATGTTGCCGGCGAACACCTGCATCACCTCGGCATGCGACACGCCGGGGCCTTCGACGCCGGCGTCCGCGTCGGTGATCATGCAGACCGTGCTGAAGCACATCGCGAGCTCGCGGGCCACGGACGCCTCCGGCATGCCGGTCATGCCGACCACCGACCAGCCGGCGGCCGCATGCCACTGCGACTCGGCGCGGGAGGAGAATCGCGGTCCGTTGATCACCACCAGGGTGCCGCCGTCGACCGCGGACGCGTCCGCGGCCAGCAGCGCGTCCCGGCCGGTTGGGCAGTAGGGGTCGGCGAACGAAGTGTGCACCACCGGGCCGATCGCGTCCCAGACGGTGTGCGGACGGCCCCAGGTCCGGTCGACCACCTGGTCGGGCACCACGAAGGTGCCGGGTTCGAGGTCGGCGCGGAGCCCGCCGACCGCGCACGGCGCCACCACCTGGCGGACGCCGATCGCGCGCAGCGCCCACAGGTTGGCCCGGTAGTTCACCCGGTGCGGCGGGAACTGATGCCGGCGTCCATGCCGAGGCAGGAACGCCACCGAGCGCCCGGCCACCTCCCCGACCGACACCGGTGCACTCGGCTCACCGAACGGTGTGTCGACCACGACCGACTCGGCATCGGCGAAGAAGTCGTAGAAGCCCGAACCGCCGATGATCCCGATGTCTGCGCGCACGGGAAGACTCTAGTGCCGCCCGACAGCGGCATTCCGCGGGTCTCCAACCCACATCGCCGGCCCCGTCACACCGATCGCGCCCGGCTGGAGAACCGGGTCACCAGCTGGGTTGGCAGCAACTCGCGCGCGTCCGGAAGGCTGGGTTGCTGAATCCGGGCCAGCAGCTGCCGGGCCAGCGTCGACCCGATCTCTTCGAACGGCACGCTCACCGTGCTCAGATCGAGCGCCGCGGACAGGTCGTGGCCGTCGTAGCCGATCAGCGCGACATCCGTGCCGGCCTGCAGTCCCTTGGCCCGCAGCGCCTGGATCGCGCCGTAGGCCATCTCGTCCGAGAACGCGAAGACCGCGGTAGGTGGCTCGGCGAGCTCCATCAGCAGGGTCATCGCCCGGACGCCGCCGGCGAGGGTGAAGTCGCCGGGAACGACCAGGTCGTCGGCCAGCGACAGGCCGGCCCGCCCGAAGGCGTCCCGGACGCCCCGGTGCCGTTCGGATTCGAGAACCACCGTGCTGTCCGCTTCGCGTCCGTAGATCACCCCGATCCTCCGGTGGCCGCCGGTCAGCAGATGCTCGACCGCGGAGGCGGCGCCGGCCCGGTCGTCGATGTGGACGCTGGAGGTGCCGTAGGCATGCGCACCGAACATCGCCACCGGCACGTCCAGGCGCAACAGATCGGCGATGTCGGGGCTGTCCGCGGTGAACGAGAGCACGATGAAGCCGTCCACGCGACGCGCCAGCCGGCGATGTGGCGGCACCGGATGCGGATCGCTCGGGTCGCCGGTGCAGTGCACCAGCATGTCGACCCGCGCGCCCTGCAGCACCCGATGGACGCCGCTGAGCATCCGCTGGAAGGCGAGCCGGTCGAGGAAGGGGGTGATGATCGCGACGCTTCCGGCCCGGCCGGTGGCCAACGCCGCGGCGGCGTGCGAACCGACGTAGCCGAGCCGCTGGGCGGCGTTGAGCACTCGCTCGCGGATCGTCGGGTCGACCGTCTCGAAGCCGCGCAGGGCACGCGAGGCCGAGGCTGTGGAGACCCCGGCGATCTGGGCGACGTCCTTCAGCGTGACACTCATCGGCAGCCTTCCGCAATTGCGGGTTGAGCGTACCGCCGAAACCTGGGCAAGCGGTTACTCAGGTCCACGCTTCTCACCAGCGAACATTTCAGCTACTCAATCCGATGGCTAGGTCATGACCCTGCATCATGAGCAAGCGATTGCTTGACACGCTTCGGAGCGTGCGGCAGAGTCGAGAGGGACGCCGCTCGCGTCCGTAACCCCGATGCACCGCGGCACCGGGACGGATTCACAGACTCGAAGGAGAGCACGTGCGTACCAAGACACAACTCGTCGCGGCCATCACGACCACGGCGTTGATCGGCGGCGTACTGGCCGGGTGCGGCAGCCCGGCCGCCCCGTCGTCGGGAACCAGCGCGCCCGCCGCCGAAGGGATCGGCCCGATCACCTTCGCCTCGGGCAAGGACCTCACCGGCGCCATGCCGCAGCTGATCGACGTGTGGAACAAGGCCCACCCCGACCAGAAGGTCACGTTCCTGGAACTGGCCGCCTCCCCCGACGACCAGCGGAACTCCTTCGTCCAAGACTTCCAGGCCAAGAGTGGCAAATACGACGTGATCTGGAAGGACGTGGTCTGGACCTCCGAGTTCGCCGCCCGAGGCTGGCTGGAGCCACTGGACGCCGCCAAGGTCGGCGGCGACGCGATCCTGCCGGCGGCGAAGGCGTCCGCCACCTACGACGGGATGATGTACGGCGCGCCGTTCATGACCAACGCCGGCCTGCTCTACTACCGCTCCGACCTGGTGAAGACGCCGCCCACCACCTGGGCCGAGTTGGAGAAGGACTGCGCGATCGCCAAGGCGAACAAGATGGACTGCTACGCAGGCCAGTTCTCGCAATACGAGGGCCTCACCGTGAATGTCGCGGAGGCGATCAACTCCGCCGGCGGATCCTTCCTCAGCGCCGACGGAAAGACGGTGACCGTCGATTCTCCCGAGGCTCGCGCCGGCCTGCAGCACCTGGTCGACATGTTCAAGAACGGCGACGTCAACCAGGCCGCGATCACCTACAAGGAGCAGGAGAGCGCCAACGCGTTCCTGGAGGGCAAGCTGCTGTTCCTGCGCAACTGGCCCTACGTCTACACCGCGGCCAGCGCGAAGGACTCCAAGATCAAGGGCAAATTCGACATGGCGCAGCTGCCCGGCCAGAACGGTGTCGGCGTGTCGTCGCTGGGCGGCATCAACCTCGCGGTTTCCGCCTACTCCAAGAACAAGGGAACGGCGAAGGCCTGGGTGGAGTGGATGCAGTCCGACGAGGCCCAGCGCGTGCTGGTCAGCGTGATGAACCAGGCATCGGTGCGGACGGCGCTCTACACCGATCCCGAGATGGTCAAGCTGTCGCCCTACCTGCCCACGCTGCAGAAGTCGGAGCTGACCGCAGTGCCACGTCCGCAGACCCCCAACTACAACGCCGTGAGCCTGGCCATTCAGAAGAACGGCTACGAGGCACTGCAGGGACGGATGTCGGTGGACGACGCGATCAAGCAGATGGCGGCCGAGTTGCAGCAGGCCATTCAGTAGTCGTCCCGTCGCTGGTCGAGCTTGTCGAAGTGCCGGTCTCCGGGGTCTCGACAGGCTCGACCGACGAATCAACGCACCAGCACGGAAGGCGAGCCCATGTCCGCCACCTCTATCCACCGCCGGTCGGAACGGCGCCGGGTCACGGAACGCAATCGAGGTGAGGGACGGCTCGCCTTCTGGCTGGTGATTCCGTCCATTCTGATCCTGACGGTGGTGATCGGTTATCCGATCATCCAGTCGTTGGTGCGTTCGCTGTGGGGCGACGCGATCGGCAATCCGTCCTTCGTGGGGGTCGGCAACTACCAGCGCGCACTGTGGGGGCTGGGGGCCAAGGAGTTCTGGGAGGCCACCGGCTTCACCTATTTCATCGCCGCTGTGACGCTGATACTGGAGGCATTGCTGGGGTTGGCGATGGCCCTGCTGATGAACCGGGCATTCCGGGGACGCGGTCTGCTGCGGGCCAGCGTGCTGGTGCCGTGGGCGGTGCCGACCGCGGTCGCGGCGGTGCTGTGGAAGTGGGCATTCGACCCCTCCGGCATCGTGAACGCCCTGCTCGGCCAAGAGATCGTCTGGACCGGATCTCAGGTTCCCTCGACGGTGGCGATCATCATCGCCGACACCTGGAAGACCGCGCCGTTCATCGCCTTGCTGATCCTGGCCGGCCTGCAGGTCATTCCCGAGGACGTCTACGAGGCGGCCAAGATCGACGGAGCCAGCGCCTGGCAGCGGTTCTGTTTCATCACGTTGCCGCTGGTCAAGCCCGCGCTGCTGGTGGCGTTGCTGTTCCGGTTGCTTGACGCCCTGCGCATGTACGACCTGCCGGCGATCATGACAAATGGCGCCAACGGCACCACCACCATGTCGATTCTGGTGGTGCGTTCGACGCTGAGCCAGCTCAAACCCGGCTATGGCGGTGCGCTGGCCACGCTCACCTTCCTGTTCATCTTCATCACCGCCTACTTCTTCGTCCGTGCCCTCGGGGTCAACGCGGTGGACACCGGCGGGAAGCCATCGAGCGGAGGCAAGCGATGAGCACAGCGGTCAGCACCGCACCGACGCGCAAGATTCGGTGGAACATCGTCGGACTCTACCTGGGCATCGTGACGATGGCCTTCTTCTGCCTGGCACCGTTCTACTGGATGCTGGTGTCCAGCCTGAAAGACCCGCGCGCCATCTTCGACAATGCGCTGATTCCGGCCCAGCCGACGTTGATGAACTACGAGGCTGTGTTCGGCGCTCAGAACACCTTCATGCTGGCGCTGCGCAACAGCCTGATCATCGCGGGCAGCGTCACCGTGGTGGCGCTGGTGTTCGGCGTCTTCGCCTCCTACGCGATCGCCCGGCTCGAGTTTCGTGGCAAGACGCTGGTGCTCGGACTCTTCCTGGCAACCTCGATGTTTCCCGGTGTCGCGATCCTCACCCCGCTGTTCCAGCTGTTCGCCGACCTGGGCTGGATCGACACGTTCCGCGCGATGATCATTCCCGACATCAGCTTCTCGTTGCCGCTCGGCGTGTGGATTCTGACCAGCTTCTTCCGCGCAATGCCCTGGGAGCTGGAGCAGGCGGCGCTGGTGGACGGCTGCACCCCCGTCCAGGCATTCCGCCGGATCATTCTGCCGCTTGCCGTTCCGGGGGTCTTCACCACCGCGATCCTGGTGTTCATCTCGGCCTGGAACGAGTTCATGATCGCGAACTCGATGTCGCAGACCCCCGCCTCACAACCGGTCACGGTGGCGATCGCGCAATTCTCCGGAATCAGCCAGTTCGACACACCCTACGGCACACAGATGGCCGCCGGAGTCATCGTCACGGTTCCGTTGATCATTCTGGTGCTGATCTTCCAGCGCCGGATCATCAGCGGCTTGACCGCCGGCGGCGTGAAGTAGCCGAGCCACATCCATTACTACGCCGACTGTCGTTGGTCCAGCCTGTCGAGACCTCGAACGCATCCTGGCAAGCGGTTTCGACACACTCAATCAACGACCAGCGCTCCTGGGAGGCCGTGAACAAAAAGGGTGGGCGCGTCGACCGACCGGCTGACGCGCCCACCTTTTCGAGCGTCAGTGAGAACTCAGGACGCCGCGGCCTTGTTGGCGGCCGCCTCGGCCTTCTTCAGACCGTCGGCGACCGGCGTCCGGCCCAGGAAGATCTCGTTGAAGGTCGGCTTCCAGGCGCTGAACGCCGCCCCGTAGTTCTCGCCGGCCGGAGCGGAGATCGCCGGCATGCCACCCTGCTTGGCGAACTGCGACGGATCGACGTTCTTGCTCTTCCAGTAGTCGGTGAACGCCGACTGGGCACTGGTCACGGCGGGCATCGCCGCACCGGTGGAGCCGATGAACGTGGCCCCCTCGGCCGACCCCATCCACTGCAGCACCTTCTTGGTCGCGTCGGGGTTCTTCGACTTCGCATTGCCGGAGACGATCACCGAGTTGACCACCGACACCGCACCCTTGGGTCCGGCCGGCAACGGCGCGATGCCCCACTCGAATTCCGCGCCGTCGGAGACGTTCTTCAGGTTGTAGACGCCGGACTGGAACAGCGCGATCTTGCCCTGCAGGAACTGGTTCTTGGTGAAGTCGCCGTTGTCGTTGGTGTTGGACGCCGCCGGCGACACCTTGTACTTGTTGATCAGGTCGACGATGTACTGGAAGGCGGCGGTCGACTCCGCCGACGAGAAGACGAATTTGCCGGTGTCGTCCTGGAACTGGCCGCCGTTGGAGCCGATGAAGTTGTAATAGATCCCCTGCAGATCCTGAGCGGCCGAGTAGCCCCACTGCTTGGGCTTGGCGCCGTTGAAGCCGCTCTCGTCGCCGCGCTTGCCGGAGGAGTCGACGGTCAGTTTCTTCAGGATCGGCAACAGCGTGTCGTCGCTGCCGCCGCCGGGCGCCCAGGTCAGCCCGCTGAGCTGTTCGGGGGTGATGCCGGCGTCGTCCAGCAGCTTCTTGTTGTAGTAGACGGCGATCCCGCCGTCGGTGAGCTGGGGGACGCCCCACAGCTTGCCGTCGCGGGTGTACTGCTCGACCGCGGCCGGCACCCACTCGCCCTTCTCGGCGTCGAAGTCGGAGCCGATCTCCATCAGCGCACCGGAGGTCACGTAGGGCTGCAGGTAGGAGCCGTTCATCATGAAGATGTCGTCGGCGTTGCCGCCGCTGACGTCGGTGCGCAGCTTTGTGAAGTAGTCGGCCCAGGGCACCAGGACCGTCTTCACGGTGATGTTCGGGTTCTGCTTGGTGAACTCGGCGAAGGAGGCGTCGTACGCCTTCTGCACCTGCTCGTCCCAGAGCCGGACGGTGACGGTGACGGGCGCACCGGTCGACGCGCTCGACTGGCTCTGCTGCTGGGCGGCGGGCGAACAACCGGCCGCGCCCAGCGCCACCGCGGCGGCGACCGCGGTCACGAATGTCCGACGTCCCAGCGTGTGTGCCGATCTCACAGGATCCTCCTCGTATTGGTTGCGTCAATCATCACATCATTCGCCGCCGACCGTTCCCACTCCAGGGAGTCTCACTTGAAGCCGGTCAGCGAGATCGAACTGACGATCGTCCGCTGGAAGACCGCGAAGAGCACCAGCAGCGGCGCCATCGCCACCGTGGTAGCGGCCGTCACCAACGTCCAGTTGGCGTTGTACTGGCTCTGCAGGTTCGCCGTGGCGACGGTGATCACCTGCCAGTCGCGCCCGGTGGTGATGATCAGCGGCCACATGAAGTTGTTCCAGTGGCTGACCACCGTGATGATCGCCAGGGTGGAGACGATGCCGCGGGACAGCGGGGCGACGATCTGCCACAGGATCCGCCAGTCGCCGGCGCCGTCGATCCGGGCGGCGTCGATCAGGTCGTCCGGAATGCCGCGGAAGTGCTCGCGGAGCAGGAACACCGCGTAGGGCGAGCCGAACATGAACGGCAGCACCAGCGCCCAGAAGGTGTTCCGCAGGCCGGTCTGCACCATCATCGTGTAGAGCGGGATGACGATCACGACCTGCGGGATCATCAGGGTGGCCAGGTAGACCCAGAACAGCACGTCCCGTCCGGCGAACCGCAGCTTCGCGAAGGCGTAGGCGGCCATGATCGAGAACACCAGCTGGCCGACCAGCACCACCGCGACCACCTGGGCGGTCACCGCGATCGGCGAGACGAAGCCGTAGTCGCCGCCGAACAGGGTGCGGAAGTTCTCGAAGGTCACCGGGTTCGGCAGGTTCAGCGCCGGTTCGGACGCGAACTGCTGCGGCGACTTGAGCGCGGTCATGAAGCTCAGCGCGAACGGGCCCAGGGTGAGCAGCGCGGAGCCGATCAGCACCAGGTAGGTCAGGACGTCCGCCGCCGGCTTGCTGAGCGTGACCCGGCGGCGCCGGACGCGGGGTTCAGCTGAGGTCATAGGTGATCCTCTCGGCGAAGTACCGCTGCTGGACCACGGTGACCACCACCAGGATGACGAACAGCACCAGCGCCATCACCGAGGCCCGGCCCAGGTTGAAGGCCCCCTGGAACGCCTCCAGGTAGATCCGGCTGGCGATCACGTCGGTGGTGCCTTCCGGGCCGCCGTTGGGGGTCAGCGCGTAGATCTGGTCGAAGGCCTGGAAGGCCGAGATCACGCCGGTGACCAGCACGAAGAACAACGTCGGGCCGAGCAGCGGCAGCTTGATCTGCCAGAAGATCTGCCAGCCGTCGGCGCCGTCCAGCTGGGCCGCCTCGACGACCGGCTCGGGTATCGCCGCGAGCCCGGCCATGAAGAACAACGTGGTGTAGCCGACCTGCGACCAGACGGTCACCCCGGCCACCGCCGGCATCGCCAGCGCCGGGTCGGAGAGCCACTCCACGTCGAGCCCGAGCAGGGTGTTCAGCGCGCCGTCGTAGGGGGCCAGGATCCACTTCCACACCACGCCCAACGCCAGCGGGGCGCAGATCCACGGGATCACGTAGATCACCCGGAACAGCCCGGAGCCGGGCAGCCCGCGGGACAGCAGCACGGCCAAGAACAACCCCAACGCGGTCTGCAGCGGAATCACCGACGCCACGAAGATGACCGTGCGCAGCATCGAGTTGCCGAAGGTCGGGTCGCTCAGCACGTCGACGTAGTTGTCCAGGCCGACGAAGCGCATCGGGCTGAGCAGGTCCCAGCGGTTCAGCGACAGCCAGATCACGACCAGGATCGGGAACAGCAAGAACACCGCCAGCCCGAACAGGCTGGGCGCCAGCAGCACGCTGGCCAGCCGGCCGTGTCGCATCCGCCGGGACGTCCGGGTCGCGTGAAGCGTGGGCACACCAGGAGCCTAGTCGCGCTCGTCCCAGCCCGCGCTCGAGGTCGGTGGAGCGGACTCCGTCCGATCACTCAGTAGGCTTCGCGCATGAAGCTCCGTACCGGCACCCTGCTGGCACCCCTGGCGGTCCTCGTCCTGACCGCGCTCCCCCTGTCCGGCTGCAGTGGCGCGTCCGCCCCGTCGGCGAGCGCGTCGGCGACCCTCACCTTTTCGCTGGCCGACGTCGCAAAGCACAACACCAAGGACGACTGCTGGGCCGCGGTCGACGGCGGCGTCTACGACCTCACCTCGTGGATCAGCCTCCACCCCGGCGGTCCGGACAAGATCGTCCCCCTGTGCGGCACGGACGCCACCACGGCGTTCCGCAATCAGCACGACAGCCAGTCCAAACCCAACGACCAGTTGGCGCAGTTCCGGGTCGGCGACCTCGCCTGACACCTTGGGAACCGCTGATCAATCATGTCCCGGCTGCGGCGCACCCGGACGGGCGATCTGCGGCTCATCCCACCGGGCACGTCCTCGCTCGGAACAGCATTGATCAGCGCTTCCCTTGGCGGCGTTGGGCAGACTGGGCTCATGACCGGTTCACGCAGCCTGACCATGAAGGCGAACGCACCGGTTCGGTCCGCGTCCGCCGGCATCGTGATCGGCGTCGCGGTCGCGGTGATGTGGCTGGTCGAGTTGGTCGACCAGGTGACGCCCGGCGCGCTCGACGCACTGGGCATCCACTCCTGGGACATCGCCTCGCTGCCGTCGGTGTTTCTCGCGCCGTGGCTGCACGCCGGCTGGCCGCACCTGATCGCCAACACGCTGCCGTTCGCGGTATTCGGGTTCCTGGTGCTGCTCGGCGGAGCGCTGCGCGCGGTGTTCGCCACGCTCTGGGCGGTGGTGGTCAGCGGCCTGTTCGCCTGGCTGCTCAGCCCGCCCAACACCGTCACCATCGGCGCCAGTGGGCTGATCTTCGGATGGCTCACCTATCTGCTGACCCGCGGCATCTTCGCCCGCAACGGCAAGCAGATCCTGCTCGCGGTGGTGATCTTCGCGATTTACGGCGGAATTCTTTGGGGCGTGCTGCCCACCCAGGCGGGTGTGTCCTGGCAGGCGCATCTGGGCGGCGCGATCGGCGGGGTGCTGGCGGCATGGTTCCCGCACCGGAGCCGCGGTGTCCGCAGATCGGCCTGACTCGTCGAGTTCCAGCCATTGGCTGGGGCGCCCCGGACGGTATTGTTGACACGTCAACAGTCCTGATCGCCGCGCGCACGACGAGGAGCTGGCCCATGTACGACGTCTTCGGACTCCCCCTCCATCCGCTGGTCGTGCACGCGGTCGTGGTCCTGCTGCCGCTCTCGGCGCTCGGCCTGATCGCCTGCGTGCTGTTCGGCCGGCTGCGCACCCGCTACGCCGGGTTGACGCTGTTAGGTCTGGCCGCCGGTGCCGCGTCCTCGTTGGTCGCCGCCGCCTCGGGGCAGGCGCTCGCCGAACGGGTCGGGACACCGGCCGCGCACATGGCCTGGGGCGAATGGCTGCCGCGGGTGGCCATCGCCACCCTGGTGCTGGCCGCGGCCTGGTACTTCCTGCAGCGCGGCAAGCAGAGCCTGTCACCGCTCACCCGCATCCTGGGCTGGGTGTCGGCAGTTGCCGCCGCCGCCTCGATCGGCGTCACCGTGATGGTCGGCCACAGCGGCGCGACCGCGGTCTGGGGCAGCACCTTGGCCACGCCCGCGGCGACGTCGTCGGCCGCGTCCACCGCCTCGGCCAGCAGCTCGGCCTCGGCCAGCAGCTCGGCGTCCGGTTCTCCGTCCGCGTCCGGCACGGCGTCCACCGAGCAGAGCTACACCCTTGACCAGGTGAAGCAGCACAACTCGGCGAGCGACTGCTGGGCCGCGATCAACGGCGGGGTTTACGACCTGACCGAGTGGGTCGGCCAGCACCCCGGTGGTTCCGACCGGATCACCGCCCTGTGTGGCAGCGACGCAAGTTCGGCTTTCAACAACCAGCACAGCGGCCAGAACCGTCCGGAGAGCAAGCTGACTCAGTTCTACCTCGGCAAGCTCGCCGACTGACTGACCGCCGCCGACGTCGCGCGACCGTGTCCGTCGTCGTCCGAACCGCCTGGTAAGGCCCTGTTTGTGCTTGTTCGTCGGTGGTGGGAGCTGGGTCTGGCGGGCTCATCGTGGGTCGCCGGTGCCGGGAGGGCACTGGAACCAGTTTTTGGTGGTTATCCGACCGGTATCGGCTCGCTGTCTCTGCTCGAACCACTTTCTGGTGGATGTGGATAACCCCCAG
>NZ_JASGEF010000017.1:0-36818 GCF_047606665.1 Micropruina sp. | reverse complement strand
TTGTTCGTCCCACCCGCCCGATACAACCGGGTGCTCTCCTTCGTCCACCGCCGATACAACGCAATCGCTTCCTCAGTCAACCGATTCTGCTCCTGCGTCTTCTCATAGTCCGCCGGCGAACACGGAACCGGCGTCCCACCCATCGGCGAACACATCGGACTCACCACCGCCGTCGGCGTCACAGTACTCACCGACGACGACGGCACCACAGACAACGACGCACTCACCGACGGAACCACCGTCGACGAACACCCCACAAGCAACAGCACCACAACCACCAGGTACTTCATCGGACCCCTTCCCCCGAGATCGTTGCCCGAGTCTCGCACGAATACCGAAGCCGTAGACAGTTATCCACAGGACGAAGAGACAAACGACCAGCTAAATTTTTCAATGCCAGATGAAATCTCGTGGTCATGCGTGGTTGAACACATCGTCACCGCCGTCGACCATCCGGCGGTGCCGAGTCACTGCCGAGTCACCTGGCGGCGGGTACCCGCTTCGGCAGGCCTAGCCCGATCAGCTTCTTCTGCGGGGTGTGCCGGGCGTCCCAGGCGTCCCCTCCGCGGGTGCGGCGTAGGTCGATGATGCCGCCGTCGGCAACAAGATGGTGCGGTGCGGCGTAGCTGATCTCGACGGTGCCGATGTCGCCCGGACGCGGCCGTTCGGCGCCCTCGGCCACGGCGACATGTACCAGCCGGTTGTCCCTGGCCCGACCCGACACCCGCGCTGTGGCGGCGTCCTTGCGGCCCTCGCCGGCAGCGAACAGCACCTCGACCTGCGAACCGACCAGCTTGGAGTTCTCGGCACAGGCGAGATCGCCGACCAGCGCGATCAGTCGCTCGTAACGCTCCTGGACGACCTGCTTCGGTATCTGGTCGGGCATGGTCGCGGCCGGCGTCCCCGGCCGGATCGAGTACTGGAAGGTGAACGCGGCGGCGAACCGGGACGCCTCCACCACCCGCAACGTCTCAGCGAAGTCGTCCTCTGTCTCACCGGGGAAGCCGACGATGATGTCAGTCGTGATCGCGGCCTGCGGCATCGCAGCCCGGACCCGCTCGATGATGCCCAGGTAACGCTCCGACCGGTACGACCGGCGCATCGCGCGAAGCACCTTGTCAGAGCCTGATTGCAGGGGCATGTGCAGGCTGGGCATCACGTTCGGCGTCTCGGCCATCGCGGCGATCACGTCGTCGGTGAACGCGGCCGGGTGCGGCGAGGTGAACCGAACCCGCTCCAGGCCGTCGATCGTCCCGCAGGCCCGCAGCAGCTTGCCGAACGCCAGCCGGTCGCCGAACTCGACACCGTAGGAGTTCACGTTCTGGCCGAGCAGGGTGATCTCCTGGACGCCCTCGTCGACCAGCGCGCGGATCTCGGCCAGGATGTCGCCGGGACGCCGGTCGGTCTCCTTGCCGCGCAGCTGCGGGACGATGCAGAACGTGCAGGTGTTGTTGCAGCCGACGCTGATCGACACCCACGCCGAATAGGGTGACTCGCGCCGGGTCGGCAGCGTGGACGGGAACGCCTCCAGCGCCTCGACGATCTCGACCTGGGCCTCCTGCTCGACCCGGGCCCGCTCCAGCAGCACCGGCAGCTTGCCGACGTTGTGGGTGCCGAAGACGACGTCCACCCAAGGCGCCTTGGCGACGATGACGTCACGGTCCTTCTGCGCCATACAGCCGCCGACCGCGATCTGCATGCCCGGATGACCGGCCTTCACCGGCGCCAAGTGGCCCAGGTTGCCGTACAGCCGGTTGTCGGCGTTCTCGCGCACCGCGCAGGTGTTGAACACCACGACATCGGCCTGCTCGCCCTCGGCGTGCGGGGTGTAGCCGGCGTCCTCCAGCAGTCCGGCGATCCGTTCGGAGTCGTGGACGTTCATCTGACACCCGTAGGTGACGACCTGATAGGTGCGGGGCTGCGCGGTGGTTGTCATCTCGGGGCGACAGCTTACCGGCTGAATACACCGATCACTGATCGGCCAGGTACCTGCCCGGCGTCAGGCCGGTGACGGTGCGGAAGTCGTGGGTGAAGTGGGCTTGGTCGACGTAGCCGAGGTCGGCGGCGACGTCGGCGAGCGACCGGTCCCCCGCCTTCAGCTGTGCCACCGCGTCGTGCAGCCGGCGCCGCTGGATCAGCCACTTCGGGGTCAGCCCGACCCGGTTCAGCGCCAGCCGCTGCAGCGCCCGCTCGCTGAAGCCGAAGGGATCCGCCACCTCGGCGACCCGGGTCACCTCCGGGTGCGCGGCCAGCCAGTCGATGACGGCGTTGATCTGCCGACCCTGGGCGTCGACCGGCAGCAGCGGCGCCAGCGCCTCCTCGTAGCCGGCGATCGCGGCCCCGGTGACTGGCAGTGTCGCTCGGGTCGCCGGCCATCGCCGTCCGCACCCGCGCGGTCAGCGCCGCACCGTCCAGGCCGGGCAGCGCGTCCAGGTCGACGAAGCCGTCCACCAGAGTGCTCACCGGGCGTTGCAACAGCAGCCGGCCGGTCGCCGGGCGAAACAACACCCCGACCGCCCAGCCCTGCCCGTCCAGGGTTACCTCGGACACGCCACGAGCCACCCCGTAGAACCGGGCGTAGCTGTTGCTGATCACGATCAGGCAGACCGGGTACTGCAGGGTGCTCTGGGTGGACGGCTGGTCCAACGACCAGACCGGGATCCAGTAGCGGGCGATCAGGTCGGTCATGCCGGGCGAGGCCGAGTAGCGGTGGATCGGCGGCGACGGCCGGGACGCGGAGGTCAAATGGGCTCGGTCCACCGGGTCACCGGCGGGGCGTGCGGCGTCCGGACGGCTCCGTGCGGATTCGCTGCGCATGCGTCGGATTATCACAAGATCGCCGCCTCTTCGGCCCCTAGCGTGGCCGTCATGAACGACACCATCACCATCTTCACCGATCGCGCCGAGCGGTTCAGCCACCTGCTCGCCCACGCCGAGGGACGTTGGGACGCCCCGACGCCCTGCACCGACTGGACGGTCAGCGACCTCGTCCGGCACGTCATCGACACCGAACGCGACTTCCTCGACCGGCAGCAACTGTCGCTGCCCACACCGCCGGAATCCGCCGACCCGGCGCAGGCCTGGCAGACCCACGCCCAGGCCGTCATCGACGTCCTGAGCCACGACAGCATCGCCGACCGCAGCTTCGACGGCTACTTCGGCCCGACCACCATCGGCGACACGATGGCCAACTTCTACGGCTGGGATCTGGCCGTGCACGCCTGGGACCTGGCCCGCGCCACCGGCCAGGGCGACCCGATCAGTGAGGCCGAGGCACGAGAACTGTCCACCGTCGCCGACGGCTGGGGACCATCGCTGTACAGCGCCGGCATCTGCGCCCCGGCGCGTCCGATCGACGACGACGCCAGCGACGTGGCCAAACTGCTCGCCAAGCTGGGCCGCGACCCGGGGTGGTCGGCGGCCTGAGGCACGTGAATCAGGGAATTGACCAGCCGGGAGACCGCTCGGGTCAGTGCGCGGTCTCGGTGACCCGCGACTCGCGGACGACGGTGACCTTGATGGTGCCGGGGTAGGTGAGCTCGGCCTCGACCTGTTTGGCGATCTCTTTCGCCATCAAGTGGGTGCCGGCGTCGTCGACGTGGTCTGGCTGGACCATCACACGGATCTCGCGACCGGCCTGCATCGCGAACACCTTGTCAACGCCCTTGTGGGAGCGTGCGATCTCTTCCAGCCGCTGCAGGCGTTTCACATAGACCTCGAGGCTCTCGCGGCGGGCACCGGGACGGCCGCCGCTGATCGCGTCGGCCGCCTGTGTGAGCACCGCGATAACCGTCTTCGGCTCGACCTCGTCGTGGTGCGCCTCGATGGCGTTGACGATGTCGGGGTGCTCGCCGAACCGGCGAGCCAGATCGGCACCGACCTTGGCATGCGAGCCTTCGACCTCGTGGGTGAGCGCCTTGCCGATGTCGTGCAGGAACGCGGCTCGCCGCGCGGGCGCGGGGTCCAGGCCCAGTTCGGACGCCATCAGTCCAGCCAGATGGGCGCACTCCACCAGGTGTTTGAGCACGTTCTGTCCGTACGAGGTGCGGTACTGCAACGCGCCGATGGTCGGCAACAGGCCGGGATCGACATCGGTCAGCCCCACATCGGCGACGGCGTCCTCAGCGGCGCGCAGGCAGATCTCGTCGATCCGGCGCTTGCTGCGTTCGTAGACCTCTTCGATCCGAGCGGGGTGGATGCGGCCGTCGGCGACCAGCTCGGTCAGCGTCAGCCGCGCCACTTCCCGACGGACCGGATCGAACGACGACAACAGCACGCTCTCGGGGGTGTCGTCGATCATCACGTTGACCCCGGTGGTCTGCTCGAAGGCGCGGATGTTGCGGCCCTCACGCCCGATGATGCGGCCCTTCATCTCGTCGCCGGGCAGCGGAACGGTGGTCACCACCGATTCGGTGGTCTGTTCGGTGGCCAGCCGTTGAATGGCACCCACGATGATCTGCCGAGCCCGCTGTTCGCCGTGGCGGCGGGCCTCTGCCTCGATCTCGCGGCTCAACTGCACCGCCTGCAGCCGGGCCTGGTGCTCCACCTGGGCTAGCAGTTCGGCCTTGGCCTCTTCCGAGGTCATGCCGGCGATCCGGGCGATCTCCTTGCGCTGCTTGGCCTCGGCCTCTTCGAGGGCAGCCCGCCGGGCGTCCAGGTCGGCCAAGCTGAGTTCCAGGTCGCCGAGCCGTTCGTCGAACTTGCGCTGCAACCCGGCGTGCTGGTCTTCGCGCTCGCCGACCCGGCGCTCGCGGCGTTCCACCTCTTGGAGGAGCGTTTCCACACGTTCGCGTTCCAGGCGACTGGCGGCCTCGCTCTCCAGGCGCACCCGGTCGGCGTCGGATCGGATCCGTTCTGCCTCGGCCCGCGCCACCGCGATGATCTCGTCGGCCTCGGCCTTGCGTGCCAGAGGATCGACCCTCGCCACCAGAGACTGCAACCGAGATCGCTCCTGCTTCTCGGCTTCGACGGCACGCCGGGCGGCCTGCTTCTGGGCCTGCTGCTGGTTGCGCACCATGGACACCACGACCAGAGTGAGGCCGACCAGCACGATCGCAAGGACGACGGCGACGATCGCGAGCACTTGCATCGGATCCATCGGATTCCTCCCGTCCTTGGTGAGCAGGGGCACGGCCCAACGGTCGGATCACCATGACAATCAGGCGATGCCGGACATGACGTCCGGCATCGCCGTCCGCTCCGCCATCGGGATGGACGGACTCCGATCACGAATCTGTTACTAAAGCGTTGGAGAAGTCGATCGTATGGGTTGATGAATCGTTGACGCACCTGAGCCTGAGGTTAGGCGCCGACGGCCCGGTGTTCAAGCGCCACTCCTTGTCGCGAAGGGAATTGGCCATCGAGGTCAGGGGGCGTCGGACGCCTCCTCAGCGCCATCGCCGGGCAACTCGCGCAGAACGGTCGCGATGACCTCCGTCGAGAAGCCGCGCCGAGCCAGTTGACCGGCCAGCCGGCGATAGCGGACCTGGTAAGGAAATCGCTCCAGACTGCGAGCCCGCTTGGCCACCAGGTCGCGCGCCACGGCCAGATCTGTCTCGGAATCGACATCGGCCGCGGCCCGCTCGATCAACTCGGCGTCGATGCCCTTGGTGCGCAACTCTTGTCGAAGCGCGCGGGTGGACCGCTGCCGCCGTTGCTGCGCATCGAAGACCGCCGCCGCAAACCGCTTGTCATCGATCAACCCCACCTCGGTGAGCCGGTCGAGCACCTCATGAGTCGCCTCATCAGGCACCCGCCGCTTCGCCAATGCCAGCTCGAGTTCCCGCCGGGTCCGGTCACGAACATCGAGCAGGCGCAGCGCAATCTCACGCGCGACCGCGATCGGGTCGGCGTTCGGATCGTCGGGTTTTTGGGCGCCGCCGCTCAGAACGCCACCTCACCGGTCACCGGATCGATGCCGGGCGGCACCTCGCCGGCCTGACCGATGCCCAGATGCTTCAGGATGCGATCTTCGAGTTCGTTGGCCACCTCAGGATTCTTCTTGAGGTACTTGCGGGCGTTCTCTTTGCCCTGGCCCAGTTGGTCGGCCTCGTAGGTGAACCAGGCGCCGGCCTTGCGTACCAGGCCGGTCTCGACACCGAGGTCGATCAGGCTGCCCTCGCGGCTGATGCCCTTGCCGTAGATGATGTCGAATTCGGCCTGCTTGAACGGCGGGGCCATCTTGTTCTTCACCACCTTGACCCGGGTGCGGTTGCCGACCATGTCGGAGCCGTCCTTCAGGGTCTCGATTCGCCGCACGTCGAGTCGCACAGAGGAGTAAAATTTCAGCGCCTTACCGCCGGTTGTGGTCTCGGGGGACCCGAACATCACACCGATCTTCTCGCGCAACTGGTTGATGAAGATCGCGGTGGTGCCCGCTCCGGCCAGCGCGCCGGTCATCTTGCGCAGCGCCTGGCTCATCAGCCGAGCCTGCAGGCCGACGTGGCTGTCGCCCATCTCGCCCTCGATCTCGGCGCGCGGGGTAAGCGCCGCCACCGAGTCGATCACGATCAGCGCCAGCGCACCGGACCGGACCAGCATGTCGGCGATCTCCAGCGCCTGCTCGCCGTTGTCGGGTTGGCTGACCAACAGCGCGTCGGTGTCGACACCGAGCTTCTCGGCGTACGCCGGGTCGAGCGCGTGCTCGGCGTCGATGAAGGCACAGATGCCGCCCGCAGCCTGCGCGCTGGCGATGGCGTGCAGCGCCACCGTCGTCTTGCCGCTGGCCTCGGGGCCGTAGATCTCGATCACCCGCCCCCGCGGCAGACCACCGATGCCGAGCGCCACATCGAGCGCGATCGACCCGGTCGGAATCACTTCGATGGGCTGCCGGGTCTCTTCGCCCAGCCGCATCACCGAACCCTTGCCATGTTGCTTCTCGATCTGGGCGAGGGCCGCTTCGAGCGCCTTCTCGCGATCTGCAATCGCCATGTCGTGCTGTCCTTCCTCGTCCGGCCGTTGCCGTTCCCAAGCTTCTGTTGTCACCTTACGAACGGGCGCTGACAGAATCGTCAAACTCGTTCGGGCCTGTGGGTAACTGGCTGCTCGCCCGTGACCACCGGTCACTCACACTACCGAACAAATGTTCGAAACACGTCCGACACGCCGTCAGCGATCGGACGCCGGAAGCTCCAGATTGCGCCACACGGCCCGCCAGATCTCCTTGCACGGAACACCCGCCGCTAACGCCTCGCGCACCGTCCGGCTGCCGAGTTCGGAGATCACATGGCTCTCAGCCCACACCAGGGCCGACACCCGGCCCAGATGCTGGGTCAAGCGGGCCCACAGTTCGGCTTCGCGCACCTCAGGCAGCGACCCGCGCACGCACCGGCAGGTGCGCCACCACGTCGCGATCGTCGTATTTATCGCTCACCCGGCGCAGCACCAGCGACAACGGGACGCCGAGCGCCCCGCAGATGGCGTTCAGCAGTTCGCTGGAGGGTTCCTTCTGTCCACGCTCGATCTCGGACAGGTAACCCAGACTGACCCGGGCCGACGACGACACCTCGCGGAGGGTGCGCCGATCGGCGTTGCGCAGTTCGCGCAACGACTCACCCAGCAATTCCCGCATCAGTTGCGGCCGGTCGGCCTCGGCGGCGATCATGCCCACGACTCTACCCATCCATAGCTCTCATCGACGTGAGACATCAACATGCGTCGCGCAGAAAATGTTCCGCTGCCGCTCGCAGGTCCGCCGTCCAGGCAGGTTCGACACGACGGGGTCCGTCCCATGGCCCCACCGAAACCGGTCAGTCCCGCGCGATCGGATCGAGCAGATCCAGCAGCATTCGCAGCGCGGCGGCGACGGTCTGTTCCCGCACCGCTTCGCGGTCGCCCTCGAACTGGAAGCACAACGCAGTCGGCAACGGCTTCATGGCTCCGATCGTGGGCCCGATCACTGCGATCCACACCACACCGGGCGGATGCCCCTCTTGCGCGGCCGGTCCGGCCACCCCGGAGGCCGCCAACGCGTAGTCGGCTCTGGTCAGATCTTGGACGCCGACGACCATCTCGACAGCGGTCTGCTCAGAGATCACGCCGTGCTTGCGCAGCACCCGCGGGTCCACACCACCGATGCGCGCCTTCTGCTCAGTGGCGTAGACCACCACTCCACCGACGTAGTAACTGGACGCTCCCGGCACCGAGGTGACGGTCGCCCCCAGGAGGCCACCGGTGAGGGATTCCGAGGTTGCGAGGGTGAGACCACGCTCGGTCAGCGTCCGTCCCACCACCTCGGCGAGGGAGTGCTGGGTCATCTACTTCCCCCTGTCGTCCGGGCCACGTCTCCGCAGGGCGATCGCCTCGCGGATGTAGTCGACCGCGGTCACCAGGGTCACCAGGACAGCGGCCGTCATCACGATCCAGGCCGTCCACTGTAGCCAGGACGGCATCAGCGGCAATCCCGGCAGGTACAGCAGCAGTGCCACACTTTGCAGCACCGTCTTCAGCTTGCCGCCGGCGTTGGCCGCCATCACGCCGTACTTCAGCATGGCGAACCGCATCCAGGTGATGCCCCATTCGCGGACCAGCACCAGCACCGTCACCCACCAGGGCAGCTCGCCGACGATGCTCAGGCCGACGAACGCCATGCCGGTGAGCGCCTTGTCGGCGATCGAGTCCCAGAGCTTGCCGAAGTCGGTTATCAGGTTGTACTTGCGGGCGATCCGGCCGTCGATGGCGTCCGTGGCGATCGCGATCGCGAACACGATGGTCGAACCCAAACGCCAGCCCACGTCGTCCGGGTGACTCAGCATCACCCAGGCGAACACGGGCACCAGCACCAGCCGCAGGACGGTGAGCGCATTGGCGGCATTGAGCCGGCTCGGTTGGCTGGTCATGGTTCCGACAGATGCACGCGCGCGGTCACGCGCAGCAATCTATCCCAGCCCGCTGTGCTCCGGATGAGCCGCGCGACACGCCGCGCAGGCGGAGGATCGAGACCCTCCGGATTCGGTCGGTCCATCCGTGCCCACGCCCGCGCCGCCTCACCAGGCCGGCCGCGAACCGGCGGAACCTCCCCATCTCACCCCGGCGTCCCACTGGCGGACGGATTCGGACAGCTCATTGCCTGTTTGCGGGCGAGATTGGTTAACTATGCCCGAACCGGCCGGTCGATCGCGGCCGGAAGTGAAAGGGCAAGGGTGCCGTGAGTAACAATTCTGCAAGTGGACTTCCGACGGCTGCGGCCGCCGGCGTCGTGCCGGCCGGGGCTGAGCTCCGCCGGGTGGTGACGGGAGCTACCTGGTCGGAGGGCCCGGTGTGGCTGCCGGATCGATCCGTGGTGCGATGGAGCGACATTCCGGGCAATCGCATTCTGGAAGTAAATCCCGCCGACGGTGTGCTGCAGGTGCACCGCACCGACGTCGAATTCACCAATGGCCGCACCCTCGATCTCGCGGGCAACGTCATTCAGGCCTCCCACGGCAGGCGGGCGATCGAACGCGAGACCGCGGACGGCGAGGTCAGCATCGTCGTCGACCAATGGGACGGCAGGCGGCTGAACTCACCGAACGACGTCATCGTCGCCTCGGACGGCGCCATCTGGTTCAGCGATCCGCCCTACGGCATCGTGCAGGCCCACGAAGGGCATCTGGGCGATCCCGAGTACGGCGGCTGCCATGTGTTCCGCTACGACGAACGAGCCGGCAAACTCACCGCCGCGATCACCGATGTGGAAGAGCCCAACGGGCTGGCCTTCTCGCCGGACGAGAGCATTCTCTACGTCACCGACACCTCATGCGTACTGCGCAAGGACGGCAGCGGCAATCATCACATCGTTGCCTACGACGTCGCCGCCGACGGCAGCTGCTCGAACCGGCGGGTGTTCGCCGTGATCGACAAGGGCGTCGCGGACGGCATTCGAGTGGACGCCGAGGGCCGGGTCTGGTCGTCAAGCGAGGACGCCGTATTGGTCTACGCACCCGATGGCGAGTTACTGACCGCCATTCCGGTGCCGGAGCGGGTCGGCAATATGTGCTTCGGTGGAGCTGCTGGATCGACGCTGTTCATCGCCGCCCACACCAGCATCTACGCCATCGAGACCACGACGACCGGCGCGGGACGTCCGGCGCGCTGATCGATGAGAAGGCGACGGCGGCCCGTTACGTTACCGATCGTTGCCAGCCGCTCACACCGAGATCTCGGAAGCCGACAAGGACTAGAAGGACTAGGTAAGTCTCGACGGACCGGCGGAGGGTTGCGTAACCTGGAACGTCGTTGGGAAGCGGTCCAAGTGCGAGCGCAGAGTCAGCTCCAGCCCGGCAAGCCGGGCTGGAGCTGACTCTTCACCAGAAGCCGGCGGAGAATGCGTAGTTGGCAGGCTGTCCGGAACTACCAAAGCCCGGGCCGATTTCACACATGGAGGCCCCTATCCCTCGCGCAGGTTGACCAGCACCTCGTCCAGGTCGTCGGGCTTTACCAGCACCTCGCGCGGCTTGGAGCCCTCGGAAGGGCCGACCACGCCGCGGGTCTCCAGGATGTCCATCAGGCGTCCGGCCTTGGCGAAGCCCACCCGCAGCTTGCGCTGCAGCATCGAGGTCGAACCCAGCTGCAGGTTGACCACCAGGGTGGCCGCCTCCAGCACCAGCTCCAGATCGTCGCCGATGTCCTCGGCGACCTTGGTGGACGCCTCCGGGGTTGCCTGGACGTCCTCGCGGTACTGCGGCTGCAACTGCGCCGTGACGTGCTTGGCGACCTGGCGGATCTCGGCCTCGGTGACCCACGCGCCCTGCACCCGGATCGCCTTGGACGCCCCCATCGGCAGGAACAACCCGTCACCCTGGCCGACCAGCTTCTCCGCGCCCGGTGAGTCCAGGATGACCCGCGAGTCGGTCATGGACGCTGTGGCGAACGCCAGCCGGGAGGGCACGTTGGCCTTGATCAGGCCGGTCACCACGTCGGTGGACGGACGCTGGGTGGCCAACACCAGGTGGATGCCGGCGGCCCGCGCCAGCTGGGTGATTCGGACGATCGAGTCCTCGACGTCGCGCGGCGCGACCATCATCAGATCGGCGAGCTCGTCGACGATCACCAGCAGGTACGGATACGGCGCCAGCACCCGCTCGGAACCCGGCGGCAGCTTCACCGCACCGGCCCGGACGGCCTTGTTGAAGTCGTCCACGTGCCGGAACCCGAACGCGGCCAGGTCGTCGTAGCGGGTGTCCATCTCGCGGCACACCCATTGCAGCGCCTCGGCGGCCTTCTTCGGGCTGGTGATGATCGGCGTGACCAGGTGCGGAATGCCCTCGTAGTGGGTGAGCTCCACCCGCTTGGGGTCGACCAGCAGCAGCTGCACCTCGTCCGGGGTGGCCCGCATCATGATCGAGGTGATCAGCGAGTTGATGAAGCTCGACTTGCCCGAACCGGTGGCGCCGGCGACCAGCAGGTGCGGCATCTTGGCCATGTTGGCCACCAGGTAGCCGCCCTCGACGTCCTTGCCGAGCCCCACCGTCATCGGGTGGTGGTCGTTGCGGGCGATCGGGCTGCGCAGCACGTCGCCCAGCGACACGATCTCTTTGTCGGCGTTGGGGATCTCGATGCCGATCGCCGACTTGCCGGGGATCGGCGACAGGATCCGGACATCGGCCGAGGCGACGGCGTAGGCGATGTTCTTGCCCAGCGCGGTGACCTTCTCGACCTTCACGGCCGGACCGAGCTCGACCTCGTAACGGGTGACGGTCGGCCCCCGCATGTATCCGGTGACGGTGGCGTCGATCTCGAACTGCCGCAGCACCTCGGTGAGGCGTCCGACGATCGCATCGGACGCCTGGGTGCGCGCCTTCGGCACCGATCCCGGCTTCAGCATCGTGGATTCGGGCAGCACGTACTGGACGTCGCCGCTGAGCTGCAGTTGCTCGGCGACCGCGCTCTGGTGGCTGTGTTCGGGGGCGGGCAGCTCGGCCGGCCCCGGATGGGACGGCACGGGCGCCTTGCCGGCGGTGACCGGCACCGGCTCGGGTTCGGGCTCGTCGTCGGTCCAGTGGTCGATCTCGGCCGGCTGGACGTCCGCGACCAGCGGGGTGTCGTAGGCCTCGTCGACGCCGTACTTCAGCTCGGGCGGCGCCGGCTCGGGCTTCTTGGGCAGCTTCGCCTTCCACTCGGTGAACCGGGTGGCGAGTTCGTGCAGCGGAATGCCGACGATCACCAGGACGCCGAACAGCAACAGCAGGATCAGCAGCGGCACCGCGACCCAGACGGTGACCAGGTCGGCGACGATCGTGGACGCGATGAAACCCAGCGCTCCCCCGGCCTCGCGGACGGCTTCGGCGTGCGGGAAGCGGGGCATGCCCTTGGAGATATGGATCAGGCCGAGCAGCCCGAGCAGCGCACTGGTCCAGCCCACCACCTGGCGTCCGGCAGGACCGTTATGGTCGGGGTGCCGCAGAGTGCGCCAGGCCATCGCCAGTGCCAGCAGCGGCAGGGCGACGCTGAGCGTGCCGAAGACGGTGCTGACACCGATGTGGATCCAGCGGCCGACCGGGTCGGGAATACCGAACCAGAACTCAGCCGCCACCACGATCGCCAGCGCGATCAGCGCCAGACCGGCACCGTCGCGGCGCAGCGCCGGGTCGAGGTCGCGAGCACCATGTCCGATGCCGCGGGCCATCGCCCCTACTCCGCGGGCCAACGCGTTCCAGATCGCGGCGATGCCACGACCGATCGCCGGTAGTACGCCGGTAGGCTTCTTGTTGCGCCCGCGCGACGACGAGCGGGCCGGTGGTTTCTTGCTTCCGGACGACCGCGGTGCGGAACTGCGCGTGGCGCTGTTACGAGACCGCGATGGGGAAGACGCGCGGGTCGCCATGCCGCCCACCTTATGACATCGGCTGCGTCGCGCCCAGCCTCCACGCCGCCGGCCCGAGATACCCGGCCTTTCACGCTACGGCAAGCAGCGACCGTCCGCGCAGCAACTCGATCACCTGGGCATGCAATCCGGCGTCCCAGAGCGCTTCGACGTGGGTCAGCCGGTTGACGGTGTGGCTGGCGGCGAACGGCAACCGGGCGCAGGCGTCCGCGACCACAACGTCCCCCTCGCCGTCGCGCAGCGCCGGGCTGAGCAGGGCCAGCCGGTCGAGGACGCCGAGCATCTCGGTCAGTCCGCGGGTGCGGGCCAGCCGGGCCGGCGCTGATGCTCGGCCGTCCGGCTCGGCGGGGCCGAGCAGTTCGCAGATCCGGCGCAGATCGGCGCTGACGCCGCCGAACGTGTGCCACGGGATGCCGGCCGGCGTGGGGCGTCCGGCCAGAGCGCGTAGGGTCGGGCTGCCGGGAGCCAGTTCGGCCACCGCCGGGGACGCCGAGAGCGAGCAGAGCGCGGCCAGGACCGTGGGACGCAAGCCCAGCGAGGACACCGCCGTCTGCAGCCTGCGGGCGGTCCGGTCGACGCCGACGGCCAGGCCGGCCAGACCCGAGCCGGCATGCGGGGTGTGCAGGGTGATCACCGAACGCATCCGGTCGAGCAGCCGATGCAGACCCGGCGAGCCGGCGGCACGGTCGAGAAGGAGCCTAGCCAGCAGCCCGCCCCGGCTGTGGGCCACGATCGCCAGCGGCAGCCGGCGCAACCGCGAGTCGTGGCTCAACGGACCCGCGGCGATCTCGACCAGCTGCTCCAGATTCGGCGCCAGCAACCCGTCCGGTGCCGCCTGTTCGTAGCTCAGCGTGCTGAAACCCGAAGCCAGCAGCGCCTCGCGCCAACTCTGCCGACCCTCCGGCGCGGTCGCCATGCTGGCCAGTCCGCCGCGGAAGCCATGCAGCAGCAGAACCAGCGGCACGCCCGGCTGCAGCGGACCGTCCAGGCGAGCCCGACTGCCGTCCGGCAACCGCAGCGATCGTGCCGGATGTCCACCGGTACTGGACGTCAGCTTCGCGGTCATCGCAGATTCTCCTTCGTTGCCGGAAGGAGACCAAGGCCAACGCCCTGATACCCCCTCCGGCGAGAAAGCCGCGATCGACGTTGGAGCGGGCCCGTGGAACTGGTGTGCTGACGCGACAACGGGCTAGGTCAGCGTGACTACCCTGTTCGCGCGACCTGCCACCTCCGGGTCGTGGGTGACCAGCACCATCGTCGTTCCCTGCAAACTGCTCAGCATCAGATCCAGGATCTCGTCTCGCCGATCGGCGTCGAGAGAACCCGTGGGTTCATCCGCCAGCAGGATGTCCGGTTCCGCCACCAGCGCGCGAGCGATGGAGACTCGCTGCTGCTCACCGCCCGACAGTTCCGCGGGACGATGGTCGAGTCGATGCCCGATGCCAACCGCATCCAATGCCGACTCGGACCGAGTTCTCGCCTCGCTTGCCGCCATGCCCTTCAGCCTGAGCACGAAGGCCACATTGTCGACAGCCGTCAGCATCGGGAGGAGACGGTAGTCCTGATAGATGTGCGCGATATGTTCGAGCCGAAACTGCGCACGGCCACGCGCGTCGAGTTCACCGACGTTCGTTCCCAGCACGCGGACCGTCCCCTTCGCCGGAATCTCGAGACCCGCGACCAGCGAGAGCACCGTCGACTTCCCGGAACCCGACTGGCCCAGCAACGCGACAACCTCGCCTCGACCGACCTCCGCGGAAAATGACTGGAGCGCCGTTACCATCCGTTTGCGACGTCGATAGGTGAAGGACACATCGCTCAACTCAATCGCGACAGCACGCTCCGACGTCATATCAGCAAACTCCTTCACCACGATCGAACAGCCCTTATCCCATAGAACACAACCACGGCGACCGCTACCACCAGAAGCACGCCCACCACTGCCACAATCTGGCTCGACGAAATGTACAGCGCCGTCCACGACAGGATCACCAGCCGGGCAAGGATTGCAGCCACACACGCCGATATCGCCGCCATCAACAGCATCGCCGTGCCGTACAGCCAGAGCCACCCGGTCGCGGGCGCACCGAGTGCCCGAACGACCGAGACAACCGATCCGAGGCTGCCACGCAGACCGCTCGTCGCGCGTTGCAGCCCCACCAGCCACAAACCGGCTCCAATCGCTGCCACGATCAGGACGAATGCCGACGCTCCCGTGTCGTTACCGAGCACCTCGGCTACGGACGCCCATTTCGATGCCGCCCCGGCATGATCCGACTCGAGCCAGAACGTCGTGTCATGGACGCCCGAATCTCCGAACCCAGGGAACGCGGATTTTGCAGACGTACTCGTCACAATGACATACCCGCGATTGCCGAGAGATCCGCCCGGATGCCATGGCCGCCCGATCCCACACACGGTAGTCTCCATTTGGTGCGCGTCGCCTTCTGTCGGGCGCCAGGACACCACTACCGGGCCGCCCACGGACGCCTTCAGGTATTCTGCGCTGGCCTCATCGATCACGACACCGTCGGCGCATGTGGAGCCCGAGACCACGATGCCACTAAAGAGCCGCTGCACATCGGCATAGCGATCAGTCGGAACAATCTCGGCCGTCGCGGTCAGGGAGTGGCCTCGTCGCCCGGTGGGCTGCGCTCTATTGCTCAACTCGAAATCGGGGGAACTGGCCACCACGAGGCCGCCACCAGGAACCCGGCCCTCGGCCTTGGATTGGTACCCCAGGCTTGACTCGTACACGACATTGTCGAAGGGAACCCGCGAAACGAAAAGGACCGAGAAGCCAGCCAGCAGGCCAAGCGCGGCCAGTACCGCAAGATCACGCAGGATCG
The DNA here is from genome assembly GCF_047606665.1 of Micropruina sp. Taxonomy (GTDB): domain Bacteria; phylum Actinomycetota; class Actinomycetes; order Propionibacteriales; family Propionibacteriaceae; genus Micropruina. Next base: position 21,167 of record NZ_JASGEF010000017.1, on the reverse strand, counting down.
CCAGAGGCGACAGATGGCGCACCAGCACCCCACATACCAGTCGACTCGACGACATACCTATCTTCTCCACACTCTTCGAAGACTCATGCCGCCCCACAGCGCGGCCAACGCCAAGATGAGAACCAGGCCGATCCATACGAGGCCGAGCGGGGAGGCCAAAGCAGGCGGAAAGCAACAGGCGAAGACTCCCGCAGAGAAACCTAACCAGGCCGCAGCCGCGGCCACAGTCAAGGCTGCGGCACCCACGAGAAAGACTGCGACATACACGGCGCGCGCCGCAGCCGCCGCGTCTCCTCCGAAGTCATGAACGAATCGCAGCACCGCGAGCACCTTGCCACGGAACACGTGCATTTCTCTGACGATCAGGAGTGAGACAGCGACGATCGCGAGGGTACCTATCGTCCGAACCAGGCCCAACGAGTTCGCGGAATTGTCATTGGCTTCCTTCGCGAGGTCTGCTACGGCGCTCACCTTCGGCGGATATATCTTTGTTGACTTCAATGACGCAGCCAACCGGCCATTTCCAATTGCTTTCATCACCCGAGCGCGCGCTGCTGACGTAAGAACAACGCCATACTTCTGCGCCTCGGCAGGAAGTTCGTGCATGAGCCGAACGCCGGGAGCGATCGCCACGAATCGCCACCCCGACTCGCGGACTGCCGCAATCGCCCGAACAGTGAGACGTACAGCCGGAATACCAGGTCCAACTTCGACGGATACCTGATCGTTGACAGAAACGTGCAGCGCTTGGGCGAGATCTGCCGAGATATCGATCCAGTCCTCGCCGGACGGCTCGGCTGTCCGCACTAAGAAGGTGTTCGGAGGAAACGGAAAAGCGTCCGGTGAGCAACTAGGGCTGACGACCTGCAAACTCGTCATTTGAGGGGTGCCTGAGGAAGAGCCAACGTCCGTGACCCACGACGACACGAGGCACGTCGGGGCCCCGAGCGTGTCAGCTAGAAGACCTTCGTCCTCTGCCGGAAATATCCCATTCAGCATGGTGGCGTATGTTGCGCGAGAGTACATACTCGTATCCAGTTCACGCTGAATTGGGTAGATCAGGCCGAGGATGCCAGCGAGGCTGGCGCCAATGCAAAGAACCAGCGCCAGCCTCACAATGTCGCCACGGAGGCATCTGACATACAGAGTCGTCATAGAAGTTGTGAATGAGCTAGTCTCTACTACTTCTTTACTTCGATAAGATCACGAGCATTCGCATCGGTAGTGTGACCAGTTCCTGTCCCACCGTGGAAATAGCCTGACTTCACGGCGTCAGTTTTCCCTTTGCCGTTGATGTAGAGGGTGTTGTCGCCCCAAAAACTCTGACTGCCGCTGACCACCCAGGCGCTCTTGCCCATGTGGGCGTCCCAGCGATAGCCATAGTCCGCAGACGAACTGAGGCAGTTGTCACTCGTGACGACCGGCTTGGCAAACGGGCCGAAGGGGAACGATGACACGATGTACCCCGTCACCGGAACCGGAAGCCCGAGAATTCTGGCAGTGTAGTCGATGGTGACACCGCCCTTGACGGACGCGCCCTTCTTAGGGGCATTGGTGCTGACAGACGTCACCACCTTGATCTTCCAGTCGGAATGCTGACGCCCGCATGAGCCATAGGCGCAGTAAGGATACCTAGTCCGACGCCAGCTACGGCAATGCCCACCGCAGCCTTGAGGTAATGCATGGTACTTCTCCTTGCTTGGACTCCGCCATTGGAGTCGCTTTGGGGTGAATCAGTTTCACATATCTGGCCAAATGTGATACCGGGATTAGAACCTAGCGCCATGCAAGACGTCAACATGTCGTCCCATGCACTGAGACACCTGGAGCAAAGTCTTCTTATGTCGCATGACCATAGCCTATGGGCGATACGTCGCACACCTTGCCATAGCGCCTCTGACAGGATCGAAGGCGGTCAGAAATGCTGCCAGCCGGCGGCGCCGCCTTCCCAGGTCGCACCGTCGACGGTGACCGCGGGATCGCCGTCCGCGACCGTGCCGATCACCCGCCAACCGTCCGGAACGTCAGCGGGCGCGAAGGTGGCGAGCAGGGCGTGGTCGTCGCCGCCGGTCAAGATGAAAGTCAGCGGATCCCCTCCCCCGACGGCGGCCGCCACCACGCTCTGCGGCTCGGCGACGTCCAGCCGGGAAGTCTCCACGTCGATCGCCACCCGCGATGCTTCGGCGATGTGGCCGAGGTCGGCGAGCAGGCCGTCCGAGCAGTCGATCATCGCGGACGCCCCGGCCCGCTGCGCGACGATGCCCTGGCCGTAGGGCGGTTCGGGGACGCGGTGGGCGACGACGACCGCGCGGGGTGAGCGGAAGCCCCGGTTAAGCACGGTCAGTCCGGCGGCGGCCCAGCCGAGGCGTCCGCAGAGGGCGACCACGTCGCCGGGCCGGGCACCCGATCGGGTCACCGGCGGGCGTCCCTGCAGATCGCCGACGACGGTGGCGGTGATGGTGATGTCGCGGCCGCGGGTGATGTCACCACCGAGCAGCAGCGCGCCGGACAGCGTGCATTCCTCGCGGACGCCGGCGTTGAAGTCGGCCACCCAGGCCAACTCGAGCTCGGCCGGAATGGTCAGCGCCAGCACCACTGCGATCGGGCGCGCACCCATCGCTTCCAGGTCCGCGACCGCGGCGGCGACCGCTTTGCGTCCGACATCGTTCGGGGCCGACCAGGCCCGCCGGAAGTGCACGTTCTCGACCATGGTGTCGGTGGAGACGGCGACGTCGCCGTCCACCCCGAACACCGCGCAGTCGTCGCCGGGTCCGATCCGGACGGCGGCACCGGTCGGCAACCCCGCGGTGATCGAGTCGATCAAGTCGAATTCGGAGGTCTCGGCCACCGTGCGTCCTGCCATGGAGTTGAGCCTACGGGCTCGACGGTGGAAGCATCCCTGGGTGATCACGTCCAGAGGGCCGGGCACGCGCGCGGCATGCGGTGCTGTGCCGTCCGGGCATCGATACGAAGACATCGCGCGGAGCGCCGTGAGCCGTGGCCCGGCCGGTACGGGGGCGGCGAATCGTGCCTGAGATCAGTCGCCGGCAGGCCCTGGCCGCGGCCTCGGCCGCGTATGTGACCTGGGGATTCCTGCCGCCCTTCCTCGCCTCGCTGAAGCCGGCCGGTCCGCTGGAGATCCTGGCGCACCGGGTGGTCTGGTCGTTCGTGCTGGTGCTGGCACTGCTGTTCGCGCTGCGCGGCGGCTGGGCCTGGCTGTGGACGTCGGTCTTCACCCGCGCCGCGCTGCCCAGTCTGATCGCGGCGGCCGGGCTGATCGGCACCAACTGGCTGGTCTACATCTGGGCGGTCAACAACGGCCATGTGGTCGAGGCGTCCCTGGGATATTTCATCAATCCGCTGGTAATCGTGCTGGCGGGCGTGGTGCTGTTCGGCGAGCGGATGGGTCTCGGCGCCAGAATCGGCGGCGGCATCACCCTGGCCGGCGTGATCGTGATCTCGGCCGCAAGCTGGCAGGGACTATGGGTGTCGCTGTCGCTGGCGGTGAGCTTCGCCCTGTACGGAGTGGTCAAGAAGAGGTCCACCCTGACCGCGCTGCAGGGTTTGCTGGTCGAGTCGGCATTTCTTCTTCCGCTCGCCGTGCCCTATCTGCTCTGGCTGGGCCCCGACGGCCAGTTCGGGCGCGCGGCGGGCCTGACGACGCTGATGGTGCTGGCCGGAGCAGTGACCGCGCTGCCGTTGTGGTGCTTCGCGGTGGCGGCCCCGCGGCTGCCGTTCGGCGTGCTGGGCGTGTTGCAGTACGTCTCCCCCACCATTCAGTTCCTGCTCGGCATCACCCTGTTCGGCGAGCACGTGACGTTGACCTACTGGATCGGTCTGATCGCGGTATGGATCGGTTCGGTGACCTACCTGACCCTGACGATCCGGGCGCATCAGCCTCCGCCGGCGACCGAGCCGGTATAGCTGGCCGCGCCAACACGAAATGTCTGCACTCATCATGAATCGCTGCGTTCATGAATCGCTGCGTCGAGCACGCCGCGACTCGCCCCACGAGTGCAGACATTTCGTGTTGGCGTGTCTCCGGACGCGACCCGGCCGGGTCTTTGGTCAGCGCAGGCCGACGGGTCGTTCCAGGGCCTGCTCGATCAGGTCGGTGATCAGGGCGGTGTAGTCGATGCCGGAGGCGGCCCACAGCGCCGGGAACATGGAGATGTGGGTGAAGCCGGGCATCGTGTTGATCTCGTTGACCAGCACCTCGCCGTCCGCGGTCAGGAACAGGTCGACCCGGGCCAACCCCTCGGCACCCATCGCCTCGAAGGTGCGGGCGGCCACCTCGGCGGCACGGACGCGGAGATCGTCGTCCATCGCTGTGGGCACCTTCAGGATGGCGTCGTCGTCGGAGACGTATTTGGCGTCGAAGTCGTAGAAGGCACCGTCGGTGCGCATCACGATCTCGCCCGGCAGCGACACCCGTGGCGCTCCGCCGCGTCCACCCAGCACCGCGAACTCGACCTCGCGGGCGCCCAGCACGCCCTCTTCGATGACCAGCTTCGGGTCGAATTTCTGCGCGAACAGGACGGCTTGTTCGAGCTCGTCGACGGCGTCCACCTTGGTGATGCCGACGCTGGATCCACCACGGGCCGGCTTCACGAAGACCGGGAAGCCGAGCGCCGCGATGCGCTTCAATGATGCCTCCCGCTCCTGCTTCCATTGCCGGTCGGTGACGGTGACGAAGCGGCAGCAGGGCAGCCCAGACGCCGCCAGCGTCCGCTTCATCAGGTCTTTGTCCATGCCGTTGGCGCTGGCCGCGACGCCCGAACCCACGTAGGTGATGCCGAGCATCTCGAACATGCCCTGGATGGTGCCATCCTCGCCGAACGGGCCGTGCAGCAGGGTGAACGCCACGTCGAAACCGCGGACGTCGACCAACCGGTCGCCGACGATTGTGGCGATCCGTGCGCTGGCGCCGTCCGCACCAGGCAGCAGCACCGCGGTCGGCCGGGACTCGTCCAGCCGGGGCAGCTCGTCGCCCTGTTTGCGCAGCTCGCGCACTTCGTCGGCGTCCACCTGCACCCAGCGTCCGGACGGCGTGATGCCGATGCCGACCACCTCGAAGCGCTCGGAGTCGATGGCACGGCTGACGCCGCCGGCGGTCAGGCAGGACACGTCGTGCTCGGAGCTGGTGCCTCCGAAGACGATGCCCACCCGTGTGCGCTGAGTCATGCTTCCTCCTGCGTTCGGCGTCCACCGAAACCCTAACGGTCGGTCCCAGATCTGGTCACCGCGGCACCCCGATGGCCGTCCGACGGACGATTCGATGGATGCCTCCGACGCGGCCGCCGCTCGGGGACGGTTCCTTTCCGGTTCACCACCGCCGAGGCGTCCGGGTCAGACGACATCGCCCGCCCAGTCCCGCGGGATCCGCTTCCCGGCGCGCCGGTCGTAGCGGTCCTTGGGCGGGGTCTCCTGGCGCAACTCGCCGATCAGCGCGGTGATCGCGTCCATGATCCGCAGGCTGCCCTCGGCGGCGGCGGTCGGCGAGTCGCTGGCGTCGTACAGATCGCACAGGTCCACCGGGTCGCCGACCAGCACCCGGATGGTCGCGCGCGGCAGCAGCCGCGGCATGGACGCCCGGCGATTCGGCATCACCTGATGCGCCCCCCAGTGCGCGATCGGCACCACCGGGGCACCGGTCTGGAACGCCAGCCGAGCGGCACCGGGATGCCCGGTCATCGGCCAGCGGTCTGGGTCGGCGGTGATGGTGCCCTCGGGAAAGATCACCACGCATTCCCCTCGTGCCAGGGCCTCGGCGGCGGCCGTCAGCGATTCGGCCGCCCGCGGCGTCCGGCGCTCGACCGGGATCTGGGCCAGCGAACGGGCCAGCCAGCCGACCACCGGCACCTGCCACAACTCGCTCTTGGCCAGCGCGCGCGGCCAGCGTCCGTGCCAGATCAGGAAATGCCCGAGCGCGAACGCGTCGAAATTCGACAGATGGTTGGTCACCACGATCACGGGGCCGGTCCGCGGCAGCTTCTCGCCATCGCGCCAATCCTGTTTGGTGACCACCCGCAGAACGGGCGCGACCACCTGTGCCAGAGTTCGGAACAACGGCTCCGCCGGCGCATCGTTCACCGCCGAGAGCGGCAATGCTGCGCGCGACATTTCGGGCTCCTAGGACTCGATCGGGCCTAGGTTACTGGCCGTTTCAACAGGCCTGCAGTACCCCGTGAGGGGACGTGTCCAAACTGCAACAAAGCCTGTCCGGACGCCAGTGTCGCGTCCGATCTGCACCGGGCAATCCGAATATAACTAGGAATTCTCGTCAGGAAAAGCTTGTGCCGTGCCGGGACGCCCGACCCCGTTCTCTACCGTCCCGGATGACGGCGCGCAGCTCAGCCGGCCGTGCGGGCCGGCAGCGTGCGCGGCAGGAAGGACGGCCGCCGGGCCTCGAACTCGCTGATCAGATCGGCGTGCTGCAGGGTGAGGCCGATGTCGTCCAGGCCCTCCAACAGGCGGTGCCGGGTGTAGTCGTCGATCGCGAAATCGTACGAGCCCTCGGCGGTGGTGATGGTCTTGTCGACCAGGCTCACCTCGACGGTGGCGCCGGGATTCGCCTCGACGAAGGCCCAGAGCTGCTCGACGACGTCCTGTGTCACGACGGCGATCAGCAGGCCGGCCTTGCCCGAGTTGGAGCGGAAGATGTCGCCGAACCGGGAACCGATGACGACCTTGAAGCCGTAGTTCTGCAACGCCCAGACGGCATGCTCGCGCGACGAGCCGGTGCCGAAGTCGGGTCCGGCGATCAGCACCGAGCCGTTGGCGTAGGCAGGGTTGTTGATCACGAAGTCGGGATCGTTGCGCCAGGCGGCGAACAGGCCGTCCTCGAAGCCCGTGCGGGTGACCCGCTTGAGGTAGACGGCGGGGATGATCTGGTCGGTGTCGACGTTGCTGCGGCGCAGCGGGACGGCCACACCGGTGTGCGAGCTGAACTTGTCCATTGTCGTTGCTCCTTACAGATCGGCCGGGGACGACAGGGTGCCGCGGATGGCGGTGGCCGCTGCCACCGGGGGCGACACCAGGTGGGTGCGGCCGCCCTTGCCCTGGCGACCCTCGAAGTTGCGGTTGGAGGTGGACGCGGAACGCTCACCGGGCGCCAGCTGGTCGGGGTTCATGCCCAGACACATCGAGCAGCCGGCCTCGCGCCATTCGGCGCCGGCCTCCTTGAAGATCTGGTCGAGGCCCTCTTCCATGGCCTGCAGCCGAACCCGTGCCGAACCCGGCACCACCAGCATCCGGACGCCGTCGGCGACCCGGCGTCCCTTGATCACCGAGGCGGCCAGCCGCAGGTCTTCGATCCGGCCGTTGGTGCACGAGCCGAGGAAGACGGTGTCAACCCGGATGTCGCGCATCGGCGTCCCGGCCTGGAGCGCCATGTACTCCAGGGCGCGCTCGGCAGCGGCCTTCTCGACCGGATCGTCGAAGGCGTCCGGCGCCGGCACGGTCGCGCCCAGCGGGACGCCCTGTCCGGGGTTGGTGCCCCAGGTGACGAACGGCGTGAGCTCGTCGGCGTTCAGGTCGACCTCGACGTCGAAGACGGCGTCGTCGTCGGTGTACAGGGTCTTCCAGTACTCGACCGCGGCGTCCCAGTCGGCGCCCTGCGGGGCGTGCGGGCGTCCCTTCAGGTAGGCGAAGGTGGTCTCGTCGGGCGCCACCATGCCGGCCTTCGCGCCCCATTCGATCGACATATTGCAGATCGTCATGCGGCCTTCCATGCTCATCTCGCGCATGACGTTTCCGCGGTACTCGACCACGTAGCCCTGACCGCCGCCGGTGCCCACCTTGGCGATCAGCGCCAGCACCACGTCCTTGGGGGTCACCCCGTCGGCCAGCGTGCCGTTGATGTTGATCGCCATCGTCTTGGGACGGGCCTGCGGCAGCGTCTGGGTGGCCAGCACATGCTCGACCTCGGAGGTGCCGATGCCGAAGGCCAGCGCGCCGAACGCGCCGTGGGTCGAGGTGTGCGAGTCACCGCAGACCACGGTCAGGCCGGGCTGGGTCAGGCCCAGCTGCGGACCGATGATGTGCACCACGCCCTGGTCTTTGTCGCCCAGCGAATGGATCCGGACGCCGAACTCCTTGGCGTTGTTGCGCAAGGTGTCGACCTGCAGCTTGCTGACCGGGTCGGCGATCGGGCTGAGGATGTTCAGCGTGGGGGTGTTGTGGTCTTCGGTGGCCATCGTCAGGTCGGTGCGGCGGACGCCACGGCCGGCCATCCGCAGGCCGTCGAAGGCCTGCGGCGACGTCACCTCGTGGACGAGATGCAGGTCGATGTAGAGCAGATCCGGCTCTCCGGCGGCGCTTCGGACGACGTGGTTCTCCCACACTTTGTCGCTGAGTGTCTTGCCCATGCTGCCTCCCAGATGCTGGCACGCGGATCGAACGGCTGGCCACGATACGCCGCGAACGATTGCGATTGACCGCAAACGCTTGCATATCATGATTCGAGACGGCAGTATCGGCCTATGGACAACTCTAGTGGCGTTGGGGTGCTCGACAAAGCCGCCTTGGTTCTGACGGCCCTGGAACAGGGGCCGACGACCCTCGCGGGGCTGGTCACGGCGACCGGGCTGGCCCGTCCCACCGCTCACCGGCTGGCCGTTGCGCTGGAGCATCACCGCCTGGTCAGCCGCGATCTGCAGGGCCGTTTCGTGCTAGGCCCGCGGCTCACCGAGCTCGCGTCCGCCGCCGGCGAGGACCGGCTGCTGGCCACCGCCGGCCCCGTGCTCGCCCGGCTGCGCGACATCACCGGCGAATCCGCCCAGTTGTTCCGCAGGCAGGGCGACATGCGGGTCTGCGCCGCCGCCGCCGAGCGTCCGGCCGGTCTGCGCGACACCGTCCCGGTCGGCTCGCAGCTGACCATGTCTGCCGGCTCGGCGGCACAGGTGCTGCTGGCCTGGGAAGATCCCGAGCGCATCCAGCGCGGGCTGCTCAGCTCGTCCTTCTCCGCCGTCGCGCTGGCTACCGTCCGACGTCGCGGCTGGGCCCAATCGGTCGGCGAACGCGAGAACGGCGTGGCGTCGGTGTCGGCACCGGTGCGCTCCCCCTCCGGCAAGGTGATCGCCGCGGTCAGCGTCTCCGGCCCGATAGAGCGCCTCTCCCGCCAGCCCGGACGCCTGCACGCCCCCGCCGTGATGGCCGCTGCTGAACGCCTCAGCGAGGTCCTGCGCCGCTCCGGCGCCGAAGGCTGACCTTCGGGGACGGCAGACATTTCGGGGACGGTTCTCTCCCGTTCGAAAATCGCATGCTCGGGGACGGTTCTTCCGGGTGTGAAAGTCGCACGCCGAGGGGACGGTTCTCCCTCGTTCGAATCACGCACGCATGGGGACAGTTCTCCACTGGACGCGCCGGCGACTTCGGCGAGTTGCGGACTCAGATCATCGGGTTATCCACAGATTGCCGCAGACCCCTCGTCCGGCTGACAACGGCTCCGTAGGCTCGTGCCCCCAGACGAACGGAGGGTGCCATGGCTCGCGAGGCTCGACAACTCGCCGAATCCGGGATCTATCACGTCATGCTCCGGGGCGTGAATCGAGACGCGATCTTCTTGGAAGATGAGGACTTCGAACGGTTCCTCCGAGCGCTCAGCGTCACCAAGAACACATCGGGGTGCCTGGTGCTCGCCTACTGCTTGATGACCAACCATGTCCATCTCGTCGTCCGCACGGCGCACGAGCCGCTCGCAACGGTGATGAAGCGCCTCGGCGTCCGCTATGCCGGTTGGTTCAACCGCAAGTACGGACGAGTTGGGCACCTGTTCCAGGATCGCTTCAGAAGTCGGCCGGTGGATACCGACGAGTACCTACTGACTCTTCTTCGCTACGTGTGGGCCAATCCGGTGGAGGCGGGTCTCGCGGATCGTGCGGAGAGCTACCGGTGGAGCAGCCGACGCCACCTCGATGAAAGGTCAGGACTGGTCGACAACGACGAACTGGAAAAGCTGGTTCCGAACGGCAGCCTGCGTGAGCTCGACACCACGACCCCGATCCAGTCGGAAGCGAAGCTGCTCGGACAGCGGCAGACCGGCCCCACCCAGACTGAGGTCGGCGATCTCCTTCACGAAATCTGCGGGGTTTGCCAGCCAGCCGAGTTCCACGATCTCCCACTGTCGGTCCGACGGCGGACGGTCAACGAACTCCGGACGCGAGGCGTCCGATATGCGCAGATCGCCGTGGCAACCGGCTCGACGCTGTACGCCGTGCGCAAGCTCCAAGCTGGGGGAAGCCGACCAACCCGACCATAGCCGTCCTCGGGTTGGCGATCGCCTGCGGCAGCCCAGGAGAACCGTCCCCGTGCATGCGATTCTCGAACGTGGAAGAACCGTCCCCAGCGTGCGTCCCGAACGTGGAAGAACCGTCCCCAGCGTGCGTCCCCCAGCGTGCGAATTTCGAAACGGGAAGAACCGTCCCCACTCAGGCGGTGGCCCTCGGGGAGAAGATGTGCACCTTGGCGCCGATCGGGGTGTTCTTGAAGATCCAGATCGCGTCACTGAGCTTGCCAATGTTCACGCACCCATGGCTGGACTGCGCGTAGCCCACCCGGTTGAAACCGGACGAGTAGTGCACATACATGTCGGGGTAGAACATCGTGCTGTACGGCATTGCGCCCGAACCGTAGTTCTCGGACGCCGGGTTGACCTGCTTGTCGTAGACTTTCCAGGTGCCGTTCGCGGTCGGGAAGTTGCGCCAGATGTGGGTCTTGGCGTGCTGCGCATAGCCACCCAGCCGCACCTTGAACTTCTTCACGACCTTGCCGTTGCGCAGCCAGGTGAGGGTGCGGTGGGCCTGGTCGACGCACAGTACGACGCCCTTGGTGAAGCAGGTCTTCGGCAGTTCCTTGGACACCGTCGGCGCCTTGGTGGCCAGCGCTAGCCAGGTATCCTTGCCGACCCAGCCGTCGGCATCCAGGCCGCGCGAACGCTGGTAGTTGAGAATCGCGTTCGCCCCGGCCACGCTGACGTAGCGGGTCTTGGCCCACGGGTAGAACCCGGCCTTCTTGAGCTCGGTCTGCAGCAGCGTCACACACGTCCCGGACGACCCGGCGCGCAGCGTCTTGGGCAGACAGGCCTTGAACTGCTTACGCTTGGCGGCGCTCAGGTGCGCGAGCGGGTCGGGCGGGGAGGTCGGCGTGACGGTCGCGGTCGGCGTGGGCGTGACGGACGTCGAGACGCTCGGCTGCGTCGCCGGAGCCGACTCACTGCCGGCAGGCGCCGGCTGAGCCGCGGGCGTGACCGCGCAACCCCCCAGCAGAAGCAGGGATGCGGTCGCCGCGGCACCAAGACGCACGGCGCCGCGAGGCGACGACGAGGTACCGGCGTGGGCGGGGAACGTGAGGCGGGCTGGTCTCACCACGGTCCTTCCAGATGTTGAAACTTGTCGCATTCTACCGTCTGCGGAACGGCACCTCGACCACGGCAGCCCAGCGCACCCCGGCACGTTGACCCGAGGAGCGCGACCGTTGGTGGTCGAAACGTAGAATTGCGGGTGAATCACGAAGCCACCGTCGGTATAAAACGCGCCTCGATCGCAGGTCACCGTTCGCCTGTCGCAGTGCCGGCGGGAGGTCGATACGGCAATGTCTGCAAGCATCTCCACGATTGCCGGCAGCCTGCGCGACGCGGACGGCTCGTACGGGCGGCGTCCGCCCCCGACCGGTCGACGCACCCCACTCAGCTCAGCGGAGCGGGCGTCCCGTTCGCCCGAGGCAGCCACCACCCGCGGAAAGCGACCAGGCCCCCTTCAGAACTGATCTGGAGGGGGCCTCGAATCGCAGCCCCGACGGGATTCGAACCCGCGCTACCGCCTTGAGAGGGCGGCGTGCTAGGCCGCTACACAACGGGGCCCTAGCGATCGCACGAAGCGACCCGACGAAGATTACCAAGCCAGCACAGCTGAGGCGAATCCTCTGCGCTGGGGTACTAGGACTCGAACCTAGACTGACGGAACCAGAATCCGGCGGGCTGCCAATTACCCCATACCCCATCGCTGGCCGCGACCGGCCAACGAGGAGCAACGTTACCGAATCCCCGCAGCCGCCTCCAAATCAGGGTCGCCGAGGCCAGGTGCCGGAACTCCCGCCCCCCGCCGGCGGTGTGGTAACCGCCAGCCGCAGCCGGCGTCCGATCAGCAGGGCCAGAAGGGCGAAGACGCCGAACCCGCCGAGATCCCAGGCCAGATCGGCCCAGCCGATCACCTGGGTGGCCTTCACCTGGGCGATCGTGGAGTACAGCCCGGCATAGCCGAAGGCCATCAGGTTGTTCACCGCGTGGGCGCCGATCGCGGCCTCCAGGCCCCCGGTACGGACCACCAGGATGCCGGCCAGCACGCCGAAGGCGAACCGATCCAGGAACAGCGGCAGGTTCTGGGTGCCGTGGAAGAGGGCGAACAGGACCGCCGAACAGATCACCCCGAACCAGGGCCGTGGCAGCAGAGTCTGGAACGCCTGCAGCAGGTAGCCGCGGAAGAAGAACTCCTCCGCGGCGGCCTGCAGCGGCGAGGTCAGCACGGTGACCGCCAGGAAGACCCAGTAGTCGGCCTGCGGTTGCAGCACCGGGAACGGCTGACCCAACTGCCGCGCGAACAGCATCAGATTGAACACCACGAACGCCACCGCCATGCTGATCAGCAGGTAGCGCCAGCGGAACCAGGGACGTACCGACGCCAGCCACTCCGGATGCCGGCGATGCACGAGCAGCACGATGGCGAGGCTGATCGGGATCAACGTGATCAGCGCCAGGTGCGCCGACAACATGCCCCACGGGATGTCGAACCGCGCCACCGCACGCAGCCAGTCGGCGTACTCGCCGCCCGGGCTGAGCAGCAGCCAGCCGAGGGCGGCCATCAGCTGCGAGACCGCCGGTGCGACCAGCAGAAACAGCAGGACGGCGGTCATGATGCCGACCAGCGAGGGCAGCTTGGGCTGATCGTCGGCGCCGCTCAGGATCTCGTCGTAGCGCGCGCCGGACGGCGTCCGCTCGGTCGCGAAGCGATCCACCCAGGAACCGGCGGGGGACGAACCCACCTCAGTCCTCCGCGACGACCGGGTTGGTCAACGAGCCCAGCCCGTCGATGCTCACCGTCACCGAGTCCCCCGGCAGCATCGGGCCAACGCCGTGCGGCGTCCCGGTCAGGATCACGTCGCCGGGCAGCAGGGTGGTGAAACTGGTGATGAACTCGATCAGCCGCGGGATCGGGTAGACCATCAGCGAGGTGTCCGATTCCTGCCGGGGTTCGCCGTTGAGGGTGGTGGTCAGCCGCAGGTTGCCGGCCTCGGCCACGCTCAGATGGGTGGAGATCCACGGGCCCAGCGGGCAGAACGAGTCGTAGCCCTTGGCCCGGCTCCACTGCCGGTCCTTGGCCTGCAGGTCGCGGCAGGTGACGTCGTTGGCGATGGTGTAGCCAAAGATCACCTCGGCTGCCCGGTCGGCGGGGACGCGGCGGCAGATCCGTCCGATCACGATCGCCAGCTCGCCCTCGAAGTGCAGGTCGGCGGTCTCCGGCGGGTAGACGATCGGCTCGCCCGGCCCGATCACCGAGGTGTTCGGCTTGAGGAACACCAGCGGCTCGGACGGCACCGTCGAGTGGAACTCGGCGGCGTGCGCCGCGTAGTTCTTGCCGATGGCGACCACCTTGCTGCGCGGGATCACCGGGCTGACCAGGCGGACGTCGTCCAGGGAGTGCCGTTCGCCGGTGTACTTGACCGGTCCGGCCAGCGGGTCGCCGTTGATCGCCGCGATGGTGTCGGGGTGGTCGCCAGCATCCGCGGCGAGTTCGACGATGCCGAAACCTGGGTCGCCTCCGTCGGCGACATAACGGGCGATGCGCATGGCGGCAGCCTAGTAGAGGGACTCGAGTCTGAAATCGACCCCAAAGTGGTGCGGCCGTCGTGAGGATCTGAGCGGTGCCGAGTGGCCGGCGCCCAGGATCGCTGTGCACTCTGGGGTCGATTTCAGACTCAAGCCGACTACAGGGCGCTGGCGGTGCGACCGAGAGTTCGGGGTGGACCCGATGTGGCGGCAGCGGTCTCCCAGACGAGTGCCGCGGCACCGCTTGGCGAGCGGTCTGGGCAGTGTAGTGCGCCGCCCAGCGCCGCGGCGGGCAGACACGCCCGAAATAGTCACATTGACTAATACCTGCCAGACTTGGGCGTGGGCCGCCTTCCCCCTCTCGGTGCCCACTGAGAACCCTTTGCACGATTCGAAAGGCTTGAAACCCCATGCTGAAGCTGACCGGCTCCCGGAAGTCCGCCACCCGCAAGATCACTTTCGCGCTGCCGTCCGACCACCCCGCCGGAAAGATCTCCGTGGTGGGCAACTTCAACGACTGGACCCCCGGCGCCGCCCCGCTGAAGAAGCGCTCCAACGGCACCATCAGCGCCACCGTGACCGTGCCGTCCGACTACATCGTCGCCTTCCGCTATCTCGGCGAGAACGGCCAGTGGTTCGACGAGCAGGACGCCGACTTCATCGACGCCGGCGCCAGCGTCATCCTCGCGCCGGCGAAGTGAGCCGGCCCGTCACTGGTTGAGCCTGTCGACACCAAGCTCCCACCGCTGATCGAGCTTGTCGAGATCCTTCCGAGGGGTCTCGACAAGCTCAACCGACGAGCCCGCGCGAGGTCTCGACCGACGAAAGGCCCTAGCGATCCTGGCCGAGGCGGCGCCGGTCGAACCAGTTCGCACCGCGCGCCCTGAAAGTGCCCAGGCCGATCGATCCGCGGGCCACGATCAGAGGGTTGCCCCAGGCCGCCTGGCTGGGCACCTTGGACCGGACCGTGCCCCAGGTCTTGCCGAGCCGGTCGCAGACCACTCCCCATCCTTCCGGAACGATGACCAGGACGGTGTCCGCGCCCGGCAACACCTCGAGGTCGATGATCTCGCTCGTCGCACTCGCCTGCAGGCAGTCCAGCCGGACATTGTCGGCCAACGCCTGCACCTGCAGGAACGGCGGCACCTCCCATGCCCCGGTGCGCTTGGCACCGCTGAAACCGGCGCTGAGCACCAGTGGGTCGGACGGCGAGAAGCCCGGCCGCATCGCCGGTATCGGGCCTGGCGTGCGCTGGTACACCGGTGCCGCCGGATACGGCTCCACCTGCCGCAGCTGGACGGCCGGCATCGGCCCGGTGTCCGCCGGCGGACGCAGGTCGGCCAGCACGGCGTCCAGGTCACCGTAGGTGCGGGCGGCCCACGCCGCCGCGACACGCTCGGCCAGCTCGTCCGGAGCGAGCTTGCCGTCGGCGGCCGCCCGCTCCAATTCGGCGACGGCAACCTCGCGCTCGAGGGTGCCGACCCGTAGGTGTGCGTTCGGCTTGGTCATGGGCCGATCCTAGGAGGTCGCGGACCGCCTCATTGCGCGGAACCTGTCAGTTGTGCTTGGTCAGGCCCCAGCGGTAGGCGTCGTAGAGCGCCTCCCAGCTGGCCTCGATCACGTTGGTGCCGACGCCGACGGTCGTCCAGGTGCGGACGCCGTCGGTGGTGTCGATCAGGGTGCGGACGATCGCGTCGGTGCCGTGGCCCTGGTCGAGGATGCGCACCCGGTAGTCGGTCAGTTCGAAGTCGTCCACCTGCGGGTAGGCCTGCTTCAGCGCCGTCCGCAGCGCGTGGTCCAGAGCGTTCAGCGGGCCGTGGCCCTCGCCGACGAAGGACAGCGTCTCGCCGCGCGCCCGGAGCTTCACCGTCGCCTCGGAGTCGCCCTCGGGCCGCACCTCATGCTGAGTGAACACCCGCCAGGTGAGCACCTCGAAGAAGTCGTCGGTCATGCCCAGTTCACCGCGCAGCAGCAGCTCGAAGCTGGCGTCCGCCGACTCGTAGCTGTAGCCGTCCATCTCGCGCTGCTTGACGGTGTCGGTGATCCGACCCGCCAGCTCGCGATCGGACAGGTCGTAGCCCAGCTCTTCGCCCTTGAGCTGGATGTTGGCGCGTCCGGCCATGTCGGACACCAGCATGCGCATGTCGTTGCCGACCAGAGTGGGGTCGATGTGCTGGTAGAGGTTGGCGTCCACCTTGATCGCAGACGCGTGCAGCCCGGCCTTGTGCGCGAAGGCCGAGAAGCCGACATAGGGCTGCTTGGTGTTCGGCGGCACGTTGGTGACGCCGGCGATGGCGTGGCTGATCCGGGTGGCGTCGCGCAGCGCCGACTCCGACACCAGCGACCAGCCATATTTGAGCTGCAGGTTGGCGATCAGCGTGATGATGTTGGCGTTGCCGGTGCGTTCGCCATGCCCGTTGACGGTGCCCTGGATGTGCATCACGCCGGCGTCCACGGCGGCCATCGTGTTGGCCACCGCACACCCGGTGTCGTTGTGGCAGTGGACGCCGAGGTCGACTCCGATCTCGGCGGCGGCGGTGACCACGTCGCCCATCTGGGACGGCAGCATGCCGCCGTTGGTGTCGCAGAGCACCGCCACCTCGGCGCCGGCCTCGGCGGCGGCCCGGACGCATTCCAGCGCATACGCGGGGTTCTCGCGGTAGCCGTCGAAGAAGTGCTCGCAGTCGACGAACACCCGGCGTCCGGCCGCCACCAGGTGGCTGACGGTGTCCCGGATCATCTCCAGGTTCTCCTCCAGCGTGGTGTGCAGTGCCCGGAAGACGTGCTCGGAATGACTCTTCGCCACGATGCACACCACCGGCGTGCGGGCGTCGATCAGCGCCTGGACCATCGGGTCTTTCGCCGCAGTGGTTCCGACCCGGCGGGTGAAGCCGAACGCCACCAGCTGGGCTTGCTGCAAGGTCAGCTCACCGTCGGCGGCGGCGGCGAAGAACGCGGTGTCGTTGGGGTTGGCGCCCGGCCAGCCGCCCTCGATGAAGTCGACGCCCAGCTGATCGAGCAGAACCGCGATGCGGAGCTTGTCGGCCACGGAGAGCTGGAGGCCCTCCTGCTGCGCGCCATCGCGCAGCGTGGTGTCGAAGACATGGAAGGTGTCCGGCGCGACAGGAAAGCTCGACATTGTGCCCTCGTTCGTCTAGGGAATCTCGCGCGACAACACGCGACAACCAATGGAGTGTGCCCCGCTCGGCGTCCGGTCATTCATCGGATCTCAGGCACTGAGACCGGCTGAGAGACGTCCGGTTCAACCGACCGGAAGCCGGCCGGGTTTGCCCCAGCGACCCGGCACCGGTAAGACAGGTCCATGGCCATCACTATTGCCCGGGGCGTCCCGGTCGCGACCGCCGGAGATCCGCCCGAGGTGGGCTCGCCGCTGCCACCGTTCACTTTGACCCTTCCCGACCTCGCCGAGGTGAGTTCGGCCGAGTTCGCCGGACGCACCCTGGTGCTCAACATCTTTCCCAGCGTCGACACTCGCGTGTGCGCGTTGACCGTGCGACGGTTCAACGAGTTGGCGGCCGGTTTGACCGACACCACCGTGCTCTGCGTCTCGCACGACCTGCCGTTCGCGCTCGGACGGTTCTGCGGTGCCGAAGGCATCGAGAACGTGGTCGTCGCGTCGGCGTTCCGGTCGAGCTTCGGCCAGGACTACGGGCTGACCCTCACCGATGGCGCGATGCGCGGGCTGCTGGCCCGGACGGTGATCGTCGCTGGCGCCGACGGCAGCATCCGGCACGTGCAGATCACCGAGAACACCAGCGACGAGCCGGACTACGACGCCGCGGTCGCCGCCCTGTCCTGACCCTCCTTCCCTGCGTGCCAGATCCCGGTACGCAGGGAAGGTTCTCTTGGTCACCAGGGACGGTTCTCCCGGTCACCGGTGCGTCGCGAGGGTGCCCGCCGGCCCCGTCCGAGTGTCAAATCGGCTGTGCTTCTCGGCGGTGCCTCGATCATGGCCTTCCAGGGCACCTTCTTCGCCGGCACCCAGGCCAACGGGGTCGCCGTCGGGACGGTGGTCGCGCTCGGTTCCAGCCCGTTGTTCGCCGGCCTGTTCGAGTGGCTGGCCGGACGTCCGCTCAGCCCACGATGGCTGGTCGCCACCCTGGTCGCGGTCGCCGGCCTGGTGCTGCTGTCGGGTGCGCTCGGGTCGGTGTCCGCCCCCGAGCCGCTGGGCCTGTTGCTCTCGACCGTGGCCGGAGCCTCGTACGACGCCTATGCCATTGCGGCCGCACCCTGCTGCGACAAAGCACTCGCGCGCTAATCGCGACCACCGCCATCCTCGGCACGAGCGGGGTGATCGCCGCCGTCATCCTGCCGTTCGCCGACACCAGTCGGCTGGCCGAGCCGTCCCGGGCTGGCGATGGCGTTCTGGCTCGGACCGGTGACTGTGATCGCCGCCTACCTGTTGATGGGGACGGCGCTGCGCGCCGCTGTCAGCCTCGACCGCAGTCACCCTGGGTCTGGCCGAGCCAATCACCGCGGCCACCCTGGGCGTCGTGGTGCTCGGTGAGACCCTGACGCGGATGCAGTGGGCCGGGCTGGCTGCTGTCCTGGTCGGCGTGCTGATCGCTGGAACCCGTAGCCGCATGCGAACGCGGCCGAACTGATCACCGTCGGTCGAGCTTGTCGAGACCTCAAACCAAGTGCTGACAAAGGATGGTTTCGACAAGCTCAACCAGCGAAGAGACTCCAGGTCAAACGACCCGGCGCAGCCAGCCGTGGGTATCCTCGGCACGGCCGTACTGGAGATCGAGGATCGCTTCACGGATCTGCAGGGTCCGCTCCCCCGGCTCCGACCCCACCGCGTGGTTGCCCTGCCGGGAGCGGAACTCCGCCACCGGGGTCAGCACCGCGGCCGTGCCACAGGCAAAGGCCTCGATGATGTCGCCGGAGTCGACCCGATCGAAGATCTCGGCGAGGGTAATCGTCCGGGCCACCGGACGCAGACCCAGCTCGGACGCCACCGTCAGGATCGAGTCGCGGGTGACGCCCTCCAGGATGGTCCCGGTGAGCGCCGGCGTGATCAGTTCGCCCTCGGCGGTGATCACCATGATGTTCATACCGCCGAGCTCTTCGGTATTGACCCCGGTGCCGGCGTCCGCGAAGAGCACCTGCGAGCAGCCGTGCGCGGCGCCCTCGTACTGGGCGATCAGCGACGAGGCGTAGTTGCCACCGCACTTGGCCGCCCCGGTGCCGCCCTTGCCGGCCCGGCTGTACTCGTCGGTGACCCAGATGTTGACCGGCTTCACCCCGCCGGGGAAGTACGGGCCGACCGGGCTGGCGATCACCGAATAGGTGACCCGCTGCGCGGCCCGGACGCCCAGGAACGGCTCGTTGGCGAACATGAACGGCCGGATGTACAGGCTGGCCTCGCCGCCCACAGCGGCCGGCGTCCAGGCCGCGTCGACCCGGACCAGCTGCTCGATCGAGGCGAGGAAGTCCTCCACTGGCAACTCAGGCAGCATCAGCCGCCGGGACGAGGCCTGCAACCGCTGGGCGTTCCGTTCAGGACGGAACAGCCAGATCGAGCCGTCTGCGTGCCGGTATGCCTTGAGTCCTTCGAACACCTCCTGCGCGTAGTGCAGTACCGCGCAGGACGGGTCGAGTTGGAACGGCGCATAGGGCACCACGCCGTCCCCGCCCCAGCCGCTGCCCTGCCGCCAGGTCGCCACCGCCATGTGATCGGTGAAGTACGCCCCGAAGCCGGGATCGGCGTGAATCTCGGCGATGCGCTCCGTGCTGGCAGGTGCGGCGTTGCGGGTCAGCGGAAAGGTCAACGGCATGGGCAGGACAATACTCGTGCAGCGCCGCCGCACGGGGTCCGTGGAGCAGTCTGGGTCGACAGACTGCCCTGTCAACCTAAGTTGCTCAGATGATTGCCGTTGAGGTGGCCCGTACCGCGTCCGACACCAGTGACCCGATCTCCGGGCTACGCGCGGTGGCATCGCTGCGCCGGGTCGCCGACATGCTCGATCTGACCCGCACCACCTCCGCCTAAACGGTGGGTTCCTGCGCAGCCCTGAGACGGGCGTCTCAGCCAGTGAGCGGACTTCTACAGTGACGGCATGCCGCAGAACATCGCTGTGATCCCCGGTGACGGGATCGGTCCGGAGGTCGTCACCGAAGGGCTGAAGGTCCTGAACGCCGTTGTCGGGGAGGGTGCCTTCGACTTCGCCCACTACGACCTGGGCGCTGAGCGCTGGCAGCGCACCGGCGAGGTGCTGCCGGACTCGGTGCTGGCCGAACTGGCCCAGGCGGACGCCCTGATCCTCGGTGCGGTCGGCGCCGCTCCCGGCTCGAAGGCGATCCCGTCCGGGCTGCTGGAGCGCGGCCTGCTGCTCAAGCTGCGGTTCGCCTTCGACCACTACGTCAACCTGCGACCGTCCAAGCTGTACCCCGGCGTGGTCACTCCTCTGTCGGACACCGTGGTCGCCCGCGGCCCGATCGACTTCGTCGTGGTCCGCGAGGGCACCGAGGGCCTGTACTGCGGCGTCGGCGGCTCGATGCAGACCGGCACGAAGTTCGAGGTGGCCAACGAGGTCTCGGTGAACACCGCCCACGGCGTCGAGCGGGTCGTCACCGACGCCTTCGAGCGGGCTATGCGCCGCCGTAAGAAGGTCACCCTGGTGCACAAGCACAACGTGCTGGTGAACGCCGGCGGGCTGTGGAACCGGATCTTCACCGCGGTCGCCGCCGAGTACCCCGAAGTGACCACCGACTACCTGCACGTCGACGCCACCATGATCATGCTGGTGCAGGATCCGCAGCGCTTCGACGTCATCGTCACGGACAACCTGTTCGGCGACATCGTCACCGACCTGGCGGCCGCGGTCACCGGCGGCATCGGGCTGGCCGCGTCGGCGAACATCAACCCGTCGGGTGCGTTCCCGTCCATGTTCGAGCCGGTGCACGGCTCGGCCCCGGACATCGCCGGTCAGGGCATCGCCGATCCGACCGCGACCATCTCGTCGATGGCCCTGCTGCTCGACCATCTCGGACGCCGTGACGACGCCGCACGGATCGATGCCGCCGTGAACGCCGACATCGCCGCGCGCGGTTCTGCGAAGCGCTCCACCAGTCAGGTCGGGGACGCGATCGCCGCCCAACTCGGCTGATCGCCGTCTTCACCGGTTCTGCCCTCCCGTCGATGGGAGGGCAGAACTGCTGGCGAGGATGGTCTCGGGAGTCCGGCGTCGCTAAGGAAACGCTGATCAATGCTGTTCCGAGCGAGGACGTGCCCGGCGGGATGAGCTGCGGCCCCCAGATCTTGTGGGCGTACTGGACGTACGGCGCAAGATTTGGGGGCCGCAGATCGCCCGTCCGGGTG
>NZ_JASGEF010000016.1:0-9889 GCF_047606665.1 Micropruina sp. | reverse complement strand
GGGGCGGACACCGCGGTGACCGCCCCCGATCCACGTCCCGATCAGACGAATTTCGAGGAATTTTGCCCGGCCACTCACAAAACGCCCCTCGAAAAGTGCTTTCTAGGTGTGAGAGCAATTACTTCGGCGAAGTCCGCCGGCCCCCGGTCCACCTGGGTGGACGCCGCACCCTTCCGCGCGCACGTCCGGCATGCGACCTCGGTCGCCGACGTGCCCTGGCCCGTCGTCGCGATGGCGGCGGGTGTCTCCCTTTCCGTCGTCCGGGCCCTGCTGGTCGGGCGTGCCGGCCGGCCGATGACCCGGATCGAGCCCCGGCTGGCCGCACAGCTGTTGCGCGTCGACGCCGACGAACTGAGCGCGTTGCGGGTCCTCCGGGTGCCGGCGACACTCACCACCGAGCGGCTGCGCGGGCTGCTGGCCGACGGCTTTCCGCCGCTCCGGCTGGCGCAGTGGTGCCAGATCGGCCCCGATGAACTGGCGCTGCTGGTGGACGGCGACACGCTCACCTGCACCCGGCTCACCGAGACCCTGGCGCTGGCCGCGGAACGGCTTCGGGACGCCGACCAGCATCGGCCGAGCACCGCGGCCTAGGCTGCCGGCATGAGTTGGCTGCTGGTGCTACCGGTGTTGTACGGGGCGTCCATGGCGCTGGCGACGCCGTCGCTGTTGCGCGTCCTGCCGGCTCCCGTCGATGAGCCGGACGCCGACCCGTACCGTCCGCTGGCCACACCCGGCGTGGCGATCGCGGTGTTCCTGTTGGTCACCGCCGCCGGCATGGTCGTGGTCACGGTGGCGCCCCGGCACACGCCGACCTGGCTGGGGCTGGTCGGCCCCGCCGTGCTGGCGGCCGTGGTGGACGCCCGCACCACGTACTTGCCGAGACCACTGGCCCAGGCGTCCCTGCTGCTCACCACGGCCGGAATGCTCGCGACGACGGCCTGGCTGGGCGCCGAGCCGTTGCTGCGCGGGGCGTTGGGCGCGCTGGCCTCCGGTGCCCTGTTCTGGCTGTTCTGGCGTCTCGGCGGCGGTTTCGGGTTCGGCGACGTCCGGCTGGCACCGGTGATCGGCGCGGCGTCCGCCGCAGTCAGCTGGTCGTTGCTGGCTGGTGCCCTGCTGCTGGGCAGCCTGCTCGGGGTGGCCTGGGGTGTCGTCTGGCGAGCGTCGGGGCGCGGCCGGCAGTTCCCCTACGGCCCGGCACTCGTCGCGGGACCATTCCTGGCCCTGACCGCGTCGGCACTGGTGCCCTCGGGCTAACCGGGGTCTCAGGCAGTCCCGGCGACCCGCTGGGTGACGTCCACCCAACGACGCAGGACGTCGCTGGCCGCACCCGAGTCGATGGCCGCCGAGGCCGCCGCCACCTGCTCGGCGAACTGGGCGGTGAGGTCGCGATCGAGATCGGGACCGTGAAAGGCGAGCAGCGCGGCGGCCGCGTTGAGCACCACGATGTCGCGCACCGGACCGGTCTCGCCGCCGAGCGTGCGGCGGGCGACGTCCGCATTGTGCGCGACGTCGTCGCCGACCAGGTCGGCAGGAGTGGCCGGCGCGAAGCCGAGGTCGGCCGGGTTCAGGCTGGCGACCAGAACCTGACCGTCGCGGATCAGCCAGACGTCGGACGTCGTGGTGGTGGTCAGCTCGTCCAAGCCGTCGTCGCCGTGGAAGACCAGGCCACGGGTGCCCCGGCGGGCCAGCACACCCGCGACCAGTGCCGCGATCCGCAAATTTGCGATCCCCACCGCCTGAGCAGCCGGACGAGCCGGGTTGGCCAGCGGTCCGAGGAAGTTGAACGGGGTCTGGATGCCCAGTTCCCGCCGGGCGGTCGCAGCATGGCGCAGCGAGGGGTGATAGAGCGGAGCGAACAGGAAGACGATGCCGGCCTGGGCGAGCACGGCCGGCTGATCCTCCGGCTTCACGTTCAGCACCACCCCGAGCGCCTCCAGGACGTCGGCGGCACCGCAGGCCGACGACGCCGCCCGGTTGCCGTGCTTGACCACCGGCACCCCGGCAGCGGCCGCCACCACGGCGGCCATCGTGGAGACATTGACCGTGTTCGCCCGGTCGCCGCCGGAACCGACCACGTCCACGGCTTCGGCGTCGAGGGTGATCGGCGTCGCCCGGTCGCGCATCGACTCGGCGAGCCCGGCGATCTCCTCCACCGTCTCACCCTTGGCGCGCAGTGCGACCAGGAAGCCGGCGATCTGCGCGTCGGTGGCGTTGCCGGCCAGGATCTCGTCCATCGCCCACGAGGCGGTCTCGGCGCCCAGGTCCTCACCGGCGATCAGCCCGGTGAGCACATCGGGCCAGCTGGACGCCATGTTCAGACCGCCTGGCTGAGCCGCGCCCGGAGCAGGTCGGCCACCGCACCAGGCAGCCGGACCGGGTCGATCGGCAGCATCGACATCGCGTCCGCCCGCGACCAGGTCGCCAGCCAGGCGTCGGCGACCCGGATGATCAGCAGCAGGATCGGCGGGCACTCGGCGATCTCGTCCTTGAGCTGCTTGCACAGCCCGATGCCGCCGGACGGGTTTGCCTCCGCGTCCAGGATCAGCAGGTCGAGTCCACCGGCATCCGCGGCCGCCAGCACGGCCGGCTGAGTGGCCGCCTCGTAGATCTCGATCGGGGGCAGATCGGACGCCACCGTGCGGCCGAGCGCCAGGCGCACCTGCTCGCGGGTCGTCCGATCGTCCGAATACACCAGGATCTTGGCGGTGTCGTGACTCATGCGCGTTCCTCGTCTGCGGGGAGCTGACCGGGGGTGTCGGCAGCATCGTACCTGGCCGCTGCAGCCAGTGCGGCCAGCCGCTCCTCCCGGTCCAGCTGCCGATCGATGCGGATCGCCTCGCGTTGCGAGTGCTGATACCACTGGACGAAGAACACCGCCAGGATGATCAGCGAGATCAGGTCGCCGGCGCCCCACATGACGCCGCCGGCGATGTTCTGATCCTCCAGCGGGCTCGGCGGCCAGGCCCGGTTGAAGGCCAGGTACCAGTCCTCCGCGATGAGTTCGGAGGTGCCCATGATGATCACCCCGAGGAAGGCGTGGAAGGGCAGGGTGACGAAGATCAGCAGCATCCGCAGATAGTGCGGCAGCCGGGTCGGCATCGGGTCGAGCCCGAGCAGCGGCCAGAAGTAGAGACATCCGACGATCACGAAGTGCAGGTGCATCCAGGCGTGCAGCCAATCGTTGGCCAGCGTCAGCGGGTACAGCCCGGTCATGTACAGCAGGTAGGGGTTGGCGATCATCATCGCGGTCGCCAGCGGCGGCCAGGTGAGCACCCGCACCGGCCAGGAGTGCAGCACCGCGACCACCCGCTTGCGGCCCAGTGCGCCCAGGTTGCGCAGCAGCAGCGTGAGCGGCGCGCCCACTGCCATCAGCACCGGCGCCACCATCGACAGCAGGATGTGCTGCACCATGTGCACGCTGAACAGCACGGTGTCGTAGGTGCCGAGCACGCTCAGCATGGCGATCGCCAGGACGCCGGCACCGCCGACGCACCAGCTCAGTGTCCGGCTCAGCGGCCAGCTGTCGCCGCGCGCCACCAGCCGGCGGACGCCCCAGAGATAGAGGCCGACCATCGCGATCAGCGCCGCGACCACCCACGGATCGAAGGTCCACGCGGTCGCCACAGCGTCCGGAGTCAGCGGCGGAGGCTGGTTTCGCGGGTCGGCATGGAGAGGCAACATCGGCGGCAACGGAGCCATGCTGGCATTATCCCCACACGTTCGTTGCGGCGCCCAACCACCCTCGATCGGGGCATCGTTGTAACGGCGCGCGAAACAACATCCGCCAGAGGGTGACCAATCGGCTCTGAGCAGCCATAATGACCGGGTGACTCACTCTCACTCGAGCGCCGCGGCAGCTGTGCCGCACGGGGCGGTGCACCCGATCGCACCGTCGCGTCTGCATCCCGCCAAGGGCCGGCCCGACATGGTTGCCGTGGGCACCTGGATCTGGCTGGCTTCCGACCTGATGTTCTTCGCCGCGCTGTTCGCCGCATACTTCAACCTGCGGTCGCTCACCAACGCCGCGGCGACCCAGGCCGGCACCGAAGCCCTGTGGCAATGGGGCCCGGCGCACTTCAACATGCCGTTCGCGGTGGCCAACACGCTGATCCTGATCCTGTCGTCGGTGACCTGCCAGATGGGCGTCTGGAAGGCCGAGCGAGGCCAGGTGGGTCGCACCGGGTCGCTGTTGCAGGTCGGCCAGTGGGGGCTGCGCGAGTGGTACATCCTCACCTTCGTGATGGGCGCCGTGTTCATCGGCGGGCAGGCGACCGAGTACGCGACCCTGTTCGCGGAGGGCTTTACGCTGTCCACCAACGCGTACAGTTCGGCGTTCTTCCTCGCTACCGGCTTCCACGGATTGCACGTCACCGGTGGCCTGATCGCGTTCCTGTTCATGCTGGGACGCACCTACATGAGCCGCACCTTCACCCACGAGCAGGCAGTTCACGCCGTCGTCACCTCTTACTACTGGCACTTCGTCGACGCGATCTGGATCATCCTGTTCGGCGTCATCTACATCCTGCGCTGAGCAGCCTGATCTAGGAGGAATCCCCGTGCGTTTCCTGACCGCCAAGCGGCGAGGACGGGCCGCCCGTCCCGCGCTGCTGGTATTGGCCCTGCTGCTCATGGGCGCGCTGTACGCCGCCGTGGCGCCGGCCGCCCGCGTGTCGGCCGATACCGGCAATAGCCAGCAGGTGACCGAGGGCAGGTCCCTGTTCCGGGTCACCTGCTCGTCCTGCCACGGCATGAACGGCGAGGGCACCGGCCAGGGCCCGAGCCTGGTGGGCGTCGGCGCCGCCGCCGTCGACTTCCAGGTGAGCACCGGCCGCATGCCGATGGCCAACCCCGGCGCCCAGGCGCCCCGCAAGCAGAACACCTACTCCGACTCCGAGATCGCCGCGCTGGCCGCCTTCGTGGCGACACTGGGCCCTGGCCCGGCGGTTCCGACCAGCGAGCAGTACAGCGGTGAGGGCCTCAGCCCCGAACAGCTGGCCATGGGCGGCGAGTTGTTCCGCACCAACTGCTCCGCCTGCCACAACTTCGAGGGCGCCGGCGGCGCGCTGCCCAACGGCAAGTTCGCCCCTAGCCTGAACGGTGTCGGTGGCAAGCGCATCTGGGAGGCCCTGCGCACCGGGCCACAGCAGATGCCGGTGTTCAGCAGCGGCGCGCTGCCCGACGAGGACGTCCGTGCGATCGTCGGCTACCTGGAGACCTTGCACGCCCAGCCGAGCAGCGGCCTGACCTTCGGGGCCCTCGGCCCCGTCGCGGAGGGTCTGTTCGCCTGGATCATCGGTATCGGCGGGCTATGCCTGCTCGCCGTCTGGATCGCCGCGAAGGGAGCTCGGGCTCGATGAGCATCGAAACCAGCAAAGAAGGCGCCGACCTCGAGCGCTTCCCGGTGCCCGATCCGGGCATCGAAGAGCACGTCGAGCGCTGGACCGACGCCGACAAGGCCGCCGGAGACCGGGTCTACCGGCAGGTGGTGCTGATGCTGGGCGCCGTCCCGGTGCTGGCGATCGCGTTCGTGGTGCTCTACTTCACCATCCCGCGGAACTCGTCGGTGACGATCCTCGGCCTGCACTGGGACGCCACCACCTTCCTACTGGGCCTCACCGGCGGCCTGGCCACCCTGCTGATCGGCCTCGCCTGCATCCACTGGGCGAAGACGATCATGGGCGACGAAGAGGTGGCCGAAGACCGGCACGCCGCGGCGTCGTCGGCGGCCGATCGCGAGGTCTTCGCGGCCGAGTTCGCCAAGGGTGCCGAGCAGTCGGCGCTGGGACGCCGCAAGCTGATCGGCGGTGCCCTGGGCGGCGCCCTCGGCCTGATCGCGGTGCCCGCCGTGGTGCTGTTCGCCGACATGGGCCCGTGGCCTACCGCCGAGACCCGGAAGCGGACCATCGAGCGCACCATCTGGGCCGAGGGCGTTCCGCTGGTCAACGATGTGACCAAGCAGCCGCTGAAGGCGTCCGATCTGGAGATCGGCCAGTTGGTCAACGCCCAGCCCGGCACCCTGTGGGACCACCACGGCGCCGACTTCCAGATCGAGAAGGCCAAGGCGGCGATCATCATCGTCCGGATGGATCCGTCCCGGATCAAGATCCCCGAGTCCCGCAAGGACTGGCAGGTCGGCGGAATCCTCTGCTATTCGAAGATCTGCACGCACGTCGGTTGCCCGATCAGCCTCTGGGAGCAGCAGACCCACCATCTGCTGTGCCCGTGCCATCAGTCGACCTTCGACCTGGGCAACTCGGGTCTCGTGGTGTTCGGCCCGGCCGCCCGCGCGCTGCCCCAGCTGCCGATCACGGTGGATGCCAACGGCTACCTGATCGCCCGCAGCGACTTCACCGTCCCGGTCGGCCCGAGCTACTTCGAGCGCGATTCCACGCGCGACTTCAAGGAAGGTGATCGGTGATGGCCAAGCCCACTGAGATTGCCGGCGATTCACCCGCCCTCCAGGCCGAGCGCCCGCCGAAGCCGAACCTGCCGGCCGGGGTGACCGGGGTCGCTACCTGGGCAGACGATCGGCTCGGGCTGGCGTCGCTGCTGAAGAAGAATCTGCGCAAGATCTTCCCCGACCACTGGTCGTTCCTGCTCGGCGAGATCGCCCTGTACTCGTTCGTCATCCTGTTGCTGACCGGCGTCTTCCTGACCATCTGGTTCAAGCCGTCGATGGCCGAGGTCGAGTACGAGGGCACCTACCAGCTGATGCGCGGCCTGTCGATGTCCGAGGCCTTCGCCTCCACGCTGGCATTGTCGTTCGATGTCCGCGGCGGCCTGCTGGTGCGGCAGATCCACCACTGGGCGGCGATGCTGTTCGTGGCGTCCATGACGGTGCACATGCTGCGCATCTTCTTCACTGGTGCGTTCCGCAAACCCCGCGAACTCAACTGGCTGATCGGCGTCGGACTGTTCGCGATGTCGCTGATCGAGGGCTTCGCTGGCTACTCGCTCCCCGACGACCTGCTGTCCGGCACCGGCCTGCGGTTCGTGGACGGCCTGATCCGTTCCATTCCGCTGATCGGCACCTGGGCCGAGTTCTTCATCTTCGGCGGTGAGTTCCCCGGCGAACTGGTGGTCGCCCGGCTCTACATGGTGCACATCCTGCTGGTGCCCGGCCTGCTGCTCGCACTGATCGCGGCGCACCTGGTCATGGTCGTGTACCACAAGCACACCCAGTACCCAGGCCCCGGCCGCAAGGACGGCAACGTGGTCGGCTACCCGCTGTTCCCGGTGTACATGGCGAAGGCCGGCGGCTTCTTCTTCGTCGTCTTCGGCGTGGCGATCCTGATGGGCGCCACGATGTCGATCAACCCGGTCTGGAACTTCGGCCCCTACAACCCGGCACAGGTGACCGCCGGATCGCAGCCCGACTGGTACATGGGCTGGGTCGAGGGCGCCATCCGGATCATGCCGAACTGGGAATGGCATCTGGGCAGCACCACCTGGTCGTGGAACATCGTTCTTCCTGGTGTCGGGCTGATGACGGCGCTGTTCGTGCTGATGGGCCTCTACCCGTTCGTGGAGGCCTGGATCACCGGCGACAAGTCCGAGCACCACGTCCTGGACCGTCCGCGCAACAACCCGACCCGCACCGGCCTGGGTGTAGCGGCGATGACCTGCTACGCGATGTTCTGGCTGGCCGGTGGCAACGACATCCTGGCCACCCAGTTCCACCTCTCGCTGAACGCGGTCACTGAGTTCATGCGGATCGCGGTGTTCGCCGCCCCGATCCTCGCGTTCATCGTCACCAAGCGGATCTGCATCTCGCTGCAGCGCGCCGACGCCGAGCGCGTCCTGCACGGCAGCGAGACCGGCATCATCTCGCGCGATCCGGACGGCGGCTACTCCGAGCCGCATCGTCCGATCCTCGTCGATGAGAAGTTCGCGCTCACCCAGCACACACAGGGCAAGGCGCTGGAGGCGGCCCCGGCCACCGACGCACGCGGCGTTGCCGAGAAGGGCAAGGGCGTCAGCAAGTGGCGGGCGCTGGTGTCGCGCTGGTACTTCGCCGGCGTGATCAGCAAGCCCACCGCGGACGAGATCGCCGAGGCCGATCATCATGCCGAGGGCCACGGCGACTCCGATCACGAGGTTCCTGCCGGGGAGAATCCCAGCGAGATCAGTCACTGATCGCTTCGACACGCCACAGCGGTGCCGCCGAGACTCTCTCTTGGCGGCACCGCTTTTTACATGGTCGGCCCGCGATAGGATCTGCCGGTGCGTTTTCTGAATCCGATGCCGTCCTATGACCTGACCTACGACGACGTGTTCATGGCACCGCGTCGCTCCTCGGTGACCTCGCGGCTCGACGTGGACCTGACCAGCACCGACGCACTGCGGCTGCCGCTGCCACTGGTGGTGGCCAATATGACGGCGATCTCCGGACGCCGGATGGCCGAGACGGTGGCTCGTCGCGGCGGCGTCGCGATCATTCCACAGGATCTGCCCACCTCGATCGTGGCCGAGACGATCGGCCGGGTGAAGGCCGCGCACACCGTCTTCGACACCCCGGTGTATGTGGACCCCGGCGTCACCATCGGCGAGGCGCTCAACCTCCTGCCGAAGCGGGCACACGGCATGGTCGTGGTGGTCGACGACGGCGTCCCGATCGGCCTGCTCGGGCCGTCCGAGGCTGCCGGGCTGGACCGCTTCGTGCAGGTGCACGAAGCGATGTCCACCGACCTGACGCTGGTTGACCCGTCCACTCCCCCGGCCGAGGTCTTCGAATTGCTGAACGTCCGCCGGCACCGGGTTGCCCTGGCGGTGCAGGACGGCCGGCTGGCCGGGCTGATGACCGCCAAGGGCGCCCTGCGCGCCACCCTCTATCCCCCGGCGCTGGACGGCGACGGGCGGCTGCGGGTGGGTGCTGCCGTCGGCATCTCCAAGGACGTCGAACGGCGGGCCGCGGAACTGCTGGACGCCGGCGCCGACGTGCTGGTGATGGACACCGCCCACGGTCATCAAGAGCGGATGATCGAGGGTCTGCGGGTGGTGCGGGCAATGCTGACCGACCGCGGCAGCACCCTGCCGCTGGTGGCCGGAAACGTGGTGACCGCCGAGGGCACCGCCGACCTGATCGAGGCCGGCGCCGACGTGGTGAAGGTCGGCGTCGGACCCGGCGCGATGTGCACCACCCGGATGCAAACCGGTGTGGGACGTCCGCAGTTCTCCTCGGTGTTGGAATGCTCTGCTGAGGCCAACGCCGCCGGCAAGGCGATCTGGGCGGACGGCGGCGTCCGGCACCCCCGCGACGTGGCGCTCGCCCTGGCGGCCGGTGCCGGCGCGGTGATGATCGGCTCCTGGTTCGCCGGCACCCACGAATCGGCCGGCGACCTGGTCACCGACCACGACGGACGCCCCTACAAGGAGTCGTTCGGCATGGCGTCGGCGCGCGCGGTACGCATGCGAACCCGTGAGCAGTCCCGGTTCGAGCGGGCCCGCGCCGCGCTGTTCGAAGAGGGCATCTCGCACTCCCGGATGTACCTCGACCCGGCCCGCCCCGGCGTGGAGGACCTGATCGACTTCATCGTCGCCGGCGTCCGCTCCAGCTGCACCTATGCTGGCGCCCGCACCCTGCCCGAGTTCGCCGCGAACGCGGTGGTCGGCATCCAGTCGGCGTCCGGCTTCAACGAGGGACGCCCCGTCCACTCCAGCTGGTAAGCCTCCAGGCCCTCTCTCCCGGCCACGCCCGACCAACAACCCCCTCCCTAACTACTTCTGCCCTGCCGCATGCGGGAGGGCAGAAGTAGTTAGGGATGTCCATGGCCACCGTAACCTCCTCGTAGGCGGCCAGTTGATCTCCTTTCTGGTGGTCACGTGATGTCCCGTTCCGTGGCCAGCTGATCTCCCTGCCGTGTCCTGGGTCGACGGCGTGTCGGCCCTC
>NZ_JASGEF010000015.1:0-35599 GCF_047606665.1 Micropruina sp. | reverse complement strand
CTTCGACACCGCCCGCTCCAACAACGGCGGCGCCGAAGCCATCAACGGACTCATCGAACTCCACCGCCGCATCGCCCGCGGCTACCGCAACCGCGACAACTACCGACTACGCATGCTCCTCATCGGCTGCGGACTCACCCACCCCCACCTCAAGTAGGAAGAGCCTGAAACGGGCGATGCCCGGCGACAGCACACCGTCTTCACGATCGTTGGCGAGCACATCCTCCCAGGCGCGCTGCAGCGAACGTGCACTGACCGCATGCTCCAGCAGCCGGCCCATGACTACTCACCCGGCCTGGCGCGTTTGCGCTGCGGTGGATGGAGACGCGTCACACCAAGACCCTTGGCTTTCGCCGAACCAACCCCGGCATAGGGGGCGAGCCGGAACAGCGCATCGACCAGTTCACGGGTACTCGGCACGTCGCAGCGATAGAGCACCCGGCCGGTGAACGCCGACAATCGAAGACCCGAGAGCGTCATCCGGCGGCTCGCGCCCTGAATGTCACTACCCACACATCGTCGCTCTGCTGGCGCGTGAGCTCCCGCTCGGGAAACCCGGACAGGGCATTCCAGCTCGTCAACAGGCCACGCAGCACCGCGCCCGCGACCGGCAGCGGCGAGGCACGATGCCCGTGCCGGAAGGTGACCGGTGTGACGAACTCGAGATCCCAACGGTCGGCACCACTCGGCTCGGCCAGCGACTCCCAACTCTCGTCGGCGACGCGGATCGGGCGTCCGACCATAACCTGGTCACCACCGAGACGAACCGTCGCCGGCGGCGCGGTCGCGATCTCGAGAAGATTCTCGGCGAAGGCGGTCAGCGTGGACACCTCGAACCCGACCCGACCATCGTCACCGCGGGCGAGTGGCGAAATCGCGTACGGCTTCACACCCGCCGCGTGGTTCTCGACCGTTCGATCGAACCAGCGCGAGACCGCCGCGTGAACGTGTTCCAACTTGACCTGTTCGGGGCGGGCGCCGTCCAGCGGAATCCACCATCGCGTTGGCATCAGATCTCCCCCACATTTGCGAAGGTGCCCAGGGCTCGACATCCAATGATCTGGCCCTGGTCGTCCCGCAACTCGTCCTGAGGAAAGACCGGGTCGGGACGGTCGACGGCGGCTGCTGTCACCCTTGAGACGAGATAGAGAACACCGTCGACCGGCGCCGCCAGCCTTCTATCTCGTCGGCATACGAGATCGGCTGCAACGCCACCCGCGTTCCGTTGACGGTGACATGCGATACCCCGCCCTTCATTTCACGGATACGGGCGAGCACGCCGGTCGGCGGGAGTGTGATCTCGTCGGCGCCGCCGGGGTCGACGGTTACCGGGTGAGGTGTGAGGTTGACGATGCTCACGGCGTCCGTGGTACTCGCGGAACGGCTCTTAGCGACCTGCATACTCTCCCCCAGCTCTGCACTCGGCAGTGGCTCGCGACGATCCTGCCAGCCTTACCCGGCCGAATAGGGCTCGACACGCTCAGTCAGCGATGGAGCATGGGCGGGGTCGGTTCCCCGCGGTTCCGTGCGCGACCATATCAGCGGTCTCGACAAGCCCGACCAACGACACGGGTCTCGACAAGCTCGACCAGCGAGAGATTTTAGTTGCGACGCTCCACCGGGGGGATGATGCCGTCTTCGATTGCCCGCCGGAACAATTCTAGTTTGTTGTTTGCCGGACGATTCACCTGCGTATATTTCACTCGAATGCGCTTCAGATATTCTTTTACGCTATTCTCGGTGATGTAGAGCTGTTGGGCGACTGCAGGAATCTCCAGGCCGGCGACATAGAGCGACAGCACTTCGCGTTCGCGCGGGCCGAGGGTGGCCGCGACGTAGGTGGTGTCCGATTCGATGGCGGCGAGAATCTCTTGCGAGAGCACCATTTGGCCTTCGGCCACCGCCTCCAGCGCTTCGATGGTCTGGGCGATCGGTTCGGCCTTGCGGCAGACGCCGTCCGCGCCGCCGGCCAGCGCCCGGCGCACCAGCCGGATGTTGTCCGCGATCGAGTAGACCAGAATGCGGTAGCCGACCTCGGCGAGGCGTTCGACGTTGTCCTTCGGGTCGGTGTCGTCGCCCAGCGACAGATCGAGCATCACCACGTCGGCGTCCACCGAGTCGGCCAGGAAGGCGTCCACAGTCTCGTGCGAACTGACCACGCACACCCGGTCGGCCGCGTGCTGTTGCAGAGCCGCGCCCACCCCCAGTCGAATGGCTTCGTGATCGTCGATGATCGCGATCCGGATGACGGAGCTCCGGGCGATGGGGGTGTCGGTCATGTCTTCCTCACAGTGACGGTGCCAGCCTCGTCAATGGTAGTGAGGTTACGTTCGTCACCGACACGGAGAATCGTGACCGCGTCGGCATATCCTTCGGGCGCCGTCCGGGCCACGATGCGTCCGCCGGTCGAAGCACGCACCAATTCCTCGAGCTGACGCAGCGTCGCACGACGGACCGGCTCGGGCAGCTTCGACCCGCGGTTGTCCACCAGGACCACCTCGACACCGCGTTCGCGGGCGGCCTGAATGGCGTCCGAAACACCTTGTGAAATCAGGTTTCCAGCCCGCAGCGCATCGCGCAGCCGACCCTCCAGAACGCGGCAGGCGTCCCGTTCGTCGGCACTCAACTGATGCGTCGGGTCGGCCAGATTCTGCAGCAGCGGCCCGATCTGGGCACGCAACTCGGTCAGCCACACCTCACGCAACACCAGTTTCGAAAAGCTCTCAGCCATCGCCTGCGTGTTCTGCCGCGACGCGCTGCGAACCCGGACCAGCTGCTCCCCGATGGTCCGGACGCCGCGCATCACCAGTGTGGCGAGCACCAACCACAACAACGGCCCGAACGCCACGTTGAGGAAGCTGTACCAGCCGAACGGCTGGCCCAAGGTCCACAGCAGCACCTGCACCATGAAGATCAGCAGACCCACCCAGGCGATCACCCGGCGACCCCGGACCAGCACCGTGATCAACAGCACCATCACCACGCTGCTGTGCCAGGTGCCGTACCCGATGACCTCCGGAATCGGCGTGGCCCGGTGCATCAACTGAGACAGCACGGTCAGGCAGACCACCACAAGGACTGCCCCGGCGTTGCTGATCCGGCGGTCGCCCGCGCGCCAGACCGCGATGCCGGTCGCCAGCACCGCCAACCCGAGCGCGGTCAGCGTCAGCGGGTTGATCGCCGGCTGGGTGACCGCGTCGATCAACCCGACCAGTACCTGGACGCCGACCATCAGCCAGACCAGGAACAGGAACATCTCGACCCGCATCACCGACCGGATCGCCTCGGACGCCCGCCGCCGCGACACCGAATCGGTACGGCGCTGCTCGCGTCCGACCCAGACCAGACTGACCAGGGTGCCCTCGCCGGCCCCCGAGACGATGTCGACCGTGCCGCCGATATGCCGCAGCCGCTCCCGCATCGACACCCGGATGCCGAAGCGATTCTCCGGTACCGCGTCCGGATCGAAGCCCTTGCCGTCGTCACGGATATCGACCCGGACCTGCTGCTCTTGGCGATCGGCCCGTACGGACACCGTGATCGTGCAGTTCTCGGCCTCGGCGTGCCGGGTGACGTTGGAGGCGGCCTCGCGGGCAGCTTGGCCGAGCACACTGGCCGCGGCGGCGTTCACCCGCAGCGTCGAGTCGCCGGAAATCACCGCCAGCTGAGCCTGCGGACAGACCGGCTCCACCATGTCCTTGATCAGCCGAGCCAGCTGGTGCAGATCAAGCGACTGCCCACTGTCGGTAGCGGTGCCGGCCTCCGCGAGGGCGGCCAGCGCGGTCCGGGCCAGGTCGGCCACCTCGCCGCGCGGCTGGTCGGTCTGCACGGCCGCCACCAGCGTCGTCATCACCCGATCGTGGATGATGCCGTCGAGAATCGTCCGCTGCTGCTGCAGGGCGCGGTCGATCGCCCGGTCGGCCTCCACCCGCTGAGAGGCGGTCGTGGTGGCGTCCAACTCGTCAACGGCGTTGGCGAAGAACCGGATCAACAACAGCAGCGCCGTCGGCAGCACCAGCAGGGTCAGCACGTCTTGCATCGCCTCGAGCACGTCCCGGTTGCCGCCTGGCGCCGTCGTCCGAAGCACCCCGAAGACCACCGCGGTGACGCAGGTGTAGGCGAACGCTATCGGCACCGTGGTCGCCATCGCGGCGCAGACCGCGGCCACCCCTACACACATCCACAGCCACGGCGGCTGGGTGGCGGATGCCGGACTCAGCCACGCCCACCTCCAGGTCCCCAGACCGACGAGACAGACCAGCGCGTAGGCGCCGCACAACCAGCGGACGTCACCCAGCCAGGCGTAGACGGGCAGCAGCAGGCTGAACCCGACGATGCCGCCGCCGACCGTGGCCAGCCACAAGGGATGCAGGTACTCGAACTGGACGAACGCCATGAACATGGCCGGGAAGAGCGTGGCGAGACAACTCAACGCGACGGCTCGGGCCAACCCCAACCGCAGTCCGGACGCGCTCGCGCCCCGAGCAGGATCGGCCCTGCCCAGGTGGCCCGTTCCAGCGCCGGGCGCCACTAGGCAGCCCGGCCATCCAGAGGGTCCGGTGCGGGTCTGGTCCGCTTCCAAGCAGGCAACATCCTGCCCAGGGGTGTGCCGTGCATGGGGTCATCCTGCCATCGCCCGCCGACCTGGTGCCAGACGCCCGAGCCTCGGATGAGCGGTGCGCATCGACACAGGATGGGTCGCCGCGGAATCTGAGAGGTGCGGTCCAGTTGGTGAGCGTGCTGCGTGTCAGGCTCTCGTGGGTGACTGGACCGCGAATTTCAGGGCCGTCTATCCTCTACCCCGCGTAGGCGTTGCTGAAGGCGTCCGACGCGGCGACCGGGTGGGAGATCAGCTTCGAACGGTCCAGGAAGGCCGCCATCGCATCCCACTGCGCGGCGTCCAGGGCCGGCTGGAATCGGCCGTCGCTGAGCGCCATCAGGTCGACGGTCGCGGCGAGAACTGCCTCGGCGTTGGGCCGGGCGGACGCCGTCCAGCCCGGAATCTGGGTGGCCGAGACGTCGATCGCCGCCTGCTGATCGGCAGCGGTCGCCTCGATCGCCTTCGCCGTGGCGGCCACCACCTGGCGGACCACCTCGGGGTGCTTCTCGGCGTACGCCTTCGAGGTGAGCAGGCAGGTGCTGACCAGCGGAACCGTCCCTGGCGCCACGGCAAGCGCGCGCGGTTCGTCGCCGAACGCCATTACCTGGAGCAGTTCGTTGGTGCTGAAGCCGACGATGGCGTCCACGTTCTCTTTCTTCAGCGCGGCCACCTGTGTGTAACCGACCTCTTGGATGTCGACATCTTTCTCGGTGAGCCCGGCGGTGGCCAGCGCGACCTGAACGGCCAGCCAGGACTCCCCGAACCGGCCGGGAACGCCGAGCGAACGGCCCTTCAGATCGGCCAACTGCCGGATCGGGGAACTGCCGAGCACGATCACATTGACCGGGAATGCCTTGTAGTAGGCGCCGACAGCGATCACGTCCACCCCCTCGGCGCGGGCTTGCATGGCCTCGCTGCCGGCGGCCACCAGGAAATCCTCGTTCCCCGAGGTGAAGGCGGTGAACAGTCCCTCGCTGGAGCCGTGGTGGCGCAGGCTGACCTGGGCGTCGACGCCGGCGAAGAGCTTCTGCGCCTCGGCGACGTAGAAGGGCGCGAACTGCACGTTCGGGATGTAGCTGAGCCCGATGGTGGCACGCGCGGCCGCCGCGCCCGTGCTCGTCGCGCTGGCCGAGTTGGTCGATACCGACGTCCCCGTTGGCGTGGTGGTGCAGCCGACCAGCCCGAGGGCGAGTGCGGCGGCCAGGAAGTTCCGACGATGCATGGGTGGTCTCCTAGGTCAGGGCTTCTACGATGGCGGAGCGGCGCTCCCACCAGGTGATCAGCGAGTAGGCACCGGCCGCGATCAGGCAGAGCCAGGCGATGGTGGCGAACATGCCGGTGGTGTCGACGGCGTCCCGCTGCACGGTGAGGACGGTGCCCAGGCCGTTGCCGCCCATCACCATCTCGCCCACCACCGCGCCGGTGACACTCAGCGCGAAGCCGTTCTTGAACCCGGCGAGCAGCGACGGCAGGGCCAGCGGCGCCTCCACGTGACACAGCAGGGCGAGGCTGCCGGCGCCGTCGAGGCGGGCGGCGTCCACCACCTCACGAGCCACCATTCGCAGTCCGACAACGGCAGACACCAGGATCGGGAAGAACACGATCAGGGCACAGAGGGCGATCACCGGGACCAGTCCGTAGCCGACCCAGAGCACCAGCAGTGGTGCCAGGGCGATCGCCGGGATCGCCTGGGTGGCGCCCAGGAACGGCTGGACGGCGTCCGAGAACCAGGCCGACCGGTGAATCGCCACCGCCAGCGGCAACGCGACGACGGCACCGACCAGGCAGCCGCCCATCGCCTCGCCGAAGGTGACAGCCAGGTACGGCCAGAGCGTGCCGGCGAGGGCGTCGTCCACCAGCCGAGTCAGGACGCCGACCGGGCCGGGCAACAGCAGCGGGGACGCCGCAGCGGCGGCCAAGGCCCACCAGGCGCCGAGCAGGACGAGGCCGAGCAGGGCGGGCGCGAGCAAGCGCCGCCGCTGGGGGCTCATCCTTCTCATGGTCTCCTCCGGTCCGCGTCCACGCGTTCCGGGGCCGGCGCACAGAGATGCGCCTACGACGGCAGGCGTCATCGACGACTGCCGTTCGTGCTGCCTCCCATCCGGACTTTCACCGTCGGTTCCGGAATTCCACCGGATCAACCGCTGCAAGCAGCGGGTCGCGGACTGTCACCGCCGGTTCGGACTTACACCGACCCCGGAGCACGATCGGGCTCACTATAACGCCGCGATGCGCCGCGTCCCAGAGGCGTCCGCCCGCCGTCCGATCCCGTGACCACGCGAGCGGTTCTCTTGGTCACCGGTGACCAGAACCATCCCCGGCGATCGGTAGGCTGCGGGGATGCAGCGACCAGATCCCGTGCGTGCCGTGGTGTTCGACTTCGACGGGCTGTTGGCCGACACCGAGAAGCCGTGGGGGACGGCCGAGGCGGCCATGTTCACCACACGCGGGCTGGTCTACGGCGATACCGAGCGTCATCTCTTCCTGGGTGCGGCCTGCGCGGACGCTGCCGCGATCATGGCCGAGCGCTTCGGCGAGCCCTATCCGGACGTGTTGGCCGAGTTCGTCGGTCGCGCCCGGCAGGAGTTGACGGCCGGTTCCGAACCGATGTCGGGCGCCGCCGACCTGCTGGCCCGGCTGCAGCTGCCGTTCGCGGTCGCCAGCAACACGCCGCGGGATCTTCTCGATCTGTCGATCACGGCGTCTGGGCTGGCCGACCTGGTGCCGTTGTCGGTCTCGGCGAGCGAGGTCGCCGCCCCGAAGCCGGCACCGGACGTCTACCTGCGGGCCTGCGAACTGCTGGGGGTCGATCCCGCCGACGCGGTGGCGATCGAGGACTCCCGCACCGGTGCCGCCGCCGCCCGCGCCGCCGGACTCTGGGTGGTCATGGTGCCCTCCGGACCACACCAACCCGACGACGCCCACCTGATCGTGGACGCGCTGAGTCACCCGGCTCTCGCCGATGTGCTGCCCTGATCCCTACATATCGTCCCTAGCCGCGACGTCATCCCTTGCCACGTCGTCCCGGACTGATCCGACCCGATCCGGGATCTCCCGGCCCGACGGACGCCCGACAGAGATCCCGGCGTCCGCCGGGATGACGATAGTGCCCCCACGCCACGTCATCCCGGACTTGATCCGACTTGATCCGGGATGAAGGCGATGGTCCCCACACCACAGCGTCCGGCACAGGTCCACACAGCGTTCTCACAGATTGCCGTCCTATTTTCGACTCAGCAATCGCTGAGGAGAGCCGAAACAGATGTCAACTGAAACGCCGACGGCGCCCCCGAAGCGGCGCCGTCTCCGCATGTCAGGCCGGAAATGGCTGTGGTTGTCGGTAGCCGTCGTGGTGGTGATCGGCGCTGGCGTGGGCACCTTCCTGCTGCTGCGTCCGGCCCGTACCAACCAGGCACAGGCGCTCAACAGAACCGTGCAGGTCACCGTCGGCACACAGACCCAGACAGTCAGCGTGGACGGCACACTCACCCCGCGCAAACAGTCCAACGTGAACTTCGCGGTCTCGGGCACCATCACCGACGTCTATGTCAAGGCCGGCGACACGGTGAAAAAGAACCAGAAACTGGCCCGCGTCGATGACACCGACCTCGCCGACGCCGTCGACTTGGCCGAGGCGAACCTGACCACCGCGCAGGCCAACTACGACGAGGTCGTCGACAACGACGACAGCAGCACCGCCGCGATCAACTCCGCCGAAGCCCAGGTCGCCTCTGCCCAAGCGGCCCTGACCAGCGCCGAACAGGACCTCAGCGCCGCCGTGCTGCGCTCACCCATCGCCGGCACAGTGGCAGCCGTGACGGCCGAGGAGGGCGACAGCGTCAGTGGCAGCGGGACGTCCTCGTCCTCGTCCAGCCGGTCGAGCAGTTCCAGCAGCTCCAGCAGCTCCAGCACATCCACGTCGTCCTCGTCCAGCACGGCCCAGTTCAGCGTGATCTCCACCGCCACCTGGAAGTTGACGGGCAGC
The DNA here is from genome assembly GCF_047606665.1 of Micropruina sp. Lineage (GTDB taxonomy): Bacteria > Actinomycetota > Actinomycetes > Propionibacteriales > Propionibacteriaceae > Micropruina. Next base: position 27,014 of record NZ_JASGEF010000015.1, on the reverse strand, counting down.
GTCGGCAATGCCGACCTGGGCAGCCTCAAGGCCGGGCAGAGCGTCGCAGTGACACCGTCCGGCGCAGCCAAGGCGATCAAGGGCACAGTGGCCTCCGTCGGCATCGTGGCGACCTCGACCAGCGACGGCGCCGCCACCTTCCCGGTCGTCATCAACCTCTCCGGGAAACACACCGATCTGTACTCGGGCACCACCGCCTCCGCGGTGATCACCACCGGCAGTTACCCCGACGTGCTGACCGTGCCGACCGCAGCGATCCGCACGGAGGACGGAAAGACCGTTGTCACCAAGGTCGACGGTTCCGCCACCAGCACCGTCGAGGTGAGCGTCGGCAGGGTGTTCGGCAGCGAGACCGAGATCACCAAGGGACTTTCCGAAGGAGATAGCGTCCAGATCACTTCCGCCCGGCCCAATGCCACCAGCAGCGCCGAATCGCAACAGCAGGGCGGCGGACTCGGCGGTGGGCTCGGCGGCGGACTGGGCGGCGGACTCGGCGGTGGCGGCGGCGGCCAGCCCCCTGGCGGCAGCGGCGGCAATGGGGGGCAGCGCCGATGACCCCGATGCTCCGCATGGTCGACGTGCGTAAGACGTACTCCACCGGCGTGGTGCAGGTGGAGGCGCTGCGCGGCATCGACCTGTTAGTCGCCGAGGGCGACTACTTGGCGATCATGGGCCCCTCCGGTTCCGGCAAGTCCACCCTGATGCACATCATCGGCTGCCTGGACGTGCCCACGTCCGGCAGCTACGAGTTGGACGGCACCGATGTCGGCTCGATGACCGAGAAGCAGCTGGCGGAGGTGCGCAACCGCAAGATCGGCTTCGTCTTCCAGCAGTTCAACCTGCTGCCGAGCCTGACCGCGCTGCGCAACGTCGAACTGCCGCTGATCTATGCCGGGGTGCCTGCCACCCAGCGCCGCGAGCGGGCCATGGCAGCCCTGGAACGGGTCGGACTGGGTCAACGCGTCCAGCATCGGCCCGGCGAACTCTCCGGCGGCCAGCAGCAGCGAGTGTCGGTAGCCCGCGCACTGGTCACCGACCCGGCCTTGCTGCTCGCGGACGAGCCGACCGGCAACCTGGATTCGCACTCCACCGAGGAGATCCTGGAGTTGTTCGCCGAGCTCAACCGCGCCGGACGCACCATCGTGATGATCACCCACGAACTGGACGTCGCACAGCGCGCCCGGCAGCGGGTGTCCATCCGGGATGGCCTGCTGTCCGCGACCGACTCGCTGCTGGGGACCGTCCGGTGATGCCCTGGTCCGAGACCGTCCGAACGGCGGTCGCCGCCCTCAACGCGCGCCGGATGCGATCGTTGCTCACCATGCTCGGCATCCTGATCGGCATCGCCGCAGTGATGCTGACCGTCGGGCTGGGCCAAGGCGCGCAGCAGCAGATCACCTCGCAGATCAACGCGCTGGGCTCCAACATGATCATCGTCAGCCCTACTCAGGGCACCTCGACCGGCGGCTTCCGCGGTGGTGGCAGCGCCGCGTCGACGCTCACCACCGCCGACGCCGCCATGCTCGCCGACCCGGCCGTCGCACCCGACATCGCCGCCGTCGCGCCGGTGTCGACGACGTCCGGATCGCTGCAGTCGGCGTCCACCACCTGGACGGCGACAGTCGTCGGCACCGTCCCCGACTGGCAGACCGTGCGGGCCCGCGAGGTCGAGTCGGGACGGTTCTTCTCCGCTGACGAACTGAACTCGGCACAGCCGGTCGCCGTGATCGGAACGACCACCGCCGAGGAGTTGTTCGCCACCGGTTCGCCGATCGGGCAGACGGTGAGCGTTAACAGTCAGTCGTTCACCGTCATCGGCGTGCTCGCCTCGGAAGGATCGTCGCTGTCGTCCAACGAGGACGACACCGTGATCGTGCCGCTGACCACCTTCGCCGCCCGGCTGTCCACCTCGGGCAGCGCCAACAGCGTCTCGTCCATCTACCTCTCCGGCAAGGACGCCGACAGCCTCTCCGCCGCCTACCAGCAGGTGCAGACCGCGCTGCTGGCCTCGCATCAGGTGACCACCGACACTGCCGACTTCTCGGTGAGCACCCAGGCGTCCCTGGTGGAGACCGCCACCTCTGTCACCGGCGTGTTGACCCTGCTGCTCGGCGGCATCGCCGGCATCTCGCTGCTGGTCGGCGGCATCGGCGTGATGAACATCATGCTGGTCTCGGTCAGCGAACGAGTCCGGGAGATCGGCCTGCGCAAGGCGCTCGGCGCCACCCCGGGAGTGATCCGCCAGCAGTTCCTGGTGGAGGCCGGGATCCTCGGCACCCTCGGCGGACTGCTGGGCGTCGGAATCGGCGTGCTTGGCGCGGTGATACTGACGCCGGTGCTGAGCATCACCGTCGCCATCTCGGTGCCCGCCACCCTGCTCGCGCTGGTCGTGTCGCTGGGCATCGGCCTGGGCGCCGGCGTATACCCCGCCACCCGGGCCGCGAAGCTGGCCCCGATCGACGCATTGAGGAGCGAATGATGGCCATCAACCCACGAGTGCGGGCGATGATCGTCGCGGGGACCGCCCTGGTGGTGGTCGCCGGCGTCGGGATCGGCGTCGCCGTGGCGTCGCCGTCCGGCCCGGTCCGCTACGTGACCGCGACCGTCGGCACCGGCGCAGTGACCCAGTCGTACACCGCGTCCGGCACGGTGGCGCGGTCCAACATCTCGACGACGTCCTTCGAGGTGAGCGGGACGGTGAGCAGCGTCAAGGTCGCCGTCGGCGACATCGTGAGCGCGGGCGACGTCCTGGCGACGCTGAAGAAGGGATCGTTGCAGCTCGCCGTGCTGGAGGCGGAGACGTCGGTGGCGGAGGCGAAGGCGTCGTTGTACTCGGCGCGGCACCCGTCGAGCAGCACCAAGTCGTCGTCGTCTTCCTCCTCTTCCTCGTCTTCTTCGTCCTCGTCGTCCAGCTCGGGGCAGCGCAGCAGCGGTGTCACCATCAATCCGACCACCCTGGTGAGCGCCGCCGCGAAGGTGTCGGACGCCGTGACCCAGGAGTCCACGGCGTGCGCCCCGGTCTTCGGTCCGGCCCCGGAGCCGAGCGCGTCCGCCACTCCCAGCGCCAGCGCCACGAGCAGCGCCAGCGCCACGAGCAGCGCCAGCGCCACGAGCAGCGCCAGCGCGACAACCAGCGCCAGCCCCAGCGCGACAACCAGCACCACAGCCACTCCGAGCGCCTCGGCGACGCCGAGCACAACGGCCTCGGCGTCCGCCACCCCGAGCCCGACTGTCAAAGACGAGGCCGACACCATCGAGCGCAACGATCCGACCGCCGCGGAACTGAAGGCCTGTGGTGAGGCACGGGCGCAGGTACAGCTGGCCACTGCCGCGTTGCAGAAGACCGTGCAGCAGCTGGTCAAGTCGAGCGGGTCGTCGAAGTCCAGTTCCGGTTCGTCGTCGAGTTCGAGTTCGAGTTCGTCCTCGAGTTCGAGCAGTTCGACGGCCACGGTCAGCGCAGCCCAGGTCGCCTCGGCCAAGGCGAAGCTGCTCGAAGCCGAACAGGAGTTGCAGGCGGCGCAGGATGACCTCGCGAACGCCGCATTGCGGGCCCCGATCTCCGGCACGGTCGGCACCGTCGGTCTGACGGCCGGGTCTGCGTCCGGCAGTGGGTCCGTCGTCATCGTCGGGGACGGCAACGCCCAGGTGACCTTCGAGTTGCCGCTCAAGACGCGGACGCTGGTGACCAGCGGGCAGCAGGTGAGCGTCACCCCGGCTGGGTCGACCACCAGCCTGGAGGGAACCCTGACCACCATCAGTGCCGTCGAGACCAGCGGGACCGCCGGCGACACCCCGACGTACGCCGCGACGGTGACGGTGTCCGATCCTGACCAGTTGCTGGCCTCCGGCGCCAAGGCGTCGGTCAGCCTGCCGGTGAAGAGTGCGACCAACGTAGTGCGGGTGCCTGTCTCCGCGGTGACCCCCACCGGAACCGACACGGGGACGGTGCAGATCGTCGGGGACGCACGGGCCGACAGTGCCACCCTGACCAACGTCACCACCGGCGCGGTGGGCGGCGGGTGGATCGAGATCACCGACGGGGTGAAGGCCGGCGATCTGGTCGTGCTGGCCGACAACACCGCGGAGTTGCCGGCGAACTCCACCGGCCGCCGCAGCAGCAGCCAGTCGAGCGCCTCGGCGAGCGCCTCGGCCCAGCCCGCGGCGTCGAGCGCACCCAGTGCGGCACCGTCGGCATCCCCGAGCCGCTGACCGTGGTACGCGGGGAGGGTTCTCCTGGTCAACTGCACCCGTCCCGATATCCAACCGGACGTCCGGTGGTCACTCACCGGACGTCCGGCGGTCACTCACCCAGGTGACATTTCTCACTGGAGGTGTCCGACACCGCCCAATATCCTGAGCCTTGCGCCGGCGAAGAGTTCGCTGGCCGGGGGATTCCGGGGGAATAGTTTATGCGCAAGACCATCGGCATCGGGTCTGTCCTTGTCGGCTGCGCACTGGTGGCTCTGCCGTTGTGCGGCACGGGTCCGGCTGCTGAGGCGGCACCGGCCGTCAGTTCCGCGGTGTTGCCGCAAGCCAAGACCTCGGCGAAGAAGGCCCTGTACAAGAACTGCACGGCGCTGAACAAGAAGTACAAGCACGGCGTCGGCAAGTCGGGCGCCAAGGACAAAGTCAGTGGTCGCGCGAAGGCAGTGAAGAACTTCACCAAGTCCACCAAGATCTACAACGAGGCGATGAGCTACAACCGCGGACTCGACCGCGACAAGGACGGCGTCGCCTGCGAGAAGCACTGACCTTCGCTGCTTCGAGCGGTACGGCGGTGTACCGACTCGCGGGTTAGCGCAGGGCACCGGCCTTCATCACGCTGTGCACCAAGGGGACGCCGGGCCGGTAGGCCAGATGCAGGTGGCTAGGTGCGTCCAGTACCACCAGATCGGCGATAGCACCCGGACGCAGCACGCCGATGTCGTCGCGTTGCAGCGCCTGCGCACCGCCGGCCGTCGCCGCCCATACCGCCTCGGCGGGGGTGAGGTGCAGGTCGCGCACGGCGAGGGCGATCACGAACGGCATGGACGTCGTATAGGACGTCCCCGGGTTGCAGTCCGCACCCAACGCCACGGTCACGCCGGCGTCCCAGAGCCGACGTGCGTCCGGGTACTTGTTGCGGGTGGAGAAGTCGGCCGCCGGCAGCAGCGTCGCGACCGTTTCGGACGCCGCCAGCGCCGCGACGTCGGCGTCGTCGGTGTGACAGACGTGATCGACGGACGCCGCCCCCAACTCAACGGCCAGTTGAATGCCCGGCCCTTGATGCAGCTGGTTGCCATGCATGCGGACGCCGAGCCCAGCGGCCTTCCCGGCGGTCAACACCGCCCGTGACTGGTCCTCGTCGAAAGCCCCCTGCTCGCAGAACACGTCGATCCAGGACGCCAGCGGCGCACACGCCGGGATCATCTCGTCGATCACCATCGCCACATAGTCGTCGACGCGACCGGCGTACTCAGGTGGGGTCACATGGGCCGCCAGCAAGGTCGTGAACGGCGACTGCCCGCCCGCAACCTCCAGGCTGCGGTGCTCGTCGAGCACGCTCTGCCCGTACCCGGACTTGATCTCGACGGTGGTCGTACCCTGCCGCAGGTACTCCCCCACCAACCGGGTCACGTTCGCGGACAACTCCGCGTCCGAGGCGGCCCGGGTGGCGGCCAGCGTGCTGCGGATGCCTCCCGCGGCGTACTTCTGTCCGGCCATCCGGGCGGCGAACTCCTCGGCCCGCTCGCCGGCGAACACCAGATGGCTGTGGCTCTCCACGAAGCCCGGCAGCACCGCGCGTCCCTCAGCATCGAGTCGTTCGTCGGCGTCCGGCGCCTCTGCACGCGGCCCTACCCAGGCGATCCGGCCAGAACCCTGCGACAGCGATCGGGATCCGGCACCGACTGCCGTGCCCGATCCCGATCGCTGTTCCTCGACCACCACGGCGGCGTCCGGGATCACCCCCAGCAAACCGCCCCACGCCGGATCGTTGGTGACCAGCGAGCCGATGTTGTCGATCAGCAGGCTCACGGAATCAGTCCTCCCACATCGGGATCCGGACGCCCCGCTCGCGTGCCACGTCGGCCGCATGGGAGTACCCGGCGTCCACGTGCCGGATGACACCCATGCCCGGATCGTTGGTCAGCACCCGCTCCAGCTTCTGCGCGGCCAGCTCGGTGCCGTCCGCGACGCAGACCTGTCCGGCGTGGATAGAGCGGCCCATGCCGACGCCGCCGCCGTGGTGAATGCTCACCCAGGACGCCCCGGACGCCGTGTTGACCAGGGCGTTCAGCAGCGGCCAGTCGGCCACCGCGTCCGTTCCGTCGAGCATTGCCTCGGTCTCCCGGTAGGGCGAGGCGACCGAGCCGGAGTCCAGGTGGTCGCGTCCGATCGCGATCGGGCCGATCTCACCAGCGGCGACCAGCTCGTTGAACTTCAGGCCGGCACGATGCCGTTCGCCGTAGCCGAGCCAGCAGATCCGCGCCGGCAGCCCCTGGAAGGACACCTTCTCCTGCGCCATGGTGATCCAGCGCTTCAGGCGCTCGTTCTCGGGGAAGAGTTCCAGGATCGCGGCGTCGGTCTTGCGGATGTCCTCGGGATCGCCGGAGAGCGCGGCCCAGCGGAACGGGCCGAGGCCCTCTTCGAACAGCGGACGGATGTAGGCAGGCACGAAGCCGGGGAACTCGAAGGCCCGGTCGAAGCCGCCCTTGCGGGCCTCGTCGCGGATCGAGTTGCCGTAGTCGAAGACCTCGGCGCCGGCGTCCTGAAAGCCCACCATCGCGGCCACGTGAGCGGCCATCGCCGCTTGTGCATCGCGGGTGAACTGCTCCGGGTCGGCGGCGGCACGCGCCTTCATCTCGGCGAACTCATAACCCAGCGGCAGGTAGGCCAGCGGGTCGTGCGCCGAGGTCTGATCGGTGACCGCATCGATGGTGATCTCACCGGCCTGGTGCCGGCGCAGCAGCTCGGGGACCAGGTGGGCGGCGTTGCCGAGCAGCCCGATCGACAGCGGACGCCGGTCAGCCTTGGCCTGGTTGGCCTGCGCGATCGCGTCGTCCAGATCGGACGCCTTGACGTCCAGGTAGCGATGCTCGATCCGGCGGTCGATGCGGCTGGAGTCGCAGTCGATGCAGATCGCCACGCCGTCGTTCATGGTGACCGCGAGCGGCTGCGCGCCGCCCATGCCGCCCAGGCCGGCGGTCAGCGTGATGGTGCCGGCGAGGGTGCCACCGAAGCGCTTGCGGGCGACCGCGCCGAAGGTCTCGTAGGTGCCCTGCAGAATGCCCTGGCTGCCGATGTAGATCCACGAGCCGGCGGTCATCTGGCCGTACATCATCAGGCCCTTGGCCTCGAGCTCGCGGAAGTGCTCCCAGTTGGCCCAGTCGCCGACCAGGTTCGAGTTGGCGATCAGCACCCGCGGCGACCATTCGTGGGTGCGGAACACCCCAACCGGCTTGCCGGACTGCACCAGCAACGTCTCGTCGTCGGCCAGCGTCTCCAGCGTGCGGACGATGGCGTCGAACGCCTCCCACGAGCGCGCCGCGCGGCCAGTGCCGCCGTAGACGACGAGGTCATCGGGGTGCTCGGCGTTCTCGGGGTCGAGGTTGTTCATCAGCATCCGCAACGCGGCCTCCTGCTGCCAGCCGCGGGCATGCAGTTCGAGGCCTCGGGGGGCGCGAACGGGACGGGGTCCGGAAGTGGTCATCGGTGGTCTCCTCTCCCTTCCAGGATCGGACGGCGCACGTCCCGGTTCAGCAAGCGCCGGCCATGCGTCTTATATCCGAGACGCAAGAAGGTCGGATTCAGCTAGCGGCATTCGGTCCAGCCGACAGGTGCGCGAGCCGGGTCGCGTCAGCGGAGGCTGTCGCCGATCCGGCAGGATGGGTGCATGGCCACCGAATCGAGCACGTCCCCGGCGGTGGGCCGGGCGCTCGACATCCTCAGCTATCTCGCCGAGCGCACCGGGACGGTCGCGGCGTCCACCATCGCCCGCGACCTCGGCCTGCCCCGGTCGTCGATGTACCACATCCTCACCGTGCTGACCGAGCGCGGGTTCACGGTCTATGTGCCCGAGGCGCGCGGCTATGCGTTGGGGCCTGCGGCGTACCGGCTGACTTCGGCGTTCACCCTGCACGACCAGTTGGAGCGGATGTCCCGTCCGGTGTTGCGGACGGTGGCCGCCGCGGCCGGCATCACGGTTCATCTCGGCATCTTGCGCGGCGCCAGCACGCTGTACCTGTTGAAGGAGCATCCGCCGCGGCAGAGCGAACTGGAACCGCCGCTGGTGACCGCGGTCGGCGTCCTGCTGCCGGCGCATCTGACCGCGAACGGACGCGCGATCCTGGCTCATTTGCCGTCGGCGCAGTTGCGCGCGCTCTATTCGAGGCCCGGCGACTTCGTCTCACGTACCGGACGTGGCCCGCGCTCGGTCGAGGATCTGCAAACCGCGCTGGCGTTGGAGAAAGCCCAGGGCTGGTCGGAGGAGATCGAGCTCATCGCGGCCGGCCTGCGTTCCGCCGGCGCACCGATCTTCGACCTGCACGACCAGCCTGTGGCGGCGTTGAGTTGCACCTGGCGTTCCCGGATGGCACTGCGCGACCCGTCCGAACTGATCGGCCACCTGGTCGCCGGCGCCCGAGAGATCACCCGCCGCCTGCGATGAAAACGCCAGGTCCCGTCATCCCGGCGCACGCCGGGATCTCCTCGGGACGTCTCAGGCCAGGTGGCCGGTGACGGACTCGGCGGCTTCGATCAGGGCGCCCGAGCGGACGAGTTCGACGACGGCCTCGATCTCGGGGGCGAGGAAGCGGTCCGGGCCCGGCCCCTCCACGACGTCACGGACGCGGTCGCGGACGGCGGCGGTCGCCGGGGCAGGCAGCGGCTCGCGCAGATCGAGGGCCCGCGCGGCGCTGACCACCTCGCTGGCCAGCACGCGGGTCAGTCCGTCCAGGGCACGGCGTAGTTTGCGGGCGCCGGCCCAGCCCATCGAGACGTGGTCCTCTTGCATCGCCGAGCTCGGGATGGAGTCGACGGACGCCGGGACAGCAAGGCGTTTCAGTTCCGAGACGATGCCGGCCTGGCTGTACTGCAAGATCATGTGGCCGGAGTCGACGCCGGCGTCCCCGGCCAGGAACGGCGGCAACCCGTGGCTGCGCTTCACGTCCAGCAGCCGGTCGGTGCGCCGTTCGCTCATGGACGCGACATCGGCCACCGGAATGGCCAGGAAGTCGAGCGCGTAGGCGACCGGGGCGCCGTGGAAGTTGCCGTTGGACTCGACCCGTCCGTCGACGGTGACGACGGGGTTGTCGATCGCCGAGGCGAGTTCGTTGTCGGCCACCCAGCAGCAGTGCGCCAGCGTGTCACGGGCGGCACCGCTCACCTGAGGCGCACAGCGCAGCGAGTAGGCGTCCTGCACGATCGGGTACTCGTGGTCGGCATCATCGGCATGACTAGCGGCGATGCCCGAGCCGTCGAGCATCGCGCTGATCACCCGGGCACCGACCGCCTGACCGGGCTGGGGGCGCAGCGCCTGCAGATCGGCGGCGAACACCCGCGGCGTACCGAGCAGCGCCTCGACGCTCATCGCGGCCGCGATGTCGGCGGTGAGCAGCAGCCGAGCCAGGTCGTGCGCGGCCAGGATCAGCTGGCCGAGCATGCCGTCGGTGCCGTTGATCAGCGCCAAACCTTCCTTCTCGGCGAAGGTGACCGGCTCGATGCCCGCGTCAGCCATCGCCTCGGCCGACGGACGCCGTTCGCCGGCGGCGTCCCGGACGAAGCCCTCCCCCATCACCGCCAGCGCGCAATGCGCCAGCGGCGCCAGGTCACCCGAGCAGCCCAGCGAGCCGTACTCGTGGACGACGGGGGTGATGCCGGCGTTGAGCAGTGCGGCGTAGGTTTCGGCGACGATCGGACGGACGCCGGTGCGGCCGGTGGCCAGCGTGGAGAGCCGCAGCAGCATCATCGCCCGGACGACCTCGCGCTCGACCTCGGGCCCAGAGCCGGCAGCATGCGAGCGGATCAGGCTGCGCTGCAGGTCGGCCCGGCGCTCGACCGGAATATGTCGGGTGGCAAGCGCACCGAACCCGGTGGACACCCCGTAGACCGGCTGGTCGGACGCCGCCAGCGCCTCGATCCGGGCCCGCGTCGCGGTCAGCGCGGCGAGCGCGTCCGCCGCCAACCGGACCGGGACGTCATGGCGGGCCACCGCCACCACATCCTCCCGACTGACCGGTCCCATCCCGACCTCGATAGTCCGCTGGCTCACCCTCACACCTCTCTACACGTCCATGAACTCACCACCGGCATTCCGAACTGCCGGCACTCCGACCCTCGCGGAGACTCCGGCATCAGTGGGCGCACCCCGATCCAGCATCGCGCTGGGTCCGGCATTCTCCGCCCACCATGGCCCCGGCGATCCCATCGATCCACACACCGCCGGCTATAGTCTCGGATCCGAGCGCATACGGCAGGGCGTTCGTGGCTCCGCTCCCCAGAAGGTCGTCGCTGAGTCGTCCGCGCAGGCGGGTTACCCTGACGGAGCACCAGGAGGTACCAATGACCACATCCCGTAGATCCGGACGCCGCACCTGGCATCCGGCGGCACTCGCGACCGTGACCGCGCTGGCGCTGGTGGCGCCACCCGCTCCCGCCCAGGCCGCCAGCTATGCCAGCGACCAGGACAAGCCGGACCTGACCACGCTGCTGGTCGGATACGGCGAATTGTGGCGCTCGACGTCGGCGAAGAAGCTGAAGGGAAAGGTGCGCGACGCCAGCCAGTTGGCCTGGAACGACCGGATGGCCAGTTGGATCAATCAGCACGCCACCCCCGCTCAGCAGTTCCGGGCATTGCAGGACGCCGAGTATTTGAATGCGGACCGCTCCGGCTATGACCAGTCGCTCACCATTTCCGACAGTCTCGGCAAGCGGCTCGGAAAGCTCTATGTGCAAGGTCGCATCAACGGCAAGCTGCCACTCACCTCGAAGCTGCTCAACACCGCCGACGGGTTGGTGGGCGACTATCTGACCACCGGCTCGGCGAAGACGAAATTCAGCTATCCGCGTCCCTTCCTTCCCACCAAGTCTTCGACCAAGCCGGTCAGCGGCGATTCGTCGTCCTGCGCGCCCAGCGCGATCAACGCCACATCGCTGGCCAAGGTCCGCAAGGGCAAGTCATGGACGGACTCCAAAGGCAACCTGGAGATCACCCGTGTTCCGGCTGCGGTTGACACGACGAAGGCCTTCGCCACCACCAATGTGCGCCTGGACGCCGGCTACGGCGGCAGCCTGTGCACCAGCGGATCGTTCCCGAGCGGTCACACCCGTGCCGCGTACGCGGTCGGCCTCACCCTGGCAACGCTCCTGCCGGAACTCGCGCCGTCCATTCTGGCCCGTGCCTCCGAGGCGGCCAACAACCGGATCGTGCTGGGCGTCCACTATCCGCTGGACGTGATCGGCGGACGGATCGCGGGCCAGGCAGCTGTCGCGGCCCGCTGGTCGGATAAGTCGTTCCGCGACAAGGTGCTCACCCCGACCCGGAAAGAGCTGGTCAACTACCTCGAATCGGCCTGCGGCGCGACGCTGGCGAAATGCATGGCGAACGACGACGCTTACCGCAACAATCCCTACAACGGCGCCGAACCGCCGCGCGGCAGCAGTCAGGTCGTCGCCGGGCGGGCGACCGCGCTCGCCGTCTACACCGAACGGCTCGGCTACGGATTCACCGCGACTCAGAAGCGGGGCCGTGCCGCCTCGGTGCCGTCCGGTGCCGAGAATCTGTTGCGGACGGCGTTCCCGACGCTGACTTCGGCACAACGCACGCAGGTGCTGGCCCAGACCGAGATCGATTCGGGGCACGCTTTGGACACCACCGAACTGCATCGCAAGAAGAAGGGACCCGGCTCGTGGCAGCGGCTCAACCTGGCGGCCGCGATGTCGGCCAGCGTGAAGGTGAGCACGAAGGGCAAGGTCACCGTGATCAGTGTCGGCGGCGCCCCGACCGTGGTGAAGGGCTGACCCGCCCGCATAGAGATCGCGGGGCAAGCCCGCGATGACGAACGCGCGTGCCGGCCATTTGGCGCACCGTCATCCCGGCGAACGCCGGGATCTCACCCAACCCGACACAGAGATCCCGTGGCAAGCACGGGATGACGAACGCCCGCGATGACGAGCCCCAAGCACGACGTGACGAATTCGGACTGCTATAACTCCAGCAGCCCGCGGATGTCGTCGGCGGTCAATGGGGCGGCCAGGTCGCCGGCCTCGCCGACCACCTTGGCGAACAGGTCGCGTTTCCGTTCCTGCAATGCCACCACCTTCTCTTCGATGGTGTCGGCGCTGACCATCCGGTACACCATCACCGGCTTGTCCTGCCCGATCCGGTGGGTCCGGTCAATCGCCTGCAGCTCGGCCGCCGGATTCCACCAGGGGTCGAGAATGAACACGTAATCCGCCTCGGTCAAGGTCAATCCGAAACCGCCCGCCTTCAGGCTGATCAGGAACACCGGATCGTCACCGGACCGGAATTGCGCGATTCGGGCGGCCCGATCGCGGGTGCGTCCGTCCAGATACGAATATCCGATGCCTTCCTCGTCCAGGCGATTCCGGACCAGCCCCAGATAGCCGGTGAACTGGCTGAACACCAGCGCCCGGTGCCCCTCGGCGGCCAACTCGCCGACCAGGTCGAGCAGCACGTCGATCTTGGCCGACACCGCCGCTTGTCCGGGCAGCACCAGCGCCGGCGACAGCGCCAGCTGCCGCAGTGTGGTCAGCGCGGCGAGGATGGTGATCCGATTGCGCGTCAGATCGTCGACCAGGCCGAGCACCTTCTTGCGTTCGGCGGCCAACTGCCGGTCGTACAGCCGCCGGTGCGCCGGTGACAGCTCGATGGAGAGCACCTGCTCCTGCTTCTCGGGCAACTCGGCCGCCACCGTCTCTTTGGTGCGCCGCAGCATCAGCGGCCGGACTCGACGGTGCAGCCGGGCCAGGGCGTCCGGATCGGAGCCGGATTCGATCGGCTTGCGATACCGGTCGCCGAATTTGACCGGATCGGCGAACAGTCCGGGCGCCACGATCGACAGCAGCGACCACAGGTCCATCAGGTTGTTCTCCAGCGGGGTGCCGGTGATGGCGAATTTGGTGCGCGCCGACAGTTTGCGCACCGACTGATGGCCTCGGGAATGCCGGTTCTTCACGAATTGGGCCTCGTCGAGCAGCACCGCCGTCCAGCGTTGCGCGGTGTATTCGTCCTCGTCGAGGCGCAGCAGGGTGTACGAGGTGACCACCAGGTCGGCCCCGTCGACGGCGTCCCGCAGCGACTCGGCCCGCTTCTTGGCGGTCTGGCCGATCACCCGGACGTCGAGGCTGGGCGCGAACCGGGCCGCCTCGGCCGCCCAGGTGCCCAGCACAGACGTCGGCGCCACCACCAGCAGCGGCTGATCCAGCTCACCCGACTCTTTCAGGGCGCAGGTGAGCGCCAGCGCCTGCATGGTCTTGCCCAGACCCATGTCGTCGGCCAGGATGCCGCCGAGCCGGGCAGTGTGCAGGAAGTGCAGCCAGCGGAAGCCGTGCTCCTGGTAGGGACGCAGCATCGCCTGCAACCCGGACGGGACGGGCACCTCGGGCAGTTCCTGCACGTTCAGCAGCGCCGAGACCGACCGCTGCCATTCGGCGGACTGCTGCGCCACCACGCCGAGGCTGACCAGTTCGTCCCAGAGCCCGGCGTGCTCGGTGCGCAGCCGGAGCTGCGGGTCGCCGTCCGGCACGAGTTCCTGCGCCTCGGCAATCAATGCCCGCAGCTGTTCCAGTTCGGGCCGCTCCAAGCTGAACCAGGTGCCGGACGGCAGAATCAGGTGGGTCTGTCCGGTCGCCAATGCGGTGAACAGTTCGCGGTATTCGACCGGTTCGCCCTCGATGCTGACCCTGACGTCGAGGTTGAACCAGTCGGCACCGTCGGCCGGGTCGCTCACCGCGAGCCGCACCTCAGGCGCCTCGGCGGCGAAGCGATACTCGGCGGGCGTCCCGGCGATCTCGACGATCACGCCGGCCTCGCGCAACGCCGGAATCGCGTGTTCGGCCAGCTGGGCGGTGCGGGCCCCGGTCAGCGTGGCCCGATCGACCGGACGCCGGACCTCGCCGGTCGCCGCCGTCGGCCACGGCCCGTCGGGCAGGGCGTCCAGCAGTCGCTGTTCGGCCTCGTGGTCGCGCGGCACCACCTGCCGGCCGATGTCGTCCAGGTCGACGGTGAAGTCGGCGCCGCCGACCCGGTAGCGGAACGACCAGGCCAGCGTCGCGAGATGGTCGGGCCGGAAGCTCACGGCCAGCACCAGCCGGGGGGGCAGGGCCTGCGGCAACTCGACGTCGTCGGCGATCTCGAGCCGCACCAGGCGTCCCAGCGCCGGCCGGAACTGGGCGGCGAACGCCGGCACGTCGGCCTCCGGAATCTGCAGCCGGGCATGCTGCAACAGCAATGCCTGCTGGCCCTTGCCGAGCGGCTCGTCGAACGGCACCAGCAGCAGTTCGTGGTCGTGGTCGATGGCGAAGCCGTGCGGCGGGTCGCCGAGCAGATTGGCGTAGGGCACGGCACGTTCTAGCTCGCCGCTGACCGCGACGGTCTGCAATTGGAGCCCCGCGTCGATCCGGGTCAGCCGGCTGACCAGGTGCGCCGGCTCCCCCAACCGGACCGGGGGCGTATCCCGTCCGGCAACCAGTTCGACCCCGGCGGCCACCGCCTGCCGCAGCCAATACCAGGCTGGGGCGCCCAGTTCGCCCAGCTCGAGCTCGTCCGAGCGACGCGCATAGTAGTAGCCGGAACTGGTCCGCTGATCGCGGCTGCGGGCCAGCCCGGCCATTGCCTCCCTGTGCGGCTCCAGATAGCTGCCCGACCAGGGGTATTGCAGGTTGTCCCAGCTGACACCGGTCTTCACCCACCGTCCGGATTTGCCCCATTGCAATGGCCTCAGCTGAATGTCGCCGGCAGTCCGGGTCACCTGGATGGCCAGCGGCTCGCCGCGGCCGTGCGCCTCGGTGCCGGCGGTCACCTCGGTCAGCGCCCGCTGCCAGGCCGGGGTGAGGACGCGCTGGTTGACCACCCGCATATGCCAGATCAGCGCGGCGGAATGCTTGCAACGCAGCCGCACCGGGCAGGAGCAGTTCGTGGCGATCTCGCCGGTCGCGGCGTCGTGCCTAACCACGGTCTGGTAGGAGCGATACGACGAGCCGCGCACTCGGGCCTGCACGACGCTGCCGGTGTCGCCCGACCCGATGCCGATATTGCCCACCCGGCCCTGCTCCGCGTACGCCTTGCCGCGGCTCATGGTGGTGGCGCCGAACATGCCGGTCAGGTCGCGTTCGCTCAGCTGGTGCACCCAGGACGGGTATTTGAGCGTGGTCATCCGGCGTCCGTTCCGAACCCCGGCACGCCCGGATGGTGCGGTCGATATCGGGTGAGGCTGTGCTGCACGGTGTCCCTTCAGGTTGGTCTGCTCTGGGGCGGAGCCCAGTCAACCAGTCTGCACCGACACATTCCGTAGCCCGAATCCGCGGTCAGTCCTGGTGGCCGAATCCCGCTTCGCGGGCGGCGACGATCACCGCCGTGCACCGTCCGGATCGCCTGGACGACCTCGCCCGGCGTCCCCACCGACCGAGACCAGCATTTATCCAGCAGTTCTCGACCTGATCTTGAGGTGCTCTCGACGCTGCCCTGAGGGTCGTCGGGCAAGGTACTTCTCATGCACCGGGCTGCCGAGCAACCGGGGGACTCGAAGCCACGTAGGTAGGCACCTGGCGTTCGGACACCGAAAGGTGACCAGCGCGCCCCACTGTTGGCCTTGAGGTCCAGCGTGGGAATGGGTCCGCCCTGCAACGGCAGATTCGGTGCGGCTGGACGCGCTGGCCCACGGGGGTGGGGCCCGGCCGTCCGGCCCGGAGGCGGTCGATCGACGTGGGGGCGTTGATCGACCGCCGTCCGTCATACCCGGACTTCTGTCCGCCGGACCAGCAATCCCGTACACCGCGCGCCCGCACTCCGGTCCGTCCTGTCCGGACTCCTTCCCGGCACCTTTCAGCGAACTCGAGGAACTGCTGAGCGATCTTGAGCCGATCTTGAGGTTGCCTCCAGACCGTCTGCAAAGAGGTCCAGCAGGATTGGCCACACACCCTGGGACTCAGGTGACCGGGGCTTTGATGCGAGGGTTGTGAAGGAGGGACTGGCATGGGGGTGGCAGTCGTATCCTTCGGCGCTCGGGGGGCCGTTTGGGAGCCCCGTCGCATCGCCCTGTCACGCTGCGGGGGTGCTTCATGAGTTGCTTGCCGGCGTCACAGAGCGCCGGCAAGCAACCAGACTCCACCAGGCAGACGCCATGCGACCGGGCGACCAATCCCGCACTGGACGATCTTCGCGATCAGTTGGGCGACGACGCCGCGGTGGCGCGGTTCCTGGAGAGCTTTCTCTCCCTCCTCGATCTCCGCATCCAGGAGATCGGGCAGTCGGTCCAGCACGGCCGATCGGACGAGTGCATCACCCGGTTGCTCACGCTCGAGACGTCCAGTCACATGGTCGGGGCGGACGAGTTGAGCCTGCGGGCGGCAGCGCTACGAATGGCGCTCGGACGCCGTCAGCCCGATGCCGGCCTGCTCTACGCCGACCTCGTGCGTGCGGCGACGGTGACCCGCGACCAGCTCGCCGAGCACTGACTCAGATCTCCAGGCGCGGGGGTTCGGCGAGCGCCTGTTCGATCTGCTCGACCAAGCCGGCGACGACGTTCAGGGATGGCCGGTCCTCGGCGTGCAGCAGACTCTGCAACTGATCGGCGGCGTCAGCGGCACGCTGGTGCCCGAAGGTTCCGGCGGAACCGCGGACGCTGTGCCCCAGCCACCGCGCCCGTTCCCTGCGCTCTTCGGTCAGGACGCCGGTGGCACGCCAGTCCGCCACCAGCGTGGACAACTCGGCGGCACGTTCGCGGTTGCTGTCCCAGGCACGCTGAGCGAGCGCCTCGTAGGCGGTCGCCATCGGGTCGGGAGCGGTCACGACGCCCAACCCATCAGCCGGCGAATCTGCCCGCCGAGGGACATCGGGTCGAACGGCTTGGCGATCACCCCGGCGATGCCGTCGTCGGGTTCGTCGCCGTCCAGGCGCGCGGTGAGCAGGATCACCGGGATCTCGGCGGTCACCGGGTCGGCCCGGAGCCGCTCGACGGTCTGCAACCCGTCCATGCCGGGCATCATCACATCGAGCACGATCCCGTCGGGGTGGTGCTCCTGCGCCTGCCGGACCGCTTGAAGTCCGCCGGTGGCGGTGACGATGCGAAAGCCGTCGACCAGCTCCAAGGCTGTCGCCGCTACTTCGCGAATATCGTCGTCGTCGTCAACGAGTAACAAGAGTGGGGAATCTGAGTCGGCCGGGGTGGGCATAGCAACTCCTCCTGGGGGTGGTGGGGTCATCGTAATGCCCCCACATAGGGATAACAGCGCTAAGTTCGGCGCCATTTTCTCGCCGCCGCGCCCGGCAGTTGGCCATTGTGGCGACCGCTGCGACGCAGGCCTATACTCGCTGGCACCCCCCAGTTAGTGAGCGTCACCCCCGTGTTGCGAGCCACCCCATGCTGAGAGTCCTGCCCTCACGTCCCTTCGCCCTCGTGTGCGTTGCGGGACCGCTGCTGGCCAGCTTTTTCCTGGTACTCGTGGGCATCACCCCTGACCCGGTTGCGCGCGGCCTGATCACCACGTATTTCCTGCTCGGGTTCGGCGCAATCGCCGCGACCGCGGCCGTGCGCAGGGTCGGGATGAGCCACGGACGCCGGCGCCGCGCCTGGGCGAGTCTGGCGGTGGGGCTGTGTCTCGGTGTCCTGGCCAACGCGCTCAGCCTGCTGATCGGAACGGACACCGGTCCGATCGACCTGCCGGGCCTGGTGAACCTGCTGCTGCTGGTCGCGCTGCTGTCCTGTCTGCTCGGGCTCATTCTGTTCCCCACCAACCGGCGTCGCGGCACCGATCTGACCCGACTGATCCTGGACGGGCTGGTGGTCGGCGGATCGGCGCTGTTCCTGGCCAACTCGCTGATCTTCCCCGCCTTGCTGGCCGGGCACGACACCTCGCTCCTCGGTCAGATGCAGATCTTGGTACTGCCGGTCGTCGACCTGGTCATCGCCACCCTGGCCACGCTGCTGCTCGCCCGCAGCGGTACCGAGAGCCGAATGCCGCTGGTCCTGCTCGGGGTGGCGTTCCTGCTCTACTCAGTCTCCGACATGGCGTACGCGGTCAACGTATCGGTCGCGGCGTCCGGCCTGGGCAGCCCATGGGATCTCGGCTGGATGGGCGGCTACATCTTCTTCACGCTCACCGCGCTGCACCCGGACGCCGGAAAGCAGCCCTCCGAGCTGAACGTGCCCGAGACGTCCTCGGTGCGCAGCACGATCGTCTTCTTCGCGATCTTCCTGGCCGCCGCCGCAGCCTCGACGATCAACGCGATTCGGGGCACGCTCGACATCCAGAGCCGGACGGTGTGGGCGCTGCTGATCGTCACCGTGGTGGTGCGCCAGATCGTCCTGGTGATGGACAACGAGCAGCTGCGGCGTTCGCTGGAGATTCGCGTGGAGGATCGCACCAAGGAACTTCGCGACGCAACGAACCAGCTCGAGCTGCTGCTCAGTTCCGTGGCCGACGGTATCTACGGCGTCGACCGTGCGGGCCGGATCACGCTGGTGAACGACGCCACCACCAAGATGCTGGCGCGTTCCGAGGCCGATCTGATCGGCGCGAACGCCCACGATCTGTTCCATGCTCCCCAGCCCGATGGCGCGCCCTACCCGTACGAGGGCTGCTATATCGCGGAGGCAACCATATCGGGGCTGACGGCGTCCGGCGAGGACGACGTCTATCTGCGCGGCGACGGGAAGACCATCGTGGTCGAGGCCACCGCCAGCCCGCTGCGGGACAACAAGGGCGTGATCAGCGGCGCCGTCGTGGTGTTCCGCGACGTCAGCCAGCGCCGCGAGATGGACCGGATGAAGCAGGAGTTCATCTCGTTCGTCAGCCATGAGCTGCGGACGCCGCTGACCTCGATCCGGGGGGCGCTCGGGCTGATCTCGGGCGGCACGTTCGGCGAGCTGCCGCCGAAAGCCGCGAAGATGATCGACATCGCCACCTCCGGCAGCGTCCGGCTGGGACGGCTGGTCAACGACATCCTCGAGATCGAACGGCTCGACACCGGCATGCTGCCTTTGACCATCCGCGTCCACGATGTGGCGGCGGTATGCCAGGAGGCGATCCTGGCCACGTCCGGCATGGCACAGGCCACCGGAATCACTCTCACCCTCGGGCCCGTCGGGGGCCGGGTCCGGGCCGACCGCGATCGACTGGTCCAGGTGCTGATCAACCTGATCGGCAACGCCCTGCGGTTCAGCGATCCCGGCGACACGGTGGTGCTGGAGGCGACACCGTTGGCAAACCGGGTCGAGTTCACCGTCCGCGACACCGGCCGAGGCATCCCCGAGGACAAGTTGGAATCGATCTTCGGCCGGTTCAGCCAGGTGGATGCCAGCGACACGCGTGAGAAGGGCGGCACCGGTCTGGGGCTGGCGATCTGCCGGGGGTTGATCGAACGCATGAACGGGCGGATCTGGGTCGAGAGCGTGCTGGGCGAAGGTTCGACATTCCGCTTCGAACTGCCGCCGGAGGACGAGCACCGCACGCCGAAAGCGCTGTCTGCCTGACCACAGGAGATGGCCGGAGTTGATGCGGATCCACCAGAGTCCGCATACATACAGGGAGGCGAGACCGAAGTGACCAAGCAGGGCCTCGGCATGAACATCGCAGAGGACGCACTCGTCATCCGGGTGACCGCGGGAAGCGGAACAGGTCGGACGACGATGGCGGCGTTCGATGCCGCGCTGCGCTCGGCAGGAGTGGCCGACCACAACCTGATCCGACTGAGTTCGATCATTCCCGGGCGCGCCGAGGTGCAGATCTGCTCCGCCGAGGAGCAGTTGCACGGCGAGTTCGGTGACGCGCTGTACTGCGTCTATGCCGTGGCGTTCGCGACCGAGCGCGGCGACGCCGCCTGGTCGGGTGTGGGTTGGTCTCGGGCGGCCGACGGCAGCGGACGCGGACTGTTCGTAGAGCATGCCGGGCATGCCGAGGAGCAGGTCCGCACCATGATCACCTCCAGCCTCACCGACATGAGCAATGGTCGCGACAACGCCTTCGTCTTCGAGAACATGGTGTTGAGTTCGGCGCTCTGCTCGGTGCGGCCGGCCTGTTCGGTCGTCGTCGCGACCTACCGGACGGCCGGGTGGGGCCACGCGTGAGCACCCCGGACTGGAATCTGGACGGGCCTTGGGACCACGGCGACTTCACCATCAGCTGCACCCGTGAGGTGCGCCCCGACCTGTTCGCGAGCTTCTGGCCGGTCTACGAGGAGTCGTTCGGTCCGCTCCGGGTGCTCGCCGCGGCTCGCCAGGTGCTCACCAAGGAGGAATTCGCCGGCGAGTTGGAGGATCCGCGGATCTGGAAGTACATCGCCGTGGACGCCGACGGCGAGCCGGCCGGGCTGACCACCCTCACCGACGACGTCTCGACAATGCCGTGGATCAGCCCCGAGTACTTCCAACACCATTACCCGCAGGAATGGCAGCGGGGGGTGGTGTTCTACGGTGGCATCTCGCTGGTGCGGCCGGACATGCGTCGCTATCCCGTTTTCGCGCGGATGATGACATGCTTGGGGCAACGGGTGGCGGCGGCGCAAGGAGTCTTCGCCTTCGACATCTGTGGATACAACGATCAGGACCGCGCACTGAGCCGAGTGACCGGACGGATCCTGAACAGGGTTGCCGATTTCGATGTGCAGCCTATTGATGTGCAGACCTATTACGTGGCCCGTGCGACGGGGAACGGATGCAAGGAGGATATGTGACCGAGACGACGCCGGGCGAACGCAGTGCGGTGATCATCGAGGACGATCCCGAGATCGCCGATCTGATCGCGGTCGTCCTTACCCAGGCAGGCTTCCGCACGCATATCGCGGCCGACGGGGTGCGCGGGCTGGAGCTGATCCAGGAGTGGGAGCCGATGCTCACCACGCTCGACGTGAATCTACCGGGCATCGATGGATTCGAGGTGGTGCGCAGAATCCGTAGCTTCTCGGCCACCTACGTGATCATGCTGTCGGCCCGCCGCGACGAGATCGACACCCTGATGGGTCTCAACTCGGGGGCGGACGACTACCTGGCCAAGCCCTTCCGACCCCGCGAGCTGCGGGCGCGGGTCGAGGCGATGATCCGCCGCCGCGAACTCGAACAGCTCAATGCCGCCGGTCACCCGGCTGACTCGGCCGAAGAGTCGGACGGCAACGACTGGCTGCATCACAACGGCCTTCGGCTGCACCCCGAAATGCGGCTGGTCGAACTCGACGGCGAACCTGTGGAACTCACCCGGACCGAATTCGACCTGCTCTCGGCGGTGATGCAACGCAGCCGCCGGGTGATCACCAAGGACGAACTCGCCGCGTTCGCTCGCAACGACATGCACAGCTACGTGGTCGAAGCCGACCGCCGCTCGATCGAGAGCCACATCGCGAACCTGCGCCGCAAGCTTTCCGATTCGGTGACCAAACCGCGGTTCATCGAGACCGTCCGAGGCGTCGGCTACCGGTTGGCGAAAGCCCAGAACTGAGCAGTTCTCGATCAGCCTGCGTCGATCAACTCGTCCGGGCCGAGCCGTAGCACGCCATCGACGGTCCACCCCGACCGAGACACGGCGATCAGCGGCGTATCGGCGGCGGCACCGGGAAGCCGAAACCGGTGCGCCTGCAACCGGCCCAGGTCATGGCCGTCGAACGGAGAGTTCTCCAACCATTTGATCGACCCGGCGGCG
Organism: Micropruina sp.; assembly: GCF_047606665.1. GTDB lineage: Bacteria > Actinomycetota > Actinomycetes > Propionibacteriales > Propionibacteriaceae > Micropruina. The sequence continues at coordinate 5,165 of NZ_JASGEF010000015.1, read as the reverse complement.
AGGATTCTCTTGGCCACCGGCGCCCGATCGGCAACGACGATGTCGATCTCGGGATTGTTCGTGCGGGTCCAGTACCCTCCCACCACACCGGGCACATCGTCACCCATCCGAATCATGGGCGGCGCAAGCCGCTCGATGGCCTCGCGCACGACCGGTTCGATAGTGCGACCGCGCCACGACGTCCACGACGTGCGGATTCGCGCCAACACTCGGTCCCCGCGCCCTCGCTCGATCTCGTCCATATGCGGTCCGAGGAACGCCAGCCAGAACCTCATATAGGGATCGGCAATTCGATAGCGCTTGTCGTTCGCGGACTTGGTCGATATCGGCTCATCGACGGCAACGATGCGCTTGGCCGTCAGTAGTGACAGCGACCGGTTGAGCGATGCCGCGGGAATACCGACCGCCCGTCCGATGGCAGTGAAAGTCCGCTCGCCGCTGCCAATCGCACTGAGGACGGTTCGCGCCTGCGTATCGGAGGGAAACTCGGCGGCCAACGAGCGCTCCGCGGACACCAGCAACGCCGATGTCGGGCTTTCGACCGCGCCGGCCAGATACTCCGACAACGAGGCCCCGTTCGGCCATTCAGCGCAGATGAGCGGCAATCCGCCGGTGACGAGGTATGCATCGAACGACTCTGCCGGCGACAATCCGAGCATCGACCCGACCTCCGCCGGCCGCAACGGAGGAACGACCATCTCGCTGGCTCTCTGGTGGAACGGCCTACCGTAACCGTTCAGCGATTCCATCATCGACAGATCCGACCCGATGCCGATCAGGAGCACCCGCCGCTTCGACAACTCCCGATCGAAGGCATGCTGCAACGTCGCTTCGAAGTGCGCGTCGGCGGCGATGAGATAGGGCACCTCGTCGAGCACCACGATGCTGCCGCTGTCGGGAAGGGCACGGCCCAGCAGCCGCAACGCCGCATCCCACGACTGCAACTCCACGCCCGCGAACAGGTCGGCACCTGGAAGATCGGACGCAGCTACCTCGTCGGCGAACAGCCTCAATTCGTCACGGAGCGGCCGGCCGGAAGCAGCGAAGAACAGGTGGGGAACGCGGGCGCGGTCGATGAACTCTTCGACGAGTCGCGACTTGCCCACGCGTCGGCGTCCCCGCACCAGCAGCGCCATCCCAGGCTTGGCGTCGTGCCGGGTCTGGACGCGCCGAAGCAACGAGTCCAGCTGCCCCAGCTGGTCGCGACGTCCGATGAACATGGCGCACCTCTTACTATCATCGATGATAGTAACATCAATGTTAGTATCATCAATGATAGTCACTTGGGCAGGCGAGCCCGATCCAGCGCGGCCATCAACGACGAGCGGCGCCGGTAGGCGGCACGCAGCCCGCGAATCTCGGCGTCGATCTCGGTTCCCAGCCCGGCCCCGGAGTAGAGCCGGTGCATCGTCGCCAGCATCTCGGCGATGCCCCAGTACCGTCTGGTGTCGGCGACGCGCAGCGCATCGATGAGCGCGGGCCGGTACAGATCGGCGCTGCGCACCGGAAACTCGTCCTCGGACGCCTGCGCGAGTTCGCGCCAGGCACTTCCGGGTCCGAAAGTGTCGGCAGCCTCCCAGGCGGCAGTCAGGTCGTCGTCGGCCAACAGCAGCCGCACCAGCTGCCCGGTCGACTGCGCAACAGGGCTCGCCCACGCCAGTTCGCGGGCCGTCGTCCGGACGGCGTCTTCGCGTCCGAGGCCGGCCGCGGTATCGATCAGCAACCGGTAGCTCGCCGTGTCGAACGAGCGCCGGAACACCGTTGTCAGCGCGTCGATGGCGGCGTCCGGACGCCCGGCAGACAGATACATCTCGGCGGCCAGGGAGGCGGCCACGTTGGCGTCCGAGCCGTAGGTGCCGGCCACGACGCGGTCCTCCTCGACCGCGCGGTCCAGCCAGACCAGCGCCTCGTCGTCGCGGCCAGCCTGCCGCAGGCGTCCGATGATCGACGGGAACGGGACGGCGGCATGACGCTGCAGAATCTCGATCGCGCGGTCGACATCGCCGTCACGGTCGGCGAGCTCGAGGAGCATTCTGCTGATCTCATCGAAGCCGGACTCCGGCGCCCGTTCGGCGTCCAGTGCCTCGACGGCAGCGCGGTAGGCGTCCCAGGCTTCGTCGTCGAATGCCGGTGCGAACTGATCGAGCCGCAGATCGAACCAACCGGGCTGGTCGGCGCGGAACGCGACCAGCCAGCGGGCCAGCGCCGCCGGGTCCGGATGCCCAGCACAGCAGGCCTGCGCGTACAGCGCCGCCACCCGTTCAGCGGTGCCTTCGACGAACCCCTCGGGTTGTTCGGCGTCCTCGATCACCTGGAGAAGCCCGGTGAATGCCCGCAACATGACCGGAAGCATCTGCTCGGCGTGTCCAGCGTCAAGGTGCCGCTCGATCTCGTCGAGGACGCCGTGCAACTCACTGAACCGCCCGCCGTCGTCGACCTCGGAGTAATAGTCGTATTTGTCGTAGTAGTCGAGATCGACATCCGACAGCGCTCGGTCGACGCGACGGATGAGGTTTCGCTGGACGGCTGAGCCCGCGGGATTTGCCCGCAACTGAAGCGCACGCTGCGCTTCGGCACTGGTCGCCGCCAATTCGAGCACCAGGGATCGCAACGCGGCGCGTCCGAGCCCGTTCAGGTAATCCTCGACAGCGGCGTCCGGCGGCAGTTGCTCATCGTCGATGAGAGTGACCTTCATCCGACGAGTATGAGCCCTCCCACGACTCACTCGTCGGGATTGAGCGCCGCCAACTTCGCCGACAGTACGGTCGCGAAGGCGCACCAGACGGTGTAGGCGCCCAGCCCCAGCGCCGCTCCGGAACTGACCGAGGACGCCCGGCGGGCCAGTTTGGCCGACGACGCCGCGAGCGCCACCGCGCCCGCGGTCGCGACCGACAGGTTGTGGGCCCGGAAGAACAACCCGGACCAGCCCGCGTTGAGCACCAGGTTCGCGGCCAGCGCACGCCGGAAACTGGACGCCTCAGCGTCCCGGCCCTGCGCCTCCAGCCGGGTGACGGCCGTCGCCGCGGAGACCGCGACGATCGCGTACAACGACGTCCAGACGATCGGGAAGGCGGCGGACGGCGGCTGCCACGACGGCTTCTTCAACCGCTCATACCAGGAGCTGCTGGCGTCGGTCAGCAGCGAGCCGACCGTCGCGCACGCGGCGACGCCGGCGCCCATCACGGCGAGGTTTCGTCGGCCACGGGAACGGTGAGCGGCGGTCGATTGATGGTGAGGCATGCGTCCTCCTCCGGCACAGGATTGGGGGTGGTTGTCACCTCGACGCTACCCCTCGCCGACCGATCCCGTGAGTCCCCCGTACGGGTGCCTTCCACGGGAATCTGTCCGTCCGCACCGGCGCCACTGGCTCGGTAGAACCGCCGGACGCAGGTGTCCGCTCTGATCGATCAGGCACAGGCGTTCGCGGCCGCACAGGTGAACGCGACCTTGACGCCGCGGAACTGGTACATCGGACGCTTGATCGACGTGACCGTGCTTCACGAAGACCGTGCGGGACACGACCAGGAACTTGTCGCCTCACTGGGGCGACAAGTTAGCTGGACCCACTTCAAGACACTGTTGCCAGTGGTGAGTTGCGCGATTCCGTCGGCGTTGCAGAACGGCGAGACGATCATATGTCGGTAGCCGGAGAAATCGGGCGCCGTCGGCGTCACGCCCGGCACGCCCCACAGGTGAAAGGCGAGGGACGTCACATGCTCGGGCCGCTCCCAGTCCACTCGGCGTGCGGCGTCCGCAAGCTCGGTGAGCCTGGCAGTTCGGCCGGGTGCCAGTGGAGCCACCGCGAGTCGGGGGAGAGCCTCGATGAGCGTCGCCAGCGGCTCGTTGGACGGATCAGCGTGAGGTCCCGCGGCACCGTCGAGGCTGACGACGGCGTCCCACGCCTGGGAGTCGGTGAGGTTGCGGGTCGAGCACAGCAAGCGGAAACGTTCCGGCAGATCGTCCGCCCGGTAGCGCAGGAACCAGACCTTGGGGTGGAACAGGGAGCCCGGACGTGGCCGGCGCACCGGGTGCACCATCGGTTCCAGATAGGCCATCAGATCGGAGTGCCGACGCGGAACGGTGAGTTGGCCGGCCTGGCAGAAGATGTCGACCCGGTCGGTGCAGGAACGGATCGCCTCGAGTGCCGCGACGGGGTCGGGCGTGTCCCGCATCTCGAAGGACGCGAACGCCAGCGGCGGCACAACAGCTGTCGTGAGATCGAGGGTGAAGGTGGTCGCGACGGCGGCCTGCAACCGGTAGCCGGGTGGTGGGCGCAGCTGGTCGAGCAGGACGACCCTGCTGTCGGGCTCAAGCACGGCTCAGGCCTTCGTGGATGTCGGTGACGATGCGGCGCACTTGGAGCCAGCGGAAGGTCAGTGGCCGGGTGCCGGACGCCCCACCCCAGGACGCCAGGAGCCTGGCGTTGGTCAGACGCGACTGTCCACGCTTGATGGACTGCTCCCGGTTGGCGATCAGAATCCGGAGGCTGTGGGTGGGATCGGTGAGGGCATCGGCCGCTGCGCCCTCGCGGACGGCGCACGTCCAGGCGTTGACGAACAGCCGCGTCCTGAAGGTCACCCGGCTACCGGAGTCGTCCACGAGTGCCCACAGCGCATCCAGATCCCAGTCGCGAAGCAGCTGCTGGTCACGCTCCACCGTGTCGAGCCACTTCTCGTAGGCGTCGGCACGGTCCTGGGTGGGAGCCGTGATGCGGGTGAGCTCCGCCTTTTCGTAGCGTTCGGCGACCAGCACGTTGTACAGCAGGGCCGCCCCGTTCATGATCAGCGAGAAGCCGTGGGCGAGGCGGAGCTGTTGCACCGATCGCTCGGGTGCCGCGAGACAAGCGGGGTCTTCCCACGGGGTGCCGGCGCTGTGGCTCGGGGGACGATCGGCAGCGACCAGGTGCGCCAGCAAGCTTCCCGTACATGCGTCGACGATGCGGTCCCTGAGCCATTCGGCTTCGGGTTGAGCGAGGTGGAGACCACCTTCCAGGGCATTCGGGAACCCGTCCGGCCAGTGCGGCACCCGAGTTGGGCCAATTTAGAGCCTGTCAGCTATTTAGTTGGCGTGTTGTGGGTGTCGAGTTCGGTTCTGCCCTGGTTGACGGTGTTGTGGTCGACTCCGGCGGCACGGGCGATGATGTCGATGCCGTCGGGGAATCCGTG
>NZ_JASGEF010000014.1:0-32412 GCF_047606665.1 Micropruina sp. | reverse complement strand
TCCGCCGTGAAGTCACCCGTGACCAGCGAACCGTCTGGCCGCACCGCAATCTGCCCAGCGATGTAGACGAAGTCACCGGCGCGCACGACATGCGTGAGCGGCATCTCAGACCGAGCGATACCGGTCGCAGGGATCTCTTCAATGGAGCTGATGGCGTTCACACTCGCTGTCGTTAGTCTGGTTGTGCGGGAACGAGGGAGCGCCTCGCGGACCTGCAAACCACAAGCGTAGCGCGCCGACGACCTGCGGTGCGATGGGCTCGAGGGTGACGCCGCGGTAGCGGGCCACGGCTTGTGCGGAGCGGAGCAACTCCTCGGTTCGATTCCCTGCCGTGCGAGTTGGACGATGTCGACGTAGTCGCGCCACCGGCTGGTGATCCCCCGCTCCAGGATGGTCACACCCTTCTCGGCGATCGTCGTCTCGGGCGCGTAGCCGAGCAGCTCGATCGGATCGCCCAAGACGCGGTCGATGCCCACCTGCCGGGGAGGGGCACGATCGGATCTCCGGTGGAGACATCCCACGCGGCACTGCCCTTCCACGGCCCGATCGAGACACCGACCCGCACCCGGAATCCGGGGTAGTCGGCGTGCTCGCGGATCTCCTGCACGCTGATCGAGTCAAGATCGAACACCACCCCGTCATCGACCTCGACGGCGGCGATGTCGCGAAGTCCTCGGCATGGGCGTGCGAGTGAGCCGGTCCAAGAACGACTCCAGCGTGTGCCGGATCAGATACTCCTGTGTCGGCGCACCTGTCCCAGCCTTCGCCGCGGCCGAGCGTGCCGCGGACTGGATGCGGCGGAACATCTCTTCGCCCGCGTTCACGTCAACATCTCCAGCGCTTGCAGGATCGGGGACTTCGCGCGGGGAAGGCGAGCGGCGATCTCCATCAGATGGGCCGGTTTCCCGCCGCGGCGCAGCCACTCCTTCAACGACTCCCGCGCCAGCTCGTACCCGACCTCGCCACGCAGCCGGAACGCATCCGCGATCGACCGCTCAGGGGAGTAGATCCCGATCGTCTGATCTGTGCCTGGAATCGGGATCTCCCCCCGCCCGATGTCGAACGTTGGCCGGTCGAACTGATGCCACGCGATCGCACCCGTGCTCGCCGGCGTGCGTGACCCGCGTGGGAGTGCGACATCCAACGCGGCGGGGATCGCATCGGTCAGCTCATGGTGCGCGAGCGCGGACGTCAGGCAGATCGTCGCATCCGGGCGACGAGTCGCAGCCTCGATCCAGTCCCAGTCCGCCGCCGGAGCATCCGCCGGCAGGTAGATGCCGCGAGCGATCCGCTCCAACCGACCCTCACGCGCCGCACGATACAGCCCACTGCGCGACAAGCCGACCCGCTCAGCCGTGCCTGGCCGGAGCGTGGACATCGCCAGCACCTCCCTGTCGAAATGACACGTATACACATAACTATGGCTGATGACGAATCGTGTCGCCTCTCGCGATCTCATCCATCGACACCCTCGGCGATCCCCCTACGATCGACTCTCGCTCAGTCGTTGGACGAAGTTTCGGCCTCGACCGGTACTCGCATCAGGGCGATCTTGGTGAATCCGAGTCGGTTGAGGTCGCGCACGGTCTGCATGAGGGTGAGGCGGCTGAAGAACGGGAGCCACTCGACACCGGTCCACCAGATGTTGGACGTTCAAACCCGCGACACGAGCGCGTTGGGCATCCCCCGCCTGTAGCGCCGGCCCCTACCAGGGGACGCGAGTGCCGTCCCATGACCAGTACCCACCGGTGGGTCCGGTGTCGGGCAGGGTCGCCAGACGGACCACCGCGGCGGCGGCTTCCGCCGCATCGCCGCCGACGGTCATGTTCGGCAAGAGGTTCGTCTTTCGCAGTCCCGGCGCCATAACGTTGACCTTGAAGGGGTCGCCCAGTTCCTGTGCCGTCAGAAGCGTGACGGCATTGACGGCGGTCTTCGAGCATCGGTAGGCGAGGCTGTTGCCAGGTGACCGCTGCCAGTCGAACTGCGGATTCGGTCCGCTGCTCCACGCCAGCGACCCGGTGCCGCTTCCGACGTTCACGATCCGTGGATGCGCGGATGCACGCAGGGCGGGCAGGAACGCCTGGGTGACCGCAATCAGTCCGAGCACGTTCGTCTCGTACGCGGCGCGCAGTTGCTCGACAGAGGTGGTGGAGATCCCGTCACCTCCCGCCGACGCATCGGGACACCGCGCCGACGAAGATGCGCGCTTACAGTGGTGCGGCGTTCGATGCCGAACTCGGCTCCGACGGCGTTCGCGTCGGCGCACCGGTCCTCGTCCTTGCCGCTCGGAGCGGGCTGCCGATTGGATGCGGCGGAACACCTCATCGCCCACGCTCATGCCAGGGCCTCCAGTGCCTGGATGACGGGAGACTTGGTACGGGGAAGCTGGGAGGCGGTCTGCATCAGCCGGAAGTGTGACCGGTGCGCTTGGGAGTATCGATGGCTCCGGACTGCTACTGATCGGCGAGCTGGATCGCGGGACGCTCGGGCTGGCCGGCGCCGATCAGCAACAGCGTCCGATCGACCTCGCGCAGCACCCGTTCGCGATCGTGCGGCTCGTGGACGTCCGCCTCCGCGCTGGCCCGAACGAGCTCGAGTTCGCGACGCACCAGGCTTAGCCGTTGCGAGGTCGCCGTCGCACCCGCGGCCCGGAGTTGCTTCACCAGCGCCAGCAGCACCACGGGCTCCGAACTGCCCTTGCGCCGGATCTCACCACACGCGAGTTCCAGATAGTCCTGGAAGTAGAGGCCAGGAACCAGCACACGGATCGTCCCGGTCGAGTCGATGACCGCCTCGGGGCCGACCGGCACGCCGGCCACCCTGCCCAGCAGCACCCCCAGCTCAGCACACGACTGCTCGACGGTGTGGTAGTCGAAGACGTGCATCGAGAGCAGCGCCATGTCGACCATCTGGATCGCACCCAGCGCCACATCGTTGTAGCTGCTGCGTCCTGCCCCGATCGTGATCGCCCGGTTCACCGCGCGGGCGAGCGGCTCGGGCCGGACACTGCCGCCGTTGGCCGGGCAGGCCCACGCCAACGGGGTACCGGCGACCACGTGACCGCCGATCCCCGGCACCAGCTGGATCACCACGTCCTCGGCCAGTGCGGCCCGCATCAGTGCGTCCATCTGCAGCCGCTGGACGTAGCCGGAGCGCGGCGCCAGCAACTGAATGGCGCCAACCGGCGGTTCGTCCCACGGCACGCCGTCCAGGCCGGACATTCCCGCCGACCGTCCGATTCCAGGCGGAAGTGCCTCGATGGCGCGCCGGGCCGCGACGCCGACCGAATTCAAGATGCTGTGGGTCTGCAGGCTGTGGGCCACCCGGTCGACGTAGAAGACGAGCGCTCCGATGCAGGCGAAGAGCAGCACCAGTCCAATCGTGACTGCCAGCCGGGGGTAGTCGTCCTGTGCGCCGACCGTGTAGAGGCCGGCAGCATTGTAGGCGAAGGTGGCGATGAACAAGCCGAACACGACCTGGGTCGCCCGGTCGCGCAGGAACGAGCGGACCAGCCGCGGCGAGTAGCGGTTTCCGGCGACCTGGAGGGCGACCAGAGTCAAGCCGACCACGAGAGCGAACACGCCGACCGTCGAGGTCGCCACGCCGAGCAGCAGCCGTCGCGCGTCCTCTGCCCCGCCGTGATAGAGGACCGGGCTGAGCGGTCCGTTCTCCGGCACACGCACCTGGGACAACACCGCACCGAGCACCAGCGCGCCGAGTGTCATCACCAAGGGGAAGAACCACAACGACCCGCTCAGAGTCTCGCGTTGCTTGTCAGACAGTATGTTGGTGACCGTCATCTGCGTGACACCCTCCGTTCACCGTCGGTTTTCCTTGCGTTCACCGACCTGTCGCACAAGGTAGCGCCGCACGTCCGCGATGTCGACCATGCCGCCCATCCACATAGAAACTGTTTTCTTGGATCAAATGGTCCCGCGTTTGGCGCGCGCACCCCCGCGGGCGAACCGGGTGCACTCTGAAATCGACGCTCGAGAGCACCGCTCGCCCTCGCCCGTTCGCCTCAGCGCCACCGACGACCCCCCTACTCTGGGGTCGATTTCAGACTGAAGCTGGGTAGCCCGGCAGTCAGCAGCGCTGCGCCGTATCGATTGCGTGCCGATTCACGCCTGGGCTGGATGACGCGATGACCGGCGCTCCGCCGATCGGCGGCATCCCTGACACGTCACGTTCAGCGTCGCCGACCTCGCCACCCCGGACGCCTGGGCCGCCCCTCTGGACGCCACCGGCGTGGAGCGCCGCCCGGTTACCGTACGAGCCGCTGCTCCACCGCGCACTCGGCTCGCCATTACACCCATCTGGAACCGCTCGCTACGGCGCCCATCGGTGGACCGACGCTTAGGGCCCATGTGACATACTCAACGCGACCCCCCAGGACTCCCCAGACGCTACACAGGATGGTGGTATGCGGAAGCCGTACAGATCTCTACGGCACCGCTTTTCACGTCGAATCACCGCCTTCGGGCGCGGACTCGACCCGAGAACGCGGCATCGTCTCCATCGCACAGCCGACAGCTTGGCAGCCAGCCGTCGGCGGCGCGTCGTCAACGGCACACCCGAAACCGTCGACCGGTTCGACTTCTGGGCGACGATCCAAGCGATCGCCGACACCGCCACGGCCGCGCTCGCGGCGGCCCACGTCGAGGTCGTCCGTCTGGATGCCGACGGACGCAGCATTCTCGCCGTCGCCGCTGAGGCACGGGAGCGGGCCATGGACGCCCTTGCCGACGACCCGGCAACCTCCGCCTGGTGGGTGGCGCTCAACCGCCGGCGTTCCGTCCGGCTGGCCGAGGCGCGCGGCGGTCGGTCCGGCCGGAACTCGCGGATCACCCTGTTCCGGCTTCTCGCAGCGCCGAACGGAACCCGGATCGCCGGCCCCGAGTGCGGCGTCAGCCTGCAGTTCTGGGAACGCGCGGAACCCGACTCCGAGCGTCCGGACGGCGGCGTCCACTCTCCCGGCACCCGCCTGGCGCCGAACCGCAACTCGCGAGCCGCCTATATTTCGGGGCAGCTGTGGCAACAGGCGCAGGACGACCCCGCCCGACGACTGCGGCCAGCCACCCCGCCGCACGTGCTGAGCGTCGTCGAGCCCATCGACATCGTGTACACCTGGGTCGACGACAGCGATCCGGCATGGCGCCGGCGCCGGGCATCGGTCGATCCACCGCAAGGCGGCCTGTCCACCGACGCGCTGCACGGCGGACGCACCGAGAACCGCGACGAGCTTCGGTATTCCCTGCGGTCGGTGTCGGCCTACGCCGGGTGGTATCGGCACATCTGGATCGTCACCGACGGACAGCGGCCCGCATGGCTGGCCGACCACCCGCGGCTCACTGTCGTCGCCCATCGAGAGATCTTCGGTGACCCCGAGGTGCTGCCGACCTTTAACTCGCACGCCATCGAGTCTCAGCTTCACCACATCGACGGCCTGGCCGAGCAGTTCCTCTACTTCAACGACGACGTCTTCATCGGTCGTCCGATTCGGCCGGAGTTGTTCTTCACCGGAGCCCGGCTCGCCAAATTCAGCATCGCCCCCAACGCGATCGATCGGCAGGGGGAGCCCGGCCGGCTGAACGGCGCAATGCTCGCCGCCCGCAACAATCGCGCCCTGCTGATTGATGACCTCGGCCGTTCGGTCACCAACCGCATCCAGCACATCCCCCATGCCCACCGGCGCAGCTCGCTGGCGTCCTTCGAGGGCCGCCACCCGGAATGGCTGGCCCAGGTCGCCGCCTCCCGGTTTCGTGGCACCGACGACCTCTCGCTGGCGTCCGACCTGGGCCACTACTGGGCCTACGGCCACGGCCAGGCACTCACCACCAGGCTCTCCTACCGCTACGTCGACATCGGTTCCCCGCTGGCCGCCGAATACCTCGACAGCCTGCTCGCCCGGCGCAACCACGACTGCTTCTGCATCAACGACGCCGGCCCCTACGCACACGCGGTCGACGGCACGACGGTGACCGATTTCCTCGCCGAGTACTTCCCCGTCCCCAGCCCCTTCGAGCGGACCACGCCGTGAAGATCCCCAACCAACTCCGGCGCCCCGCGCGAACCGTCCGGGCTCATCTGCACCGTGGCGAGCGACACGCCCGCACCTGGCTGTGGCATCAATGGCCCGCCGCCTGGCGCGGCCCCCACGAAGTGGTCGGCCACTTCGACACCTGGTCGTATCTGAGCGAGCTGCAGCGCCAGGTCTCCGACGAGCTCGGCACCGCACGCATCGAACACGTCGTTCTCGACGCGGCCAGCCCTAGGGCCCCGCACATCGCCATCCGCGCCACGGACGCCGATCGCATGCTGCGTGCCCTCGCCGGCGCGGCGCCGGCCCGCAACTGGTGGGCAGCCCGCACCCACGCCGGCCTGGTGGGGCACGCCCGTCCGCTCCGGCGGCAACGTGCGCGGGGCGCCGACGGGCTGCTGATCGCCCGCAATCTGCTCTCCTCGGACGGAATTCCGCTGACCCATTCCGAACTCGGCGTGTTCGTCGAGTTCTGGTCGGTAACCGATCTTCCCACCCCCCGTCCCGGCGGTGGCGAACTGCCGCCGGGTGCCCTGATCGCGCCGGCCACCAACGGCGTCCTCGACTACATCGACACCGACCAGTGGCAGCAAGTGCAGGGCAGTGGCCATCGGTTGCCCCCCTCGGCGCCTCATCTACTCACCATGGTGGAGCCGATCGACCTCGTCTACACCTGGGTGGACGGTGCCGACCCGCGGTGGCTCGACCGAAAGGCCCAGGCGCTCGGACTTCCGGCCGCAGCCCGCTACAGCAGCGACGCCGCGATCGAGGCCCGCTTCGCCAACCGGGACGAGTTGCGCTATTCGCTGCGCTCGGTGGAGATGTTCGCCAGCTGGGCGCGCCGGATCTGGATCGTCACCGATGGCCAGGTCCCGACCTGGCTCAAGCCGGACGAACGACTGACCGTCGTCGACCATCGCGATATCTTCGCCGACCCGGACGCACTGCCGGTGTTCAACTCGCACGCGATCGAATCCCAGTTGCATCACATTCCGGGCCTGGCCGAGCACTATCTCTACCTCAACGACGACATGCTGTTCGGGGCCCCGGTGCGGCCCGAGAACTTCTTCAACGGCGTCGGCGTGAGCAAGCTGTTCGCCTCTCGGGTGGCCGTGATCGATCCCGGTCCGCGCACCGACGACGATCTCGCGGTGAGTGCGGCGGCGAAGAACAATCGCGAGTTCCTGGAGCGCGAGTTCGGCCGCACCATCACACACAAGCTCTGGCATACCCCACAGCCCCACATCCGGTCATTGATGGAGCAGTTCGAGCAGACCTACCCGGAACTCTTCGACACCGTGATGCGGTCCCGTTTCCGCAGTGTCACCGACCATGCGCTGACGAGTTCCCTGGACGCCTACTATGCCGCCGCCCACGGCAAGGCCGCCCCCAGCCGCATCCGCTACGGATACCTCGACCTCGGCGGCCGAGACTCCTGGAAAACTCTGGAATTGTGGCTGCGCCGACGCAATTCCCAGTGTCTGTGCATCAACGATTCGGGCGCGGACGACCCCGCGCTTCAGCTGGCGAACGACAAGGCGCTCCGCGAGTTCTTCGACAGCTACTATCCGGTGCCGAGCCGTTGGGAGTAGTTTCGCTGGTCCGGCTCGTCGAGAACTACGGGTTTCGACAAGCCCAACCAACGACGGAATCGCTGATAGCGCAGTTCTATCGGGGCCGCCAGGCACGCACCCAGTCGACCTGCATCGAGAACGGCAACCGAGCCTTCGCCACGGTCGTGGCGTCCACCCCCGAACCGGGCCGGGCGTCCGGCTTGGTCAACCGGTAGGTCTCCCAATCGGAGCTGAGCAGGCTGATCACCAGGAAATAGTTGGCCGGGGCCAGCGTCACCGTCAGTTCGCGGGTCAGCCGACCGTCGAGGCGGAACCGGACGCGGTTGCGATCCCATTCCACCGAGACCGTGTGCCACGCCTCCCACCAGGCCGGATCGGCCACCAGCCGAGGTACCACGTACGCCTGTTTGGCGTCGGCCGGATGCTTTACGCCCTTCACGTGAATCACATTGGTGATGCCCCGTCCATACCCGAAGGTCTCGATCATGTCGAGTTCCTGTCCGGCGTCCGATTGCAGCCACACCGAGGCGTGAGCGCCGGGCTCGCGTGGGAATTTGACCCGTGCCGCGACAATACCGGCGGCCAGGGTGAATCGGCCTTGCGTGCTTACCATGGCGTTGTCGAAAACGCCTTCGGGACAGCCGGTGGCCTTCTGGCCGGCGCGAACCTGTTTGCCTTTCGCGCTGGCGGCGACCCGTGCGGTGACGGCCTTCGACGCCTTCGACATGGTCAGCGTCGCGGTTCCCTTCCCCACCACCACGTTCGCCTTGCGAGGTGCCGAGCACCAGCGTCCGCCGGCATCGTAGACGTCGGTGAGCCGGTAGCCCCACGGCCCACCCAGTGCCGTCCCGTTGAACTCGCTGTTGAGCACACCGGCCCATTGGTCGGACGCCGTCGCGGTCGGCGTCGCGGCGGCCGTCGCCGTCTTGGTGGCCAACGCCACCGCCCGATAGACGCCGCCGGTGCCGGTGGCGACGAAGTCCGCCTGTCCGGCGCTGTCCATGGCCGCGACGGCAACCTCCTGCCAGGAGGAACCCACCTTGCGCTGCAGCGCCACCGGGCGCCTATTGGCCCGGTCGCGACCGGCGAAACTGGCCCGGACCAGGGTCGATCCCCCGTAGTCGACCGGCGCCACCTCGAGCCGCGCCCCGGTGCCGACCGGGACGTTCCCGGTCGGCACCGACGGCGAGGCGACGGTCGGGGTCGCCGACGGGGTACCGGACGGCGTGGCCGCCAGCACGCTCGGCGAGGTGGACGCGGGAGTGCCGGTGGGCGCCGATGGGCCGGAGGTGCAACCGGCCAGCAGGGCGCCCGTCAGCAGCCCCGCCGCAATGGTTCGGCCGGACAACACCTCAGCCCTTCTTCCAGACCCGGATCCAATCCACCGACAGCGAGGGCAGGCTCTGCCTCGTCACCGTGGACCTCGCCACACCGGCTCCGGGCCTGACGTCCGGCTGCTTGATCCGGTACGTCTCCCAGTCGGAGCTGAGCACGCTCATCGTCAGGTGGTAATCGGCGGCGGCCATTCCCCTCAGTTGCCGGGTCTTGACGCCGTCGAGGAAGAAGGTGATCGTGCCGGTGTCGAAAGTCGCGGCCACGGTGTGCCACTTCGACCACCAGCTCTTGCTTTTCACCGTCTTGACCGCGACATAGGCGTCCTTGGCGACCGCGGGGTCCTTTCTCAGGGTCGAGCCGCTGAGCCGGTGGAGGACATTGGTAATGCCCCGACCGTAGCCGTATGCCTCGATGACGTCGATCTCCTGGCGATTGCCGGCCTGCAGCCAGATTCCCAGATGGGCACCCTGACCCTGCGAAAATTTCACCCTGGCCACGACCGTTCCGGCCCGCACCGTCTCGCCGCTGCCCTGAGTGCTGACCATCGCGTTGTGGAACACCCCGTTGGGGCAGCCGGGAGTCAGCGCGGCCCGCGCGGACTTCGCCCTCCTGAGTGCGGTGTCGGCCTTCCTGATCGCCGCGCTTCGCGCCTTCCGCTGAGCGGCCGTCTTCTGTTTCATCGCCTTGGCCTTGGCTAGCGCAGACTCGGCCTTCTTGACTGCGGCGTCGGCCTTCTTCACGGCCGCACGATCGAGTTCCTTCTGCCGGTCCTTTGCCTGGCTGGCCACCTTCTTCGCCTCAGTCGCGCCCGCCTTGGTCATGGTCAGCACCGCAGAACCACCGGACGCCGTGGCGTTGGCACTCACCGGCGCGGAGCACAGGCGTCCGGTGGCCTGGTAGCCGACCTCTTCGCGTGTGCGCCAGGTATCGGCCAACGACGAGCCGGTGAATTCGTCGGCGAACGACGGCGCGGCAAGCTGCCTGATCTCGCTGACCACTTCGGCCGCGGTCACCTTCTTCTTTTTGACCTTGTAGGTGAATTCTTTGGCGACCGCGCGATACTGGCCGGGCTGGGTGGCGGGGGTGCGGAAGTCGACCGCACCCTTCGAACTCATCTTCACCGATTCGAGGGTGCTCCAGGTGAGTCCGTCGGCTGACTTCTCCAGGCTGACCAGTCGCCTTCTGTCGAGTTTCGTGCCGGAGAACTGAGCGGTGATTGCCCGTCCCGGTGCCACAGTGAGTTTCCCTGTCGCGGTAGCGGCCTGGCTGATGCCCGCCGGCGCCACCAGCGCCGTCGCCATCAGCACCAGGCCGGCCAGGGCGACGGCAGTATTCCGAATCGCTCGCATTTGTCGAACCTTCCCACGCCGAACACGCTCCCGACGTTCCCAACTTTCAAAAAGGGGGAGATTCCCCGAGGTGAATAGGGCTGTGAGTCTAGCTGGCCGCGCCGCGGGCCATCGGCGTCCGCCCGGCCAGTGGGCCGATCTCCAGCAGACCTTCCGGCCGGTTTCGGGTTTGGTTCACGGCACTAAATAGGTCCTCGGTCGATTAGGAGGTTCCGGTAGGCTGCTGCATGCCGGCTCCGGCTCACCGTTTCCACCTCACCACTGGGGAGCACATGCCCGCTGTGTCCGTGATCGTCCCGGTGCGCAACGGCGAGCGACGACTGCGCGAGTCCCTCGGCGACATCGCCGCCCAGACGCTGACCGACCTCGAGATCATCGTCGTGGACGACGGCTCGACGGATGCCACGGCGGCCATCGTCGGCGAGATGGCCGACGCCGATGCACGGGTCCGTCTCGTTGCCGGACCGGCCATGGGCAGCGCCGGCGCCGCCCGCAACGCCGGGCTGGCCGAGGCGACCGGCAACTATCTGGCCTTTCTCGACGCCGACGACCGGTTCGCGCCGATGCTGTTGGAGGAGTTGCACGCCAAGGCGGTGATGGACGACGCCGACATCGTGGCGACCCGCTTCCGGGTCGCCGACGAGTCGACCGGCGATGTCTCGCCGGTGGAGTGGGGCGTCCGCCTCAATCGTTTTCCGCGCCGGACACCGCTGGCTCCCGAGGCTCTCGGCGACCACCTGTTTCTCGCGGTCAGCCCGGCCCCCTGGAACAAGCTGCTCAAAGCCTCGTTCGTGGCTCGTACCGGTCTGCGCTTCCAGCCGCTGCGCCGCACCAACGATCTGTATTTCGCGTCTCTCGCGATGGCTCAGGCGCAGCGAATCAGCTATGTCGAATCGTACGGCATCGACTACCGAACCGGGCATTCCACCAGCCTGCAGGCCACCCTGCACGAGTCGCCGCTGGATTTCGTCGAGGCGCTGACTGCGATCCGCGCCGACCTGGAGCGAATCGGACGGTGGCCCGGCCTAGAGCGGGCCTTCGTCAATCTGGTCGTCGAGGTGAGCCTGACCGCGCTGCGCAAAGCGGGGACGGCGGTGTCCTTCGCCACGGTGCACGAGGCGCTGCGCAGCGACGTCCTGCCGAGATTCGGCGTCACCGGACGCCCCGACGACTACTTCCTGCGGCACGACTACCCTGCACAACTGGACGCCATCGCGCGCCGGACCAGCACTGAACTGCTCTTCGACCGGCTCCGCCAGGCCCAGCAGCAGGCAGCCACCGCCCGCGCCGACGCGCACACCGCGCTGCTCGCCATGATCGGCGCCACACCGGACGCCACCACGCCCCACAACCACTCCCCGGATCCATCGCCACCCGAAGCGGCCATTCCGCACGCCGTCGTCGAGACCCCGGACGGCGCTGTCCCCGATGTCAGTGTGATCATCCCCGTGCACAACACCGAGGCCTACCTGCGGGACTGCCTGGCCAGCGTGCTCGGCCAGAACGGTGTGGACCTCGAGGTGATCTGCGTCGACGATGGCTCCACCGATGCCAGCGGCACCCTGCTGGCCCGGATCGCCGCCTCCGACGCACGTGTCCGGGTGCTGACTGTTCCGCACGGCGGGCAGTCCGTCGCCCGCAATGCCGCCCTCGACCTGGCCCGCGGCCGCTATCTCTGTTTCCTGGACAGCGACGACCACTGGGGTCTGGACGGGCTCGCCGACCTGGTCGGACGCGCCTCGGCGGACGACCTCGACCTGCTCGGCTTCGACGCCGAGGCCAGCCGCGAACCGGGGGTCGACGATCACCGCTGGCGCCGGATGGCCACCTACTACCAGCGGCCCGGCGACTACTCCGCCATCACCAGCGGGGTAGCCCTGCTGGCCCGAATGAACGCCCGCAAGCACTACCGGGCGAGCGCCTGCCTCTACCTGGTGCGGCGCAGCATCGTGGAACAGGCGTCGATCCGGTTCCTGCCCGGCATCTCCTACGAGGACAACCTGTTCACCTTCGAGGTGATGCTGGCCGTCCGCCGCGCCGCCCATGTCCCGGTGCAGCTGTACCGACGGCGGGTCCGGCAGGACTCGATCATGGGCACCGCGAGCCGCGCGGTCGCGGCCCGCGGCTATTTCGTCTGCGCGGTGCAGATGTTCCGGCTGGTGCATGGACGTCGGTTCGAACCGGACGTCGCCGAACAGGTCGGCGCGGTGATCCACCGGATGCTGCAACAAGCCCGCGACCAGGCCGTCCGGCTCGGCAGCGACCTCCTGGCGCAGCTCGGCGCGATCGACTCGGGCGCGGATGCGCAGGCCATGCACCGGCTGCTCGTCGAAGCGCACACCGAGGCCAAGTTCCGCCGCAGGCCTGCCCCGGCGACGCCGTCCCCCGCTCCCCCGGCGGTCGATCTGCCCCGGCTGGTGGCCGGCGTCCGCCGCCGAATCCGGCGCCGGCTGCGCCGAGTCCTTCCGGCGAGACGCGCCGCCGAGCGAGGGAGCTGAGCCGATGGGAATGCTGACCGGTCTTGTCAGTCGCCTGAAACCGGGCGTCACCGTCGTCGTGCCTGCCCACAATGTCGAGCGCTACCTCGGACCGTGCCTCGACTCGGTGCTGGCTCAGACCTGGTGGGACCGGTGCCGCATTCTGGTGGTCGACGACGGCAGCACCGACCGCACCGGCCGGGTCGCCGACGAGTATGCCGCCACGCGTCCGCGCATCCAGGTGCTCCATCAGCCCAATGCCGGGCCGGGCGCCGGAGCGGCCCGCAACCGCGGGCTCGACCTGGTGACCACCCAGCAGGTGCTGTTCCTGGACGGCGACGACGAGCTCGCTCCCCGCGCCGTCGAGTTGCTCAGCGGCGGATTGCGGCGCCACGGGCTGCCGCTGGCGGTCGGCGCCACCGAGCAATTCCCAGAACCCAGGAGTTGGCTCTGGTCGGGCTATTTCGAGGCCGGGGTCACGCAGGCAGTATCGATCGAGCAGGTGCCGCAGCTGGTTCACGACGCACGCACCTGCGACAAGCTGTACGACACCGCGTGGCTACGCCGCTCCGGCCTGCGGTTCGCAGAAGGCATCCACCACCAGGACACCGTGGTCAACGTGCCGGCAATGCTGCGCACCAGCGGCCTGGTGCTGGTCGGGGACGTCGTGTACCGCTACCGCAAACGGGCTGAAGGCACCTCCGTGATGGACAGCCACTTCACCCGACTGGACAACTATTGGGACCACCTGCAGGTGATCGAGACTCTGAACGGGATGGCGTCCCAGCTGACGCCGAGCCGGCGTCCGCTGCTCGACGCGTTCCTGGTCCGCAGCTTCCAGGGCTTCGCCCGGCGTGCGCCCGGCCTGCTGCCGGCCGAGCGGCTGCCCGAGTTCTTCGTCCGTGCGAAGGCCGTGATCGGAGGGATCGACCCGGCGATCATCGAGCAGGCCACCACCGGCGCCGACCAACGCGCCGCCTACGTGGCCATGCGCGAGGACGACCTGGCGAGCTTCCTGCGCCTGGACGCCCTCGCCGGACGCCTGCGTGCGCACCGCGGCGACCTCTATCTCGATCTGCCCTGCAGCACCGAGACCAACCGCCAGCTGCTGCAGACCGGGGCAACACGGGCCTGGGCGGATGAATTGAGACTCATCGGCAACCGGCTGCGGTTCCGGCTGCGGTTGCGAATCGGCGGCGCCAGCCACCTCGACACCGCGTTGGCGAGCATCGAGGCCCGGTTCGTGCAGGGCGGCGAGCCGGTTGCGGTCGCGCCGGTCACCGTACGGCCGCACGTCGACGACCCTCGCCAGCACACTGGCGTAGTCTCGGTGCCGCTGGACGGCCTTCCGGACGGCAGCTATCGGGTGCGGCTCGGCTTTCTCACCGGCACCGGAGCCACCGCGCGGTGGTTGCGCCGTCCACCGGACGCCGCCACAGAAGCTGCCGGCGACAGCACGGTCGGCGTCCAGCTCGCCATCCGGGACAACTGCGCCGAATTCACCGTGGAGCGGAGGGCGCCATTCACACGCTGAACCTATCCGTCCCTTGCTAAATAGCTTCCGCGCTGCGATCCGTATATATTGCGGCCTGGGGGGAAGGTATTGGCGAAACTACAAGCACCCGACAAGGAGCCTTAGCAGAATGTCAGTAAATCCCCGACGGCGAGTGCTCACTATCCTCGCCGCGTCCGCCACCACATTCACCGGTCTCGCTGCGGCGCCGACCGCACAGGCCGCCGACGTCAATGACGCCCTGGCGGCGTTCGGCATCACCGGGAACGTTCAGGTGGTGCCGATCGGCCACACCGGCGACGTCACCGCCGAACTCATCGCCGCAGCGAAATCCGCAGCACCTGCCAACCAGCCGAGGATCATCACCCTGCCGGCTGGCAGCGTCCAGGTGAAAGAACGGATCCGGATGGCCGACAACGTCTATCTGGTCGCCGACCCCGCCACCTCGGTGCTGCTCACCGCGACGGCCGATCAGCTGCTCTGGTTCAACGCGGTCAAGGGCGGCGTGTACGGAGGGAATTGGGATTCCTCGCACCGGTCCGACACGGTGATCGGCGCCAAGGCGTCCACCGTCCGGCTCGCCCATCTCACCGTCCGGAACGCCAATGAGAACGGCATCGTCGCCTACACGAAGTCGTCGCTCACCCTGGCCGACGTCGCCAGCACTGGCAACAACGACGACGGCATCCATTCCGAGTCGTCCACCGTCACCGCGACCCGTGTGCGCTCGACGGCCAACCGGCGGAACGGCCTGCAGCTGTCCACCGGCTCCGTGGGCACCATCGTGGACAGCACGCTCGACGGAAACGGACTCGCGGTCACCGGCTCGACCACCAACAAGACCGGGCACGGCCTCGGCCTGTCGTCCTCGCGGGCGACGGTGACCGGGACGACCATGTCGTCGAACAAGGTCTGCGGCGTCTCGCTGACCAGTTCCGCCGAGGTGTCGCTGGTGCGGACCACCGTCTCGTCCAACGGGCGGCATGGGCTCGGCACGGTCCCGGGCGTCAAGGCGTCGATGACCGACAGCGTGGTCGCCAACAACGGCTACAACGGCGTGCTCGCCTCCGGTTCGAAGACCCAGGTACAGCTCACCAGGGTCACCATCTCCGGCACCGCGGAGCGCGGGCTCTCGGTGCCGTCCAACGGAACGGCGACGATCCAGGGGTCGACGTTCACCACGTCGAAGGGCAAGAACATCTCGGTGTCGGCCGGCGGCAGCCTTACCGTGCTGAGCGACAACCAGGTCACCGCCGGCAGCATCGAGGGCATCACGGTGAGCGACAAGGCGAACATCACCGTCAACGGCACCGGCAACGTGGTCAAGTCCAACGGCTCCACCGGCCTGGTGATTTCGGGCAAGGGCACCACCGGGCGGATCAACAAGGCGATGCGGTTCGAGACCAACGGCAAATACGGAATCCTGGTCAAGGCGAAGGGCAAGCTCACGACGGTCACCAACACCTTCGTGAGCAACAAGTCGACCACCATGCGCAGCCAGAGCGGCGGCAAGATCACCAAGATCAAGCCCTGACCCTCGCCTGTCGAGCCTGTCGAGACCCTAACTCACCGACGCCGTCGGCCGAGCCACCACCACCTGCGTCCGAGCGGACGGGCCGGAGGGACGCCCGTTCGCTCGGCAGGGTTTGTGCCCCGGCCGGGTTTGGACGCCGTCAGGGTCAGCGCATGCTCCAGCAGGGTGGCGGCACGCTGATCGAAGGAATGCTCGGCGCGCACCCGCGCCGCGGTGGCCAACCGCCGGGCCCGGTCCGGCCAGACCTGATCCGGGTCGCCGGCCAGCGCCGCGCGGACGTCGTCCGCCGACTCGCAGGTGATGACGCTGCCGTCGAAGAGTTCCGCCATTGCGTCGACCGGGTCGCTCAGCACCCGGGCTCCGCAGGCCACCGCGTCGAACAACCGGTTCGAGACGAACCCGGCATCGCGCATATCGCTCCAGTGGTCGTTGAGCACCACGTCCGCGGCTGCGTAATAGGCGCCCACCTGGTCGTTGGGCACCGAGGTGGCGACCACCCGGTCGGCCTGCTCGGTGTTCTCCCAGCCGGTGCCGATGATCGCGACGTCGGTGACCGCTGCGGCCGCCTCGACGATCGGACGGTGCGCGCCGCGCCGCGCGTTGCCCAGGAACAGCACCCCGCCGGCTGTGCCGGCCCCGGTTCGCTCCGGACGGCACAGCTCGGCGTCCGTGCACTGCAGCAGCGGGATCACCGGGATTCCCCATTCGTCGCTCCGTTGCCGGGCCCAGCGCGGGGACGCCGCGAAGACCCTGTCGTAGCGACCGGCTTCCTCGGCGGTCACCTCGTCGGGGTGGGAGATCACCCAGAGCAGGTTCAGCTGGCCCGGCCGCGGCCTTCCCAGTTCGAGGCCGCGCAGGCCCAGCACCACGTCGTCGGCGGCACGGGAGGGCCGGTCGCGAGTGTCCCGACGGTCGATCGTCACCTGCTGCCCCAGCCGGCGCAGGGCATGCGCGAGCGAGACCGCGAAGTGGGTGTCGCCCCAGAGATCGCCCCATCGACCGGGGGTGGCCGCGGTGTCGATCGCCCAGCGCAGCGTCGGCGCCGCCGTCCGTAACTGATCGGACGCCATGCCCACCCCTTCCTAGTGTCCCTAGTCGGCGGACGAGTGCCGCCGGCACCCGGACTTCCGCGATGACTACCATCGTCACCATGACGACTGCCGCTTCCCCGAACGACGCGGCGGGCGACGGCACCCCCTCAACCGGCCCCGCACCGCGACGGTCGGCCGGACGGCGCCGTCGAACCCGCTGGATCTTACTGTTCGCGTTGGCGGTGGTGCTGGTGGTCGGCGGTCTCGCCGCCTGGCTCGGTTCGCGGGTGCTGACCGTACAGTCCGATCTGACCGCGGCGCAGACTGCCGTCAACGACGTCCGCAAGGGTGCCGACCCGCGAACGGGGCTGCGGGTCGTCGCCGACCGGTCGGCGAGCGCGGTGGACGCCAGCAGCGGCATGCTGTGGGCGGCGGCCGAGAACATGCCGGTGATCGGCACCAACCTGCGGGCAGCACGGATCGCGTCGCAGGCGATGCACCAGCTCAGTGCCGGCCTGGCGATCCCGGCATTGGCAGCCCTCGACGCGCCCGGCTCCGAGCCCACGTTGCGCCGGCTGATGCCGCTGACCCAGCGCGCCTCCACCGCGATCACGATGCTGACCGCCCAACTTCGGCAGGTCAGGACCAGCCCCGATCTGCTTCCCCAGGTGCGAGCCGGCGTCGATCAGCTCGGCGACGTGCTCGACGCCGCCGATCCGGTGCTGCAGATCTTGCCGGGCATGCTCGGCAACAACGGCCCGCGCAACTACTTGCTGGCCGCCCAGACGAACGCCGAGGTACTGGCACTCGGCGGCAGCGTGGCGTCGCAGAGCCTGATCCGGTTCGCCGACGGCAACGCGACAATCGTCAAACAGGCCGACAGCAACGACTACCGCAATGGCGTCGCGGTCAAGTCCGATATCGATCAGAGCGCGCTCGATCTCTACAACGACTATCTGATCACCCACCTCAACACCAGCGTCGGACGTCCCGACTTCCCGACCGCCGCCAAGACGATCCGCGCGTTCTGGAACCGCGACATCGACCCCGACCCGGTCGACGGGGTGATCTCCGTCGATCCGCTGGCGCTGGCCCATGTGATGCGGGCCACCGGTCCGGTGAAGGTCGACGGCCACACGATCGGCAGTGACAACGCCGTCTCGTTCCTGCTCAGTCGGGCCTATCAGCTGTACGAGCCCGACCGGGCGGACGAGATCTTCAAACAGGTCGCGATGTCGGTGATGGACAAACTGGTCAGCGGGAAATTCGATCCGGCGAAGCTCGCGTCGGCGATCTCGGACGGCATCGCCAGCGGCAGCATCATGTTCTGGAGCGCCGACCCGGCCATTCAGGAGAAGGTGGCGGACACGGCCATCGCCGGCATTCTGCCGACCACCAACGACGAAACCACCACGATCGGCGTCTTCTACCGCGACGCCTCGCTCGGGTCGAAGATCGACTACTACCTGCGGTCGAAGGTCAACACCACCACCCGCTGCGAGGCGGACGGCACTCGCTCGTTCACCGTGTCGACCACCGTCTGGCTCGACCTGACCAAGGCGCAGAGCAGCAAGCTGCCGACATATGTCGTCGGCGGTGATTGGCGGACCAAGGTGTACCGCACCCAGCTGTTCATCTACGGCCCGCCCGGCACCACGGTCACCGCCTCCCAGCGGCCCGCCAAGAAGTCGTGGAATTGGCGTCCGGTCGACTCCACCGATCTGGGACGTCCGGTGCCGTCGTTCATGACCGTCCAAGATCTCGGCGCCAAGAAGGTGACCGTCTCGGTCACCTTCACCGGCCCAGCCGGAAAATATGGCCCGGTGAAGGTGCGCACCACACCGATCGCGCACCCGACGGACGTCGTCATCGGCAAGGAATGCGCCGCGCGCTAGGCAGGCGCGTCTCCGTCGGGAGTAGGTCGGGGCCGCCTTGCGGTCTTCCAGACCACCGAGGTGAAACCCCTAGCGGCCAGGTCACGGTAGCATCCACTGGTGATTGCGCGCCCCCACGCTTCCCTCCCGACCCTATCCATTGCGACTGGGCTGGTCGGCCTCCTCGTGAGCCTGATCGGCATCGACGGCCCTCTGCCGTGGCGCGATGAGGCTGCCACCTGGATCGCGAACGAGCGAAGCCTCTCCGCACTTCGTGCGATGCTGAGCCAGATTGATGCCGTTCATGGCGTCTATTACCTCGGCATGCGCGCATGGGTGCACATCTTCGGTTCGTCCATTCTCAGCCTTCGACTTGTCTCCGCGCTAGGCATCGGCATAGCCACTGCACTTGTGACGGTCCTAGCCGCAAGGATCGGCTCGCGCAGCGTCGGGCCGTCGGCGGGCCTGATCTTTGCGATCCTCCCGCAAGCAACCTGGGCGGGCGCCGAGGCTCGTTCCTTTGCCATTTCCACCACCCTCGGCGTCGCGGCAATGGCAGCATTCTGGAAAGCATCCAGCGATGGACGGGTGGCCTGGTGGGCACTCTATTCCATACTAGCCGCAGCGTCAGTATACCTATTCCTGTACGTGGCACTAATCTACGTCGCCGTTCCACTGACGCTAATCTGGATGCCTCGGGCCCAACAAATTCGCGGCTTGATAGCCTCACTCATTGCTGGACTATTGGCCACCCCGTTGGCGCTACTCGCGATCCGCCAGACTGCGCAGGTTTCGTGGCTCGAAAGGTATCCCGTCACACCCGTACAGGTCTTACAGGGCGCATTTTGGGGGGTAACGCCGACGAGCTTCCTCGGTTCGATACTCTTAATAGCCGCGTTAGTCAATGCAGTCAGGCTATGCCTATCAGCGGAGTCTAGATCGAAGACCATTTTCCTTGTCGCGTGGCTCGTCCTGCCTACGGCGATCCTGATGCTGATGAGCCTACGGCAACCCATGTATACCGAACGGTACGTCACGGCAAGTGCGCCAGCACTCGCCATCCTCTTGGCACTATTAATTGACTGGCTACGCAGCTACTGGTTGAAGGCGATCACCACACTCCTACTCTTGGCGACGGCAATTCCCGCGCTGTGGATTAGCCGCCAGCCAGAGGCTCATATCACTGCATCTGCTGTCGCTGCGAAGCTCGCCGAACTGACTCAGCCGGGCGACAACGTGTATATCGTCAACAACGACCGCCACGTCCTGTGGTGGGCGTTCCACACCGAGATGGACGGCCTCATCAACCTCGGCGAACAACGCACCGACCGCTGGAAGCAGAATAGGCTGAAGCAGCCATCGCTACGGGTAGACCAGATCCGCGATCGACTCGAGAAACTCTCTCATCTCTGGGTCTTCGCAGACCGAGGCAGACTTGGCTCATCGATCTCGGACTTCGAGCGATTTGGCTTCGCCGAGGCAAGCCGCGTCAAGGTCACCGAGGGCTATCCAGTCACGCTCGTACTCATGCGCCGCCCCGCCTCCCGCTGAACCGTCGTCGCCGCTATGCCAATGCCGCCGTGGTGACCGCGTTCAGTGCCGATGTGAAGGCCATCCCAACTGGTTGCCTCCATACGAGAAACGTAGCTACACCAAACGATTGTTCCGATCATCACCCTGTTGTCGCCAGCTTTACAGTCCTCGATTGAGATTCCGGCAACGGTGCTGACCGAATCGGTGCGTTGTCTCAGGACAGCCCGAAGATCCGGGACCGTTCGGCGCCGAGCAGCCATCGGCAGGTGACCACGAGATCGAGGTTGTCCGGCTGCCAGACCAGGGCGCGCAGCGCTTTGCGGCTGACTCGCACCGAAGTCGACCAGTCGGTCACGCCGAGCGGGCGCAGCTGCGCCTGCGTGACCAGCGCCAGGGACGCGCCGGTGACCGGATCGGTCAGCGACCGCAGCATGCGTTCGTCCGGCAGATCCGCGGCCGGAATCCCTTCCTCGCCGGCCAACAGCATCGACTTCTTCGCTTCGCGGCCGATCCACAGCGGCTGAACCGGGGACGCCAGCGAATCCGTCGCGACGGCATGGCCGGCATCCGGGCGTCCGATCCGGCGCGCGTTGGCTGCCATCGCCCGGAGCCGTCCGTGGTCGGCCAGCAGCGAGTCGATCTTGTAGCCGACCGTGGTCGCGTAATTGCAGCGCACCGCCGCGCCCTCTTCGACCAGGAAGTCGGCGTTGCGAACCTCCTGCCCGGGGATCGGATTGATGATCGCCATCGGTAGCCCTGCGGCCATGCATTCCGACGACGACAGGCCGCCCGGCTTGCCCACAAACAGGGTGGAGATGCGCATCAGATCGGCCATCTCGGTGGTGTAGCCGAGCACCCGGAAGCGTTCCGGATCGTTCTTCACGATCTCGGCGATCTGACCGCGCAGCTGCTGGTTGCGACCGCACACCACGACCGCTTGGAAACGCTGGTCGCTGCGCCGCACCTGGCGGACGATGTTGAGCGTGTAACTGCCGCCGGACGCGCCTGCGGAGATCAACACGATGGGCAGTCGCGGGTGCAGCCCGAATCGCTTTCGGACCGCGGCGGCGTCCACATGATCGGCCAGCCCGTGTCGCACCGGAATGCCGGAGACCCGAATCCGATCGCGCGGGACGCCGAGGTTGGCCATGTGCTCATATGCCTCGTCCCGCGCCACGAAGAAGTGGTTGAACGGCGAGGTGAGCCACAAGCCCTGGAAGTCGTAGTCGGTGGTCACCACGCTCAACGACGCCCGGAGCTGCCGCCGGGCCAGCATCAATGACACCAACCGGGCCGGCAGATAATGGGTGCAGATCACCACGTCGGGGTCATAGTCGCGAATTCTCCGCACCACCGCGGTGGTGTTCAGCTGATCCCACCATTGCACCAGCGGCGCGAGTTTGAACGGCGAATCCTGGCTGTCGTAGCCCCAGCCGACCACCCAGGGAGCCTCGTCGACCAATGCGAAATAGCCGTCGTCGTAGAGCTTCTGGAACGCCTCGTTGGTAGTTTCCAGGATGTCTATGTTGAGCACCTGATCGACCTCGGGCAGCTGCGCCAATGCGTGCTCGACGGCATTGCCGGCCTGGTTGTGACCGGCCCCTACTCCGGCCGCCAGAATCAGGGTGCGCAGACCCGTGGGCCGATCGTGGGGCCCACCGTCCGGCCCGTCGAGAAGCGGTCCGGTGCGCGACGAACGCCCCGGCCAGGCGAATCTCCCGAGGCCGAACGTGCGCGGCGTCCGCCGCTCAATCGGAGGTCTCACCGGTCTCCTCACCAGGTCGGATGGTTCAGCCTACGTTGCCGGACGGCGGCCGCCGGCGGCGACACCGGCGGTCGGATCTCATCACCGTGGGGCGCGGTGGTTGACTACTGCCATGAAGCTCCAGCCGGCCTGGGTGCGGCCCAGCGTCGCCGCACTGCTCGGTGCCGTGGTCACGGTCATGCTGTGGGGGTGGCGCGGGCCTGCGGTGGCGGCCGCCGCCGGATGGATCGCCCTCTCGGTGATCTATGTCGGGTGGACGGCGCTGGCCCTGTTCCGGTTCGATCCCGACCAGACCCATGCGCACGCCACGCAGGAGGACCCCAGCCACGGCGGCACGGTCATCATCCTCACCCTGGCGTCGCTGGCCAGCGTCGCCGGAGTCGCATTCCTGCTTGTCGGAGCCCGCTCAGGAGAACAATTCCCGGTCGAGGCACTACTCGGCTCCATCGTGGTGGCCTGCTCGTGGGTGCTGGTGCACACCCTCTACACCGTCCACTACGGACGCCTCTACTACGCCGACCCGGACGCCGAGGCGATCGACTTCAACGGCGACCGTCCCGACTATCAGGACTTCGCCTACCTCGCCTTCACCCTCGGCATGACCTATCAGGTCTCCGACACCAACCTGCACACCCGTCCGGTCCGCCGGGCCGTGCTGCGGCATTCTCTGCTGTCCTATTTGCTCGGTGCCGTGGTGCTCGCCTGCACCATCAACCTGATGGTCCAACTCGCCTCCACCGCAGTAGCCCCCTGAAACCAGATTGGGGACGGTTCCCTTCCGGTTCAGGGGACTTCCTTTCCGGTTCAGGGGACGGTTCCGATCCGGTTCAGTTCGTCCAATCGCCGCTCCAGGAAACGTCGCTCGACCTCGTCGTCACTGAGCTCCCAGGCGCGGCGGTAGGCAGAGCGGGCCTCGTCCACGCGATCGAGCCGCCGCAATAGGTCGGCCCTGGTCGAATGCAGGTAGCGGAACTCATCCAGTCCAAGGCCGTCGACGAGGCACAGGCCGGCCTCGGGTCCCTCGGTCTCGGCAACAGCGAC
Source organism: Micropruina sp. (assembly GCF_047606665.1). Classification (GTDB taxonomy): domain Bacteria; phylum Actinomycetota; class Actinomycetes; order Propionibacteriales; family Propionibacteriaceae; genus Micropruina. Next base: position 9,346 of record NZ_JASGEF010000014.1, on the reverse strand, counting down.
GGCACGGTTCAGTTCGACGACAGCCGAGCCGGTCCGGCGTCCCAGCTCTCCGTACAGGGCGGCGATCTGCGTCCAGTCGTTCGGCGTCTCGGCGTGCAGGGACGCGATCGCCGCCTGGATCACGTACGGTCCGCGTCCGCCCAGCCCGATCGCCGTGTGGAGTTCGGCACGACCGGCCGCGATCAGCGTCGTGTCCCACAACGAGCGGTCCTGATCGGCCAACAGCACCAGCTCGCCATCGTGTTGCCAGGCGTCCCGACGGGACTCGTGCAGCAGCATCATCGCGAGCAGCCCTCGCGGTTCGGCCTCGTCGGGCAGGAATTCGACCATGGCACGTCCGAGCCGAATCGCCTCGTCAGCGAGAACCTTCGGGCCCAGGTAACCCTGATTGAAGATCAGATAGGCCACCGCGAGCACTGCCTCCAGGCGTTCCCGGAGTCGATCGGCCGGTGGCACCCGGAACGGAATCCGCGCCACCTTGATCCTGCGTTTGGCGCGGACCAGGCGCTGCGCCATGGTGGGTTCGGGAACCAGGAATGCCCGAGCGATCTGGGCTGTGCTCAGCCCGCCCACGGTGCGCAGGGTCAGCGCCACCTGCGCCTCCACCGCGAGCGCCGGATGACAACAGCTGAAGATCAACTCCAGCCGCTCATCGGGAAAACTGGTGCGACTCACCCACTCCTCCGCCGAGCCGGACGGCGTGAGCCGGCCGAGTGCGGCGGCGAACCTCTGATCGCGGCGGATCCGATCGATGGCCCGATTCCGGGCGGTCGTGATCAGCCAGGCCCGTGGATGGCTCGGTGCGCCGTCGCGCGGCCACCGCTCGGCGGCGATGGCGAACGCCTCCTGCGTGGCCTCCTCGGCGAGGTCGAAGTCGCCGACGAGACCGATCAGGGTGGCCAGCACCCGTCCCCACTCGGCTCGGAAGACGTCTTCCAGCACCGTCACCAATACACCGCGGAGGGCCGGATCTCGACAGCTCCGCCGTACCGCGCGGCGGGGACGCGGGCGGCCAGTTCGATCGCGGCGTCCAAGTCGTCGGCCTCAAAGACGAAGACGCTCCCAATCGCCTCCTTCATGCCGACGAACGGCCCGTCGGTGGTCAGAATCGCGCCGTTCCGCACCCGCACGGTCGTCGCGTCCTCGGCGGTGCCCAGCGGCGGCATCGTGGTGACCCCCGCGGTCTCGGCGATTGCGCGATAGTCGGCATACACCTGCGCCTGCTCCTGCTCGGACAACGCAGCCTGCCGGTCCTGGGCGTCGCCCTGATAGACGAGCATCACGTACTGCATCGGTTGCTCTCCTTCGTTCTCGTTTCGGTCGCAGCTGAGACGAACGGTGTGCCGGGAAATCGACACCCACACCGTATTTCCTCCGCCAGTGTCGTCGCACAGCCTTGATCGACGCCATCCAGCACCGAATGGGACGGTGGGGATGGTTCCGATCCAGTTCAGGGGACAGTTTCTTGAACCGAAGAGGAACCGTCCCCCGAACCGCCAACCTATTCCGCGCGCACACCGACTCCTGCGAGCGCTGCGCGCAAGACCGGACGGCAGGCCTCCCCCGCTGCCCAGACCAGCGCGACACCGGCCAGCAGCGACAGCGCGAACAGGAACGGCCCGATCGGGGCACCCGCCATCGACGGCAGTTGCGCGAAGAACAGCATCGCCAACCCTCCGGAGCCGACCGCGCTGAGCGCGGCGGGGGCGACCACCTCGACCAGCCGGGTCTGGTCGTGCAGGCTGCGCGGCACCCCCAGGTTGGCCAGCTGGCGCAGCTCGCGGCGCCGGTCCAAAACGGCGGACGCCTGGTTCAGCAGGGTCGATGTAGCCGCCACCAGAAAGGCGATACCGACGGTCAGATAGGTGCCGGTGCGGACGTCGGCGGCCAGAATGCGCAGCAGCGGATCGCCGCTATAGGCCGTGAAATCAGGGACGCTGACCAAGGCGCCGCCGGTGAAGCCGACGAAGGCCAGACCGGCCACCGAACGCCAGGCGCCCTTCGGATCGGCGAGCAGCCGGCGTCCGGCGAGCAGCACCGCGGGGCGTCCGGAACGAGTGAAGAGAACGCCGAGCAGTTGCAGCAACCAGGGTCCGACCAGGTTGATCACACCCATGAACAGGCCCAGCCCGATCAGGATCACCACCGCCGAGACGACCAGTTCGCGGGCCAGGTTGAGCATCGGGGCGATCACCAGCCAGGCGCCGATCGCCACCGGCACGATCAGCAGCCGCCACAGCTTCAACGCCGGACGGGGTGCCCGACGCGCCACGCCCAACGGTGAGATGTGCAGCCGCATCAGCCCGCTCACCGAGCTCAGCCCGGCGAGCAGCACCAGTCCGCCGACGGTGGCCGCGATCGCCCACAGCGGCAGCAGCATCTCGGTCCCGCTCAGCGGGGTCGCCTGGAAGCCGATCGCGGCCCACGCCGGCAGGGTCGCCAGATAGCCCAGAGTGCCCAGCACTCCCCCGACCACCGCGGCCAGCATCGTCTCGACGGTGCTCAGCCCGACCGCCTGGCCACCGGTGATGCCCAGCAGCCGCAGCGTGGAGAGCCGCTGATCGCGTCCCAGCGCACCCATCCGGGCGGCGGCCGCCCCCAGGGTGACCAGTGGCACGATCAGCAGGACGCCGGCGCAGGCCGCCAGCAGCGTCCAGATCGCCAACTCGGCAACACCCTGGCTTGCGTCCACGCCGAGCGCCGCCACGAAGGCCGCCGGCGGACTGCTCTGGCGGTTGACGAAGACGTTCACGCCGGCGAGCACCGAGAGCAGCAGCCAACTGCTCACCGTGAAGGCCAGCACGGCGAGCAGATCGATCAGCCCGTTGCCGGCACGGATCCGGCCGCGCAACAGCAGCGGGGCGACACGGAACTGGTTCATCACGCGGCCCTCCGGCTGAGGAAGTCGTTGCTGACCTGGCCATCGACGATCTCGACGTGGCGCTGGCACCACTCCGCGACGCCGGCGTCGTGGGTGACCACGACCAGGCTGGCGCCGACCGCGGCGACCGCGGAGGTCAGCACCCGCATCACCTCGGCACCGGTGGCCTGGTCGAGTGCGCCGGTCGGTTCGTCGGCGAGGACAACGTCCGGCTGGCCGACCAGGGCACGGGCGATGGCGACCCGGTGCGCCTGCCCACCGGAGAGCTGACCCGGACGCCGCGCCTCCAGCCCGGCCAGACCAAGCCACTGCAGGCAGTCGCCGGACCGCCGGAACGCCTCCGGACGCGGACGTCCGAGCAGCAGCAACGGCAGCGCCACGTTCTCCAGCGCGCTGAGTTCGGGAAGCAGCTGCCCGTCCTGGAAGACGAAACCCATCCGGGCCAGCCGGATCCGGCTGCGGGCGGCGCCCGAGGCCAGCGAGACCGGCTCGTCGCCGAGGCTGACGTCGCCGGCGTCCGGACGCAGAATGCCGGCCAGGCAGTGCAGCAGCGTCGATTTGCCCGAGCCGGACGGCCCCATCACCGACACCGACTGACCGGCCGGAATGTCGATGCTGACCCGGTCGAGGGCTCGGACGTCGCCGAAGGACTTGGAGATCTGGTGGGCCCTGAGGCCGGGCTGCGGCTGGTTCGCTGTCATGCCATCAAGCCAATCGATTCGCGGCCGGCCGCCCACGGGCGCTGTCCGGTGTCCTGCGGGTAGTGCCAGCACTACCCGGCGGTGGTGGTGGCGCCCTGCCATCCGGGTGCCGACCCTCCTAGGGTGGCATCGTGACGCAACCCGACCCATCCCACGAGGCGGCGATCCGCGCCCGGCTGAAGCCGCCGCCGAACCCGCTGCGGATGCTGGTCAGCCCGCTCGGTTGGGGTGCGGTGGCGTACTGCGCGACCGCGATCGTGGGCGGCATGCTCGCGCTGATCGCCGGCATCGTCGGCCTGTTCGTGCTGCCGCTGGTGGCCTGGGGCACCGCGAACGTGGAGGCATACCGGCTGCGGCTACTGGGTTTGCATCGGCCGGGGCCGCTGCCGAGCGGACCGATCCGGCATCCGTGGGACGCCAACGGCCTGCGTTCGGGCAACCTCGCCGTCTGGGGCATCGCGGTGCTGTTCGCCCTGGTCGACTTCCTGCCTGGCGCGATCGTGGTGACGCTGGTGCTGGGCATCTCGACCGCCCTGGTCAGCCGGATCGGCGAGCCGGTCCACGGCGATGCGTTCCTCGCGCTCGGCGCCCTGGTGGTCCTGCTGATCGCCGGGCTCTACGTCGCCTGGGCGCTGGCCAGTGTGCAGGCGATTCTGGTCGAGGATCTGATCCGGCCACGCACCGAGCTGCGCGAGCAGGTCGATCAGCTCACCTCGTCCCGCCGCGAACTGGTGGACGTCTTCGCCGCCGAACGGCGCCGGATCGAACGCGATCTGCACGACGGCGCCCAACAGCATCTGGTGCTGCTCAGCATGCAATTGGGCGAGGCCGAGTACGCGCTCGACACCGGACGCCCGGAGGCGGTCCGCGACGCGCTGGCGGCCGCCCACTCGTCGATGGAGGCCGCCATGACGTCGCTGCGCGACACGGTCCGCGGCATCCATCCGCAGATCCTCACCGACCGGGGGCTGGCGGACGCCGTCCGCGAGCTCTCCGAGCGCCAGCCGGTGCCGGTCACAGTCACCATCACCGGTCACCAGCAGCCGCCGGAGCAGCTGGCCCTGGCAGCGTATTACCTGGTCAGCGAGGCTTTCACGAACGCGGTCAAGCACGCCCAGGCGTCCACCATGTCGGTCCGGGTGGCCCTGACCGATCAGCTGCAGATCGAGGTCTACGACGACGGACGCGGTGGCGCGGTGGTCCGGCCGGGGCACGGTCTGAGCGGCATGATCGAACGCGTCCAGACCTTCGGCGGCGGCTGTTGGGTCAGCAGCCCGCCGGGCGGTCCGACGATCATCCGGGCGAGCTTCCCCCACCCCTCCGGCTGGCAGGGGCTACCGTGACCCAGACACGAGAAGGGGACGGCATGCGGATCCTGGTCGCCGACGACGCCGCGTTGATCCGGGCCGGGCTGGTCGGACTGTTGGAGCGCGCCGGCCACCAGGTGGTGGCCGAGGCCGGGGACGCCCCCGAGCTGATCGCGCAATGCACCCGGCTCGCCGACGGACCCGACGGGCTCCCCGACCTGGTCATCACCGACGTCCGGATGCCGCCCACGATGACGGACGACGGCTTGCGGGCCGCCGTGCAGCTGCGGGACGCCTACCCCGGCCTGCCGATGCTGATGGTCAGCCAATATGTGGCCCCCGCCTACGCCGCCACGTTGCTGGAAACCAATGCCGTCGGCGGCGTGGGCTACCTGCTGAAAGAACGGGTCGGACGCGTCGCGGACTTCATGCGATCAGCCGAACTCGTCGCCGCCGGCGAAGTGGTGATGGACCCCGAGGTCGTCGCCCAGCTGCTCAACGCCCGGCGCAGCGATCCAAGGCTCAGCCGGCTCACCCCACGTGAACTCGAAGTGCTGTCTCTGATGGCCAAAGGTGCCGCCAACCAACAGATCGCCCGCCAACTGGTGATCACCCCGGCTGCGGTCGCCAAACATGTGGCGAACATCTTCGCCAAACTCGATCTCGGTCCGGACGAGGACAATCGCCGCGTCCGCGCGGTACTCGCCTACCTCAACGGCATCCGCTGAGCCCGGTGCGTGAGCGACTAGTTGACTGACTGTTAACTATCGTCACCGTTGGTTCGAGACCGTTGGTGGACCTCCTCGTCCCCGGCGTCCCGGTGCCTCTCGACGATTGAGGGTTGATCGACCCATTGCCTGGTGTGCTGCATCGCGAACGGCATCTACCGACGCATTGACCAATTTCTTCGTGGTTCCCACTCTGACGGAGTCCACTCCTTCGAAAGAGCGAAGTGCTGCAGATCAACCAGCGCCCGGTGGAGTCGAACACAGGCAACCACCACATTCTCAGGATCAAGAAGCTGGATCGCGTTGAGTGCCGTCGTCTCCCGAGCCTCATTCGCCATAAACTCCACGCCTTCCCGAAAGGACGTCTTCCTGGACACAGGAGTTTGAGCGAGGATCCCGATCAAGACGACCGCTTGGTGAGTCGACCCGAGGAACTCCGAAAGCCGGCTGGCGCGACTATTGATCTCTTCTCTACGATCCGCGCGGCGGTCTCGCCTAACATCGAGAATCAAGGTTGTGACGGCTGCCACGAAGGCAGAAACGATGGCTGCCAGGACGGTCGTGTCCGTATCCTTTTCGGCTCCCATCACGTGATGATCCCAACAGACCCTCGGGAAGCATGCTACCCACGGATGCGAAGAACAGGGACGCTGTGCTGACCCCGCAGGCCATGGAGGTATCCGACCAATTCGAACGACGGCGAAGAGCACACGATCCGACGGCCTGCCCGAGCAGATAGACGTACCGCTGGCGTCCGACCCGCGACCGCACCACCGGCCCGGACCACCGACCCGCCCAGCGCAACACCTCGCCAGGCGGATAGTCGATCGTCGGCTGGACGCCGGGAACAAAGCGGCGCATGGCGCCAAGCCTACGGCTGACCCAGCTGCTGATAGGCGTCACACCAACACGAACCCCCTGAGTGCGAGGGGCCGCTGCGGAGCCCCCTCCAACGGTCCGACGGCACTGCCCACTCAAAGGGCCATGGGAGAACTGACGGGTCCCGGCATACAGTAGGGCATGATGCCGACCTCCGCCCAGATCCTCAAGACCGCGAAAACGCTGCCTCGAGCCGAGCGGGCTGAGTTGGCACAGCAACTCCTGGCGACGCTTGGCGAACACGATGTCCCTGAGGCAGCCCGCCTGAACACACTCCGATCGGCTGTCAGCAGCGGCATCACTGCCCTCGACGCTGACGACGGCATTGAGGTACCTCCGGAAGGGCTGCGGGAATACCTGTCCGAGCGCGGTCGACTCGCCACTGAGCGCGCCGCCGCAAAGACCTCGTGAGCCTCCGGCTCCAGTTCGCCCGGACCCACGGAAACCTCTCAAGGCACTCAGACCGGATTTTTGTGGTTATGGTCAGCTTGCCGGAGTCCGGCTTGGACTGGAACCACTTTTTTGTTGCTATGGGATACCCCTGGGCGGTATCTATTTCAACCAAAAAGTGGCTCGAGTGAGAATCGGCCCGCCTAGTGGTCGTCATAACCACCAGAAATCGGCTTTCGAGCGCCGTGATCTGCGTTGCCAGACCGCCAGGTCCTCCCGGTTGCGCGGCGGCCTTGCTGCTAGCGTTTCTGGCCTGGTCCGCGCGAGGTTGGCACCGCGCCGGGAGGTCGGTCGAACATGCTGGAGTTGCCCGTCGGCGCCGTCGTGCTCCTGGTGGCGCTGGTCGGCAGCGCGAGATCCGATCCGCGGAAGATGCGGACGGCGCTGTATCTGTTGGCGCTGCTGATCTGGGCGCTGACCTCGGTGGCCGGCCTGATCATCGCCACGGCCGAGCGTTTCGATCAGATGCTCGGCGCCTACGCCCTACTCGCACTGCTGGTCATCCTGTTGGGCACCGTGCTGGCGCTGGCTGGCTTCCTGATCGTCACCGGCATCACCCTGCTGCGCCGCGAGGGCAGAGCACTGTCCCGCCTGCTCGGGCTGGGCCTCGGCGTCGGCATGCTCGGCAATCTCGGCCTGTGGGCCTTGGTGGTGGTCACCGGCTCGTCGCAATGGGCGCTGGCGTTGCTGCTTCTCGGCCTTCCGATGAGTTACCTCGGCTTCGGCTTCGTGGCCTTCCTGCTCTACGGCGCGCTCTACCAGGCCATCATGGGACGGCGCGGCGGCCCGGTCGCGGCGGTCGTCGTGCTCGGCTCGGGCCTGATCCGCGGCAAAGTGCCGCCGCTGCTTGCGGCCCGGATCCACCGCGGACGGGCATTGTCCGAGCGGTTCGCCGATCATCCGCCCCTGCTGGTCACCTCGGGCGGCAAGGGCCCGGACGAGCCGGTCGCGGAAGCCCGTTCGATGGCCGACTACCTCACCGAGGACGTCTTTCCCGCCCCCAATCGTGATCGAGGACCGCTCCCGCACCAGCGAGCAGAACCTCGCCTACAGCACCGAACTGTTGACGCAGCGCGGCGTCGAGGGCCCGATCGCCGCGGTGACCAGCAACTTCCACGCCTTCCGAGCCGCGCTGCTGATGCGCCGGCTCGGCATCGCCGGCTACTCCGTCGGCGCCCCGACGGCGCCCCGACCGCGCGCCACTACTGGCCGAGCGCGGTGATCCGGGAGTTCATCACCGTGCTGCGCGACCATCTGGCGCTGAACGCGGTGCTGCTGTCTCTGGCCTACCTGCCGCTGGTCATCTACTACGGCATCTCGTTCCTGGTCGACCACTGAGCTGAAGCCCTTGTCAGGGTCGCTTTGGGCGGTTTGTGAGTCATCCAGAGAAATTGGTGTTGTCACGATGTTGCCTCCACAACCGGCCCGATTCGAGTGAACGGGACGCCGCCGCCGGTGAGCATCGACGCCATGAGCAATGCGACAGAGCTGTTGGGAGCGGACGACGAGATCCGGTTGGCACGGGCCATCGAGGCCGGGCTGCTGGCCGGCGAACGACTGGAACGCGGCGACGATTCGGTCGGCACGATCACGGAACTGATGGAACTGGAACGTCGCGGGCGCGACGCCTGGCAGCGGTTCCTTCTGGCGAACCTGCGGCTCGTCCAAAGCGTCGCCGCACATGAGGCTCGCCGCTCGCCGGCCGGACTGGACGAGCTCTTCCAGGAAGGCTTCCTCGGTCTCGCCGAGGCCCTGCAACGTTGGGACTGGGCGTCCGGGTATCGGTTCAGCACCTATGCCCTCCAGTGGATCCGGCGCCGCGTCTGGGATGCCGCCGTCGACCAGCGGGTGCCCGTCTCGGTCCGGACGGCGCTGCGCGCCCGAGGCGTCCGCGGCCTGGCCGACGAGCTCACCGGCGAACTGCAGCGGACCGCCACCGACGCGGACCTGGCTCGCCTGCTCGGGCGCACCGAACGGTGGGTGGCCCGCATGCGACATCTCCCGCTGTGGGCGCCGCTCGACCCAGACCTCGCCGCCGAGACGCCGCACGAGCCCGAGGAACACCCCGATGTGCGCACCCTGCTGCGCGCCCTGCCCTTCGTCGAGGCCGAGGTGGTGCGCACCCGGTTCGGGTTGGACGGCGACCCGGCACTGCGCCAGGCGACGGCGGCGCAGACCCTCGGCATGTCAATCAGCACGCTGCGCCGGCACGAGGCCCGCGCACTGCGCCGGATGCGTCGCTGGCTGCTCGCCGACCAGGCGGCCTAAGGAACCGCTGATCAATGCTGTTCCGAGCGAGGACGTGCCCGGCGGGATGAGCTGCGGCCCCCAGATCTTGTGGGCGTACTGGACGTACGGCGCAAGATTTGGGGGCCGCAGATCGCCCGTCCGGGTGCGCCG
>NZ_JASGEF010000013.1:0-87843 GCF_047606665.1 Micropruina sp. | reverse complement strand
GTCAGTGCGATCGACTCTCCGACCGGCCCACAGGACAGCGCCTACCCGCCGATGTCGGTGGTGCTGCGGCTGACCGACGAGATCGACATCTCCCGCGGCGACATGCTGGTGCGGCCCAACAACCCGGTCGAGCCGACCCAGGATCTCGACCTGCGGATCTGCTGGATGGACGAGACCACCACTTTGACACCCGGCCGCACCCTGGCGCTCAAGCACACCACCACCTGGGCACGGGTCAAGATCCGCGAGGTGGTGTACCGGATCGACATCAACACCCTGCACCGGGACGACTCGGTCACCTCGCTGGGCCTCAACGACATCGGCCGGGTGCGAATGCGCTGCACCAAGCCGCTGTTCATAGAGAAGTACCAATCGAACCGGATGACCGGCTCGGTGATTCTGGTCGACGAATCCACTAACCGCACGGTGGGCGCTGGTTTCCTGAGTTGATGCGAATGCCCCTAAGTTTGACGGCGGTAGGTGGGCAGGAGCGTGTTCCGCGTCATCGAGTGGCGTAGACTGACGGCGGCGTCCGATGCACCCCCCGACGCCTCTCACTCCCAGCTACGACAAGGGGACTTACTTTCATGCCAACTTTACAGCGACCTGCAGTCAGGACCAACTATGCCCAGCTTCAGGCCGCTCAGAAGAGTTCGAAGGGCGCACCCATCTATTCGCTGCTCGTGAACCGGCCACTTGGTCGGCTGTTCGCGGCCATCGCCCACCGTTTGGGCATGACACCCGATCAGGTGACTGTCGTCAGCGCATTGTTTACCTTCACAGGCATCGTGCTGATCGCTCTCGTGCCGCCCAGTCCAGGGCTGGCCGCCGGAGTTACTGCCGCCCTTGTCCTCGGCTACGCATTGGACGCCGCCGACGGCCAGCTGGCCAGGTTGCGCGGAGGCGGCAGCCTGACCGGCGAATGGCTGGACCATCTGATCGACTCTTTCAAGATCGCCACCTTGCACTTGGCGGTGCTGATTTCGGTGTATCGATTCTTCGATGTCGCACCGATCTGGCTGCTGGTTCCTGTCATCTTCGCTGCCGTCTACGTGATCCACTTCTTCGGGATGCTGCTGACCGACCTGCTGACCCGCAATGCTCGGCTGCGACAAGGTGACACGACCGCGGCTCCGACTGCCGGCTCGCCGCTGATGTCGCTGCTGAAATTGCCCACCGACTACGGACTGCTGGCGCTGTCGTTCCTGCTCCTGGCTGCCCCGGCGGCGTTCCAGTGGTTCTACCTGTTCCTCACGGTGGCCAACGCCGGCTACACCTTCCTCGTGCTGGGCGCCTGGTATCGGCGCCTGCGCGCACTGGACGCCGAACTGGCGGCTAGCGGCTCAGACCCATCGCGTCGATCAGCCCGCGCCCGTACTGCCTGACGTGGGGTGCGGATCAGGTAGATCAGCACATCGCCGTCGGTCAGCCGGAGGGCTTGTTCAGCACCATGGAGGCGCCGTTCCCCTCCTGTGGGGTGAGTCCACTGGCGTACGTGGGAGCGCCTCTCATGTTTCCTCTGCTTCGGGGGTGAGTCTGCGCGACCCGTTCACCACCGCGTGAGCAGGTCGGGGGGTTACTCTGCCGACACTGCCGCCAGCAGCTTCAACGGCACCACCGACTTTTCGGTGTCCGTATGTGTCCAGCCCTCGATCTTCTTGGTGATCCAGTCGATCGCCTCGCCAGGCGCGGCATTCGGCAGCGGCGCACCGAAGGTCGTGTGGGCCGTGAGCGCACCGTACAGCCGGTCCACTCCGGGCGGCGCGTAACAGGCGTCCTCCCAGTCGATCACCCGGACGGCACCGCCCAGTAGCGTCCGCAGATTCCACGGTGCCAGGTCGCCGTGCGCCACGCGCCAATGGGCGGGAGTCCCGTCGGGACGAGGCAACACGCCCGTCAGCACCTCGCCGATCTCGTCCGCGACCCGCTCTCGGACGGCCGGATCGCGAACCGCACCCAACGGATAGTTGGGCAGCGACTCGTTCACCAGCCAGGCGCCGCCGTCCGCGAGCCGGCCGGACGCCAACGGCCGGGCCACCGCGAAACTCGTGGGTCGGGCAGCGTGCACGGCCGACACGATGCCGAACTCGCGCTCGACCCTGGCCTCGTCGGGGTGGAAGCGGGCGAAGCCGACCCCGCGCCCGTGGCGAAGCAGCAGGGCCGCGAGTCCCGACCGGCCCACCTGCGGACGCCGGTAGAGCACCAGATCGTCGACCGGGCCCACCGCAGATCGCCACTGATCCAGCAGTTCCTGCCACTTGGCCCCGGGAAGCGGCTCGGTCCAGGTGCCTCGACGGCCAGGAATGATCCGTGAGCCGGCCACGCGAACCGCCAGATACAGGGCGCGTTGGGCCGCGACCGCGATCGGCCGACAGGGCGAATGCATGGCGATTCCGGCCGCCGCTGTCCGGCGGTTCCCGGACGGAATCCAGATATGGCCGGTGGCCGGAAACGTGACCCACGGCCGATGATCGGCCTCCCCCCTGACCCTCACTGCCATGGCAGCCTGCGACCGATCATCCGCTCGAGCGCGGCGTTGTCCTCGGTGAAGCCCTGCTGCAACCGACGGCGCAGCTCCGGATCCATCGATCCGCCCGGTGCCGCGTTCAGATGCCCGCCGATCTCCAGATCGGGGGCGTCCAGGCCCAGGAACCTGGCCACCGTCGCGACAGCGGCAGGCTGGTCGGCGTAGTAGTCCTCGCTGGCCAACACCAGGATGTTCTCCATGCCGTACAGGTCCGCCCAGCGGCGCAACCCGTGCACGTACCGGCTCTGAGCAACATACGACTGCTGTTCGTGCGGGTAGCTGATGTAGTGCGGCGCCTCGGCGATGATCCGCTGCTCCTCGCCGGCGAGGCGCTGCTCCTCGACTTCGAGCGCTTGGGCGAAGTCCAGCGGTTCGGCGTTGCTGCGCCGACGCTCCTTCCAGTGCGAATGTGTGCGTTCGACCGGGTCGCGGAGCAGTGCGACGATCTTCGCGTTCGGCATCGCCGCGTAGGCGCGGGCGGCCGCCAACGGATGGAACAGGTAGTACGGCGACGCCTCGCCGACGACGACCGGTTTGCCCAGTCGCCGCTCGGCGCGCGCCCGCGAGGCCGCGGTCGGCATATACGACCGGTACCAGCGCATGCCCTTGCCGTAGAACGAATCGAAGAAGTGCACGCCCTTGGTCTCGTTCGCCTTCGGCAGGAAGCGGGAGGTCGGGAACATGGGGACGATCTGGGGCACCCGCAACAGGTCGTAGTAGAGCGACGTGGTGCCGCCCCGCTTCGTCCCGATCAGCAGGAAGTCCGGCAGCGGCCGCAGATCTGCGGTGGCCGAACCGAGCACCCGGAACGCACCGCTGCCCGTCCTCATCACCAGCCGCCTGGCTGCGGACATCGAATTCTTCAGACCTGCGGGAGGTGTCATCACAGCTCCTCTTCCTCAGTTGTCGGACGTTCACCGGGTGACGCGTGGACTACACCCTGGACCGCCGGCATCAGTCCGCGGAGCCACGATCGGCTTCTCATCTTCGCGCACCTTTGCCGCGGCGACGCAGGAACGCCGCCGCCCCCACGCCGGCAGCCACGACCAGTGCCGCCGTGCCGTAAACAAGCAATCCGGGTGTCTCGTACGTCTGTGCCTGCACAGGCTGTGGGCTGGGCTTTACCGATCCGGACGGCCTCGGCGTTGCCGGCGTGATACTGGGGACAACCCCCAACGTTGTCGGGACGGGGATCCGCAATACCTCGGACTGCTTGCCTTCGGTGCCGGTCAACAGCCCGCGACCGCTGAGCGGCGCGGTGACCGACTCGCTCTGCTTCAACGGCGGGGTTCCCGCGGCGGCGGTGACGCCGTACGACGCGGGATCGATCTGGAACACCGCCACATAGTTGCGCAGGATCATCCGGCCGTCGGCCAGCACCGTGCCGTCGGTGATGTACTGCGGGGCCTCGCCGACTCGGGTGAGCGGATTCGGCTCCGAACCCGACAATGTCGTCGGCGCCCGGAAGATCGCACCGTGTTCGGCATCCTTGGTGACGAACACGAATCGTCCGGCGGAATCCACCAGCATCGCCTCGGTGTCGTGCGGGCCGTCCGGATAGGAGAATTGCAGTGCACGGAAGGCCTGCACGGAATCGTCCGGACGGGGGCGGTTGAATTCGTACACCGTGATGACGGTGCGTTTCTGGCGGTTGCCGCCGGTGTCGCCGACGTAGAGCCGGCCCTTGCTGTAGGCGATGGATTCCACGTCGGCCGGCTCGGCGTCGTAGCGCAGTGTTCCCACGGTCTTGCCGCTCTGGTTCAGCGCATATACCACGCCTGGGTCGCCGATGTCGTTGATGGTCCAATACACCCGGTTGACCGGATCGCTCACCAAGCCGGACGACTGGGCGATCCGGTCGTCGGTGATCGTGAATTCGACGTGACTCTCCTGGTCGGCGAGCGCGGTCGGTTGGGCCAAGGTCGCCGAGCCGCAGCACAACGCCACCCCGACCACGGGTGCCGTCAACCACCGCAATGTCACGCCCGCCTGCTCTCAGCCTATGCGAGACCCATCGCCGCGATGAGCCCTCGTCCGTACTGAGCGCCGGAGAATTTCTCTGCGACCGTGTCGGCGTCCCGGATCGCCGCTTCCCGGTAGGCACGCCACTCGTCGACGATCGTCTCTACGGCGTCGGCGAAAGCGGTGGCGTCACCGGCCGGCACCCGAAGGGCACTGGTCGCGGCCTGGCTGGCCTCCCTGAGCCCCGGAATGTCGCTCACCACCAGCGGACGCGCCGCCAGGGATGCCTCCACCGCGGTGTTGCCAAACGACTCGTCCCCGACCGACGAGATCAGCGCGATGTCGTGGTCGGCCAGGGCCGGCCAGACCGATGACCGGAACCCGAGGAAGTCCACCTCACCGACGACGCCCAAGCGGGCCACCTGCTCACGCAAGCCCTCTTCGTAGGCCTCGTTGCCGGGGAATACCGCGCCGACCAGCGCGAGCCGCACGCGGCGTCCGCGTCGTTTGAGCAGGTCGACGGCGTCGATCAGCACGTGCGGGCCCTTCCGGTGCGACAACCGGCCCAGGTACAGCAGGCGTGCCTCGTCGGTCAGCTGCTCGCGCGGGGGCACAACCTCGCTAGGCCCTTGCACCGCGTTGTAGACGATCGACGCCCGGTTCGCCAACCAGGGCGCAGACTCGGCGAGGACGTCCCGGCAGAACTGGCTGTTGACCACGATCCGGTGGCAGAACAGCAGCGGCAGATACAAAGCGCGCCGCACCATCGGCTGCGTCCCGCGCTCGGCCTCGTGGACATGACAGACCACGTTGCGTCCGGCCAGCCGGGCCAGCGGGAACCATAGGGGCGGCGTAATGGTGTTCACCATCACCGTCCCCGCGTTGGTGTGCTTCAGCAGCTGCCAGGATGGCGACCACGCAGCCAGCGTTTCGCGCACCAACTGCACCAGTCCGCGCGGCGACAGCAGGCTCTTGCGGATGATCGGGGTCGGCTGCACCAGGACGGTGGCGCCGGCGCCGGTCAGCAACTCGACCAGCGGGCCCGATCCGGGCACCGTCACGAAGACCGTGAAACCGCCGTCCACCAGCGCCCTCACGCTCTCGACCGCCATCCGGTCGGAGCCGTACAGGTCGGCTCCCGGGTTGGCGACCAGGACGGTGCGCGGATCGCCCGCCATCACTTCTGCCAGTACTTGTCGACCAGTTGCTTGGTGCTGGCGATGTTGCGCCGCGAGGACGCGCCGAAGACGATCGCCTCGATGTTCGGCTGCTCGCACACCCACTGGATCGCCTCGTCGGCGGGGATCGCACCAGAGGCATACACCGACATGGCCACCGGCCGGAAGTCATGCGACTCCAAGGCCTTGCGGTAGGCGTCCATGCCCCCGGACATCCGGAAGCCGATCTTGTTGATGTTGGCGCAGATCAGCGGGGACGTCACACCCTGGGCGTCCAGTACACCGGCGAGCATCGGCAGGTTCATGGTGATGAATCCGGGCTCGGCGTTGTACTTGCTGCGGACATGGTCGGCGAAGATCGAGAATGCCTCGTTGAAGCCGAGTCCGAGCAGCAGATCGGTGACCACGTTCTGCAACCAGATCACCGGCGTCGGCAGGCCTTCGAACATCTTCATTTCGGCATCTATCAGCAAAGTGACGATGCCCTCGATGTCTTTGCCGACGAGCGACGACGTTCCGCGCATCGCCGCGTCCACCAGCCCGGAGTTCGGCAGGAAGCGCTTCAGCGCCCCCATCATGCCGTCGGTGGTCACCGCATTGGCGTACTTGTGCGCGTACGGCATGCCCGGGAAGAAGGTGAAGTCCGGGTATTGCTCACGGTTCTCGCCGAAGTAATTCGCCACCTCGCCGATCCGGTCATGGGTGGTGCACATGAAGGTCGTCACGCCTTCGGCGTAGGCGTCCTTCAGCACATCGACAATGGCGTCGGTGCGCTGAAAGCGCATCTGCTGTTGCCGCGCCTTCTCTTCCGACATGTGATTGACTCCGAAGAACTGGTTGTCCCCGAATAGCAGCTTGTCCATCTCAGTCCTCACTTCCCGCCGGACACGAGAGCCCGAACCCGCTTGATGCCCGACCGGGCCGCATCCAGCACCCGTGCCGGCAGCGACTTGGCGACCGGCTCAGGCGCGATCACCGCGTCGCTCAGCCGGACCGACGGGCCCCGCTTCGAATCATCGATCATTCGCTCGATCAGCTTGTCGGTGACCACTGCCGAGGCGAACGTGTTCTCGCCGTCGACCGCGCCAGTGCGCACCCGCTCGACGAAATGCGCCAACTGCGCGGTGTACTCTTCACCGCGCAGGTAGAAGTCGACCGATTCGGTCAGCTCGGTGGTGTAGCGGACGTTCCAGCCGGCCTGGTAGCCGTCGGGGATCGTGGTGTCCTCGCGCAGGTAGACCTGGATCTCCTGACGGTCGGCGAAGATCCGGCCGCCGGTTCCCCACAGGGTGATTCGGGTGGTCATCTTGCGGACCGACTCGTCCGACCAGTTCACCGACACCGAGACGGTGCGGCCCTGGTCGTAGTAGAGAGTGGACGACACCTCGTCGTCGATCTCGGCCGAGAAGATGCTGTTCAGGACGGTGCCTCCGACGCCGACCGGCTCACCCAGATACCAGTTGATCAGGTTGAGCGGATGGGCCGCGTAGTCGTAGAGACAGCCACCGCCCTCGGTGCTCTTGCTGCGCCACGTGCCGCCCTGGGGCTTGAGCACCACAGGCCCGTATGCCTCGGCCAGACCATGGGTGACCGAGCCGATCGCGCCGGCGTCCAATAGCCGCTTCACTTCGCCGAATGCCCCGACGAACCGGTTGTGGTAGCCGACCTGAGTGACCAGGTTCTTCGATGCGGCGAGCTCGACAAGTTCCTCACCCTCGGTGCCGCTCAGCGTGAACGGCTTCTCGCAGAACACCGCGACGCCAGCCTCCAGCAGTTGCTTGACCATCGGGTAGTGCAGCCGCGAAGGCGTCGCCACGATGGCGGCGTCCGGCTTTCCGGCCGCCAGCAATTTGTCGATCGAGGTATAGGTCGCCAACCCCGTATATTTCTTCAGAACTCCGAGCAGGTAGGTGGTGGCGTCGACGATGCCGACCACCTCCACGCCGGGCAGCGCCCGCACCATGGACAGGTGCGAGATGCCCATTTTGCCCAGGCCGATTACGGCCACTTTCACCATCGTTTTCAATGCCTTCCGGTTTCAGTCTTGGTCACTTTTGCAGGGAGATAGCGGTCCAGCAGAAGCCGGTACTGCTCACCGATCTGCTGCCAGCTCAGGCCGGCGTGATATCGCTTCCTGGCATCCGCGCTCATCTTCGCCAATCGCTCGGGCGATCCCAGGATCGCATCCAGCGCGGAGGCGACATCGGCCGCGGTGGTGAAGTAGGCCTGGCCGGTGCCGGCCGTCCACCGGTTGTACATGTTGTCGTGTGCCAGCACCGGGTTGCCCGCGCCCAGCGCCTCGACCAGGGACGGGTTCGTCCCGCCGACCGTATGACCGTGCAGATACATCGCGCTGTGGAATCGCAACGGCTGCACGACCTCGGGATCGAAGATGGCGCCCAGGAACACCACGTCGTCGGAGGCGGCCTCAACCACCTGGCGATGGTAGTCGTCGGTCGCCGGGTCGTACTTGCCCAGCAGCACCAATTTGAAGTCGCGCGGCCGACTGGAGAAGCCCTGCACCAGCTCGAGGATCGAGTTCTCCGGGATCGGTCGGCAGATCAGCGTCAGGTACCGACCGGGCTCAAGTCCGAGCGCGCGCACCGGAGCCTCGTCGGCCTCCAAGACCTCGTCGGCCCCGTACGCGATCATGGTCACCTTGCGCTTGGGCGCCCGGCTCCACAGGTACTTCTCGATCTCCGGGTGGTCGGCGATCAGGTGGTTCCCGACCGCCGCCGAAAAGCGCTCGTTGATGTACAGGATCATCTGCCGGAAGAAGCCCCAGCGGGCCCGCGACCACTCGATCCCGTCCATGTTGATGACCATCGGGATCCGTTTGAACCGCTGCCAGGTGTTGAAGATTCCGGTGTTGTAGCCGAACACCAAGCACAGGTCGGCGAACTGACTCGAGTGCATGATGCACTTCAGGTCGAACAGCGACGTACCGCGCCATCCGGGCAGGTTCACCGGGACATTGACCCGCTCCAGCCCGCGCCATTCGTCGTAGGTAATCTCACCCGAGCCGGCGACCTGACAGTAGACGATGACCCGCCATCCCGCTTCCAGCAGGTGCAGGCCAACCTTTTCTGCGGCAGTCTCGAAGCCTCCATAATTGGCTGGAACTCCGTGCGTACCGAGGATTCGGACGACAGGCCTGCCGTCCGCCTGATGGGTGGGCCGATCTGTATCGACCCCGATTCGGGCGCGTGCTGACAAGCCTAAAACTCCTTCGTGGGCGGGTGGGCCGGACGCGAAGCGGTCTCCGGCAGAGGGGTGCAACCGACCGTGCGACAGTATACCGGATGTACCGATCACTAGACCTTCGACTCAGCGAGTGGCGAGGATCTGGCGCAGCGCCGTGGACGACGTGTGCGCCGTGTACGGGAAGTAGTGCACGCTGGCACCTACCGCCGCCATCTCGGATTCGAGCCGGTCGCCCTTTGCCGTGCCGCGCCAATCGTCGCCCTTGAACAGCACGTCGAACTGGATGCGCTCCCAAACGTCCAGCTTGCTGCTGGAGAAGTCGACCACCACCGCGTCCACGATGTCCATGGCGGCCACTACCTCCATTCGTTCCGCCAGCGGCACGATGGGGTACTTGCCCTTGGCCTGATACAGGGCCTCATCGGTGACCACGCCGACCACGAGGCGCGCGCAATTCTCCCGAGCGCGCTTGAGGATGTTCAGGTGACCGATGTGGAACATGTCCCAGGCGCCCGGCACATAGCCAGTGGGCCCGTCCGCGAGAGGAAGCCTCAGCGACTGCCCGAAGTCCACCGCCGTCCGGTCGGCCACCCGCGGCCGCAGCCAGTGGTCCACCTCGGCCTGACCGATGCCGACATCGGTGCGGGCGTAGACGACGTCGCGGCTGCTCCGCTTCAAGGGATCGTGCGGATCGTAGATCATGGCGTCGGACACATCGCGAATCGATCCGACAATCTCCAGTCGCTCCACCGCCGGCACCACCGGCGGCCGGCCGGTCAGTCCAGCCACGGCCTCATCGGAGAGCACTCGGGCCTCGACCCGGTCTACACTCTCGGCTGCTTGTTGAACAACGTCTACGTCTCCCACATCAACCATGTCGAAGACGGACAGTACATAGCCCGTTCTCACGTGAATTCCCCCCGGAACATCGACCAGCCCCCCGCTGATCGCACAATCGCATTGTCGCACGAGTGGCACTCGATGTTCAAATGCCGAAGCCGCCGAATCTCGCAGATTACGAAACAGACCCGCGAGCGTCCCGCGCGCGACCCGCCGGCGCTGCTCAGTTGCCAGGTCGGCGAAGGTGTGGGAAGCTGGCGTCAGCGGGTGCTGGGGGGTGCCCGCCGTGAACTCGGGGGGAGTTCACAGTGTTACATCTCGGGGGGGATTCTTAATATGACTACTCTGGACGTACGCGTTCAGGCTGCTCGTCGGCGCCTCAACAGCCGCATCACGACCGCTCGCGGCAGTGCAGCGCTCCGGCAGACCGGCGTCACGCTGATCGACGCGGTGCTCATCGCCGTCTCGGCCTTCGCCGCCTATACCGGGCGGTACGGCTTCGGCGCCCACAGCAAGGTGCTCGGGCCCGAGGGACTGATGTGGGCCTACTACGCAATCCCGGGCGCCTGGATGGCGACTCTCGCGCTGTGCGGCGCCTACGCGCTACACCACCTGCAGACCGGCATGGTCGAGTACCAGCGAGTCGCGTTGGGCTCCGGACTGTTCGCCGGCGCGGTCGGCATCGGCTGCTACCTGACCATGTCCGATCTGTCTCGCGCGTTCTTCGTCCTGCTGTTCGCGATCGGCATCCCCGCATTGCTGGTCGGCCGACTGGTTCGCCGCCGCGCCCTCATGCAACTGCGTCGGCGGGGCATGTTCCAGACCTCGGTCCTGGTCGCCGGCTCGCCCTCGCACATTGATGAGGTCGCCCGCGTCCTGCGCCGCGAGAAGTGGCTGGGCTACCAGGTCGTCGGCGCCGTCACGTCCGCAGACATCGAGGAGACGCCGGCCGGCCTGCCGATCCTTGGCAAGGTATCCGACATCGTCGATCTGGTCAGCGAGTCTGCCATCGACACCGTGATCTTCGCCGATGGTTCGTTCCCGGACAGCCAGCACTTCAAGCGGATGGCTTGGGAGCTGGAAGACCTGGACACCCAGATGATCGTTGCGCCGGCCCTGACCGACATCAGCTCTGAGCGGCTCAGTTCGCGGCCGGTCGCCGGTCTGCCGCTGGTGTACGTCGAGCGGCCGCAGGCGGTCGCAGCGTCCCGTTGGGGCAAGCGCACCTTCGACATCATCGGATCCAGTCTCCTGCTGCTGCTCGCCGCGCCCATCATCGCGGTGGTCGCGATCGCGGTGAAACTCGAAGACCGTGGCCCGGTGCTGTTCCGGCAGACCCGTGTCGGGCATCGCGGAGAGGAGTTCCAGTGCCTCAAGATCCGCTCCATGGTGGTGGACGCGGAGGCGCGCAAGGCCGAGCTGGAGGCGATGAACGAGGGCGCCGGCGTTCTGTTCAAGATGGCCAAGGACCCGCGGATCACCAAGATCGGTGGCTTCATCCGACGCTTCTCTCTCGACGAGTTGCCGCAGCTCTGGAACGTCTTCCGTGGCGACATGAGCCTGGTCGGCCCCCGTCCGGCACTGCCCAGCGAGGTCGCTCGTTACGACCGCGACACCGTCCGCCGTCTCGATGTGCGCCCCGGACTCACCGGCCTGTGGCAGGTCTCCGGCCGCTCCAACCTTTCGTGGGATGAAACCGTCCGACTGGACGTCTATTACGTCGACAACTGGTCGATCATGCAGGACCTGACGATCCTGATGCGCACCGCGCGTGCCGTCCTGGGATCGAGCGGGGCCTACTGAGCGACCGCTCTACACCCCACGCAGAACGAGCCCATCCCCCCGGGCTCCCTGAGCAGTGCGGGGCCGATCTGGCCCCGCACTGCTCCTTTTTGTATCGCCCTGGCACAGCTGAACCGACAGCATCGCCCCCGTTCATCCCTCTCGGGAGAGCTTCCGTCGAACGGCGCTAGTCTCTCGTCCATGAGCCACACCGAGATCACCGCTCCCCTGCCCGGCATCGAGGACGCCGCCGGCCGCTGCCGGATCTTCGACCACGGCGCTCACGTGGCCCGCTGGCAGCCCGAAGGCTCCTCACACCCGGTGCTGTGGCTCAGTTCGGCGAGCGCCTACACCGCGGGGAAGGCGATCCGCGGTGGGATCCCGATCTGTTTCCCGTGGTTCGGTCCTGGGCTGACCGGTGACAAGAAGCCGGCTCACGGCTTCGTCCGGGCGATCGCCTGGCGCCGGTCCGAAGTGGTCGAGGACGGTGACACGCTGCGGGTGAGCTACACCATCGATCCCGAGATCACCGGCAGGCAGCCGGAATTTCCACACCCGTACCAGGCCCGGCTGACCGCCGAGTTCGCGGCCGCCCATCTGGCGGTCACCCTGTGGGCGCGCAACACCGGTGACCAGCCGTTCACCATCGAGGAGGCGTTACACACCTATCTGGCGGTGAGCGACGTCCGGGAGATCGCCGTCGACGGGCTCGACGGTGCCGTCTACCTCGACAAGAACCTTCCAGAGCCCGCCTTCGACCAGGTGCAGAGCGGCTCGCTGCGGTTGACCGGGCCGACGGACCGGGTTCATCTGCACGGCGGAGCGGTGACCGTCAGCGATCCCGGTTACGCCCGCCGCATCCGGCTGAGCACCGAGGGGTCCGCCGATGTGGTGGTCTGGAACCCGTGGGAAGAAGCAGCGGCCGGTCTGGCCGACATGCCACCCGGCGAGTGGAGCGGGATGGTGTGCGTCGAGGCCGCGAATGTGTTTGCCGACGCCGTCACCCTGCTGCCTGGCGAGGACTGGACGATGACCCAGCGGATCGACGTGCTGGGGCTCGACGACTGAGCAACCAAGCGGCGTGAGGCCAGGTCACCGAGGAAGACCGATCCCGAAGGTGCGGGTGTAGAAGGCTAGTTCGGCGTCCAGTGCCGCGCGAATCGTCTCGGCGCGGCGAAAACCGTGACCTTCTCCCTCGAAGACGATCAGTTCGGCGTCCAATCCCTTCGCGGCGACCGCGGCCGCCATCGTCTCGGCCTGATTCGGCGGCACCACGGCATCCTCGGCGCCCTGCAATATCAGCATCGGACAGTTCAGCGCGTCTACATGGCTGATCGGCGAGCGTTCCGCGTAGACCTCGGAAGCCTCCGGCCACGGACCGACCAGGCCGTCGAGGTAGCGCGACTCGAATTTGTGCGTGTCGGACGCCAACGCGGCCAGGTCGCCGATGCCGTACCGGCTGCAGCCGGCCGCGAAGACGTCCGACGTGGTCAGCGCCCGCAGCGTCGTGTAGCCGCCGGCGCTGCCGCCTCGGATGGCGAGCCGGGTGCCATCGACCCGTCCGGCCGCCGCCATCGCCTGTGCACCTGCGACGCAATCGGCGACGTCGAGGACGCCCCATTGGCCGCGCAGCCGATCGCGGTAGGCGCGTCCGTATCCGCTGCTGCCGCTGTAGTTGACGTCCAGCACGGCGAACCCGCGGGTGGTCCAGAACTGCACGGCCATACTGAACCCGGCGGTCGAGAAGGCGGTCGGCCCACCGTGGCTGATCACGATCAGCGGGGGCAGATCCGGCGCGCCGCCGATAGAGCCCGGCAAGGTCGGGGTATTCCCAACCTTGGTCAGGGCGGGGTTCGTGGGTGGGTAGAACCAGCCGTGCACCTCGCCGGCCGGCCCCGGCCAGGTCACCGGCTCGGCGACGCTCACCCAGTCGCGGTCGAGGGTGGACGGGGCACCCGCATCGACCGTCCGGAAGCCTCCGGCCTCGATCGTCAACTCGACGATGGCGTCCGGGGTGTCGGCGAACTGAACCAACGCCACCATCCGGTCGCCGGAGGCGTCCAGGCTGTCGCAATCCACGACGTCCGGCGCCAACGCGCGGTAGCCGTCGTCGATCAGCAGCATCGGTGTGCTGCGTCCGTCGATCCGGGGCCGGACCAGCACCGATCCGTCGCCGGTCACGGCGAAGGGACACCGTCCGAACACCCAGAACGGCTCGACCAGGTCGGCGTCCCCACGGGTCAGCTGCCGGACGCCCGCCGCGGCGTCCCAGCCGTACAGCTCCCAGAACCCAGAACGGTCCGCACAGAACAGCAGTTCGTCATCGCGCCACACCGGGTGCACTGCCGACTCGCCCGGCCCACCCGCCACAGTCCGGACGTCGTCCATCGCCGCCCCGGACGCCGACGCGGTGAGCCGTCCGACCAGGATCAGGCAGGCGTCCCAGGGCATGTCGGGGTGTCGCCACTCCATCCAGGCCAGCCGTCCATCGCGGCTCAACTCGGGACAGGCGTAGAAGTCCGCACCGGACGCGATCACCGCCCCGCCGTCCTCGTTGGCGCCGTCCAAACGCAACACGACAAGGGTGTTCACCGGTTCTCCCGGCTCCGAATGGTCTTCCCGGACGGCCAGCACGACGCCGAGCGCGGGATGGACGCGCAGGTCGGCATACCGTTGCCGCGCCGCCGCCGGTGTGAGCGGATGCGGGCCGTCGGCGTCCAGGCGCAGCAGCTGCCCGGACGGGTCCGAACTGATCACCACCACGCCGTCACGAGCGTCCCAGGCACCGCCGCCGTACTCGTGCACCCGCGTCCGCACGCTCAGTCCGGGCGCCACCTCGCTCACCACGCCGTCGCGTTCGCGCAGCAACGCCACCCGTCCGGCCTCGGCCGGACGACCCTGCGTCCAGTACAGATCGGCGCCGTCGTAGCGCGGCTCGCCGAGCCGGACGCCGGCACTTGCCAGATCGGCGGCCGAGATCGGGGACGGCCAGGAACCATGGGGCACGGTGGTCATTCCCCCACCGTAGAGGCCGCACTCCATGTCGCGCCTGCCCCGAGATCCCGGATCACGTCCAGGATGACGAACGACGTCGGTCACCCCACGGAGGTCGCACACCCATCACCCTGGCCTCGATGTCCCGGATCACGTCCGGGACGACGACGTCGGTCATGGCCCGGCACGAATGGGCCCCTGGTCATCCCGGTAACGCCGGGATCTCGCGTCGCTCCGGCGGTGCGAACCGACTGCAGCACCACTGAATCACCTAGTCAAAACATCTTATGATCAGCTACTGAGACACCGTCATTCGAGCACTGGACCTCTTCGCAAAGCGGCCGCCGAGCGGGCGGCTAACTACTATCGTCCGTAGTAGAGAACTGTCTGGAGAGGTCCGATGTCCCGCGTCCTGAACAAGAAGCTGCGCAAGAAGCTCACCACGGCTGCCGAGGCAGCCACGCTGATCAAGCCCGGGACCAACGTCGGCATGAGCGGCTTCACCGGTGCCGGCTACCCCAAGCAGGTGCCGGAGGCGCTGGCGTCCCAGATCGAGGCCGCCCACGAGCGCGGCGAAGAGTTCCAGATCCGTCTGCTCACCGGCGCCTCCACGGCGCCCGAGCTGGACGGCGTGCTCGCCGAGGTGGACGGCATCAGCTTCCGGACGCCGTACCAGTCCGACCCGATCATGCGCCGCAAGATCAACGAGGGCATCTCGGAGTACGCCGACATCCACCTGTCGCATCTGGCGCCGATGATCTGGGCAGGCAGCATGGGGCCGCTGCATACCGCTGTGGTCGAGGTGACCGCGGTCAAGGAGGACGGCCTGCTGGTGCCGTCGTCGTCGGTCGGCAACAACAAGACGTTCCTCGACCGGGCCGACCAGATCATTCTCGAGGTCAACTCGTGGCAGTCAACCGACCTGGAGGGCATGCACGACATCTATTACGGCACCCGGCTGCCACCGGACCGCCAGCCGGTGATGCTCACCCACACCGGCGACCGGATCGGGCAGCGCAACTACCGGGTCGACCTCGACAAGGTGGTCGCGGTAATCGAGACCGACGCCGCCGACCGCAATACGCCGTTCAAGCCGGCCGATGCCGATTCGAGACAGATGGCCGGCTATTTTCTGGAGTTCCTCACCCACGAGGTGAAGAAGAAGCGATTGCCCCGCGATCTGCTGCCGCTGCAGTCCGGCGTCGGCAATGTCGCGAACGCGGTGCTGGCCGGTCTGCTGGAGGGGCCGTTCGACTATCTGACCTCGTACACCGAGGTGATCCAGGACGGCATGGTCGACCTGATCGACTCCGGCAAGATGAGCGTCGCCTCAGCCACCGCCTTCTCGCTGTCTCATGAGTACGCCGAACGGATGAACGCCGAGGCCCGGCGCTATCGGGACAAGATCGTGCTGCGTCCGCAGGAGATCTCGAATCATCCCGAGATGATCCGCCGGCTCGGCATCATCGCCTGCAACGGCATGATCGAGGCCGATATCTACGGCAATGTGAACTCGACCCACATCATGGGTTCGCGGATGCAGAACGGCATCGGCGGGTCGGCCGATTTCACCCGCAACGCCTTCATCTCGGCATTCGTCACCCCGTCGACCGCCAAGGGCGGGGCGATCTCCTGCATCGTGCCGATGGTCAGCCACCACGACCACACCGAGCACGACGTCCAAGTGCTGATCACCGAACAGGGTCTGGCCGATCTGCGAGGCAAATCGCCCAAGCAGCGGGCGCGGCTGATCATCGACAAGTGCGCGCACCCGTCCTATCGTCCGATGCTGCAGGAGTACTTCGAGCACGCGCAGAAGGTCTGCAACGGCCTGCACACGCCGCACGACCTGCGGCTGGCACTGAGTTGGCACCAGCGGTTCTTGGAGACCGGGACGATGCGGCCGGCCTGACCGGACGGCGGCCTCAGACAGGGCCCTCCCTAACTACTTCTGCCCTCCCGCATGTGGCAGGGCAGAAGTAGTTAGGGAGGGGGTTGGCGGGATGGTGGTCGGGTCAGAGACCGAGCAGGGTGCGGAGTTCGGCGACGCTGTGCACCACCGCGGTCGGCCCGACCGCCCTCAGGTCGGCTTCCGTTCCCGCTCCCCAGGTGACGCCGATGCTGCGCATCCCGGCGGCCTGCGCCGCCTGGAGATCGACCACCGCGTCACCGACGTAGACGGCGTCGCCGGCGTCCGCTCCCACCTGCCGCAGGGCATGCAGCAGCGGCTCCGGAGCGGGCTTGTGAGTGGTGGTGTCGTCCTCGGTGGCCAACAGCGGGATCCGTCCGGCCAGGCCGACGCATTCCAGGCTGACCTCCGCCGAGGACCGCCGCTTGGACGTGACCACACCGAACGTCCGACCGGCGTCCCGGAGCCGCTCTACCAGCCCGGTCACACCGTCGAACGGACGGACATAGGCATGGTGATTGGCCAGATTCCACTCCAGGTAGCGGGCGATCAGGTCGTCCGCCCGATCGGGCGCCAACCCGCCGAACGTATCGGCGAGCGAGCGCCCGATCCACTCCTTGCACTGCTCGGGGCTCGGCTCCCAGCCAAGGGCGTCCGACACGGTCCGCCGGAAGGTCTCGACGATCAGCGGGACGGTGTCGGCAAGCGTGCCATCGAGGTCGAACAGAACGACGCGGGGCGGGGCGGAATTCACCGGTTCAGCGTAGTCCCCCACGCTGCGAGGCCCCCACAGCACCCATCGACCGAAGCAGCAGCGAACACGTCAAACCCTCCCGATATCAACGTCCGGACAGTTAGGGTGGGTCTGCAAATCCGGTCGACCGGCGTCGATGCACCACCAGGTGCGCGGCCAAGGCCAGCCTGAGTCGGATATCGACGTCCAGCACGGCGAGGGCTCCGGATGGCCGCGGACACCCCCCACAGGCCGCGCGCCGGCAGAGAGGAAGCGCATGACGGACACCCCCGCAAAGCCGCGTGGACGCCGCCCCGGCGGCACCGACACCCGCGGCACCATCTGCGAGGCAGCACTCCTGCTGTTCTCGACGATGGGGTATGACAAGGTCTCATTGCGGGCGATCGCCCGCGCCGCGGACGTCGACCCGGCACTGATCCACCACTACTTCTCCGGCAAGTCCGACCTGTTCGCCCAGACCGTGCTCGACCTTCCCCTGGACGCCGACCGCCTGGTCGCGGACGCGCTCGCCGGGCCCCGCGACCGGATCGGGCCAGCCGCCGTAGCCGCCTTCCTCGCCGCCTACGACGCCCCCGGCGGCGGACGCGAACGGTTCACCGCGATGCTGCGATCGGCGGTGGCGGAGGACATCGTGCAGCGACCGCTCAGCGAGTTCATGTCCAAGGAGGTGTTCGGCGCGATCGCCGAGCGGCTGGGCCACAGCGACTTCAAATTGCGTGGACAACTGGCGGTCAGCCTGGTGCTCGGAATGGCGCTCAGCCGGTACATCCTGCGGCTGCCGGCCCTGGAGTCCGTCTCCGATCAGGTGCTGATCGAAGGCATGGGGCGGGCCATGCAGGAACTTCTGGTCGAAGACTGGTGAAGGGCCGATTCGGCCCCTCGGTAGGCTGGTCGGCAGACTCAGGAGGACGATGAGCTGGCCAGCACCCACCGGTGAACCCGTAGGCCCCGACGGGGCCGCACCACGTCGCGCGATGTCCGTTCCGGACGCGCCGCCGTCCGGCCCTGGCAATCCCGACCAGACCCAGCCGTACCCGGCCCTGGGATCCCCCGCCGCCCCGGACGCCGCATGGCCCGCGCCGGACGCCGGCCTCGTTTCGGCGTCCGATCCCGGAGGATCGATGGTGCCGGTTCCGGGAGCCCAGCCGTTGCCGCCGACGCCAGGACAGGTACCGGCGCTGGTGCCGCAGCCGTCCGCCGTCCCACTCGCCCGGCTGAGCCAGCGGACCGGTCAGCCTGTCCGGCCCTGGACGGTTTGGACGTCGGCCGTCCTGCTGTTCGGCGGTGCCGTCCCCGTCGTCGCCGGTCTGCTGCTGGCGATGTGGCAGATGGCGTCTCCTTGGGTGGAGGTCGGTCCCGACGACTGGAACAAGATCGACAAATTCAACGCGGCGACCTGGCTCACCGCCGAGTTCCCGTCCGAGCCGGCCAGCGGCATGCGGGTGCTGTTCGCGATTCTGTGCTGCCTGATCGCCGTCCTGGTCGCCGGTGTCGCGTCGACCGTCGGCTACTACGCGTTCTCCGGCTACCGCTGGACCCGCATCGGCGCCCTGGTCGCGGTGGCGGTCTCGTCACTCTCACTGCTGCTCACCCCGATCGCGGCGATCTCGATCGGGGTGATCGCGCTCGGTGCCGTGCCGCTGTGGCTGCCGGCCAGCACCCGCTTCTTCGCCCGTTGGCAGCTGCTTCGCCACCCGCAGATCGTCTATTCAGAGCCGATCGACCAGGTCTTCTACGGCCCGCTGCCGCGCTACCGCGGAATCTGAGTCCCTTGGCCGCGACGGATCGCTGACGAGGCGACGGATCCCTGAGGAGGAGAACCGATGAACGAGACGTCCGGCCGCGGCGGTCAGCGCGGGTCGGGCTCCCCCACCTACCTGGCGGGCCTGTTGCTGCACGGACGCCGCGTCGTGGTCGTCGGCGGGGGCGCTGTCGCGACGCGTCGCGTCCCGAAGCTGCTGGCCGCGGGTGCCCGCGTCGAGCTGATCTCGCCCGAGGCGGATCCGGCGCTGCGCTCCCTCGCCGAGTCCGGCGCCGTGGTCTGGACGGCGCGACGGTTCACGGCGTCCGATCTGGACGGCGCCTGGTACGTCCTGGCCGCCACCGACTCAGCCGAGGTGAACGCCGCAGTGACCGCGGAGGCCGAGCAGCGGCACACCTTCTGCGTGCGGGCCGACCGGGCCGACTCCGGTTCGGCCTGGACGCCGGCCACCGGCGAGGCGTCCGGAGTGACGGTAGCGGTGATCACCAGTCACGACCCGCTGCGCGCGCGCCGGATCCGCGACCGGCTCGTCGACGTGGTCGTCGAGGAAGGGCTGTAGGGCCCCGAGATCCCGGCGTCCGCCGGCATGACGAAGACGGGCCGGGACGACGAAACCCACCCCGTCGTCCCGGACTTGCTCCGGGATCCAACCAACGCCCGGTCCGGAGATCCCGGCGTTCGCCGGGATGACGAACACCCACCGCCCACGTCATCCCGGACCTGATCCGGGATCTCCCCACCCGACCAGATCCCGGCGTTCGCCGGGATGACGAGGTACGCCCGCTGGGATGACGAGGTACGCCCGCTGGGGTGACGAGGTACGCCGCCGCATGCTGGACGCCGCCCACGCGCGCTTGTGCCGTCCGGTCGGCCCGTGGTTCGATCGGGCCGTCGCAGTGTTCGGGAACCCGGTGTGAATCCGGGGCTGTCCTCGCAACTGTGAGTGGAGAGCCGACCTCCCATCGATGCCACTGGAGTGATCCGGGAAGGCGGGAGGCGGCGGTCGATCCACGAGCCAGGAGACCGGCTGCGGCGCTTTGTCCGCAACGCCCCACGATGGATGGGGCCTCGAAAGGAAACGGCTATGCCCGCACACGATTCGTCGACCCCTGCCCTCAGGCGGGCCGACGCATGACCACCACCGCGAACCTCGGATTCCCCCGCATCGGACGCGACCGCGAACTCAAATGGGCGCAGGAGTTGCACTGGCGGGGCGACCTGGACGCCGCCGGCCTCGCCGACGTGGCTGCCCGGTTGCGCGCCACCCACTGGCAATTGCAGCGGGACAAGGGAATTCAGCACATTCCCAGCGGTGATTTCTCCTACTACGACCAGGTGCTGGACACCGCGGTCACCTTGGGCGCCGTCCCGGAACGCTTCGGCGTCCCGTTCGACATCGCCGGTTCGGACGCCGACGCGCTCGTCAGCTACTTCACCATGGCCCGCGGCGGCAACGGCGTCCCGGCGCTGGAGCTGACCAAATGGTTCGACACCAACTACCACTACCTGGTCCCGGAACTGGCCGCTGACCAGGAGTTCCGCTACTCGTCCAAGGCCACCGCCGCGCAGCTGCGGGAGGCGCTCGCGCTCGGCATCACCACCCGTCCGGTGGTGATCGGACCGCTCACCTTCCTGCGGCTGGCCAAGCGCACCGACGGCGGCAACACCATCGAGTTGCTGGACGCGATCCTGCCCGCCTACGTCGACTGGCTGACCGACCTGGTGGCGTCCGGCGCGACCGAGATCCAGCTGGACGAGCCCGCGCTGGTGCTCGACCTGTCACCGGCCGAGATCGACGGCTACTGCCGCGCCTATGCCCGGCTGCGAGACGCCGTCCCCACCGCGAAGCTGACCCTGGCTACCTATTTCGGCGGCCTGGGCGACAACCTGGAGCTGGCCGTCGGGCTGCCGGTGGACGTGCTGCACGTCGACCTGGTCCGCGACCGGGATCAGCTGGACGCCGTGGTGGCCGCGGCGCCGGCGTCCCTGGGCCTGTCGCTGGGGGTGGTGGACGGCCGCAACGTGTGGCGCACCGATCTGACCGCCGTCTACCAGCGGCTGCTGCCGGTCGTCCCCCGGCTCGGCGCCGAGCGGGTGCAGCTGGCGCCGTCCTGCTCGCTGCTGCATCTGCCGGTCGATCTGGCGTCCGAGACCGGTGACGATGCCGAGTTGGCGTCCTGGCTGGCCTTCGCCACCCAGCGGCTGGACGAGGTGGCGCTGCTCGCCGGCGCGCTGAACGGCGACGCGGACGCGCTGGCCGGCTTGGCCGAGAGCACCGCGGTCCTGACGGCCCGGCGCACCTCGCCGCGAGTGCTGCAGCCGGCGGTTCGGGAGCGGCTGGCCGCGATCACCCCTGACTGGGCGCGTCGCGCCGCCGCCTACCCCGAGCGGGCCGCCGCGCAGGATGCCCGGCTGGGCCTGCCGCTGCTGCCGACCACCACGATCGGCTCGTTCCCGCAGACCGCCGAGGTGCGCCGGTTGCGTGCCGCGCACCGTCGTGGCGAGGTGGACGCCAAGACCTACCATGCCGGTCTGGAGGAGCTCACCGTCGCCTGCATTCGCAAGCAGGAGGAGCTCGGCGTCGACGTGCTGGTGCACGGTGAGTTCGAGCGCACCGACATGGTGGAGCACTTCGGGTTGAAGCTGGACGGCTTCACCACCACCTCGCACGGCTGGGTGCAGAGCTACGGTTCGCGCTGCGTGAAGCCGCCGGTGCTGTTCGGCGACGTGGCCCGTCCCAAGCCGATGACCGTGGACTGGGCCCAGTTCGCCGCGGGGCAGACCGACCGTCCGATGAAGGGCATGCTGACCGGACCGATCACGATTCTGCAGTGGTCGTTCGTCCGCGACGACCAGCCGGAGTCGGTGACCGCCCGGCAGGTGGCGCTGGCACTGCGCGACGAGGTGGTCGATCTGGAGGCGGCCGGGCTGCCGATCGTCCAGGTCGACGAGCCGGCGCTGCGCGAGGGCCTGCCGCTGCGGCGCCGGGACTGGGCGGAGTACCTGGCCTGGGCGACCGAGGCGTTCCGGCTGTCGGTCAGCGGCGTCCGCAACGACACCCAGATCCACACCCACATGTGCTACGCCGAGTTCGGTGACGTGATGGACGCGATCATCGCCCTGGACGCCGACGTGATCTCGATGGAGGCGTCCCGGTCCAAGGGCGAGGTGGTGGCCGAACTTGCCGAGGCCGGCTACCCGAACGAGGTCGGCCCGGGAGTCTGGGACATCCACTCGCCACGGGTGCCGAGCGCCGACGAGGTGGACGCCCTGCTGCAGGCGGCACTGGCCGTGCTGCCCGCCGAGCGGCTCTGGGTGAACCCGGACTGCGGGCTGAAGACCCGCGGCTGGCCCGAGGTCGAGGCCTCCCTCGCCGAACTGGTCGCCGGTGCCGCACGGGCCCGCGCCCGCCTGGTCGCCCAGACATAACCCTCGCCGCACGCACTAGGCCCTAGTGCGGTTCGGATGTTGCGCCAACCCCGGTCCGGGATGACGATGGAGGGAGCGATTGGCTGACACCAGGGCCGATCGGCGGCGATCCCGGTGGCATGCCGCGGATGCCGACGCCCACGCGCGCGGCCGAAGAAACCTTCCTAATCTCCTAGTAAATCGGTAGGTGCACCGTGTTATTGTTCGGGCGTGACATCTTCGCGCAAACCCCGACAGCTCCACCTGAACGCCTTCGTGATGAACGTCGGCCACCACGAGGCGGCCTGGCGGTTGCCGGAATCCGATGTCTCAGGAGGCACCGGGCTCGACCACTACGTCCGGCTGGCCAGGATCGCCGAGCGCGGCACCTTCGACTCGATCTTCCTGGCAGACCATCCGGCGGTGTTCCCGGTGCACCGGCGTCCGACCAGCGTGCTCGATCCGACGGTCCTGCTGGCCGCGGTGGCGGCCTCGACCGAGCGGATCGGGCTGATCGCTACCGCCTCGACCAGCTACAACTCGCCGTACAACCTGGCCCGCCGGTTCGCCTCGCTGGACCATGTCAGCGGCGGCCGGGCGGGCTGGAACATCGTCACCACCGAGGTGCCGGACGCCGCCCGCAACTTCGGCCTCGACGAGCACCCTCGTCACGACGATCGATACCGGCGGGCCGCCGAGTTCGTGGACGTCGCGATCAAGCTGTGGGACAGCTGGTCGGACGACGCGATCCTCGCCGACAAGGAACGCGGCATCTGGGCCGACCCGGAGCGGGTGCATCCGGCCGCCCATCGCGGCGAGTTCTTCTCGGTGGCCGGAGCGCTGAACGTCTCGCGCTCGCCGCAGGGTTGGCCGCTGCTGGTCCAGGCCGGGTCGAGCGAGGCCGGCCGATCGTTCGCCACCCGGTATGCCGAAGCGGTCTTCACCGCCCAGCAGAGCATCGACGACGCCCGCGCCTTCTATGCCGACCTGAAGCGCCGGGCGTCCGGCCTCGGGCGCGACCCCGAGGGCATCAAGGTGATGCCCGGTCTGGTGCCGATCGTCGGCGCCACCGAGGCCGAAGCCGAGGCTCGCAGCCGGCTGTTCGATGAGCACCTCAACCCCGAGCTCGGCCGAGAAGAGCTGGCCCGGATCCTCCGGCTCCCGCTGGAGGACTTGCCGTTGGACCGGCAGCTGCCGGCCGATCTCCCTGATGAGACCGAGATCGAGGGCAATCGGAGCCGCTACACGCTGATCGTCGAGACCGCGCGCCGGGAGCACCTCACCGTCCGTGAGCTGGTCCGCCGGCTCGGCGGCGGACGCGGTCATCGCACCTTCCACGGCACCCCCGAGCAGATCGCCGACACCATCGAAGAGTGGTTCACCAGCGGTGCCGCCGACGGTTTCAACGTGATGCCGCCGGCGCTGCCCGGCGATCTGAGCACCTTCGTCGACGAGGTGATCCCGATCCTGCGTCGCCGCTCGCTGTTCCGCTCCGAATACACCGGGACGACGCTGCGCGAGCACTACGGCCTGGACCGCCCCGAGGCCACCGGGCTGCCGATCGGCCAGAGCGTCCGCCGCCACGGGACTGTGGACGAGGTCCTGGCATGAGCGCACAGCCCATCGCCGCAACCGAGCCAGGCATCGACGCCGAGCAGTTCCGGACGATCTTCCGCGGCCATCCGGCCGGCGTGGCGGTGATCACGCTGCACGACGGCAATCGGGCGTACGGGTTCACCGCGACCTCGGTGATCTCGGTATCGGCCGAGCCCCCGCTGTTCGCCTTCTCGGTGCACGCCGCCTCGTCGTCCTGGTCGGCACTCAGCCGGGTCCGGCGGGTGATGATCAACTTCCTCGCCGAGGACCAGGCCGACGTCGCGGCCCGGTTCGCGACCAGCGGCATCGACCGGTTCGCCGCCGGCGGCTGGCATCCGCTGCCCACCGGCGAGCCGGTGTTGGCCGGCTGCGCGGGCTGGATCGAGGGCAGGGTGCGATCGCACGTGCCGGCCGCCGGCAGCCGGCTGATCCTGGCCGAGGCCGCCGCGGCCTGGGGCACCGATCGGCGTCCGCTGATCTACCGGGACCGCACCTACCACCGACTGGACGCGCCCACCTCCTGACCCGGCCCCGGCCGAGGGACGGGAACCGCCGGTCAATCCGCGCCTCGAGGCACCCCGAGACGCGGATTTCGGCGCACCGAACAGACCGCGGGCCCCATCCCACGAACAAAGACCCTCGATCGGTCACCGGCGCACCGGTGACCGATCGAGGGGTCTTTCGCCGCTCAGGCCGCCACGTCCTGGGCCCGGTGAATCGCGTCGAGCAGGGTATCCCGCAACTCCACGAACCGCTGGTCCGAGCGGAGCTCGGCAGGGGTCAGGCCGTCCGGGAGTTCGACCGGCAGGTCCATCAGCACCCGTCCGGGCCGTGCGGTCATCACCAGCACCCGTGTGCCGAGGAAGATCGCCTCTTCGACGTCGTGGGTGATGAACACCAGAGTCTTGCGGCGCTCACGCCAGATCTGCAGCAGCTCGACCTGCATCCGCTCGCGGGTGAGGGCGTCCAGGGCGCCGAACGGCTCGTCCATCAGGATCACCTCTGGGTCATTGGCAAGCACCCGGGCGATCTGCGCCCGTTGCTGCATGCCGCCGGACAGCTCGTAGGGCTTGCGGTCGGCGAATAGTGACAGGCCGACCATCTCCAGGAACTGCTCAGCACGCGCGCGACGCTCGGCCTTCCCGACCCCGCGAATGCGCGGCCCGAGCTCGACATTGCCGCGGGTGGTCAGCCAGGGGTAGAGATTCGCCTGCTGGAAGACGACGCCGCGGTCGGCGTCCGGACGTCGCACCTCCACCCCATCGACCAGGGTCCGGCCGGACGACGGAGCGTGGAAGCCGGCAAGCATCTGCATAAGGGTGGACTTTCCGCAGCCGGAGGGTCCAACCACGCACACGAACTCACCTTCGGAGATGTCGAAGGAGGTCTCCGACAGCGCCGTCACCGGCTCGCCGCTGTCGGTGGCATAGGTCTTGGTGACCCGGTCGAACCGGATCTTCGGGGTCACGGAACTGTCGCTGCCGTGGATCGGGGTGATGGTCATGTCACTTCGCCACTTTCTCGATGGAGGTCGGATAGATGCCGGCCCGGTAGATGGACAGGTCGCTGACCGCGTCCACCTCGCCCTGTGTGGCGAGGAACTCGGCGGTCGCTTTCAGCTGGCCCGGCAGCACGGCGAGCAGGTCCAGCTGCGCGGCCGCGCGGGGATAGGTGTAGCCCTTGAGTTGGGTGAGAACGGCCTCGGGGGTGCTGCCCAGCTGTACCGCCACGGATTGGGCGGCCGACTGCTGATCGGTGCCGGTGAGCAGGCTGACAGCGTGGTCCTGAAGCGCCGTCCAGGTGTCCATGAAACTCGGGTTGGCGTCGACGAAGGCGCGCGTCGCCCCTTCCAGGTCGAAGGTCGGCTTGCCCTGCTCGGCGGTTTCCTGGCTACCGGTGATGACGTGACCGTGTTCGGCCAGCTCGCTGAGCACCGGGTCCCAGACCCAGGCGGCGTCCACCTCGTTGCCGTTCCAGGCGGCCAGGATCTTGTCGGGGCTGAGGTTGATCAGCTTGACGTCGGTGCCCGGTGTCATCCCCGCGGCTTGCAGCGCCATCAGCAGACTGAAGTGCGAGGTCGAACTGAACGGGACGGCGATGGTCCCGCCACGCAGGTCGGTCAGCTTCTTCACACTGGGCTTCTTCGCCACCAGGGACTCGGCCGCCCCGATCACGTCGTCGATCCAGACCACTTGCATGTCGACGTTCAGCGGTGCCGAGAGTGCCTTTGTGGCCGGGCTGGATCCGAGCGTGGACAGATCCACCGATCCCGATCCGAAGCCCTGCACGACATCGGCACCGGAGTCGAATTTGATCCAGGTGACGGTGACGTTCGGCAGGCAGGTCTCGATCCAACGGCGGTCCCTGACCACCAGGTTCGCGCCCGGAATGGCTTGCCAGCCGAGCCGGACGGAACCGGTGGCGGTGGTGTTCACCTCGATCGGGCACTGGGCGGTGGAACCGCTCGCCGCGTTGGCCCGCGCCTCCGCCTCGCGGGCCGTGGTGCAGCCGGCGAGGGCGAGCGGCAGCGCCACGGCGCAGGCGACGGCCGCCAGCCGGACTCGAGTGGTGAAAGGGTTGCTCATGGGTGCGGATGTCCTCTCGCGGGGTCGGATGAGCTCATGCCTTGCCCTGCCAGGGCACCAGCAGGCCGGCGATGTATTTGATCCCGGCATCGAGGGCGATGGCGGCCAACCCGATGACGATGATGCAGGCGATGGTCAGCGGGGTCTGCAATTGAGTGCCGGCCAGGTAGGCCAGACCGCCGATGCCCGGGATGCCGTTGTTGAGTTCCGCGGCGACCACCGTCGTCCAGGCGAAGCCGGTGGCGATCCGGATGCCGCTGAGAATGCTCGGCAGGCTGGCCGGAACGATCACATGGCGCAGCACGTGCACTGGTTTGGCGCCCATCGCCTGAGCGGCCTGGATCCGGTCGATCCGGATGCCGCGGACGCCGTCGATGGTGGCCATAGCGATCGGCGGGAAGGCGGCCAGAAAGAGCAGCCAGACCTTCGAGGTGTCGCCGATGCCGAACCAGACGATCAGCAGACCGATGTAGCCCAGCGGAGGCAGCGAGCGCAAGAAGTTCAGATAGGGCTCGAACAGACGTCCAAGCACCGGGGTCAGGGCCATCGTGTAGCCGAGCAGCACTCCCACCACGATGCCGAACACCACTCCGATGCCGATTCGCTGCAGGCTGGCCAGCAGATGCTCCCACAGGAAATAGCCTTGCGAGCCGCAGACGATCCGGGCGCTCCCCTCTTGGATCGGACGGCAACCGTTGGCGTCGATGAAGGCACCGACCACGGCCTGCGGGCTGGGCAGGAAGAGCGGGGCGATCAATCCGGACGCCGTGAGCGCCCACCAGACCGCGATGACCGCCACGAAGATGCCGCCGTTGACGGACCATCGTCGCCAAGGCACGGCTCGAGCATGGGTGGCGACGACCGTCGGGGGCTGGGTCGCCGGAGGCGGACCGGCAACCTTCTCATCGACGAGTGTCATGGGTGGTCCTTTCACGAGCTGGGGACAGCAACCTCGTTCGGGCGCTCCCGGCTCAGATGTGCGATGGAGATCGGTGTGACTGGTGACGTCGAGGCAGAATCCCGACCCGGCCTCTCACGCCCGGTCGGCGAGCCGGCCCGCAGTGAGAGACGCGTCAGGACGGCGGTCAGCGCATCGGGCAGGAACAACAGCGACGCCCCGCGACTCGCGTCACGCG
The DNA here is from genome assembly GCF_047606665.1 of Micropruina sp. Taxonomy (GTDB): domain Bacteria; phylum Actinomycetota; class Actinomycetes; order Propionibacteriales; family Propionibacteriaceae; genus Micropruina. The sequence continues at coordinate 60,206 of NZ_JASGEF010000013.1, read as the reverse complement.
ACACCGCTTATTCCTAGTAATCATGGCGGGATTCTAGGATTAATATCTGCGGTGGGTCAACCTCAGCCACTACGTGAGACCGGACGCGGGGAACTCGCCTATTCGCTCGCCACCAGCCGGCTGGAGAAACGCTGAGGAGGTCGCAATCGCGTCCCGCTTCGTCCCCCGCCAGATGCCTGCTCCGCGCGGTCCTCCCGCTCCGAAGGTGGTGGCACGAGGTCGGCCAGCCGGGGGTCGAGGGCGAGGCGACGACGCAGCCGATGCAGCCGGACCCGCGCTGCGGCGCTGGTGAGTCCGAGGGCACGTCCGGCGTCGGCGACACTGAGCCGCTCCCAGGCGGTCATGGTCAGCAGTTCGCGGTCGACCTCGGCCAGTTCGGCGAGGACGGCGTGCACGGCCCGCTCCAGCTGCCTCTCCGTCTGCGCATCGGGTGCGGCGTCCGGCCGAATGGGCTGCCCCGGTTCCGGGTGTTCGACCGGACGGGGTGGGTTGTCGCGGTGGTGGGCCAGCAGGAGGTTCCGGGCGGTGCCGAACAGCCAGGCCCTGCGCATCGCGGGAGCGGGCAGGACATCGCGACGTCGCCACGCGGTGAGGAAGGTGTCGGCCAGGAGATCGGGGGCGTCGGTCGTTCCGGCCCGTCGGGTCAGGTATCCCAGAATCTCACCAGAATGCTCCCGGTAGAGCTGTTCGAACTCCGTCGAGGTGAGCGACATCTCAGCGGTGTCCTCCGCCGGTCTGGACGCCGGGCTCGGTCGGGGCCGCAGAGCTGGGGGTTTCGGCGGCGGGTGGCGCAGCCTGAGCGGGCGCGGTCGGCTGGTCGTCGTAGTAGACGCAGTATGCGGACGCCTCAGCCAGTTCGGCCAGACCCGCCCGGTCATTGCTCTCGGCGGCCTTGATGATCGCCGGCAGGTAGCCGAAGACGGTCGGGTTGCGCACTCCTGTGCCGGCGTCCACCTCACCGTCGATGCGCGGACGGGGGTCGACATCGGTGACGGCGGTCCAGCTCGGCGCGCCCCGCAGGGCGGCGAGCGCGGCAGCGCTGTCGGCTCGGCGACCGGCCTCGGTGGCGGTCGTCCAGGTGCGCATCCAGGCGCAGATGGAGCCCTTGGCGAGGTCGGTCCGTAGCGCTCCGGTGGTGGCGCTGGCGGGCTCGGTCCCCTCGGTGAGGTCGGCGATCATGTGCTGGCGGACGGCGTCCCGGCTGGCCTGGTCGGGGTAGGGAATGTCGGCCCCGAGCGCGGCCAGTTCACTCGCGAAGTCGGTGCCCTGGAGTCGGTATTCCTCGCCGGGACCGCCGACGGAGACGTATTCGGGGGCGTTCCATACGCCGGTGCGGGTCGCGATAAAGGGGGCAGCGGCGGTCAGGGCAGCGACGGCGGTCACGACGGCACCGGTGATCGCCCAACGACGCCCGCGCCGAAGCGGGACGGGGGTGGCCGGCTCGTGGAGCTCCGGCTCGATCCGGCTCCACACCAGGGCGAGGGTGTCACCGTCGTCCTGCTGCGGGTGCGGGTCGGCCGCGGCGATGAGTTGCGCCACACGTTGGCTGTCGTGATCCATGGGGGCCGCCTCCTGGTGCCGATGGTGTCACCCCGATATGCGCAGGCGTTACATAGCACCACCCGCAGCCGGCCACGTCCATCTCCCCCACCGCCGCAGAAGAGCGGCAGCGGACGTCGGTGTAACGGTTCGGCATGTCTGGGGTGAATCACCGACGAGCAGGGTTGGAGGGGCATCGTGCGCCGGAGGAGGAATTGCGGGGGGCGGGGGGCGGCGTCCGGTCGCCGGATCGGCCGCCTGGCGATCCTCGCGGTGGCGGCGGCGATCGCGACGTCCGGTTGCGCGACCAATGCCGCCCCGATCGGGGCCCCCTCGAGCGCCGTCGCACCGTCGGCACCGGGATCGGCGGTCGCTGACCAGGCTCGCCGAGTGGACCCGCAGATCCTGTCCGACGTTGTCGACTGGACATTCCCCGTCCCCGGCCCGTCGATGCGCAGGTATCTGCGGGTGCAACGGTCGGTGAACTCGATCCAGGCAGTCGACTGCGGCGGCACGGCGTTCGACGATCTCGACTACACGGGCGAGCGGATCGATCAGGTGCTCTTTCCGGACGTCGAACTGATTCGGCAGAAGGGACTGGCCGAGGCGGGTACGCCGCCGAACGGCGACAAGGTCGGGGACGATCTGCCGTGCCGCACCACATCGTTGCCGCGGTGGCAGCAGGTGTTCGAACTTGAGACCGGATGGGAGGACACCGTCCGCTCGGTGTACCAGTCGAACCCGGTCCAGCCGCGGGTGAGGCAGGCCGGGCGGTGTCTGTCACGGCAGACCGGCTGGGTTCTGGACGGTGCCGGCGACGCGCTTCAACGGTTCTTCGTCCAGCTCGACAACCGCGCGGTCCGGGCCGCGAACACCAGCGAGGAGGCGGCCGACCGGATCGTGGGAAAGTACTCCGCGGTCTACGCCGACTGCGTCGGCGACTATGCCGAAGCGCTGCGCGCCGAGCTTCTGGCCAGGCGTCCGGCGCAGATCGAGCGAAACCGTGAACTGCTCACCGCCATGGCCGGCGACCTGGCGGCGGCCGGGTACGTCCCGTGAACCGCCGTTGGCAGCGGGTCGTCCGCTCACCCGTCGGCCTCGCGGCCGGGCTGATGCTCGCATGTCTGGCCGGCATCGGCGGCACGCTCGCGATCACCCAGTCACCGCAGCAGGCCGCCGCCGCGCGACAGGTGCCCACGCTGCCGATCGCGACGGCGCAGATCGTCGCGCAGCAGATCACCGACACCACCGAGGTCGACTGCGCGTTCGTCGCCCGCGAGGTCCGGGCGAGAGCGCCGCGATCGTCCGGGACGTTGCGGGCGAGGGTCGTCACCGCGATCCGGGTCGCGCCGGGCGACGTCTTGCGGTCGGGAACACCGGTGCTGTCGGTGTCGGACAAGCCGCTGTTCGCGTTCGTGACAACGATTCCGTTCTTCCGGAATCTTCACCTGGGCGACACCGGCGCGGACGTGAAGGAACTGGAGTCCGGCCTGGTGGCGTCCGGACGGCTCCGGGTGGCCGACGACCGGTTCGGCTCCGACACGCTCGCGGCGATCCGGTCGGTCTACCGCAAGGCCGGGCTGGGTCGTCCGGACGGTTTCGACGCCGATGCGGCGTGGCCGGTTCCCTCGGGCAGCCGGGTCAGCGCGGTGCATGGGGAAGTGGGTGAGATCGTGCGCCGCGACACCGTCCTGGTCGCGGCCCGGTCCGGGTCGGGACGCTGGGAATGCCGCGTCCCGGCCGGCATCGCGGTGAGCACCGGTGACACGATCGCGGCGTCCTCCGATTCGAGAGCCGTGACCGGCACCGTGACTCGCATCGCGCTCGACGACGAGACGCATTCGACGGTGGCGGTGGTCCGGCTCCCCCGCACCGTGGGCCCGGACGCGTCGGTCACCGCAAGCGTGGTCTCCCAGGCCAGCGAGGGCGCGGTGCTCACCGTCCCGGCCGGCGCGCTCTACGCCACCGCCGACTCCGATACCGCCGTCCGCCTCGTGGAGGACGGAGCGGTGCGGGAGGTCCGGGTGGTCACCGGCGTCACCGCCGGCGGATGGGTCGAGGTCAGCGGTGCGGGCCTGAAGGCCGGGATGGACGTCCAGATCAGGGGTGCGTGAGCGCCGTGGAGACTCTGATCGACCTGGACGGGGTGGGCCTGGAGGTGACGACGCCGCTCCGCACCCGGATCCTGCACCCGATCACGCTCAGCATCCGGCGGCATTCGTCGGTGGCACTGGTCGGCCCGTCCGGGGCCGGCAAGACCACTCTGGCGTCCATCATCGGCGCTCTTCAGCGGCCGACCGAGGGCAGCTACCGGTTCGCCGGGTCGCGGGTCGACGGCACAGACGCCGTCCGGCTGGCCCGGTTCCGGCGCAACCACATCGGCTTCGTCTTCCAGAACGCCCACCTGATCGACGAACGTTCCGCACTGGACAATGTGCGCCTCGGCGTCGTCGACCCACGCATCGCTCCGCGGCAGTCCGCCGTCGACGCTCGCGCCGCCCTCGCCTCGGTCGGGCTGGACGGTCTGGCGAGCCGACCGGCCGCGCTGCTCTCCGGCGGCGAACGCCAGCGGGTCGCGTTGGCGCGGGCGATCGTCAAACGGCCCGACCTGGTGATCGCCGATGAACCCACTGGTGCTCTCGATCGGGCCAGCGGCAGGGCCGTCCTCGACCTGCTGTTCAGCCTGGACACCACCGTGCTGCTGGTCACCCACGACCCTGACGTGGCCTCGCGCGCCGTGACGACCGTCACCATCGTCGACGGTGCCCTGCAATGACCAGCGGCGTCCGGCAGGCAGCCTGGAACTCGGTCGTCGCCCTGGTCACCGACGCGATGCTGTCTCTGACCGCGAAGCCGCTGCGCACCCTGGGGATGGCTTCGGGAATCATGCTCGCGATCACCAGTTGCACGGCCGCGATCATGATCGCCGACACCCAGCAGGTGCAGATCGACCGGCGCTTCGACCTGCAACGCTCCGCGGCGGTGGTGATCACCGCACAGACCGCGCCCGACGGCTTCCAGCCCGCCGCCATCGCCTCGATCGCCGCGCTGGAACCGGTCGCCACGGCGGGAGAGCTCTCCATCTGGAGCGATCAGGTCACCGTCGCCGCGAACGCCTGGACCGCACCGTCCACCGCGTCGCTGCTCGCCGCAGACGCCGGTGGCCTCGCCGTCGGCGGCCGGACGACACTCGGGGCCGACGCCCAGCTGCTCAGCGTGGACCGGCCGCTGGTCTGGCTCGGCTCCGGTCTGGCCGCACGACTCGGCGTCCGCGACCTGAGGCGTCCGCAGACGGTGGAGATCGACTCCCGGCGCTATGGCGTGGCCGGAATAGTCACGGCCAATCCCGGTTTCGACTATCTCGACACCAGCGTCGTGCTGAGCCGCGCCAGTGCCGCCCGCATCGTCCCCGCGGCCCGGACAACCCGCCTTGTCGCAGCCATTCGGCCAGGCGCGGCCAGTGCTGTCGGCGACTATGCGCTGGCGGTTCTCGACCCCACCCGGTCGCTCGGCTTGGTGGACGTCACCCCGCCGGACGGCGAAATCCTGCTCGGCGGCGTCGCCGGTGATCTGCATCTCATCGGCCTCACCCTCGGCGGGTTCATCGGGCTAGTCGGGATCGTCGCCGTCGCGAACACCATGAGCATGTCGGTGGCTCAACGTGCGCGCGAACTCGGCCTCCGCTCGGCGATGGGATGGAAGCCCGGACGCATCCGCGCGCTTATCCTGCTCGAATCAGGCATCACCGGAGCACTCGCCGCCACCGCCGGCTGCGTCCTCGGCATCGGCATCGCGATCGGCTGGTCGCTCAGCCAGGAATGGACGCCGATCCTCGACCGCCGCCTGCCGATGGTGCTAGTGATCGCAGGAACCCTTGCCGCCCTTGTCGGCGGCCTGATTCCGGCGCAGCACGCCGCCACGACGTCCCCGCTCGAAGCGATGCGCAGCTGACGGCGGGATCCCGGTAGACAGTGCCACGGAAGAAACCCGAAAATCCCCCAGTCGATGCAGAAAAGCCGGGCGACACGCCGGAGGAGAGCAATCGACTAGTGGATTTTCGGGATCGCGCCCGGCCATCTCGACGCCCCAGCGCGGGCCGGTCGGTCATGAGCTCCGTTCAGGCCTCGGCGTCGTCCTCGTCCAGCCCGGTGCGGTGCAGGTAGCCGGGCGAACTGTCGCCGCCGTGTGATCTCGAAGGACATTGCCGTCACCTTTCCGGTCGTGCCGGACTCCACGGTGGAGCCCAGACGGCACCAGCGCGGCTGACAGCGAAGACGTGGCTGAAAGCGAAGGCTGACGTCCCCACCTCCGTGCCCATGCGCGCGGTGCATCGAGGTAGGGACTGTTGGTTGCCGTGGCAACGGTTCTGAGATCATGGCGAGCCCCACCGCTGCGGCCACTTGTAGCACGGCGTCCGGCTCAGCTGGACGCCCGCCGCGGCCTTCGACAGGCCCCGGTCACCCAGCTCGAAGCGAGTCCGAATTCAGCTGGCCTCCCGTGACGTCCCGTCCGGCCTCCCATGCTGCCCACAAGCTGGCATAGACGCCGCCGGCGGCAACCAGTTCGCCGTGCGTTCCAGTCTCGCTGATCCGGCCATGCTCCATCACGACGATCCGGTCACAGGCCGCCGCCTGGGAGAGCCGGTGGGCGATCACCAGCCCGGTCCGTCCACGTAGCGCCGCCTCGGCTGCCCGATCCAGCAGGCTGGACTGCGTCGAGCCCGCCTCGGCGGTGGCTTCGTCGAAAATCGCCAGCTCGGGATCGAACAACAGCAGCCGGGCCAGGGCGATCTGCTGGGCCTGGGCGTCGGTGAACTGGTGCCCGCCGGAGCCGACACGGGTCTCCAGCCCGTCGGGCAGCAGTTCGAGGATCGCGGCTGCCCCCGTCGCTTCGAGTGCCTGACGGATCTCTTGGTCGCTCGCCTCGGGCGCGGACAGCGTGAGGTTCTCCCGCAGGGTTCCGGCGAAGACGTGCACCTCCTGGGTGATCACCGCGGTCCGCTCGGGACGGCTGACGGTGCCGGTCTCGGGTGGGTGGATGCCGGCGATCACGGCCGCCAGGGTGGTCTTGCCCGCGCCGGACGCACCGACCACGGCCAGCTGCCGGCCGGCCGGGATGTCGAGGTCGATGTCGTCCAGCACCCGCGGTCCCCCGTCGTAGCGGAACGAAACCTCGCGCAGCCGGACGGACCCGTCCTCGGTCGTCCCGTGTTCACGGGCCCCCGGCTCGGACGTCCCAGGCCCGGACGTCTCGGCGTCCGGGATCGCGGTCACACCGACGATCCGGTTGAGGGACGCGGCCGCCGACTGAACCACGTCGACGACCAACAGCAGCTGGTTGATCGGCTCGAGCAGCCGCAGAACCAGCAGCATTGCCGCGGTCGCGGCACCGATCGTCGAGGAACCGGCCTGGATCAGCAGGAAGCCGGTGACCAGCACGGTCGCCAGCGACAGGCATTCGGCGCAGTTGAGCCGCGCGTTGAACATGCTCTGCACGGTCCGAGCCCGCGCCGCCTGGATCGCCACCCCCCATGACGCCCGCAGCACGCTGTGGTGGCGTTGTTCGGCGAGCCCGAAGCCGATCACGGTGGCATAGCCGCGCTGGGATTCGACGATCTGCTGGGCGCGGGCGCTCATCGCCGCCCGTTCCGCTCGATACACCTGGGGTCCGGTGCGCAGGTACCAGCGCATCCCGACGACGTAGATGGGCAGGGTCACCGCGAAGACCGCCGCATAGGGCCAGTCCAGCGCCACCAGGCCGGCGAGCGAGGCGAGGATGGTGAAGACGGTGGTGGTGACCGCGCCGATCACCGCGGGAGCTGCTTCGGCCACGGTGGTCACGTCATCGCTGCTCCGCGAGATCAAGTCCCCGGTCCCGGAACGCTCCACCCGATGCTGCGGGAGCGTCATGGCCCGACCCACCAGCCGTTCCCGCAGCGCGGCGAGGATGGTGTGGTAGGTCCGGGTAGCCAGCACGATGGTGACCGCGCTGCCGACCGCCCCGACGACGGCCGCAGCCACCATCACCGCCGTGACGGTCAGGACCACGCCGAGGTCGGCGGTGCCCGTTTGCACCCGGTCGACGAAGTACCCGGTGACCAACGGAAAGATCAGGCCGAAGCTGGTGCCGCCGACCCCCAGCACCCCGATCGCGGCGAGCCTGGCCCGGTGACCGCGACTGAGTCGCCACAGTTCGCACCCCGTCTCCCGTCCGGACGCGATCGGCAGCCCGGGTTCGGCCGTGTTCGTGCCTGACGCCGCGCTCATCACGCCACCGTCCGCTCCGACGCGTCGCCGGCGGCCTCGGCGGTCGCGGGGCTCAGGTCGATCACCCGGTCGCAGCAGCTGAGCAGGGCCGGCGAGGACCCGATCAGCAGGATCGACCGGCCCGAGCGGACCTCGCGCAACCGTTCGGCGATGACCTGTTCGGTGACCGAGTCCACCGCCGTGGTGGGGTCGTGCAGCACCAGGATCGGGGTGTCGGTGGCGATCGCCCGGGCCAGGGCGACGCGCTGCCGCTGACCGCCGGAGAGCCGGTTGCCGTCCTCGCCGACCGGGGCGTCCAAGTCGGTGACGAAGTCGTCACAGGCCGCCGCCCGCACCGCCGCGTCCAGCCGGTCGGCCGCATCGGACGGGCTGGTCAGGCTGGTCAGGTTCGAGCGGATGGTGCCGCTGAACAACGTCGTCCGGTGCGGCGAGACGGTGACCCGGGCGTGGTACTCGGCCGGCGCCAGCCGCTCGACGGGGTGCCCGTCGAGCCGGATCTCGACCCCGGCGGGTCGCTCGGCGTGCGGGTCCAGCAGCGCCGCAGCGACCAGGGCCGCGGTGCGGTCGTCGGCCCGGAGCCCCACCAGCTCGCCGGGCGCCACCCGATGCGGCACCCCAGACACGCGGACCTCCAGCATGCCGGCGTCCGGTGACCGCGGCGTGGACGCGTCCGTCCCCGCACCGGTCGACCAGGCCGGTGCGGCGACTCCGGAACCCACCGGACAGGCGTTGCCGAGAGCCTCCAGGATGCGCGCCGCCGAGGCCTGGGAACTGGCGATGTTGGGTATCGAAGCGCCGACGATGCCCTGGATCTGCGGCAGCAGCGCCTGGGTCAGCCCAACGGTGGCGATCAACCCGCCGATGCTCAGTTGCCCATCGACCACGAACCAGCCCGCCAGCCCGGTAACGGCGACGACGAAGACACCGTTGACCACCCCCGAGGCGCCCAGGAAGCGGCCCAGCACGGCGGCGTTCCGTTTCGCGCCGACCAGGGTCTCCTGGCTCGCCTCCTGGTACCGACGGGTGGCTTCGGCCTCGGCGCGGATGCCCTTGATCACCCGATAGCCGGCGACCAGGTCACTGGCTCGTCCCACCGTCGCGGCGAGCAGATCCTGGTATTCGCGGGTGCTCCGAGACAGCCGCCTGGAGAGCATCCCCACCAACCACACCACCACCGGCGCGCCGACCAGCACCAGCACGCCGAGCAACCAGTGCACCACCAGCAGTGAGACCGCGATGAACACAATCGACACGATCCGCGAGATCGACATGGTCAGCAGCAGGACGGCGTAGCTCAGCCGAGCCACGTCGTTGGTCATCGTCGACACCACCCCGCCGTCCGGGGGCCGGACCGTGGTGTGCCGGGGGTGTAGCACCCGGCTGGACACGGTGGCCCGGAGCCGGTGCTGCAACAACTGCAGCGCGGTCACGTTGAGCCGGCCGGTGAACCTAGCCGCCATCGTCAAGGCGATGTACACCACCACCAGGACGCCGATCCACAGCAGCAGCTGGCCCGCGTCGCCGGCGGCCAGGGCACGGTCGATCGCCAGCCCCATCACGACCGGGACCGCAGACTCGCCGACCTGCCAGGTGATCGCCAGCAGCATGGCCGACACAGTGATCCGCGGGATCGAGAAGACCACCCGGACGACGAACCGGCCGGGGGTGTCGGATGCCCGTGTCTCGAAGGGACGGACGTCGGGAGGTTCCGGCGCAGCCTGGCCCAGCACCGGCAGCCACCGGGTCAGCGGGCCTCGGTTGAAGCCGGCCGGGTCGACCCGGCTCACGATCGTCCTCGGTTTCGTTCCCGGCCCAGCGGCACCACCGACGGCGTTCCCGCCACCGGATCGGGCACCACCAGGCAGCGCAACCCGAAGACCTCTTCGACCAGTTCCGCGGTGACGATCTCGGACGGGCTGCCCTCGGCGACGATGTCGCCGTCCTTCATGGCGACCAGGTGGGTGCCGTAGCGGGCGGCGTGGTTCAGGTCGTGGAGCACCGCGACCAGGGTGTGGCCGACGTGGTTGAGGTCGGTGAACAGCTCCAGCAGCTCGATCTGGTGGGTGATGTCGAGGAAGGTGGTCGGCTCGTCCAGCAGCAGGATGTCGGTGTGCTGGGCCAGGGCCATCGCGACCCAGACCCGCTGCCGCTGCCCGCCGGACAGCTCGTCCACCAGGCGTCCGGACAGGCTGGTGGTGTTAGTGGCATCCATCGCCTGGACCACGGCCTGCTCGTCCTCCGTCGTCCACTGCCGGACCAGCCCCTGGTAGGGGTAGCGGCCACGGGCCACCAGATCGGCCACCGTGATGCCGTCCGGAGCGATCGCGGTCTGCGGCAGCAGTCCGACCCGCCGGGCCACCTCCTTGGTCCGGTACGACGCGATGTCATTGCCGTCCAGGATCACCCGTCCGGCCGACGGCTTGAGCAGCCGCGACAACCCGCGCAGCAGCGTCGACTTGCCACACGCGTTCGGGCCGACGATCACCGTGAAGGACTCGTCCGGGATGGTCACCGACAGGTCGTCGGAGACCATCCGCTTGTCGTAGCCGATGCTGGCGGACTCCACCCGAAGTCGCGCGGTGAGGGTGGTCATAGCCGCCTCCTGGCTTCGAGGAACAACAGGTAGCCCAGGTAGCAGCCGCCGATGATCAGGGTGATGATCCCGACCGGGAGCGGGGTCGATACCAGGTGCTGGGCGAAGTAGTCCGCCGCCGCGCACAGCACCGCGCCAACGCACGCGGAGGGGACCAGGGTGATCCCGGCGGTGCGGGTGAGGCGGCGCGCGATCTGCGGCGCGACCAGTGAGACGAACGCGATCGGCCCGGACGCCGCGGTCACGGTAGCGGTCAACGCAACGCCGACGATGATCAGGACGAACCTGGCCGGCCCGACCCGGACGCCCTGCGATGCGGCGGCGTCGTCGCCCAGCTCCAGCTGGCGCATCGGCCGGCTGAACCCGGCCGCCACCGTCGCCAGCACCGCGATGCACACACCGCCGACGACGACCTGCACCCAGGACGTCCCGTTCAGCGACCCGGCGCCCCAGGCGGCCGCGGCCAGCGCGTCCTCCCGGTTGGCCTTCAGCATCAGCCAGGTGTTCACCGAGGCCAGCATCGCCGACAACCCGATGCCGACGATGATCAAGCGGAAGCCCTGGACGCCCTGCCGATAGGCGAGCAGATAGACGATCACGGCCGTGCCCATCCCGCCCAGCAGCGCCCCGCCGACCAGTTGCGGGTAGTTGCCGTCCATGACCAGGATCACGATCAGGGCACCGGTGTGGGAGCCCTGCGAGAACCCGATGATTCCGGGGTCGGCGAGCGGGTTGCGCATCAGCGACTGGAAGATCGCACCGCTCAGCCCGAGCGCGGCGCCGAACAGCAGCGCCGCGGTCACTCGAGGCAGCCGCCACTCGACCACGATCTGGCGCACCAGCTTGGACTCGCCGCCGGTCAGCGCGGCAGCGACCTGGTCGAAACCGAGCTGGTAGGAACCGGTGGCCAACGCCGCCAGCACCAGGGCGATCATCAGGACGGCGAGCACACCGCAGACCAGCACGCTGCGCAGATCCACCCGGAGCCCGAACCGCTGCCGGCGCAGCACCAGCACCCGACGTCCGAAGTCGATCGGCTGCCCGTGCCGCGCGGTGCGTTCCGGCGTTGCTGTCTCCAGGGTCATAGTCCGCTCGCCTTCTTGCGCCGCACCAGGCCGATCAGCACCGGGGCACCGACGAAGGCGGTGACGATGCCGACCGGGATCTCGCCGGGCGCGATCACGACTCGGCCGAGGATGTCGGAGGCCAGCAGCAGGCTGGGTGCCAGCACGATGCTGTAGGCGAAGATCCAGCCCTGATGCGGGCCGACGAACCAGCGGGCGACGTGCGGGACCATCAGGCCGACGAAGCCGATCGGACCGGCGATGGCGGTGGCGCCTCCGGCCAGCAAGGTGATGGCGGCGACGGTCAGCACCCGGGACAGCCCCAGGCGGACACCCTGCGCCGCCGCGACGTCATCGCCGAGCGCCATCGCGTTGAGGGATGCGGTCACGCTCAACCCCAGCACCAGGGCCACCACCAGCAGCGGAAGCACCGGCCAGATCAGCGCCAACGGCCGGCCCATGATGCTGCCGGCACTCCAGCCGCGCATCTGATCGAAGGCCTCCGGGTTGGTAAGGGTCAGCGCCGAGCTCGCGCCGGTCAGCACGGCGCTGACGCAGACCCCGGCCAGCACCATCAGCACCGGCGACTGGCCACGGCGGGTCGATCCGAGCGCGAGCACCATGACGGTCACGACCAGCGCCCCGGCGTAGGCGAACCACATGTAGCCGCTGATGTCGCGAACCCCGAGGACACCCACCGCGACCGTGACCGCGAACGAGGAACCGGCACCGACGCCGAGGATTCCGGTGTCGGCCAGCGGATTGCGGGTCAGCGCCTGGAGCAACGCACCCGAGACACCCAGTGCGGCACCGACGACCAGGCCGACGATCGTGCGGGGCAGCCGGAAGTCGCGGATGGCGAACTGGTCGAAGCCGTCCGAGGCGTTCACCAGGGCATCCCACACCGCCGCCGGGGACATGGTCGTCCCGCCGACGGTGACACTCAGCACCAGCAGGACGGCCAGCGCCGCCATCGCCGCCAACAGGCCGAGCATTCTCCGGCTGGGTTCGGGCGCGGTGGCCGCGCCCGAACCCGGGTTGCCGGTGATCGTGGTGGTGGTGATCACTATTCCTTCGGCAGTGTCGCCAGTGCCTGGTCGAGCCCCTCCAGGTACTTCGCCATGAAGCCGTAGGAGCGACCCCACGGGCAGTACACCGGCTTCGCGTGGCCCGCCTTCACCGCCGGAAGCAGCTTCCAGGCGTTGGTGTCGAGCAGCGGCTGGATGCCGGCGCCCGGCTGGCCGTCGCTGCGGGCGTTGTACAGGATCAGGTCGTACTTGGCGAGCTTGCCGATCTGCTCGAAGGACATCGGGGCGCTGGCCTCGAAGTCGACGAGGCCCTCCTCCTTGACCGCCTCGGCGCACAGCGACTGGTTGATCGCGAATTGTCCCGCTTCCGCCCCGGCGAACCGGTAGGTCTCGACGATCTTCGCGGTCTTGAGGACGTCGGCGTAGTTCTGCTTGATGCTGGTGGCGAGCTGCTGGTACGTCGCCTTCTGCTGGTTCAACGTGTCGAGCAGGTTGCCGGCACCGGCGAAGGCTTCGACGCGGAACTTCCAGTCGCTCTCCTGGTTCAGGAACACCACCGGCGCGATCGCCTTCAGCTCGTCGCCGATCTTGCCGTACTGAGAGTCGCCGGTCTGAATGACGATGACGTCCGGCTTGAGCGAGGCGACCTTCTCCAGATCGATCTCGCCGCTGCTGGTGGCGACGTTGGTGGCGGCCCGGTAGGCAGCCTGCTGCTCGGCGGGGAGGTCGGCGAGGGTTCCTTCGTCGACCGCGGTGATGCCGACCGGCTTGCCGCCCATGTCCAGGTAGGCCAGCGCGGCGTTGACCAACGCGACCACGCGTTGCGGGTTGGCGGGGACGGTCACGGTGCCGTCGTTGGTCTCGACCTGGCGGGTCTGCGCCGTCGTAGGACTGGCGCTGGGGCTGGCCGAGGGTGCCGCGGCGGGGGCGCTGCACGCCGCGAGGCCGAGGGCCGTGACGAGCAGACCGGTGGCCACGGCTGTGGCACGTCGCCTGACGGTGGGGAGGGGCATGACGGGCTCTTCTTTCTCTCGGTTCGGTAAGGGAGTGACGAGTGGGGACGGGCGGTAACCGGACCGGGCTAGCTGGGCAACGGGCGGATCAGCTCGTGGATCTCGGTGCCCCAGCCGACGGTGTGTGTCGTGCTGAGGACCAGGCCGGCGTTGCCGAACACGGCGGCCAGTTCGTCCGGTGTGCGGAGCCCGGAGCCGTGCACCGCGAGGCCGAGCAGATCGGCCTCGCCGTCGTGTTCGTCCAGGTCGTCGAGGGCGAAGGTGTCCTCCACGTAGAGCACCCGCCCACCGGGCAGCAGGTTCTCCGCGGCCCGGCGCAGGGCGTGGGCGGCGTCGGCGTCCGGCAGGCTCTTGAACGACCGGACGATCAGGACGGCGTCGGCCGCCGGGCTCGGTTCGAAGACGGATTGTTCCGACACCGTGACCCGAGCGCGCTGCCGCTCGTCGGGGATGGTGTCGGGCAGGTCGCGACGCAGCCAGTCGGCTTGGGCGGGCAGCGCGCAGATGGTGATCGTCAGGTCGGGGTGGTCGGCCAGGAACTCCCGGGCCTGCACACCCGCACCGGCGGAGTGGATGACCAGATGACGGACGCCGGCCAGCAACTCGGATTGGGCGATCGGCACCGCCAGCGCGGACTGGAATTCCGCCACCCGCTCGAGGTAGCGGTCCTCGTAGTCCTGCTCGGCACGGACGTCGGCGAAGGTCCGTCCGGTCACCGAGACGTAGGCGGCTCTGCCGGTGCGGATCGACTCGGTGAGCCCGAAGATGCCGAGCATCTCGCGTCCGAACACCCCGTCGGGGTGCAGGTAGTCCACCGTCGGCTCGTTGGTCAGCACCTCGCCGATCGCTGCCAGTCGGTAGTGGCCGGGCTCGGGCTGGGTCAGCAGGTCGAGGGACTGCAGGTAGCGCAACAGCTTGCCCAACGCTCGTTCGTCGGTCTTGGTCCTGGCGGCGAGTTCGGTGACGCTGGTCACTCCGCGAGAGATCAGCTCTGCCACGTCCAGTTCGACGACGGTGCGGATCGCGATCGGCGCGATCAACTCGGTCAGGTCGTGCAGCTTCTCGAAGGGCGTCTTGGACTTGGCGGGATCGGGCATCGCGGCGTCCTCGTCCGAGGCCACCACCTCACCGCGGCGCCAGTACCCGGTGAAGTCGATGTCTTCCTTGGGGATCTGGCGTTCCTCGACCAGGTAGCGTCGCAGGTCGCGCACCGTGCTGCGCTCGCCGGCGACCCAGGCGAAGACCTGCCCCGGCAGCGATCCCGCTTCCCGCATCGCGTCGCACAGCAGGCTGGTGGTGCCGGCCTCGGCGCCGTGCCGGACCAGCCAGGTGACCTGAACACCCGGCGGCCGGCGCAGTTCCATCCGGTGCTCCAGCTCGGCGACCTCGATGAACACCAGAGCGCGCGCGTCGTCGGCGAGCTCGTCGAGCAGCCGGGCGATCGCGGGCAGCGCCGTGTCGTCCCCGGCGACCAGCAGCCAGTCGGCGGCCGACGGGAAGCTTTTGGACGTGCTCGGGCCGATGAAGTGGATCCGGTCCCCCGGCTGGGCGCGGTAGGCCCAGGTGGTGCCCACGCCGACGCCGTGCTTGACGAAGTCGACGTCCAGTTCGCCGGCGGCTGCGTCCCAGCGCCGCACCGTGTAGACCCGGGACAGTGGGCCCGGGTCCCGCGGGATGTCGAGGCCCTTCTCCTTCTGCACCGGCAATACCGGGGCCGTCTGGCCCGGGTAGCAGAACACCAACCGGATGTCGTCGTCGAAACCTGGCGAATCGAAGGCGGGCTGCGGGAACCCGTTGTCGGAGGTGAAAGCCCCCAGCTGGTCGCCGACCAGGGTTACTCGCCGCATCCCGGACGTCAGATCGACGACCCTGGACACCTGCACCTCCCGCAGAGTCAGTGGGTGCACCGTGAGCCGGCGTGAGGTTTTCGGCATGCTGAAGATCAGCCCTTCCGATCACATGGTGGATGAGGAGGCCACACGCCACCGTGGGCGAGAGGGCCGCTGTTAAGGTTAGGCAAACCTAACTACCTGTGGAGTGCGTAGATCGCCATATAGTTAGGATCAAGTTCAATCCACTTGGGACTTCTGACCATGAACGGACCCCCGGCGATCCCGGCAGCGCAGGCGCGTTCGCCGCGACGCTCGGCGTCTCCGTTGCTGCTCTGGGTGCGCACCGGCACCGCGCAGGTACGCGTCGACGAAGCGGCAACGCTCACCGTCCGTGCCGGCGAGGGCGTCTGGATGCCCGCGGGCAGCCGACGTGAGATCGTCACCGAGCCGGGCACCGTCGCCTTCCCGCTGTGGCCCGAGGTCGGCGGGGGTCCGTCCGAGACGACCCGGTTCGAGGTTCCCGAGGGCTGGCAGGACTGGCTGATCCAGCAGTTCAACCTGCAGGTCACGCCGTTCCATGGTCTCGGCTACTCCTGGGACGCGATCGCCGACCTGCTGCGGCGTCCCGGCTCACCCCCGGCCGCGATCGCGGGCCGACATCACGCGGCCGCGGCGCGCCACGACCCACCCCCGACGCCGAAGGCGGAGGTGGCCCGGGCCGTGGCCGAGGAACTGCTCCGCGACCCCGCCCTCGATCTCACCATCCAGCAGTGGGCGGTGCGGGTGCTGTCCAGCCCCCGCACCCTGCTGCGCCACTTCGTCGCCGACACCGGGCTCACCTTCGAGCAGTGGCGGCTGCGCTGCCGACTGTGCGCGGCGGTCGAGTTGCTGGCGACCGGCTACGGCGTGGACGCCGTCGCGGCCCGGGTGGGTTTCGCCAGCCGCAACGGCTTCACTCGCGCCTTCCGGCAGCAGTACGAAATGACGCCGCACGAGTTCACCAGTGCGCTCGCCGTCCGTCCTGGCGGCGACCGGGCGGTCGGCGATGGCGTGGTGCGCCGCGGCACCGATCTGGTGCGGATGATGCGGGGGGACGGCACATCGCTGGCACCCGATCTGCTGCCGCAGGTCCGGACGCCGCCGCACGCCAACGACAACCATGTGCTGAGCTGGGTCTACCGCGGCAGCGGCTACCTCGACACCGGCGATCAGCGCTACGAACGGCAGCGCGGAGACGCGACCTGGATACCGGCCGAGATCGAGCACGTGACGGTTCTGCGGCAGGACTCGGTCTCGCTGCCGCTCGGCAACGCCAGCCCCCGCGACCTGCAGTTGACCGCGCCGCTGCAGGTGCAGTTCTCCCCCGCCTGGGACGACTACCTGATGTTCTGCTCGGTCAGCGCCCGGTCGATCCTGCAACCCGACGACTACGACCCCCGCCAGATCCTGGACCTGTTCGCCGAGCAGGTCGCCGCACAGCGGGCGCTCGAGGTGCCGATGCCGACCGAGCCCCACGCGCGGAAAGCGGCCCTGCACTACCTGCGCCACATCGGCGAACCCGACGCGTCGGCGGCACACGACCTGCCGACCGACCTGCACCGGGCCTTCCGCACCGAGACCGGCATGACCTTCTCCCGCTGGCGCTACGCCGCCCGCATGCGCATCGCCCGGAACCTGCTCGCCGCCGGCGCCAAGCCCAGCGCGATCGCCCGCCGCGTCGGCTACGCCCACCTGCCGACGTTCACCGCAGCCTTCCTCCGTTTCCACGGACTCTCACCGCGGGAGTACCAGGAACGCGAGACCGCACAGGTCTGACCCCGCCCCCCGCGCTCCATAACTATTTGGCGCTCGAACTCGGCGAGCCCGAAGTAGTTGGGCGAGCGGTTGGTTGGAGTAAGGGGGTCGGCGACAATGGCCGCATGGCCGACCGGATCATGTTCGTGCAGTTGAAGACGGGATACGACACCGACAAGGGTCCGGCCTGGATCAGCGTGGTTTCCTTCAGTCGCACCTGGAACACGGCCCGATGACACGGCAAGACCCTGCGCCGGATTCCCTCCCGCTTCGACGCGAACTTCACCGATACCGAGACCGGTGACGAGTACTGGCTCTCGGGGCCGCATCGCGACCGCCGGGACACCCGGTACAGCTCGATCATCCCCACCGTCGACCCGGACGCCAAGGCCGACTACGAAGCCTTTCTGGGCGGCGCCCCGCTGCCCGGCCGGGAACACGGCTGAATCGGACGTCCCACCCTGACGAGAGCGCTGATTTCCGTTGGTCAAGCCTGTCGAGACCCCGTTGGCAACGGGTTTCGTCGAACTCGATCAGCGCGACGGCGCGGCCAGCGTCACTCGGACGGGAGGCTCACCTCGCGGAGAGAACTGAACCACCTCGTCGCCCACCCGGATCCGCGCGTCCTGTTCGTACAACTCCTGCAATGCGCTTTCAGCGTCCCCGTCACCGCGATCGGCCCGCTGCACGAGCTCGGCGAGGACGTCCCCCAAGTCGAGGTCGACCTGTCCGCCGGGAAAAGGCATGGCGCCCCAGCTGTCCCACAGCAGAAGTTCATCGCCGAAGCGGTGGGCGACATCTCTGATCAGGTAGGACAGCACGAACAGCGGACCAGTGAAGTCCACCGGTCCGATGCGAACACCGAGGTCGTCGATGGATCGTCCATGCTGCCGGTAATCGGACCACGCAGCGGCAGCCGTCAGGAAGGGAGATTCTTCGCCGATGACGATGTCGCGGGGATTCGCCACCCGGCCACGAGGCTCGGCAAGACCAGGGTCGAAACGGATCCACCGGCCGTCCATCCAGGCTTCGGCCACGACGTGATCAATCCGCAAGCCCGGGCGCAGATAGTCGGCGAACCCGACCCGGCCTCGCGCCGGGATGCCGTGCTGGCGCAGGACGCCGACCGCGAGCAGGGTCTGGTCTCGGCAACACCCTTGAACCCGCTCCGCTTCGGGCCGCGGCACCAGCAGCGAAGAACCGTGCCGCCCCTGGTCGATCTCCACGATCGCGCTGAGCCAGCGAGCATTGATGTCGTCGTTGCTGGATTCCGGCAAAGGCACCTTCGAGAACCGGTAGTGAGCGATCAGGTTCTGGGCGACTGCGGACGCGCCGGCGATGCTCGGCTCGATCTCCTCGAGCAACGCGGCATGGCGACCAGGATCCGAGTAGGACGAGTGCGCTGCGTATCGCTCGGACGGAACCGGCTGAACTGCTGTCCCGTCAGGTTCGTTCAGCGGTGGACGCATCCCTGCACGCTAGCAACTGGTCACCACGGACTGAGCAGCCGACCCGTAGGCGGTTGTTCCGCTGAACACACTCCGCTGATGCACGAAAGTGCACAACTTCGCGGTTTCAAGGCGAGTAAGGTTGCCCAACTGGACTGGTCGGGTTAGCTCCGACTAGGCATTTCACCTCGGAGCGGGCGACGGGAATCGAACCCGCATTCTCAGCTTGGGAAGCTGATGTTCTGCCATTGAACTACGCCCGCACGATCCATCGGATCGGCCCGGTCAGTGTAGCCCGAACCCCTTGCCCCGCGCACAATCGGACGCCGCGGCGTCCGGTCAGGGAGACCCCGACCCGGACCCTGGGCGGGCTGGGCAGGCCTGCCGACCGCGGTCGGGCGCGACTAGCGTCGAGATTATGAGCTACCCCGAACCCAGCGATGTCGGACCCGCGGCGGGCGGCAACCGGCCAGTGTTCGACAGCGACCGCAACCAGGTGATCGCACTTCTCGAAGCCGCCTACGCCGAGGGACGGATCACCGCGGCGGAGCACACCGAACGGATCCAGGCGGCCAAGGCGGCCGAGACCTTCGACGACCTCGTTCCCCTGACCCGCGACCTGGTCGCACTCGACGAACCCACCGCGCCGGCACCGGCGTGGTCGCGGGCTCCCAGCCAGTCCGGCGCCGAACCCGAACTGATCGTCACCCTGTTCGGCGGCACCGAGCGGCGCGGTCGCTGGCAGCCCCGCCGCAATCTCAGCGTGCTCACCCTGTTCGGCGGAACCTCGCTCGATCTGCGGCAGGCGATCTTCACCGGCAACAGCTGCGAGATCAACGTGTTCTGCCTGTTCGGCGGCGTCTCGGTGATCGTCCCCGAAGGTGTCGATGTCGAGAACCGGGTGACGGCGATCTTCGGCGGCTCGGACGTCAAGGCCACCCCGGTGATGCCCGGCACCCCGAAGGTCGTGGTGCGCGGCTTCGTCGGGTTCGGCGGCGTGGAGACGCGCGCCAAGCCCCTCGACGACCCCGACGACTGAGAAACAACCGCCGCGACGCCCTCGGCACGGACGACGTCCAGAGCCTGAGCGCCACGATTCTTCGCAGGCCCGGTGCGACCCACTCGCGCCGGGCCTCGGCACGTCCGGACGCCGTCCCACCTATGGTGAAGCCATGGACGACGCCCTGTTAGCCCCGCCCGACCAGGAGTGGCGCCGGATCTCACCGGAGTACACGACGGTGCTGCGCGTCCGGATGTTGGTGAGCGTGGTCGTGGTGGCAGGGGCGACCGCCGCCGCGCTCTGGCTGCTGACGGACTGGCGGTGGGCGGCCATCCCGGTCGCGGCCGGCCTGATCTGGGCGGTGTGGCAGTGGTTCCGGCTCGCCCGCTGGGTGCGCACCTGGGGCTACGCCGAACACGACGAGGACCTGTACCTGACCCACGGCCTGTGGTTCCGCGAACTCACCGTGATTCCCTACGGCCGCATGCAGGCGGTCAAGGTCGAGAGCGGTCCGCTGACCCGCGCGCGCGGCCTGGCCAGCGTCGAACTGGTGACCGCCAGCCTGCAGTCGAGCGCCAAGATTCCGGGCCTGCCGCGGGCAGACGCCGAACAGCTCCGCGATCGGCTGACCGCGATCGGCATCGGCGACGAGGACGGCCTGTGACCAGTCCACAGGGCCAATTCTCGGGCCCACCCGACCCGAGCGGGCAGGATCGGCCGGCGACCTCTGACGACAGTGTGAATCTGGGCACTGAACTCGGTGCCCAGATTCACACTGTCCTGCCGACCATCGAGGCCCCGAGCGAGAAGCTGGTCGAAAAGCCCCATCCGATGACCCCGTTGGTGCGGGCCTGGGTGCTGGTGCTGGCCGCGATCTGGACCCTCGGCCGCGAAATGCTCAACAGCGCGGACGGGTTCCGGCTGCCGCCGCTCACCTGGGTCACCGGCGCCGGCGCCGTGGCGCTGGTGCTGCTGCTCGGGTACGCCTACCTGGACTGGCGGGCCACCTCGTTCGTCATCGACTCCGACGAGGTGCGGATCGAGACCGGGGTGTTCACCAAGACCTCGCAGCGGATCCGCTTCGACCGCATCCAGTCCGTCGACATCACCGAGCCGTTCGCGGCCCGACTACTGGGTTTGGCCGAGATCTCGATCGACGTCGGCGCCGAGGGCGGCCACAAGCTGCGCTACCTGTCCCGGACCCGGGCCGCCGCCGTCCGCGACTATCTGCTGACGCGCGCCCACGGCGTCCGGCCTGTCGAGATCAGCCAGCACGTCCGGACCGGCGTCCTGGACGACCGCGGGGACGCCGATCAGGTGCTGGTCACCGTGCCGCCGCAACGGCTGGTGCTGGGGGCACTGTTGTCGCACGAACTGCTGTTGTTCACCCTGCCGGTGCTGCTGGCGCTCGCCGTGCTGCTGGCCCTCGACCCGGCCGGCGCCGCGGCGGTCGCGGCGAACCCCTGGCTGCTCCTCGGCCTGCTGGTGCCGGCCCTCGGCGGCCTGTGGAGCTTCGTCGTCCGCCGGGTCATCGGGCAGTGGAATTACGCCTTCCTGCGCAGCGGTCACGGTTTGAAGATCACCCGCGGACTGACCAGCCTGACCAGCCAGTCGGTCCCCCGGCACCGCATTCAGTCGTTGCGGATCGCGCAGCCGCTGTGGTGGCGGCGGCTCGGCCTCTACCGGGTCGACATGGCGGTGCTGGGCAATCACGGCCTGGCGCACGACGAGGACCAGGCCGGCACCACCAGCCTGCTGCTCCCGGTCGGCACCCGCGCCGAACTCGAGGTGGTGCTGAGCACGATCTGGCCCGGCCTGCGGCTGGACGCGATCGACGTCCGTCCGTCGCCGCACCGGGCCCGCTGGCTGCAGCCGATCAGCCACCGCTGGGTCGGCTGGGGATTCGACGACCTGGTGCTGCTCACCCGAGCCGGCTGGCTGACCCGTGTGCAGATGGTGGTGCCGCATGCCCGCGTCCAGTCGATCGCCGTCCAGCAGGGGCCGGTGCGCCGCCGGCTGGGCCTGGCCACCGTCGACTTCCACACCACACAGGTGCTGGCCACCAGCGCCGCCCGGAACATCGCCGCCGCCGACGCCCGCACCCTGCTGTTGGACGAGGCGGCACGAGCCCGGACGGCCCGGCTGGGCAGACTGCTGAACGGCCCAGACCAGCCCGAGTCGTCCGGCGACTGAGAAAGAACAAGGCCGGGCGCCGAAAAGCCCCGAAGCACTCCCGTCGGGCAGCACCAGGGCCCTAGGGTTCCGCTCATGACTTCGAACTTCGCACTCGGCATCGACATCGGCGGCTCGGGCATCAAAGGAGCGCTGGTCGATCTGACCGCCGGCGACTTCGCCACCGAACGGCTGCGGATCGAGACGCCACAGGAGTCCACGCCGGCCAACGTCGCCGCGGTCGTGGGCCAGATCGTGGACAACTTCGCCGACCAGCTCGGCGACGGCGCGATCGGCATCACCGTTCCCGCGATCGTGCAGCACGGCGTCACCCTCTCGGCGGCCAATATCCACGAATCCTGGGTGAACTGCCCGGCGGAGACCATCTTCAAAGAGACGCTCGGACGCGACCTGGTGGTGGTCAACGACGCCGACGCGGCCGGGGTCGCCGAGGTCGGGTTCGGTGCCGCCAAGGGGCATCCGGGGCTGGTCATCGTCACCACGCTGGGCACCGGCATCGGCTCGGCGATGATCCACCAGGGCGTGCTGGTGCCCAACTCCGAGCTCGGCCACCTCCAGATCGACGGTTACGTCGCCGAGAAGCGGGCCGCGGCCAGCGTCCGGACGCGCGAGAACCTGAGTTGGGAGGAGTACGTCCCGCGGCTGCAGCGCTTCTACGAGACGGTGGAGTTCCTGTTCTCTCCCGACCTGCTGGTGGTCGGCGGCGGGGTCAGCAAGAAGGCCGACAAATTCCTGCCGGATCTGACGTTGCGGACGCCGATCGTCCCGGCTCAACTGCAGAACCGGGCCGGCATCATCGGTGCCGCCTTGCTGGCCGTGGCGACGTCCGCGCACCCGGACGGTCGTCGCTGATCGTCGCCGGAGGAGGCCTGGAGAAGGCGGAGTCATGTCCCGCCGACAAGGGCGACATGCTTCACCAGCGAGAGTCAGCGCTTCCCTAACCGTACGCAATTCCACGTATGGCCGGGCCTACTCGGCGGGAGCACGATGAGTGGAGGCCACCCCTTTGTGCGGATCGAGGTACCACTCATGGCCGAGAACGAGAACATCGCCAACCGCCCGTCCGACCCCTTCGTCGCCGCCCGCATCAACGATCCGGCGGCCGGACCGCCGGCCACGCTCACCCTGGTAGGCCTGCTCGGCGACAGCGATCGTCCGGGGCGACGCCGGCTCTACCTGAGCACCCGGCTCGACTACTGGGTGGAAGTACGCAACTCCGACGTCCTGGCGGTCGAGGACGTCGGACCGGACCAGCCGCCCTTCCAGGGATTGGACGCGACCCGGCTGACCGTCGTCCGGGATGCCCAGCTCGACTACGTCCGGACGGCGGGGGCGGGAGCGGCCGACCCGTTCTCGGTGCAGCCGATGACGGCGGCGGCCCGGCCGATGGCGGCGCTCGCCGAGACCTGGGAGGCGGAATGCCCCGGCCCGTCGTGGGGGGATTGCCCGACCGACATCGGCTGCCCGACCGCGAACGAGTGTCCGAGCGGATGGACGGTGTGCAAGCCGCGCACCTGCCGCGAGACCCAGGGCGCCACCTGCCAGACCTGCGACACCTGCCGGCACACCTGCGACACCTGCCACGGCGGCACCTGTCGAACCTGCGGGGACGGCTGCCCTACCCGTGGCGACGCCACCTGCGTCACCTGCCCGACCGGGTGCGCGACCACTTGCGGCCCGACCTGCGCGGCCACCTGTCTGAACACCTGCGCCGCTACGTGCGCGAACACCTGTGCCAACACGTGCGCGGCAACCTGTGGAGCCACCTGCGGCGCGACCTGCCGGTTCACCTGCACGCCGGACGTCTGCGAGACGGTCGGGCGCTGCCCGACGTTCGCGCAGACCCACTGCAACACCTGCCGCTGCTGACCCGGCGTCCGAACGGAGGGGGACCGCGATGGCAGATCCAGACGAGATCCAGAGCCGCGCCGCGGACCCCTTCGTCCGCGCCCGAGCCGACGCCGGATCGCCCCGACCGGGCCTGGTCACCCTGGCCGGCCTGCTCGGCGACAGCGATCGGGACGGCCGGCGCCGGCTCTACCTGACCACCCGGCTGGACTATTTCGTCGAGTTCAAGACCGAGGACGTCGTCGCCGTCGAGGACATCGCCCCCGAAGCGGCCCCGTTCCCCGGCCTGGACGCTACCCGCGTCACCCTGGCCGGCGGCGCCACCCTGGACTGGGTGCGGCAGGCCTCCGGCGCCGCCGACCCGCTCGCCCACAGCCACCTGTTCGCGGTGGACGCGCAGTCGCAAGAGCAGGAACAGCAACAAGAGCAACACCCCACCCACACCTGGGAGGCGCGCTGCCCTGCGATCACGGTGGTCGCCGGC
This sequence comes from Micropruina sp., assembly GCF_047606665.1. Lineage (GTDB taxonomy): Bacteria > Actinomycetota > Actinomycetes > Propionibacteriales > Propionibacteriaceae > Micropruina. The sequence goes on along the minus strand of NZ_JASGEF010000013.1, from coordinate 36,104 downwards.
CAATCGGACCTTCTCCCTTGTCAGGGCGGCGCTCAAGGCACCGGCGGCGAAGCTGGCACCGTCCGCCAGGTGCCGACCATGGCCGGGCACACCTGCGCGACCTGCAATCTGCGGAACACCTGCAACGCCTGCACGGCGGCCACCTGCGCCACCTGCGGACAGGCCACCTGCGCGATCACCTGCAACGCGGCGACCTGCGCCACCTGTCAAGGCGTCCGCTGCGTTTCAGCCCAGGGCACCTGCCAGACCTGCGGACGCGCCACCTGCGAAGCCGCCTGCGCCGTTACCGCCGGCAACGGTGTCAGTTGCGACGCGACCTGCGCGACCTGCTGGGACACCTGCGCCGGCACCTGTCTGAGTTGCCGCGGGACGTGTGACGCCACCTGCGCCAACACCTGTGTCGACACCTGCGCGAGCACCTGCGCCGCGACCTGCTGGGCAACCTGCGAGACCTGCAACACCTGCAATTTCGCCACCTGCGGCTGCCGGGCCAGCGACCCGGCCTGGTGCCCGATCCGGGCCTGACCACAACCGACACCACCGAGGAGTTCCCATGGCCGACAACGAGAAAGACAGCGAAGACCGCCCGGACGACGGCAGCCCAAGCCGCCCGGACAACGGCATCGAAGGCCGTCCGCCGGACCCGTTCGTGGCCGCCCGGATCAACGATCCGAGCGCACCGGCACCGGCGTCCCTGCAACTCGCCGGGCTGCTCGGCGACAGCGAACGGGCCGGCTACCGCCGGCTCTACCTGAACACCGCCCTGGACTACTACGTCGAATTCCGCACCGACGACGTCCTCGCCGTCGACTCGGTTGCCCCGGACCAGCCGCCGTTCGTCGGTCTGGACGCCACCCGGGTCACCCTGAAACGGGACGCCCAGGTGGCCTACGTCCACTCCCGGCCCGCTGCGGCAGTGTCCGACGCCTTCGACGTCGATGCGCAGACGGACGGATCGACCGCGGAGATCATCAGGCCCACCACCACCGTCTTCACGCGTACTCGCGGTGTCGGCTGCGTGCCCAACACGCTGCCGCCGGGATGCCAACCGGCGACGATTCCGAACACCTGCGGGCCCGGTTGCGACACCCTTCACACCCTCAGGCTCACCCAGTGCGGCACCTGCGGCGACGCCACCTGCCAGACCTGCAACCAGGCCACCTGTGTGAGTTGCGTGACCTGCGACAACGGCGTCAGCTGCCAGACCTGCGTGGCCGGGGAATGCTGGCCGACCCTCGGCGGGACCTGCATCACCTGCCGGATCACCATCTGCAACTGGAACTGCCAGCCGTCGGCGGTCGTCCGGTGCGTCACCCAGGACGGTTGCCCCACGTTGGCCTGCCCATGAGAGACGGCCCCGAACCGGACGCCGGCGAGTCCGGTGCCGCGATGGCCGCGGCACCGGTGCGGACGCATCGGCTGATTCAGCACTACCCGATCCGGCCCCGGCCCGCGTCATCGTGGCACTCGCCGCTGCCCGATGACCTGGCCGAGCGGGCATCGGCGGCGGCGTTGCTGCTCGCTGAGCGATGCACTGATCCGGCCAGGGTGACGCAGGCCAACCGGCTGTGCGTGCAGCAGACCAGGTTCCCCACGGCGCTGCACTGGGATCCGACGTCGATCGCGCAGGGAGACCTGGGCCAGGCGCTGCTGTGCGCCGAACTGGATCGGCACCGTCCCGGCCAGGGCTGGGACGTCCGGGCCGCGACCTTGGCGTCCACCACCGCGACCCTGCTCGGACGCGGCCATCGACCCGCGATGGGGTCGGTGGGCGGGTCGTCCGGAATGGCCTTCGCCGGACGCCGGATCGGTGCCGTCGCGCTGAACCCGCTGCTGCCCGGCCTGGACGGGGTGATCGCCCAGGACGCGCTAGCCACCGCCGCAGCGATCCGGGGACGCCGCGGACTGTCGGTCGGCAGCTTCGACCAGATCTCAGGCCTGGCCGGAGTCGCGCTGTGCGCCCTGCCGAACCCGGAGCAGAGCGCCCGGCCGGTGGTTCCGTTCGTGCTGCGCGCCCTGGCCGCGCTGGCTCTGGAGGGCGGCCAACCGCCCGCCTGGTATTCGCCCGCCGAGCTGCTGTACGACGACGAACAGCGCTCCTACTACCCGTTCGGCAACGTCAATCTGGGGTTGGCCCACGGCATTCCGGGGCCGCTGGCCGCGCTGGCCATCGCCGTGCTCTGCGGGGTGGGCAGCGACGATTGCCGGGCCGCCGCCGAGTCGCTGGCCGAGTGGCTCGCTGCCCACGTCAGCATGGGCGACGACGGACCCGGCTGGGACACCGTCGTCGCGCTGGCGCAGGGTCCGCAGGGTCTGGTAGAGGTGCCGGCGCACCGGGTCGGGCGGGACGCCTGGTGCTACGGCACCCCAGGCGCCGCCCGTGCCCTGTTCTTGGCCGGCCGGGCCCTGGACCGCTCCGACCTGCGCAATCTGGCCATCGAGGCGATGGCCGCGGTCTACCGGCGTCCGCCGGCGGTGCGCGGCATCGACTCCCCAACCTTCTGCCACGGCGTCTCCGGACTGCTGCAGATCACCCTGCGCTTCCACCACGACACCGGCCTGCCGCTGTTCGCCGAGGCGGCGTCCGCGCTCACCGAGCAGATCCTGGACGCCGTCGAACCCGACCGTCCGATGGGCATCGCCTGTGTGGAGCCGGGCGACAACAAGGTTGATCAGCCCGGCGTCCTGGACGGCGCGGCCGGGGTCAGCCTGGTGCTGCTGAGCGCCGGGAGCGAGGTGGAGCCGACATGGGACCGGATGTTCGCGCTGTCCTGACCGACTCAGGCCCGGACGTGGAACGCGGGGGCCGACCCCGCGTTCCACTCCTCAATGGCGCGGGCGGGTCCGTCCCCGAGCGAACCTCCGAGCCGGAACCGTCGATCGGGACGGCGCTGTACCGGGTGGCGCCCTGGGTGACGGTGCGGACGCCGTTGCTGCCCGTCGAGCGGCTGCCGTGGGTGCGCGATCCGCTGCGGTCGCTGGACGACCCCGCCGTCGTCCGGGCGCTGGCGATCGGCAGCCCCACCCTGCTGCAGAAGACCCGGCGGGCCGAGCCCGACCCCAGGGAGGCGTCCCGGACCCGGACCAGCCTGGCCCGCTACCTGATCCGGATGACCACCCGGCCCACCCCCTACGGCGGGTTCGCGGCCGTGTCGCTGGCCGGCTGGACCTCGGCCACCGACCTGTGCCTGAGTTCCGCGGACCGCACCCGGACACGCCCGGACATGGGCTGGCTACGGGGTGTGCTCGCCGCCACGGAACAACGCCCGGACGTCCGGGCACGATTGCGCTGGCGGGCCGACCCGCTGATCGCCGAGTCCGGCGACCGCCTGGTCGCCCAGGGCGGCGGTTCGGTGCGCGCCACCGAGCCGGTCCGGCTGGCGTTGGCGTCCGCGGCGTCCTGGATCGACCACGCCGACCTCGTCGAGCGGGTCGCGGCGGGCAGCGGCGGCTCCGCCGAGCAGGTCACCGGCCTGGTCGAGCAGCTGATCCAGGCCGGGCTGTTGCACAGCGACCTGGTCCCCGCGCTGACCGGGCCGGCCGCGACCGCCGGCACCGAGATCGGGGGCCTGCTGGCCAGGGCCGACCCGGCCGCGGGCGACTCGGTCGCCGAGCTGACCGAGGCACTCGTCGCCGCCGACTCCGACGCCGGATCGTCCGGTGACCACGGCGAGCCGGACGCTTTCGCCCGCGTGGCCGCGGCCGCCCGTGCCGTCGCCGACCGGGTCCGGCAGAGCGGGGTGCCCCACGACCACGACCACAATCACGGAGACCAGTCCGACACCTTCCAGACCGATCTGCTCCGGCCGCTCACCGGCGCCCTGGCAGCCGAGGTCGGGCGGGAATGTGCCCAGGCCGTCGAGGTGCTGCTGCGGATCGGGCCAGGGCCGTCGACCTCGGGCGACCTGGCCGGGTACGGACGCCGGTTCCTGGCCCGCTGGGGTGCCGGGCAGGAGGTTCCGCTCACCGAGGTGTTCGATCCGACCCGCGGGCTGGGGCCGCTGCCGCACACGCACGGGGCGGCGTCTGGCCTCGATCCGGCCGTGCAGGCCCGGCGCTCGGAGCGACTGATGAGCCTCGCCCTGGAAGCGCTCCGGGACGGACGCCGCGGCGTCCGGCTGGACGGCGACACGATCGCCGCACTGAGCGGCTGGCCGGCGACGACCGGCGGAAAACAGAGCAGCGGCACCAGGGAGTTGTCGCCACAGACCGCGCCGGACGCCCCACTGTCACTCGACGTCTCCGCGTTCCTGCTCGCCACCGACCCTGCCGCGGTCGACGCCGGCGCCTTCACCCTGGTCGTCGGGCCCAACCTGGGCGCCGGTTCGGCGGGACGCTGGCTGGGCCGGTTCGCCGACCTGTTCGGTGCCGCCGGCGACGACTATTACGCCTGGTTGGGCCGTGCCGAGGCCGATGCCGACCCGGGCTCGGTGGCCGCCGAGGTGGTCTATCTGCCGGGCACTCCGCGTTCGACGAACGTGGTGATCCGGCCCACCGTGTCAGCGCACGAGATCGTGGTCAGCGGACGGGGCAGCGCCGAGCATCAGCTCGACCTCGCCGATCTCCTGGTCGGCCACGACGGCACCCGGCTCTACCTGCGCTCGGCGAGCCTGGGCGTCCGGCTCCGTCCGACCGCCCGGCACATGCTCAACCACCATGGCGCGCCGCCGGTCTGTCAGTTCCTGGACGCGGTCGGGCTGGGCGTCCCGGCCGAGTTCTCCGCCTTCGACTGGGGTCCGGCGCAGTCGCTGCCGGTGCTGCCCCGGGTCCAGGTGGGCCGGACGGTGCTGGCGCCGGCCCGCTGGCTGCTCAGCGTGCCCGGCTGGACGCCGTCGGTGACCGTGGACGCCGGCGCAGTGACGTCCGCGATCGACCTGGCCCGCAGCCGTTGGGGCTTGCCGGAACGGGTCTACGTGACGGTGGCCGACAACCGGTTGCTGCTCGATCTCGCCCAGGCCGACGACCGCGAGCAGCTGCGTCGCGAGTTCCGGAACTCCGGCGGAACCCTGCGGCTCGACGAGGCTCTCCCCGATGTGGCGGACACCTGGCTGCCCGGCCCCGGCGGTCACTACCTCACCGAGCTGGTGATCTCGCTGGTTCGCCGTCCGGCGCCCGGATCGGCCGCCGCGGCCGGTGTCTCGCAGGGTCACGGCGCGACAACCGATGGGATCGCAAACGGGCGACCCGCGGGCGATCTTCACTCCCACCTGCCGGCGACCGGCGACCCACTCGCCCCCTGGTCGCGCCCGGCGAACCACATCGCCGTCCGGGACCGGATCCGGTTGCCGGGCAGCGATTGGCTGTTCGCGAAGTTCTACGCGCCCTACGACCAGCTGACCCGGCTGCTGACCACCGATCTGGCCGACCTGATCGACATGGCCGAGAACTCCGGGCTGGCCAGGCGCTGGTTCTTCCTTCGCTACAGCGACCCGGAGCCGCATCTGCGGATCCGCTGGCAGGGCCAGCCCGACCTGCTGGTGCGCCATCTGCTGCCGCAGGTCGGCGACTTCGCCGGGCAGCTCCTGGACGCCGGACGGATCGCCCGGCTGACCCTCGACAGCTACGACCGCGAGATCGAGCGGTACGGCGGGGCGGCCGGCATCGAGCTGTGCGAGGACGTGTTCCACGCCGACAGCGTCGCCGTCCGCAGGCTGCTCGCGCTGCCCGGACCGATGCCGGAGACTCTGGCGGCGTCCACCACGGCCCTGCTGGCCGGACTCGGCATCGACCGGTCGCAGCGGCTGGCGTTCTACCAGGCCCAGGCGGCATTGGTCGAGGACCCGCAGGTCGGCCGGGCGGCCGGCGCCGACTACCGGGACCGCAAGACTCGGCTGCGTGCCCTGCTCGGCGCCGATCCCCCGCCCGACCCGCTGGCCGACGTTCTCGACGCGCTGCGGACGTCGCTGCTGCCGGTGGGCGCCACGCTGCGCGAGGCTGAAAGGGCGGGCGAACTGGACGGCACCATGGCCGTCCTGCTGCCCAGCCTGGTGCACATGCACCACAACCGGATGGTCGGTCCGGGCCAGCCCAGCGAAGCGCATCTGGTCCAGCTGCTGCTGCGCACCGAGCGCGGACTGCTGATGTCGAGCGACGCCAGCCTTAGGCCGGCATGACCAGGACGGCCTTCACCGCCTTGCCGGAGGCGGTATCGGAGATCGCCCGCTCGATGTCCTCGAACCGATAGGTGGTGATCAGCTCGTCGAAGGGGAACTGGCCTGCCCGATGGAGGGCGAGCAATTGCGGGATGAAGGTCTGCGGAACGGAATCGCCCTCGAGCGCGCCGACGATGGTCTTGCCCGACGCGCTGATCAGCCCGAGATTCACCGTCTCGCCGGGCCGGGGCACACCGACCAATGCGATCTTTGCGCCCAACGCCGTCGCCTGCAGCAGCGACTCGATCACCGTTGCCACGCCGGTGGTGTCCACGCCGTAGTCGGCGCCCGCTGAGGTGATCTCCATGATTCGCGCGACGGCGTCGACCTCACGAGAGTTGATGGTGTGCGTGGCCCCGAGGCTCCGGGCGGCCTCCAACCGTTCGTCGATGATGTCGACGGCGACGATGGTGGTCGCGGCGGCGATCTTCGCCGCCATGATCGCCGAGAGTCCGACGGCGCCCGCGCCGGTGACCACGACGGTGCTGCCGGCCGGCACCCCGAGCGTGTTCAGGATCGTGCCGGCCCCGGTCTGGAAACCGCAGCCGAGCGGGCCGACCAGTTCCACCGGCACACCGTCGGGCAGCTTGACCACGCTCGTCGCCGCAGCGATGGCGTGGGTCGCGAATGAGGACTGCCCGAAGAAGCTCCCGTGCACGACGCCGCCATCGGCACGGCTGAAGGTGGTCGAGCCGTCCCCTCGGACGCCGAAGAAGTTCAGCGGGTAGAGGTTCAGGCAGTTGGTCGGGTGCCCGGCCAGGCAGTTGCGGCAGTGATGGCACGAGGCGAAGGAGAGCGCGACGGCGTCGCCGACGGCGAGACCGGTGACACTGTCTCCGACCTGTTCGACGACGCCCGAACCCTCATGACCCAGAACGAACGGAAAGGGGCCCGGTATATCCCCGTGCTGCACCGCGAGGTCGGTGTGGCACAGACCGGTCGCCGCGATCTTGATCAGCACTTCGTCCGGACGGATGTCATCGAGAATCAGATCCTCGAACCGGAACTTCTCCTCGACGCCGGTCAAGACGGCGGCACGCACCTCAGTGGCCACGATATTTCTCCTTCGAAAGTGGGCTGCCCTCACGGTACGTGGCGGTGCGGGCCATGTCACGGCCTATCGATCGCACGCGAATAGGGCGGCGCCGGGTGCAGCCGACCCGGAAGCCGCACCGAATCGAAACACGGGCGATACATACCCTCTGTTCACTGTGCCGATGGACCTGAACACGATCACGCGGTTCCGACGGCCCCTCTGCCGAGACGATCTGGTCCTAGAGCCGGGCGAGACACTGCTCGCCGGCGGGACCTGGTTGTTCTCCGAGCCGCAGCAGGCGACGTCCGGACTCGTCGACCTGACCGCGCTGGACTGGCCCGCGCTGGAGATCACCGAGGACGGCCTGCGGGTCGCCGCCACCTGCACCATCGCCGAGCTGGTCGCGCTGCCGCAGCAACCCGGGTGGACCGCCCAGCCACTGTTCCGGGCCTGTGCCGACGCGCTGCTGATGTCGTTCAAGATCTGGAACCTGGCCACGGTCGGCGGCAACATCTGCCGCTCGTTCGCGGCCGGGGCGATGGTGACGCTCGCGGTCGCTCTGGACGCCGAGGCCGAGATCTGGCGTCCGAACGGCACCGACCGGCGGGCGCCAGTGGCCGATCTGATCACCGGCAACGGCACCAACAGCCTCGCCGCGGGCGAGGTGCTGCGGGCTATCGAGATTCCGCAGCACGCACTGGTGGCCACCACGGCGCTGCGGAAGATCGCGCTGGCGAAGCTGGGTCGCTCCGGCGCGGTGCTGACCGGACGCCTCGACGCCGACGGCTCGGCGCTGTTCACGATCACCGCCGCCACACTGTGTCCGGTGCTGGTGCGCTACCCGGAATTGCCGGACGCCGCCACCCTGCGCGCCGCGGTCGCCGCCGCACCGGGCTACTACACCGATCCCCTGGGCGCCGCCGATTGGCGCCGCCAGGTCAGCCAGGTGCTGGCCGACGAGGTGCGCGCCGAACTGGCGGAGACCGCGCCTGATCGGGTCGGCCGATGACCGCCGAGCCCAACACCCCGGTGACTGCTGCGGACGTCCCTGGCGAGGTCCGCTGCACGGTGGACGGGGGCGAGCTGACCGGGGTTCCCGCACCCGGCCAGTGCCTGCGCACCTTTCTGCGCGAGCACGGCCATCTGGGGGTGAAGAAGGGCTGCGATGCGGGCGACTGCGGCGCCTGTTCGGTGCTGCTGGACGGACGTCCGGTGCATTCCTGCCTGGTGCCGGCCGTCCGGGTCGACGGGGCCGCGGTGACCACGGTGTCCGGGTTGGGCAGCCCCGAGGACCTGCATCCGATGCAGCGCTCGTTCTGTGACAACTTCGGCTTCCAGTGCGGATTCTGCACCGCCGGCATGATCGTCACAGCGTCCACGTTGACCCCCGACGACCTCGATGACCTGCCCCGGCTGATGAAGGGCAATCTGTGCCGCTGCACCGGCTACCGGTCGATCCGGCAGTCGATCCGGGCCGGGGTGACCGGTGCGCCGACGATCACCGACCGACCTGGGCCGGGTGAGGCCGCCGTGGGCCGGTCGGTGCCGCCGCCGGCCGGACGCCGGGTGGTGACCGGCACCGAGCCGTACACCTTCGACGTGACGATGCCCGGCGCGCTGCACCTGCGGCTGCTCAACGCCCCCCACCCGCACGCCCGGATCGTCGCCCTCGACACCACCGCCGCCGAGGCGCTGCCCGGCGTCGAGCTGGTGCTCACCCATCGCAACGTTCCCGGCGTCCGGTATTCGACTGCCCGGCATGAGCATCGCGTCGACGATCCGGACGACACCCGGATGCTCGATGACGTGGTCCGGTTCCGCGGCCAGCGGGTCGCCGCCGTGGTGGCGACGACCGCGGCCATCGCCGAGCAGGCCTGCCGGCTGATCGAGGTCGAGTACCAGGTGCTGCCCGCCGTCTTCGACCCGGAGCAGGCGCGCACGCCGGGCGCCCCGCTGATCCATCCCGACCGGACGCCGGCCGACCGCGTCGACGAAGCCCACCGGAACGTCGTCGTCGGCCTGCACGCCGGGCACGGCGGCGACGTGGACGCGGCGCTGGCGGCGTCCGAGGTGACGGTGAGCGGGGTCTGGCAGACCCAGCGGGTCAGCCACGCCCAACTGGAGACCCACGGCACCATCGGCTGGCTGGACGAGGCCGGCCGGCTCACCCTGCGCACCTCCACACAGGTGCCGTTCCTGGTCCGCGACGAACTCAGCCTGTTGCTGGAGCTGCCGAAGGAACGGGTCCGGGTGTTCACCGGACGGGTCGGCGGCGGCTTCGGCGGCAAGCAGGAGATCTTCACCGAAGACCTGGTCGGGCTGGCCGTGCTGCGCACCGGGCGTCCGGTGCAGTTCGAGCTGAGTCGAGCGGACGAGTTCCAGCGCATTTCGGTGCGGCATCCGATGCGGGTCGGGGTGAGCCTCGGGGCGTCCGCCGACGGCCGACTGACAGCGCTCAAGCTCGACCTGCTCTCCGACACCGGCGCCTACGGCAACCACTCCCGCGGGGTGATGTTCCACGCCTGCGCCGAGTCGATTTCGCTGTACAACGTGCCGGTGAAGCGGGTGGACGCCGAGGTCGTCTACACCAACAACGTGCCTTCGGGCGCCTTCCGCGGCTACGGACTGGGGCAGGTGATCTTCGGTGTCGAGTCGGCCCTTGACGAGCTGGCCATCGCACTGGACATGGACCCGTTCGAGCTGCGGCGGATCAACATGGTCCGCGACGGCGACCCGCTGCTGACCGCACATGCCGAGCCGGAGGCCGATCTGGTCTACGGCAGTTACGGCCTCGACCAGTGCCTCGATCTCGCCGAGGCGGCTCTGGCCAGGGGCAACGGGGTGGCGCCGCCGTCCGGCCCGAGCTGGCGCAGCGGCGAGGGGATGGCGGTGGCGATGATCGCCACCATGGCGCCGTTCGGGCATATCTCCCGCACCACCGTCGCCCTGCACCCGGACGGCCGCTATCACCTCGGGGTGGGCACGTCGGAGTTCGGCAACGGCACCACCACCGTGCACACCCAGATTGTGGCGACCGCGCTGCACACCGGGGTGGACCGGATCGTGGTGCACCAGTCCGACACCGACGCCGCCCCCTACGACACCGGGGCGTTCGCCTCGGCCGGCACCACGGTCGCCGGCAAGGCGCTGTACGCGGCCGCGCTGGCCCTGCGGACGACGCTGCTGTCCGCCGCTGAACGGCTCAGCGGGACGCCGGCGTCCGAACTCGCCCTCGATCGGGACGGGGTGGTGGCGGGCGAGCGGCGGCTCGGCTTCGCGGAGCTGATCGCCGCCGCCGACGCCCATCGGGTCGGCGACACCCTGGTGGCGGACGGCACCGAGCTCGGCGAGTTCCGCTCGCTGGCCTGGAACGTGCACGCCTTCCGGGTCGCGGTGGACGTCGACACCGGCGAGGTGCGCATTCTGCAGTCCATCCAGGCCGCGGACGCCGGCACGGTGATGAACCCCGAGCAGTGCCGCGGCCAGGTCGAAGGCGGAGTCGCCCAAGCGATCGGCTCGGCACTGCTGGAAGAGGTGCTGGTCGCGGACGGAGCGGTGCTCAACCCGGCGTTCCGCACCTACCGGGTGCCGCAACTCGCCGACATCGGCGACACCGAGGTCTACTTCGCCGACACCAGCGACGACCTCGGCCCGTTCGGCGCCAAGTCGATGAGCGAATCCCCCTACAACCCGGTCGCGGCTGCCCTCGGGAACGCGATTCGCCGGGCGATCGGCGTCCGGCCCTACGAGACCCCGTTCAGCAAAGACCGAGTCTGGCGCCTGGCCTCCGGCGCACAGTAGTCCTGACCGTCCCGCCCCGGCCACGCTTCCGGGATGACGCAGTTCAGGGGGACGGTTCCTTTCCGATTCAAGGAACCGTCCCCAGCGTCCAACATCCAGGCTCCCGTCACATTCCGTCATCCCGGCGAACGCCGGGATCTCTGGACGGATCCGAGTGACGGATCCGAGGGCAGGAACGGGATCCCGGATCAAGTCCGGGATGACGAGGGATGACGAGGTCCGGGATGACTTGGGCCGACGGGACGACATCAGATCGACCACAAACCGGCGGTCCCCGATCAGGCCGGCGCCACCACCGCGTGGATCGGACCCGACCCCTGCGCCAGCGGACGCGCCGCCGAACCGGTGCGGGCGGCAATCACCTCGGCCATGATCGACACCGCGGTCTCCATCGGGGTCGCCGCGCCGAGGTCGAGGCCGATCGGCGAATGCAGCCGGGCCAGCGCCTCCGCCGAAACGCCCGCCGCGCGCAGCAGGTCGAGGCGTCGCAGATGGGTGCGCCGGGAACCCATGGCGCCGATGTAGCCGGCCGGGCCGGTCAGGGCGGCGACGATCAGCGGCACGTCGAACCGCTCCTCGTGGGTCAGCACCGCGATCACCGTCCGGACGTCGACGGAGGTACCCGCCAGGTAGCGGGCCGGCCAGTCGACCACCACCTCGTCGGCGTCCGGGAACCGGTCGGCGGTGGCGAACAGCGCACGGGCGTCGCAGACCGTCACCCGATACCCCAACTGGCGACCGAGCCGGCTCAGTGCCCCGGCCACGTCCACGGCGCCGAAGATCAGCAGCCGGGGACGCGCGCGGCTGACCAGCACCGCCAGCTCCAGGTCGCCGGACAGTTCGATCACGCTGCAACGTCCGTCGACCAGCCGCTCGGCAAGCTCCTTGCGCACCACGCCCAGCACCCCGGCCGGCAGGGCCGCGTCGCCGCCGGTCAGCGTCACGACCCTGCCCAGCAACTCGTCCGGCCCACGTGACACGATCGCCAGCGCGGCGTCCAACCCTTCGGCAGCGGCGCGCAGCTCCGCGATCAGATCGGTCCGGTCGGCCTCCAGCCGGTAACCCAGCACCCGCAGCTGACCACCGCAGGACAGGCCAGTGGAGAACGCCCACTCGTCGAAACCGAGATGCTCGCTGACCGGCCCGCCCGATGCCAGCACCTGCCGCGCCAGAGCGTGCGCGGACGACTCCGCGCAGCCGCCGGAGATCGCGCCCAGCACCCGCTCGCCGGACGCCGTCGCGACCACCGCCATTGAGCAACCCACCGGACGCGGCGCCGTCCCCAGCACCCGGGTCACCGTCACCACGGCCACCGGCTCATCGGAGTCCAGCCGCTGCAACAACTCCACGGCAAGCTCGAACACGGCATCCACTCCTCACTCCCACAGCCCCGGTCACCATCAGGACTACCGGCGCCCTGTTCCGGAGCGATGAAAGCAACGTTACTTTCCGGAGACACGGGGCTCCGACCCGAAAAGCAGCCCGAAGATGGTTGCGCAGCCCGCTTCCGGACTGCACACCCACCACCAGGAGGTCGCGATGGCGACGATCACGGCGGACCGGACCGCCAGCGGGAAAGCCGGGAGCCACCCCGTCGACGAGGTGCTCCCGGCTCCCCGGTTGGCCGCCTACGGCTTCCAGCACGTGCTCGCCTTCTACGCCGGCGCGGTGCTCGTCCCGATTCTGGTGGCCAATGCGCTCGGCCTGACCAGCGAGCAGCTGATCCACCTGATCAACGCCGACCTGTTCACCTGCGGCATCGCCTCGATCCTGCAGGCGGTCGGCTTCGGCCGGGGGGCCTGGCGGGTCGGCATCCGGCTGCCGCTGCTGCAGGGCGTCACCTTCACCGCGGTGTCGCCGATGATCGCGATCGGTCTCGCCGTGATCGGCACCGGGGGGACGCCGGTCGACGGCCTGCTGACCATCTACGGCGCGGTGATCGTGGCCGGCCTGTTCACCTTCTTCGTGGCGCCGTTCTTCGCCCGGCTGCTCAAGTACTTTCCGCCGGTGGTGACCGGGTCGATCATCCTGATCATCGGGATCGCCCTGGTGCCGGTGGCGGCCGGAGACATCTCCTACGGCGCGATCGGCGGCGTCAACGGCTTCGTGCTGGACGCCGCCGGCACTTTCACCCCGGTGGAGATGTACGACTATTCGCTGCGCAATCCCGACCTGCTGCTGCAGAACCTCGGCTACGCCGGCGGCACCCTGGCGCTGATCCTGATCGTGCAGCGCTTCACCCGGGGCTTTCTGCAGACCGTCGCGGTGCTGATCGGCCTGGTCGCCGGCACCCTGATCGCCTTCCTGCTCGGCGACGCACACTTCGACGACGTGGCCGATTCCCCGGTCTTCGGCATCACCACGCCGTTCTACTTCGGCGTCCCGCAGTTCTCGGTCACCGCGATCATCTCGATGATCATCGTGATGCTGATCACCATGGTGGAGACCACCGGCGACGCCTACGCCACCGGCGAGATCGTCGGCAAACGGGTCCGGCCCGGCGACATCGCCGCCGCGATCCGGGCAGACGGACTGGCCACCACCCTGGGCGGAGTGCTCAACTCGTTCCCCTACACCGCCTTCGCCGAGAACGTCGGCCTGGTCCGGCTGACCCAGGTGAAGTCGCGCTGGGTGGTCGCCGCGGCGGGCGTGATCATGATCGTCCTCGGCCTGCTGCCGAAGGCGGCCGCGATCGTCGCCGGCATCCCGCACCCGGTGCTCGGCGGCGCCGCGCTGGCGCTGTTCGCGGCGGTTGCCGTCGCCGGCATCCAGACCCTGCAGAAGGTGGACTTCACCGACCACCGCAACAGCATCGTGGTCGGCACCACGATCGGTGCCGCCGGCCTGATCACCGGCTACGGCGCGATCGCCGGCGCCTTCCCCGGCTGGGCGCAGATCTTCTTCGGTTCGGGCATCACCCTCGGCGCGATCGTGGCGATCGGGCTGAACCTGCTGTTCTTCCACACCGGCGGCGGCGGCCAGGCGGTCTCGGGACGTCCGGGCGAAGGCCTGGTCACCATCGAGCAGGTCAACGAGATGGCCCCGACCCAGTTCGGCGATACCTTCGGCGACCTCGTCCAGGGTGCGCCGTGGGTGGTCGAGTTGGCCTATCGGGCCCGTCCGTTCGCCGACGCCTACGCGTTGCGCGCCGCGTTCCAGGACGCCATGCTCGGCGCGTCCGGCGACGAGCAGCTGGAGCTGCTGTGCTCGTTCCCCGATCTGGGCTCGTCGGCGGACACCGCACACATCCGCTACTCGGCCGATCACGACGACAAGGGTCTGCCCGCCCTGGTCGGCGAGGATTTGGACGACCTGAGCGAGCTGACCAGCGCCTACAAGGAGAAGTTCGGCTTCCCGCTGGTGGTCAGCGCCGCGGACGTGGACCGCTACGAGAAGGTGATCGCCGACGGCTGGACCAGGCTGGCGAACTCGGTCGCCGCCGAAAGGGCGGCCGGGCTGATCGAGGTGGCGAAGATCTTCAACCACCGGTTCGACGAGAAGGTCGCCGACGCCAACCCGATCGCCGCCGCCAAGGTTCGGATCGCCGCCGAGTATGGGCACTGACGGCGTCGGACGACACGTCGGTGTGAGCGCCGCCGGGGCACGTCCGAGGGACAGGCGGACGAGTTCCGGGCGGACGAGTTCCGCAGTACGTCCGCGTGCCGGGCGGACGGCCCTCGCCGGCTCGGCGGATTCGACGGATTCGATGCACTCGACGGATTCAGCGGACTCCGTGGCGGCGGTGCATCGCGGACACGTGCTGCACATCGCCGGGGACGCCGACCTGGCCACCGCCGACCGCCAGCTGGTGTCGGTGCCGGACGGCGCCCTGGTGGTGGACGCGGCGGGCGCCGTGGCCTGGCTGGGCCGGTACGACGAGCTGCCCGTTGACTACCTGTTCTGGCCGGTGGTCGGGGACGGCTCGGCGCTGCTGCTGCCCGGCTTCGTGGACACTCATCTGCACTATCCGCAGACCTTCACCACCGACGCCTACGGCGGTGGGCAACTGCTGGAGTGGCTGGAGCACTGCGTCTTCCCGGCCGAGGCGCGGCTGGCCGACGACGAGTACGCCGTCCGGGTGGCGCGCAGCTTCACCAGGCGCCGAGCCCAGGTCGGCACCACGGCCGCGATGGTCTTCGGATCAGCCTTCCCCGGCGCCCAGGACGCCCTGTTCGAGGCCGCCCGCGACGCCGGGCTGCGGCTGGTGTCGGGGCGCGGCATCCAGACCGTCGGTCCGGACAGCGCCGCACCGCTGCTGACCGGCGAGGACGAGGCGATCGCTCTGGTCGCCGACGAGATCGACCGCTGGCACTGCGCCGACACCGGCGAGGTGGCGTCCGCGCTGCTGCAGGTGGCGGTGGTGCCCCGGTTCTCGCTGTCGGTGACCCCCCGGACGCTGGCCGCGCTCGGCGAGCTGTACGCCGGCGTCCGCGACCGTGGGGTGTACCTGCACACCCACCTGAACGAGAACAACCGGCCCGGCGACGGCGAGATCGCGGCGGTCCGCGCCCGCTACGGGGTGGACAGCTATCTGGACACCTACGACGGATTGTTCCTGCCGGGTTCGAAGCGCGGCGGCGAGTCGCTGCTGGGGCGCCGCACCATCATGGCCCACGCGGTGCACTGCACGGACACCGAACTGGCCCGGCTGGCGGCGTCCGGAACCTCGATCGCGCACTGCCCCACCTCGCAGCAGTTCCTCGGCTCCGGCACCATGCCGTGGCGACGGACGGTGGCGCACGACGTCACCGTCGCGCTCGGGACGGACGTCGGCGCCGGCGACGAGTGGCTGATCCCGCGGGTCGCCAACGACGCCTACAAGGTGCATCTGTCCGAACCGGGAGACGCCTCGGTTGCGCTGACCCCGCCGCAACTGCTCTACCTGTGCACATTGGCCGGCGCCCAGGCCCTCGACCAAGACCGCCGCTTCGGCAATTTCGACGCCGGCAAGGAGGCCGATTTCGTCACCGTCGAGCCCGACCGGGACGAACACCTGGCCCTGGCACTAGCCGGTGCCGGCGACGAACCGGACCCCCAGCGCGCGCTCTACCAACTGCTGTTCACGGTGCTGATGGGGCTGCGCGAGGCGGCAATCACCGCGGTACACGTGCGGGGCCGGCGAGTGACGCCGCCCGAGCGCGACGCGCCGCCGTCCCGCCGATGAGCGCGACAACCGGCTACGCCCGGGTCGGGCGGCCCGTCGCGGAACCCGGCCCGGTGCCGGTCATCCTGCCGGGTACCAAGCGGCGGCCGATGGGCGTCCGGTCGGAGGGCTCGGCCCGCGACCGGGTGGTCGGACTGGTGCTGGCGGCCGGTGCCGGCACCCGTGCCGGCGGCCCGAAGGCGCTGCGGACGACGGCGACCGGCGTCCCGTGGCTGCGGGGCGTCGTCCGGCGGCTGCTGGACGGCGGCTGCGCCGACGTGATCGTGGTGCTGGGTGCCGCGGCGGACGCGGCGCGCGCCCTGGTGCCGGCCGAGGCCAGCATCGTGGTCTGCGACCGTTGGCAGAGCGGGCTGTCAGAGTCGTTGCGCACCGGACTCGATGCCGCCGCCCGGCTTCATCCGGACGCGGTCGCGGCGGCGATCACCCCGGTGGACATCCCGGACGGCAGCCCCGCCACGCTGCGCCGGCTGCTGATCTGGCTCGCGCCGGACTGCCTGGTCAGGGCGTCCTTCGCCGGACGTCCAGGACACCCGGTGCTGATCGGACGCCGGCATTGGCGTCCGTTCGCCGACTCGCTCAGCGGCGACTCCGGCGGCGCCTGGTACCTACGCGCCCACGGAGCGCTCTCGATCGAGTGCGGCGATCTGGAATCGGGCCGGGACCTCGACACCTGACCCGTCCCGGTGACCAGCTCGCGGATCGACACCATGCCCGTCCTCGACCCCAGGCGGCGACCCCGCAGCTGTGTACACGGCGTCCACGACGGGTAAACATGGGGGCGTGAAGATGATCGGCGTGCTCGGCGGCGGCAGAGAATGAGCATGCGGCTGCTGTTCGTCACCGACCTGAACTACCAGGCGGCCGGCCGTCGCTACTGCGATGAGGACATCGCCCTGTCCGGCGAGCTCGGCGAGCACTTCCACGTCGCGTTGTGCCACCCCCGTGACGCCGTCGCATTCATGGACGGCGCCGACGTCGTGCTGGTGCGCAACACCGGGCCGGTGGCCGAACACCTCGACGCCTACCACGCCTACCGTGCGCGCGCCGTCGAACTGGGCGTGGCGTTGTATACCGAGCCGATCGGGAAGGGGGACCAGGCGGGCAAGCAGTACCTCGTCGACCTCGCCGCGGCGGGCGACCCCGTCATCCCGACCATCGACGACCCCGCGTCCATCGATCGGCTGCCCGCTGCCGAGCAGTACGTGGTGAAGCCCAAGCAGGGTGCCGATTCCGTCGGGCTGCGATTCGTCAGCCGCGCCGAGGCCGAGACGGTCGACGAGCCGGACGTGCTGATCCAACCGCGGATCGACTTCGTTTACGAGGTGTCGTTCTACTACGTCGACCACGCTTTCCAGTACGCCCTCTACGCCCCCGACCCGAGCCGACGGTGGCAGCTGGAACCGTACGACCCGACGCCGGTCGATCTGGACTTCGCGCAGCGCTTCATCGACTGGAACGCCATCGAGCACGGAATCCAACGCGTCGACGCCTGCCGCGCCCGCGACGGTCGACTGCTCCTGGTCGAGTTGGAAGACCTCAACCCCTATCTCTCCCTCGACCGCACCGCCCCCGACACCCGGACGGCGTTCGTGGCGGCGCTGGTCCGTTCACTTCACGACTACACCGCCCGTGGGAGCCGCTGAGGGTTCAGCGGCGTCCGCGCTCGTCAAACAGCGACCGATTTGGGACATCATCGAGGCGACTGAGGCGGAGCAGACCCCGAATCGGTCGCTAATCCACGGCTGTCGGTCGGGCCAGAGGCCCGCTCTGGCACATTGTCGCTATGGAGCCGACGAAGAGCCGGGCAGCGGTCGTCTCACTGCGCGACGATCAGCTACTCGTCATCAAGCGCGCGAAGCAAGGGCGGCGGTATGCCGTCCTCCCCGGTGGTGGCGTCGAGTTGGACGAAACCCCTCACGATGCCGCGCTTCGAGAGTTGCAGGAGGAGACTGGTTTGTCGGGCCGTGTGCTGCGGCCGCTATGGACGCTGCAGCACGACGATCGAGTGGCCGCCTACTTCTTCGTGGTGGTTCCGTCGGCGCCCATGGTGATGGCAGGCCCAGAGGTTCAGAACATGTCACTACAGAACACCTATGAGCCCTGCTGGATTCGACTATCGGACCTCGACTCAGAGAACCTTCAACCCGCCGCGATCAGAGCGCTCATCCGCGAGCTCGCCGGTTCGTCGGCAGTTTCTCCCTAAGCTCCTGTCATGACGGCATCGGAGAGGCTTCGCGTCCGGAACCGGGTACGGGATGAACCGCAGCCCGGTTGCCCCGGCGGGCTGATGACCGGCAGGCCGTCGTGAGGGTGTGGGGATCCCGCTCCTGGCGGGTGAGCATCGATACGGCACCGCTGCTGCCGCATGCGCTGCTGTGCGTCCGCGATGCCGGCGGGCTCTCCGCCGACGACCCAAGCGTGCCGCCACCGTTGCTGACTGCTCCCCCGCCGCTGCAGACCACTACGACCGGCGAGGAATGGATGGCGTACTGGCAGCGCACGCTCGCGGCGTCCGAAACCTTCGAGACGGTCAACCGCCGTGTCGATGCGTTCCTCGACGACTTCGGCGACAAACCCTTGCGCTGGGCGTCGACGCAGATCAAGAACCAGACGCCGTTCCCGCCGACAGCCGACCTCGGAATCGACGGTGCGATCCGACGCTTGCAGCGCGACTACCGCAGCCCGCTCGACGATCTGGACGTCGCCATCCTCGGCCTCGCGGTCACCGGCGACTGGCGCCACATCTCACCGGACGGCGTCCTGGTGCTGGCCTCCTGGGACGCCTTGGCCACCGCCGAACACTGGATGACCGACGCCCTGCGTCCCGCCGCCGAACGCGCAAGTTCCGGCCGAAAATGACCGGTCGGGGTCAGCGCCGTCCCCGATGCCCGACCCCCGATCGGCGCTGCTACATCCGCTCGGGCGCCACGATGCCGAGCAGGTACAGGCCCTTGGCGAGCACCGTCCGGGTGGCCGCGCAGATCGCCAGCCGGGACGTCCGCACCTCGCCTTCGCTCTTCAGCACCGGGCACTGTTCGTAGAAGGTGCTCAGTGCGGTGGCGGTGTCGAACAGATAGGTGCACAGCTTGTGCGGCTGCAGTCCTGACGCCACCTCGTCCACGATCTCGCCGAACCGGGAGAGCAGCAGCGCCAGCGCCTGCTCGGCCGGGTCGTCCAGCACGGTGACGCCGTCGGACGCCCAGCCCTCGGCGTCCGCCTTGCGCAGGATGCCGCTCACCCGTGCGTGCGCGTATTGCAGGTACGGGCCCGTGTTGCCGGTGGTGGCGACCATTCGGTCGGCGTCGAAGACGTAGTCCTTGTGCAGCGAGGTGGACAGGTCGGCGTACTTCACCGCGGCCATCGCGATCTCGGGCGCGGCGACGTCCTCGGCCAGGTCGAGCAGAGTGTCCAGGGTCACGGTCTTGCCGTCGCGGGTCTTGAACATCTTGCCGTCCGGGCCGAGCACCGAGCCGAAGCCGACATGCTCCAGGACGCCGCCGGAGGGCACCCAGCCGGCCATCCGCGAGACGGCGAACACCTGGGAGAAGTGGTGCGCCTGGGGCGAGCCGACCACGTAGATGCAGCGGTCGGCGTCCAGGGTGCCGAACCGGTACCGGACGGCGGCCAGGTCGGTGGCGGCGTAGCCGTAGCCACCATCGGACTTGCGGACGATCAGCGGTGCGTCGTCGCCGGGCACGAAAACCACCAGCGCACCCTGGTCGACCACGGCGATGCCGGCCGCGGACAGGTCGTCGGCGACACCGGCCAACAGGTCGTTGTAGATCGACTCGCCGGCCAGATCGTCGTCGGTGAGCAGGACGCCGAGCCGCCGGTAGGCGGCGTTGAACCCGGCCTTCGACACCTCGATCAGCGACCGCCAGATGGCCCGGGTCTGCTCGTCGCCGGACTGCAACGCGACCACCCGGCGGCGGGCGGCGTCCGCGAAGGCCTCGTCGGAGCGGAAGTGCTCCTGAGCACGGCGATACAGGGCGACGGACGAGTCGAGGTCGAGCGAATCGGCGTCGATGCCCTCGACGAGGATCTGCTCGACCAGCATGCCGAACTGGGTGCCCCAATCACCGATGTGGTTCTGGGCGATCACGGTGTGGCCCTGGGCGCGCAGCACCCGTGCGAAGCAGTCGCCGATGATGGTGGACCGCAGGTTGCCGACGTGCATCGGCTTGGCCACGTTGGGCGCCGAGTAGTCGATCACCACCCGCTGCGGGTCGGCGGACTGTTCGATCACGGCGTCCGGGTCGCGCAGGATGCCGGTGACCACCCCGGCCAGCACGTCGGAGCGCAGCCGGATGTTGATGAAGCCCGGACCGGCCACCTCGAGCGGCTCACACAGGTCGGCGACGTCGGCCTCGGCCACGATGCGCTGGGCGATCTCGCGCGGCGGTTTGCCCTCGGCCTTGGCCAGCCGCAAGGCCACATTCGACTGGAAATGCCCGAACTGCGGCTTGGTCGCCGGACGGAGCTCCGGGTCGACCCCGGTGACGGCCTGGAAACGATCGGTCAGCAACGCGGGCAGGGAAAGCACGTGGTCCATCCTCCCACGACCGCCGAGTCGGCCGGCACGCACCCGTTCGTCTGGGCGGCTACTCGGGATCTGTCTGAAGTCGACCCCAGAGTAGAAACGCCAAGGCCCCGGATACGCCTCCGCAGACACGTAATTCCCGCTGTCGTCCATCAACTCTGGGGTCGATTTCGGACAGATCCGGAGTAGCCCCGCCGCGCCGGTGGCAGAACTACCCCTGTCGCCGGCACCGCACCGGTTGGCAGGATCGGTGCGTACCATCCAGGGAGGCCACATGCTCAGGTCGCAACTGTTCGCCGGTGACCCGCTGCTGGAACGCATCGCCGATGGAGGCCCGGATCGCATCTCGAGGTTCCAGAACTCGGCCGATCCGGCGGTCGGCAAGGTGCAACAGGCCTTGCTGCGGTGGGACGCCGCCGCATTGCCGCTGCACGGTGCCGACGGCATCTACGGCCAGGAGACGGCGCAGGCCGTCGTCCGATTCAAGGTCGTCGAACTGCAGGTGCCGCAGAACGAGCTGTTCGACGACGTCGGGCCGCGCACCGTCGTCCGGCTCGACGAGATCGCCAAGGCCGCCGAACCGCCGGTCACCCCGCCTGAGCCAGAGCCGCAGGCGTTCGTCCGCCAGGACGTGTTCGTCCTGCAGCCCGAGGGGGCGTCGACTCATCCGATCATCGCCGCGTATGCGGTCGCCGTCCGCGAACTCAAACGCAACGCCGGGCCGCAGCACCGGCTGTGGAGCCACCACACGCAGGTGCACGGCATGTTCCCCGACCCCAACGACGGCCTGCGCAATACGTGCCAGCACTTCTGCTGGTACTTCCTGCCCTGGCACCGGATGTACCTGCACGCATTCGAGTCGATCTGCCGCTCGATCATCGTCGAGTCCGACGAGGTGGACGACGACACCAAGGCCACCTGGGCACTGCCCTACTGGGATTACGACCGCGACGGCGCCCGCTCGCTGCCGCCCGCGTTCCGCAGCCCGACGCTGGACGACGGCGCGCCGAACCCGCTGTACGACGCGGCCCGCGACCTCGGCATCAACTCGCCGGTCCGCTTCCGGGGTGAGCCGGCGCCGCGGCTGGCCCGCCTGGAGCCGGCCCAGACCACGGCGGCCGGCTGGTTCCCGGCCACCCCCTACTCGGGTCCGTTCGATCCGGCCTTCGCCGGCACCGAGACCGGCTTCAACCACGCCGGCGCCCCGAACGCCATTCCCGGACCGCTGGAGATCACCCCGCACGGCTCGGTACACGTCTTCGTCGGCGGCCCGACCGGCAAGATGAGCGACTTCGACCAGGCTGCCGGCGACCCGATCTTCTGGCTCCACCACGCCAACCTGGACCGGCTGTGGGAGGTCTGGCGCAGCACCACCGGACTGGGCCTCGACCCGACCGGCAGCCGGTTCGTCGACCGCAGCTTCGAGTTCCTGGACGCCACCGGGCAACGCATCCAGCCGACCTGTGGCAGCGTGTTGAACCTTGCCAACCTCGGATACGGCTACGCCGACACCTCGATCCCCGCCTCGGCGGGCGCAGGAGGAGCCATGGACGACATCACCCGCGGCCGGCAGCGGCCGCGCGACCGGCGTCCCCCGCAGCGGGTGGGTGCCGCGGAGGAACCGGTGCGGCTCACCGACGGGGCGACCGAGGTGAGTTTCCCGACCGACGCGCCGACCACGCGGGCCGCGCAGCGCTTCCTGGTGTCGGTGGAGCACATCCGCGCCGACCGGCTGCCCAGCGCCGAGTGGGGCGTGTTCCTGCAGCCCACCTCGGGCGCGCCGGAACTGGTCGGCACCCTGCCGCTGTTCGGCCTGCGCGAATCGCAGCAACCGGACGCCGACCACGAGCTCAGCTACATCTTCGACGTCACCGCGCTGGTGCAACGTCTGGACGCCGAGGACCGCTGGGACGCCGAGCAGTTCCGGGCCACCCTGGCTCCGGTGAATCCGATCGCCGAGGAGGCGCCGCCCGAGCCTGAAGTGGTGATCGGCACGATCGCGCTGCTGATCCAATGACCATTCCTTTGCGGGCTGCGCCTGTCGAGGCGCACCCGCGGACCGGACCATCGCTGGTCGAGCCTGTCGAGACCCCCACCCGAACCGGACCACCGCTGGTCGAGCCTGTCGAGACCACTCCACGTCTGGCGCCAGCGGCCCGGGATTGGCTGGACCGTCATCCCGAATGGCTGATGCTTGCCCTCGCCCTGGCCGGCTGGGTCTGGCTGGCGGTCGGGTTGGGCTGGTTCAGCGTGGGATCAGCGCCGGCGGGACACCATCACGGGCTGGCGGAGGCGTCCGGCGTCCATCACCCGATCGACGACGGGCTGCTGATCTGGCTGGCGATGATCGTCGCGATGATGCTGCCGACCGCCGTCCCGCACCTGCGGTACCTGGGTTTCAACACCGCCAGGTCGCGCCGGCAACGCTCGATCGCGCTGTTCGGGCTCGGCTATCTCGCGGTGTGGCTGGTGCCCGGACTTGCCCTGTCGCTGGTCGGGACGCCGACGCCGGCCGTGCTGGCGGTGGTCGTCCTGGCCGCGGGCGGGTGGGAGCTGACCTCGATCAAGCGGCGGGCGTTGCGACGATGCTGCCGGACCTGGCCGGTCGGCTACACCGGGTCGTCCGCGGACGCCGCGGCCGTCGAATACGGGTTGCGCCACGGCATGACCTGTCTGCTGGTGACCGGTCCGACGATGGCGGCGTCGATGCTGGCGGGACATCCGTGGTGGGCCACGGTGGTCGCGGCGATCGTGATGGCGGCACAGAAGCTGCTCACCCAGCCCGAGCGTTGGCGTGCGGCGGTGGCGATCGGCTGGCTGGCGTCCGGCGTCGCGCTGCTGGGCACGACCCTGCTGGCACGAGGTTAGGCTCGGTGGAGATCCCAGCACCCGATCGAGGAGCATCGTGAGCGTTCCCAGCATCACCCTCAATGACGGCAACCGCATTCCCCAGTTCGGCCTCGGCGTGTTTCTGATGCCGCCGGAGCAGACCAAGGAGCATGTGGCGTTCGCCCTTGCCAACGGCTACCGGCACATCGACACCGCGGCCGTCTACGGCAACGAGCGCGAGGTCGGCCAGGCGATCGCCGAGTCGGGTGTCCCACGGGATGAGATCTTCGTCACCACCAAGCTGTGGAACAACCGGCAGACCGACGCCCCGGCCGCTCTGGCCGAGTCGCTGGAGAAGCTCGGCCTCGACCAGGTCGACCTGTACCTGATCCACTGGCCGACCCCGGAGTTCGACACCTATCTGCAGGCCTGGCACAGCCTGGAACAGTTGCAGGCGGACGGCCTGACCCGCTCGATCGGCGTCTCGAACTTCCACCAGCAGCACCTGCAGCGGCTGATCGACTCCAGCGACGTGGTGCCGGCGGTGAACCAGATCGAGGTGCACCCGAGCCTGCCGCAGTTCGACCTGGTCGACGTCAACAACCGGCTGGGCATCGCCACCGAGGCCTGGAGCCCGCTCGGCCGCCGCTCCGATCTGGACAACGAGGTGATCGTCGAGATCGCCCGGCGCATCGGACGGACGCCGGCCCAGGTCATCCTGCGCTGGCACATCCAGCGCGACATCATCGTGTTCCCGAAGGCGTCCAGCCCGGAGCGCCTGCGCGAGAACGCCGACATCTTCGACTTCGAACTGTCCGCCGACGACAAGACCGCGATCGACGGGGTCGACTCCGGCAACCGGGTCGGCTCCAACCCGGAGACCATGAATCGCCGCTGAACTCACCGGCGGTGGACCGAGGGGACGCTTCTCGACCACCGGGGACGGTTCTCGACGGTTGATTTTCGAACGTTCGGGGGACGGTTCTGGTGGCGGTCCACAGGTGCTCGACTTCCGCACGGCGGAGAGCCGGGTCGTGGACGACTCCTCCCAGTGGTCCGTCCGACCCGGCTCGATCCTGCCCTCACCACCACCGGCAGATCCCCCCAGATCCTTGTTCGTTTCCGTGGTCCCCCCGAACCCGTACTCCGAACCCTGCCGGTTGTGGCGGCTTGTGCCACGCACAAAAGAACTCTGCCCCACCGACCTCAACCGCTGCTCCGGGCAACCTCAACACCGGCACAAGATCCACTCAGCAACACCCAGGGACGGTCCCTGAACCGAAACGGCACCGTCCCCTGAACCGAAACGGAACCGTCCCCGCCGGTCCAGAACCGTCCCCAGCCGTCGACTTTCGACCACCGAGAACCGTCCCCGATGATCGAGTTTCAACCAACCAGAACCGTCCCCGATGGTTCACTCGATGGTTCAGCCGCGGAGTGCCTCGTCCAGGCTGGTTTCCCGTGGGCCGAGGACGGGCTCGCGCTGGCTCACCAGGTCCCACACCATCTTGAGGTTGGCGCCGAATTCGCGCAGCGTCCCGTACGACCACATCTCCTGGTTGTTCCGGACGGTGTCGTCGCCGACGCCCCAGGCGTCCAGACCGATCACGTGGCAGATCGCCAGGGCCCGCGGCAGGTGGTAGGTCTGGCTCACCACGATGGCGGCGCCGACCCCAAAGACCCGTTTGGCCCGCACGCACGAGTCGTAGGTGTCGAAGCCGGCGTGGTCGCCGACGATCCGGTCCGCCGGCACCCCGTGCGCGATCAGGTAGTCCCGCATGCCGCCGGTCTCGTCGTAGTGCCGGGTGGCGTTGTCGCCGGAGACCAGAATCGTCCGCACCGTGCCCGCTTCGAACAGCTGGCGGGCGACGTCCAGCCGAGCCCGCAGGTAGCGCGAGGGGCGTCCGTCGGCGTACACCTCGGCGCCCAGCACCAGCGCGACCGGCTGGGCAGGGACGTCGTCGACGGTCCGGATCCGGCCCTCGCTGACCTTGCGGACGTACCACGCCGGCGCGGCGACCACCATCGCACCAAGCAGGACGCCGCACGCCGACACCGATCCGACCCGCCACCTGCCGCGCCCTGCCATACCGCGATGCTACGCAGACCGGGCCGGACGCCGAGTCATTGGGCAACCGACGAGAACGCAGCCGAGCCGGCCTCCGGACAGTGGGGCATAGAATCGCCGGCGATGACGACTCCCACGGCCCGCGTGGCATACACCGCCGTCCACGACCAGCAGCTGGACGTGGCGCGACTGTCCGCCCTGGTCTCCGATGAGCGGGCCGGCGCCCTGGTCACCTTCACCGGAACCGTCCGCGACCACGATCACGGACGTGCCGTCACCGGCATCGAATACGTCGGCCATCCGAGCGCGGGCACGGTCATCGCCGAGGTCGCCGCGGAGTTCACCGGACGCGACGGCGTCCACGCGATCGCCGTCGAACACCGGGTCGGCACGCTGACGATCGGCGACCTTGCCCTGGTGGCGGCGGTGTCGGCATCCCATCGCTCCCAGGCGTTCGGCACCTGCTCGGACCTGGTCGACCGGATCAAGGAACGCCTGCCGATCTGGAAACGGCAGCTGTTCACCGACGGCACCGCCGAGTGGTCGAACTGCCCCTGAAACCCGATGATTCTGCCCACGGTTCGCGATCCACGCTTCATCACCGTCCGCCGCGGCGGCACCCTGACCGACCCCGATCATCGGCTGCTGGCCTTGTGGGCGGCCGATTGCGCCGAGCACGTACTGCCGTTGTTCAAGGCCGTCCGGGCGGCCGCGCCGGCGGGTCGCGCCGACGAGTTCGGCCGCGCGGAGTTCTGCTGGCAGCGCGAGCAACTCCCGGAGCAGATCCGCGACCTGGTGCTCGATGACCAGCGCCTGCGCAACGCCATCTGCTGGTCGGTCTTCGACTGCTGAGCCGGCCAGCTCCCCACCGAGATCCCGTGGCAAGCACGGGATGACACCCCACCGTTGGTTGAGCTTGTCGAAACCCCTGCGCACGCGGACTCCTGAAGGTCTCGACAAGCTCGACCACCGGTGCCCCAGACAACGATCCGGATCGGGCCGGAACAGACCAGCCCGATCCGGATCCTTATTCACGGCCCGGCATCGTCGACCGTCTACGCTGACCCGATGCAGCGCCGATTCGCGATCATTCTGGGCGGAGGACGCTCGGCCCGGATGGGTCGCGACAAACGCGCCCTCACCTTGGACGGACGCTCGCTGCTCGCGCTCGCCGTGGACGCCTGCGCGACTCGCGACGGGATCGTCGCAGTGACCCCCGATCTGCCGGACGACGTCGCTGCCGACCAGGTGATCCGGACCCTGGAGGATCCGCCGTTCGGTGGTCCGGTCGCCGGCATCGCCGCCGGTGTGGCCGCATTGCCGCCGGCACAGACCGACGACGAAGTACTGCTGCTGGCCTGCGACCTGCCGCATGTGGGCGAGATCCTCGCGGTATTGGACGCCGCGCCGGTGGTCGGGTGCGGGCTCGACCACCGGCGCGCCCTGGACTGCGTCTGTCTGGTGGATGCCGAGGGCTACCCGCAGTATCTGGCCGCCCGCTACCGCCGGGCGGCGCTGGAGAATCGGCTTGCCGCGTTCGACACCACCCGGTCCTTGTCGGTGCGCCGGCTGATGTCCGGGCTTGCCGTCCACCGCATCGCCGCCCCCGACATCGCCGCCGATGTCGACACTCCCGAGCAGGCCGAGGCCGCCGGCCTGCGCTGACCCGCCGCGGCACCATCGCCGGTGCCTACGCAATTCTTCCCCGTGGCTGTAGCCCGGAAAGCGGTCAAGACTGGCAGGTGCGCCGCACCCGATGAGGAGGCCCGCCGTGTCCGGATCCACCGAACTGCCAGGCAAGAAGTTGAAGCGCACCACCAAGGCCCCACGGGTAGCCGCGGCTGCCGCGAAGCGGGTGAAGGACGCCGGAAAGGTTCCAAGCCTCGACCGAGCCAAGCCCGTCGGACCCAAGCGAGTCGACCCCACGCCGGCCGAGCCGGTAGCACAGCGCCTACCGATCGGCGGCGACAACCCGCTGAAGCCTCAGATCGGACGGATCCCGATCGGCCGCGTCCCCCCGATCATCGCCCAGCAGAGCCTCGATCCCCGCGTCCCGATCGACCAACTCGACCCGATCTGGCGAGTCCCCATTCACCTGCCCGACCTGGGCGACCTCGCCGTCCCGCCGGCGCAGCAGATCGAGGTCGAGCACAGCTTCGAGGTGATCCGGTCAGCCGACCTGGTCTCGCTGATCGTCAGCACCAGCGGCTTCGATCTGGACGCCGGCACGCTCACCGCGCGCGACCCCAGCCCGGCCCTGCTGATCTTCACGCTGCCCTTCCAGCACCTCGGCGAGCAGGCCACCTACGAGGGCGAGACGGTCCCCGTCCCGAACGAGTCCAAGCCGACCGAGAAGCCCACCAACGTCACCGACCCTTCGGACGGCGTCCCGCCGACACCGGTGGGCGGCATCCCGGCCCGGGCCAGCCGGCTCGTGGTGACTGTGCCGGCCGGCCACACCGTCGAGGTCAGCACCACCGGCTTCCTGGACGCCCTGGCCCGCTACCCGATGGCGGTGCATCCGCTGGCCAACGCCGGTCCGGCCCGGACGGCCACCTTCACGACGTTCGATCCCGGCAAGCTCGCCGTCCTGGTGAATGCCGGCCTGCTCGACCGGGCCGTACTGGCCGGCGCGGCACCTCCACCGATCGCCGAGGTGCACCCCGCCGACACCACAACGGGCGTCGCCCAACTCGCCCGCACCCTCGCCGACGTCCGCAAGACCCTGGGCGGACCGGCCGCCACAGTCTCGATCAGCCAGCTGGTCGTCGACCCGCGGATCGTCGCCGGCCCGATCCTGATCCCGCGCAACCCGCAGAAGCTGAGCCGCCCGGCCGGCCTGGCCGAGACCGCGATCGAGGCGCCGTTCCGGCTGGTCATCTCACCGTCGTCCGAGAGCGGCTGGACGCACGCCGACCAGCCGGTTCCGGACGCCTCCGGCACCGCGGTCGAGCTGTGGCATACCCGGCTCGGCCATCGCCAGGACGACGGGGTCGTCGAGGGTGCCGAGTGGATCCGGGCCGTCTGGGCTCGCGACCGGGAGCGCTTCCCGAACTGGGCGAGCACCGAGTTCGGCCACGACAACGTCCCGATGCGGATGTCGCTGGATTCCAAGGACCGGCACATGATCGTCCGGCAGTCCAGCGAGACCTGGGCCCGCAACCGGGTGAAGATCACCGACCCGGCACCGATCGACGGCACCCGACTGTATCTGTCCAGCCTGGGCGCCTGGCTCGACCTGCACGCCCAATGGCTGACCCTGCCCTGGTCGCAGCAGGGGTTGGCGTCCGTCCTGTCCTGGGACCATGAGGCGCCTATGGGGCGCGACCAGTACGTCCGGGTCGCGTACCCCGGCTACCTGTTCCCGTTCGGCCACCGGGCCACCCTGGTCAAGGTCACCGAACGTAGGATCAAGGACAAGGCCAACCCCCGCGCCGCCCTCTATCAGCGCAAATTCCTGATCGTCGGCGAGCCGGTGAAGACCTACGCCGCCCGCAACCTGCCGTTCACCCGGGTGGAGATCGTGCCCACCATCACCCCGACGCTGTCGCCCGATCCGGGTGCGGCGCAGGACACCTTCTTCGTGCCCAATGTGGGCGGCGCCCCGTTCCAGTTCGTGCTGCACTGCCTGGATGCCGACGGCCGCGAGGTGAAGCTCCCCACCCCACTGGTCTGGGTCGCCGAGCACTTCAAGCCCCCGTTCCCGGCCAACAACGACCCGGTCAAGGCATTCACCGACCTGGGCGAGACGAACGGGCTGGGCCAGAGCATCGCCTTCGCGCCGTCCGAACCGGGCGGCGTCGACAACGCAGTCCCGACCGTCGGGCTGAGCTTCACCGGCACCCCGCAACTCGGCACCTCGGTACCGAGCCTGGTCACCGCGCGAGCCACCATTCCCGCCGTCGAGCGGATGAAGCCGACCGGCCCGCAGCAGATCAAGTACGCCCAGGCCTGGCTCGACAACGGCTTCGGGGCCGGGAACACCGGCCAGGTCTGGGCCGAGCTGACCTCGCCGACCACCCTCGGCTTCGGCTCCGGCGGCACCTCCACCGGTGGGGCGGGCGGCTTCATCGCGCCCTCCCTGCCGATCGAGGGGTTGTCCCGCAGCCAGGGCCCGGTCGGCGACCCGACGGGCGTCGCCGCCGGCGACTTCGATCCAGTCGCCTTCCTCGGCGACGCGCTGCCGAAGCTGTTCGGCTTCGTCTCGCTGATCGACATCCTGGACGCCGTCGGCGTCGACCTGCACGACGCCCCCGCCCTGGTCAGCGAGTCGCTGGCCAAGGTCGAGGCGTTGATGGCCGACCTGAAGGAGCTCAAGCAGGCGATCGCGGACGCCGCCGACCAGGCCCAGCAGGCGCTCACCCTGGCGCAGCAGACCGCGAGCGACCTGGTCGAGCAGGGCCGGGACGCGCTGGCCGACGAGGTGCTGGCCAAGGCCAATGACACCGTCAACGCCGCGCAAGGCCTGGTCGACCAGGTGATCGCGGCCGCCGACGGCGTCCTGCAGGCAATCATCGACGCTCCCGGCGACCTGGCGTCCGCCCCCGGCAAACTCGCCACCGCGTTGAGCAATCTGGCCGCCGCGCTGACCAGTGTGGAAGCCGCCGCCGCGAAGCTCACCCCGTTGGCCAAGAACCGGCTCACCGCGCTCACCACGGCGCTGCGCACCGCGGCGTCCGATGTCGCGATGGTGCAGTCGGTGATCGACTTCGTCCAGGGCATCGCCACCGCGGTCACCGACGCCCGGTTCTCGTTCAAATGGCAGCCGAAGCTGAAGTCGCTGATGGTGGCCGGCAAGCCGCTGCTGGAACTGCCCGAACGCGGCCTGACGCTGGCCGTCGAGGGCCAGGCCGGCGAACATCCGAAGGCGGACGTGCTGGCCGAGTTGCGCGGCTTCGCGCTGACCCTGCCCCCCGGCGAGCCGATGATGCGGCTGCCGTTCGACCACCTGATGTTCAAGGCCGGCAGCTCCGGCAAGGTCGAGGTGGACGCCGCCGTCGGCAACCTCGAGTTCATCGGCATTCTGAGCTTCATCGAGCGGATCAAGCAGTTGATCCCGCTGGACGGCTTCTCCGACCCGCCGTATGTGGACGTCTCGCCCGAGGGCGTGGTGGCCGGCTTCACCCTGGAGCTGCCGAATCTGGCGATCGGCGTGTTCAGCCTGTCGAATATGTCGCTGGCCGCCGACGTCCGGGTGCCGTTCCTGGGCGACATCGTCTCGGTCGGCTTCGGCTTCTGCACACGGGAGCGTCCGTTCAACCTGGCGGTGCTCTGCCTGGGCGGCGGCGGCTGGTTCGGCATCCGGCTCTCGCCCCGCGGCCTGGAGGTGCTCGAGCTGGGCCTGGAGGCCGGCGCCTACCTGTCGGTCAACCTGGGCGTGGCGTCCGGTTCGGTGTCGATGGCGCTCGGCATCTATCTGCGAATGGAGGCCGACAAGGGCTCGCTGACCGCCTATTTCCGGCTGCGCGGCGAGGTCGACGTGCTCGGCCTGATCAGTGCCTCCATCGAGCTGTACCTGTCGCTCACCTACGACTTCCCGAGCGGAAAGATGATCGGGAAGGCGGTGATCACCGTCAAGGTGAAGGTGCTCTGCTTCTCGGCCTCGGTCGAGATCTCCTGCGAACGAAAATTCGCCGGCAGCAACGGCGACCCGACATTTGCCGAAGTCATGGGCGTGCAGCCCGACTTCACCTCGCCGCTGTGGTCCGAATACTGCCTCGCCTTCGCACAGGAGTGAAACATGCGCGAACAATTCACCGTCGTCGCACTGCCCTATTCGTGCGATCCGGACGCCGATTTCCATGTCTCGCTGTTCATCTCCCCCGACATCGAGGTGGACGACCCGCGCGACACCCTCGCGGTCACCGAGCTCTTCCTGCACTGGCCGAAAGCGCTGGCCAGCGCCCGGTTCGTGGTCGAGGACCAGAACGGCGAACTGGAATGCACGCCGCTGCTGGAGAAGATCGAGGACGGCCTGTGGGAAGAGGTCTTCCCCGAGCAGACGCCCATCACCAGCTACCAGCCGCCGGACTGGACCAAGCGCCCGTGGCGCACCTTCCACCCCGGCCTGACCACCGGCATCGCCAAGGCGGTCAATCTGTTCTCGACGATGGCCAACGGCGTCGAGCCACCCACCGTGCACGAGGTGCCCTGGTACGGCACCGAGATATTCCGGGCATTGCAGGGCGGCGACGGACGGCAGCAGAACAATCCGTTGGAGATCGTCGGACGATTCGAGACCCAGCAGACCGAACGGCTGGACGCCGCCGCCCGCGAGGGCGTCCCGCTGGCCGAGTTCGGCAGTCCGCGCGAGTATTTCGACGTCCGGCCGCCGGTCGACAACACCGTCGGCGGTGCCGGCATGGCGATGGCGCAGTTGGCATTGCACCAGGCCCGCCGGTTCTATTCCCATCCCGAGGAGGAGACCGATTACCAGCGGCGTCCGGACCCCGACAATCCCGGCCCGCCGCCACCGGAGAAGCAGATCCCCGACTTCCACGCCCGTGTGTCGCTGATCAACGACCACGGGCCGCTGCAGCGCAAGCTCGGCCTGGTGATCGACCTGAAGGCGGACGCCGCGCGGCTGGCGAAGAGCGAGTGGCTGCTGGGCCGCGTCCTGATCGCCGGGCGCGACGAGGTGACCAAGGTGGTCCGGGTGGCCTGCCGGGCGGTCGGCACCGCCCTGACCACACGTGCCGAGGACGAGACGACCTGGATCAACGGACGCCTCCCGGTCGGCAACGCGGACGCCTTCGACCTGCTCGACGTGGACGCCGACGGTGCCGCGTTGAAGACCGAGCTGTACCTGTCGTCCTATCTGCGCACCGCCGCGGCCGCGCTGCAAGGGGCACCGGAGAACGCCGCCCCACCTGCGCTGCGCTCGATCGGCCTGACCCTTGCCCGCCGCGACAACGCCGCCACCACGGCGTCCGCGATGGAGCGGCAGCGGACGATGCTGGACTCTGTCCGCGACCAGCCACCGCTGTCTGCGGCGAATGCTCCGCTGCTGACCACCGAGGACGTCACCCAAGGCGTCCGGATCGAGGTGCACGACGACGCGACCCGGATCTGGCGATCGCTGCACCAGGTGCGGGTCCGGGCCGAGGTGGTCGGTGGCCGCACCCTGGAGTTCGACGATGTCGCCTTCCTGCAAGAGACCGCCGCCACCCATTCCGGGGCCGACCAGGCGCCGGTGCACGTCCACGAGGCGGTCTTCGGCTGGGACGGCTGGAGCCTGTCCGCGGCCCGTCCGGCGCTGCCGGTGGTCAACGAGGGCGGCGAGGAGAAGGTGGTCACCGATCCGCATCCGCCGGACGATCCGTCCACCCCGGTGATCATCGAGCGGCGCGCGGCCCCCGGTTCCCTGCCCCGGCTGCGGTTCGGACGCCGCTACAGCTTCCGGGCCTGGGCCGTCGACCTGGCCGGCAACTCCCGGCCGCACCGGGTCGGCACCGCTCCGGCAGCCGAGCCCGCACCGGCGGAGGGGGAAGCCCGGCTGACCGCCAACCTGAGCGGACTGCGCGGCTTCACCACCGAATCGGTGCAGTTGCTGCGAGGCGGCGTCACGGCGAGCACGCCGGACGCCGGGCCGGCCCTCGAGACGGGACGCAGCGAGGGAAGCCTGCAGTTCGCCCAGGTGCTGCCCCAGATCGTCGGACGCCTGCAGGCGGTCCGTGGCGACCAGGCCGCCCGGCCGGTCGCCTCGGCGCTCGCCGAAGTGCGCGGCACGTTGGCGTCCGGGCTGACCGCCGACGACGTGACGCCGGCCGCGACCGCGGTGCTCAACCCCGCGGTGATCGCGTCCGGGGTCGACCTGAACCCCGATCTGGCCGGCATCTTCACCGCCGAACGCCAAGCCGTCACCCCAGAGGTCGCCTACGTCCGGTGGCAGCCGGTGCCGCCCCCGGCGATCGTGCCCCGCCGGCAGTACAGCGAGGGCGAGTCGAACGAGGTGCTGGTGATCCGTTCCGGGGTCGAACAGGATCCGGTGACGCTCGCCGTCGGCCACACCGATCCGACCGGCTATGCCGCCGTCCATCCCGGCCGGTTCGACAGCTGCGAGCGGCACTTGGTGCCGCCCAAGACCAGCCAATTCGAGGCCGAGTTGCACCATGCGTTCGATGCGGCGATCGGCGCGTCCGATCCGGCCACGGTGAATCGGTTGCTGCATGCCGCGATCCGCGAATCGGGGACGCTGTTCGACCTCGACCTGCCGCGGCTGGACGACCCGTCGATCCGCGATCCGCAGGACGGCGTGGAGTTGGTGCATGGGCCCGGCGCGTCCCCCGGCGAGTTGCGGACGCTGCCGCTGCCACCCGGCGAGGCGCCCGGTCCGGGGCAGTATGTGGTGCACGGCACCGATCTGGTGCACACCCCGTACCTGCCCGACGTGCTGGCCCGCGGGCTCGGCTTCGTCTTTCCGGACGCCGGCAAGGACTGGACGATGGTGCCGCCGTTCGGCGTGGAGGGCTTCACCGCCCGCTACCCCGATCCGGAGAAGTGGCCGGCGATCGACGGCTACCGGCTGGTGCTGAACGGCGCCGCCGAACTCGGCGGTGCGGTGACGCCGCATCTGATCGCCCTGTCGCTGCCGCTCGGCACGATGCTGCGCACCCGGGTCTCGTCCACCCTGGACCCGGACGACCTGGAGCTGATGGGGGTGTGGCAGCAGCTGCCGCCGGCGCTGAAGGTGCCGATCGTGGCGCAGGCCGCGGTCAACGGCTGGCTGTGGGCGCTCACCCCGTCCGAATCGCTGACCCTGGTGCATGCGGTGCCGCGTCCGGTGCGGGCGCCCGAATCGGTGGCGTTCACCGTCTTCCGGGCGCCGAACGCCACCAATGCGATGCTGCTCGGCGGCGTCGAGTTGCATGGCCCGAGCACCGATTCGCTGATCGTGGAGGCCCGCTGGGACGAGGTGCTCGACGACCTGTCCGACCAGCGGTGGAAGACCCTGCCGAATCAGCGGCAGGTCGCCGCGACGACCGCGATCGAGTCGTGGGAGGACATCGCGGTGCTGATGGGCGCCCACCCCGACCAGACCTACGACGACGCCTCCATCGGGCATCTCCGCGCCCACCAGGCGGTGCACGAGTTCGGCGACACTTTGCACCGGCTGGTGCACTACCGGTTCCGGGCGACCACACGGTTCCGGGAGTATTTCTCCCCCGACGAGCTGGCGCCGCTGCCGGCGTCCGACGACCCGGCCCTGCCGATCGACGACGGACGCTCGACGGTCAGCGCCGAGGTGGACGTGCACGTGCCGAACACCTCGCTGCCGGCGCCGCCGCTGGTGCATTCGGTGATCCCGCTGTTCCGCTGGGAGGAGGGCACCGAGCCGGCGCAGCCGATGGCGCGGCGCCGGACCCGACGCAGCGGCGTCCGGGTGTATCTGGAGCGGCCGTGGTTCACCACCGGCGCCGACGAGCAGATCGGCGTGGTGTTAGCGATCGGCGACCGGCCGGAGACCACCCGGGTCAGCCAGTGGGGCGGCGACCCGTTCTGGATCGGCAGCGTCGTGGACGACCGTGAGGCCTTGCAGCTCACCCAGTTCCTGGCCGCGGTGGGGTGGGACGACTACGACTCGGTGGCGGGGCCGTCCGGGAAGCCGGAGCAGTACCCCAGCGCCGAGGACCCGAACACGAAAGTGTGGGTGGTGCCGTACCGGCCGCAGTACAACGAGGGCCGCCGCAAGTGGTTCGTCGACATCGGCTTCCCGGCCCGGTTCTGGCCGTTCGTGCAGCTGGCGCTGGTCCGCTATCAGCCGTACAGCGTCACCGGTCGGCACATCTCCAAGCCGGTGCTGTGCGACTACGTCCAGATTCCGCCGGAGCGGACGGCGTCGGTGAGCCGGACGTCGGCGGGTCGCGTCCGAGTGCTGGTGAGTGGCCCAGTAGGCATTCACGACACCGGGTTCGGCACCTCGCCGGCCGGGATCTCGATCGTCGGCCCGGCCCGTGGCACGGATCCGCTGCTGGTCACCGGCAACCGGGTGCTGCGCGCCAAGCTGCAGCATCGGGACGCCGGCCAGACCTCCGATCTGGCCTGGGTCACCATCGATCAGACCGACCTGGCCGTCCGCGGCTACGCGGGTTCTCTGGCCAACCTGGTCTGGACCGGCGAACTGGACGTCCCCGAGGGCCTGCCGTTCACCCGTCCGACCACCGCCGGCGACCACCGCGTCCGGATCGAGGAATGGGAGACCTTCGTCGGCGACCCCGAGAACCTGGGCGATCCGAACAGCCCGCCCACACGGGAGAACCGGCTGATCTACGCCGATGAGTTCGAACTGGGCACCCCCTGACCGGACCAAGGGACCAAGGGGACGGTTCTTCCACGTTCGAAAATCGCACGTCGGGGGACGGTTCTTCCACGTTCGAAAATCGCACGCCGAAGAACCGTCCCCGGACGTTCGAGATCGGCGCGACGTGGTCACTGGGGACGGTTCTCTTGGTCACCAGTCGGTCGGATTTCTTCGCTGAAGGAATTCTGCAGCGGACCTTGGGCTGTTCTTGAGG
>NZ_JASGEF010000012.1:0-104096 GCF_047606665.1 Micropruina sp. | reverse complement strand
TGCTGTCGTTCGGTCGGTGCCGGCAGCGCAACGATCTGGGCGACGCGGGGGCTGAGGTACTCGGTGATCCGCTTGATCGCACCGCCCTTGCCGGCGGCGTCCCGGCCCTCGAACACGATGACGAGCCGCTTGCCCTCGGTCCGGATCCATTCCTGCATCTCGACCAGTTCGGCCTGCAGACGCAGCAGTTCGGCCTCGTACAGCGCATTGTCGAGCTTGGGCAGCTTCTTCTTCTTCTCGCCCTTGCTCATCAGGCCTTGCTCGCCTTCGGACGCAATG
Organism: Micropruina sp.; assembly: GCF_047606665.1. Classification (GTDB taxonomy): domain Bacteria; phylum Actinomycetota; class Actinomycetes; order Propionibacteriales; family Propionibacteriaceae; genus Micropruina. The sequence continues at coordinate 103,817 of NZ_JASGEF010000012.1, read as the reverse complement.
CCCGGATGGCCTTGTCGGACTTGGTGAAGATGAGCGCGCTGGCGACGCCGCCGATGATCGGTCCGATGGTCGTGGAGATCACCGACCAGGTGAAGACCCCAGTGCCGGGGAAGGCGGAATCTCCGAAGCCCATCAGCAGCAACACCAAGCGCGGGCCGAGATCACGGGCGGGGTTGAAGCAGGCCTGAGAGATCGGTGCGAAGAACATCAGCAGCAGACCGATGGACGAACCGACGATCAGGCCGCCCGCCCAGTCCGGAACACGGCTGGCCGAACTGGCGCCGGTCGACAGGATGAAGAGCAGCAGGAAGGCGGTGCCGAGAACCTCGGCGGCGAAGCCGATCCAGAAGGAGTAGTTCTCGAAGCCGATTGTGCCGGCGAAGCCGGGGTTCGGGGCGTACGTGGTCAGCAGCGCGCCGACCTGCTCACTCTGGAAGTCGAAGCCCTTGGACTTGGCCCAGGCCTCCATCGCGGGCCGGAAGATCAGCACCAGCCCCGCCGCTCCCAGGAACCAGCCGACCATTTGGCAGACGATGTACAGCGGCACCAGGCGCCACGGATGTCGTCCGATCGAGGCCAGCGCCAGCGTCACCGCAGGGTTGAAGTGCGCGCCCGAGAGCGGACCCGCCACGTACACCGACAGGCCGATCGAGAACGCCCAGGTGTACACGACCGGGAAGATGTCGCTGAAGTACGGACCGTCCGCGGAACTCCAGAAGGTGGAGGTCAACCCAATACCGATACCGATGAAAGCCAGCAAGAAGCTGCCGAGGATCTCGCCAGTGATCATCGACGCCGTCGTCGGATGGATGTGATCGGAGGTGCCTACTTGGAAAAATTCGTCGTCCTCGTTAGGCATGGTCGGTCACCTCCCGCGCCGCCACTGAAAGCCGATACGTCATCTGAGTACCTCCTTGTACAAGCTCCCGCCACTCGACGGGATGTCGATTTCTTCTTTCGATGGCGCTCGACGTCGAGGGCCATCCGAACTGGGGACGGCGATGGCGGCGGCCGCCGCCAGCACCGGTCGGGTCATGCGCCGCGCTGGACCTTCGCCATCCGGTGCTGCAGGTCGACGGTGGCCGGGTGCAGTTCGCGGTAGGCCTGGTAGAACGGCTGGTAGGCCTCGCGAGCGCCCGGCGTCGGCTCGATCCGGCCGGTGTGCGTCGTCCAGTCGGAATCCTCGCTGACCAGGCCGGTCCCGACGCCGGCGAACATCGCGTCGCCGTAGCAGGCGCCCACGGACTGCTCGGTGAGCAGCTGCGTCATCCCGGTCACGTCGGCGATGATCTGCGGCCACAGTCCGCCGGTGGTGCCGCCGCCGACCGCAAAGGCGTGCTCGGTCGAGACGCCGGCCGCGCGCATCCCTTCGAGGATGTGCTCGACACCGAAGGCGGTCGCTTCCAGCAAAGCCCGGTACAGGTGACCACGGCCATGATTCAGGGTCAGGCCGAGGATCACGCCACGGGCGTCCGGATCCAACAACGGAGAACGCTCGCCGGCGAAGTACGGCAGTGCGATCAAACCGTTCGAGCCCGGTGGGACGGCCTTCGCCTCGGCACTCAGCTCGCCGAAGTGGAAGCCGCCGCCGCACAGGTCACGCAGCCATTTGGTCAGCGCGCCGGAGGTGGCCATGCCGGCGACCTGGTTGTAGGTGCCGGGGAACAGGTGCGCGTTGACCCACAACGGACGACCCGGAATGAATTTGTCGGTGACCGTGATGACCGTCATCGTCGACCCGTAGATCAGCACCGAATCACCCGGCTTGCGCACACCCACGCTCATCGCGTCGGCGAATGCGTCGATGGTTCCCGGAACAACCGGCGTCCCCACCGGCAGGCCGGTGATCTCCGCGGCCACCGGGGTGACCGTGCCGACCACCTGGGACGGCCAGACCAGCTCGGGCATCTTCAGGCCAGGCGCCAGATCTTCACACCACTCCTGCGCCCAGGTGCCCTTGCCCACGTCATACAGCGGCTCCGAGTACGACGCCGACACATGATCCAACACGTACGCGCCGGTCAGCTTGTAGGCGAGGTAGCTGCTGGCCATGAACCAGTACTTGGTCCGCGCCCACAGTTCGGGCTCGTGCCGCTGCAGCCACAGCATCCGTCCGCCCACCGATTGGGCGTTCAGCGGGTTGCCGCAGATCTCGATGATCTTGTCCTCGCCATACCGCTCAGTGATCTCGTCGAGCTCCGCGGTCGAGCGGGTGTCGATGCCGTACAGGATCGTCGGACGCAGCGGCTGCCCGGCGCCGTCCGCCGGCACGATGCACGGCCCGATACCCGACACGCCGACGCCGGCGATCACGCCGTCGGCCGCCTTCGGGATCAGCTCCGCGCAGATCGCCCGGAAGTCATGCCAGAACACACCCTCTGCATCCAACTCGGCCCAACCCGGCCGAGGAAGCGACACCATGTGCGGCTGTTCCGAGATGGCGATCACCTTGCCGTCGACGGTGGTCAAGGCACCCTTGCTGCTGCCGGTGCCGATGTCGACGCCCAACAGGTACTGCGGTCCAGTCATCGTTGACTCCTTCGTTCGTTACTGCGTGCTTCCACCTGGTGAGACCGTCCGCGATGACGGTCGCAATTCGGCTTCGTGCAAGGTGCTCAGGATGAGCATGAGACGGGGCACTGGGTGAAGCGTGCCGATCGCTTCTGCCGCACTCAGACCACCGAGGTGGAGGTTTCGACGGCATCGGTTGAGCCATCGACGTTGATTCGCGATATGACTTTTGGCCCGTCCAGGTTCTTCCGGACGAGACTTCCGACGGCGGTGATCGGGTAGTCGATGCCGTCGAAGATCAGGTTGTCGCCCGGCTGGATATCGGCCGTGGCCGGGCTGAACGCGATGGTATAGCAGCGGTCGGCGCCAATGGGAGGTGCCGAGTCGCCAAATAAGACGCACGGCAGAACGCACGCTCAATTGAGCGGGACCGCTCCGGCCGTCCGATCAGCCCCGGGACTTGCCGCCGCTGATCGTCACGGTGGTGCCGGTGATGTAGCTGGACCGGTCGGAGGTGAGGTAGCAGACCAGGTCGGCGACCTCGTCGAGCTTGCCGGGACGGCCGAGCGGGATGGTCTTGGCGTAGTCGGGGGAGAGGTTGTCGACGGTGGTGTTGCGGGTGTAGGCGAGCGCCTCGTTGTAGGCCGGGCTGCGCAGGCCGGTGGGTTCCAGGATGCCCGGGCCCACGCCGACCACCCGGACGCCGAGCGGGCCGAGTTCCTTCGACCAGGACAGGGTGAAGCCGTTCAGGGCCGCCTTGGACGCCGAGTAGGCCGACTGGCCCTTGGAGCCTTCGCTGCCGGATTCGGAGGTGACGTTGATGATCGTGCCGCTGCCGGCCCGGACCAGACGGCGGGCGACGGCCTGGGCCATCAGGAAGGCGCCCTTGACGTTGACCGCGAACATGAAGTCGAACGCCTTGGCGTCCAGCTCGTACTGAGGGGCCTCGCCGCGGGCGTCGACCAGCAGCCGGGGCAGGTTGACCCCGGCATTGTTGACCAGGGTGGTCGGCTCGCCCAGATCGGCGCAGACCCGGGCGACCGCGGTCTCGACCGATTCGGCGTCGGTGATGTCCACCTTGTAGGTGCGGGCGCCGGTCGCCTCGTCCACGCCGTCCTCGACGGACAGGTCGAAGCAGGCGACCGTCGCGCCCTCCCGGCACAGGCCTTCCACGATGTGCTTGCCGATGCCCGAGGCGCCGCCGGTGACGATGACGATCTTGTCGTCGAGTCCAAGCCAGTTCTGTGACATGTTGCCCTCCATTGCCGATTCGAATGAGTGCGCCAGATCCACGATGAGTGCGCGCGGTGGGCACTATAGCCGGGGCCGTCCGTGCGACTGGGGTCGATGCCCGCGCTGCGAGCCAGGCCCCCGGCACCGCTTGGGACTTCTGGGGTGCGATGAAGGTGGTGGGGCAGATCATGGGTGTGGTATCAACTGTTGCATGTGTAGTGGGAGGCCCTGCCGCATGTGCCGCGGCGTCCATCGTGTCATTCGGAGTGAGTTTGGCGAATCGAATTCACGATAGCGGCGGGCGATTTACCGCGCAGCACTGGATTGATACGGCACCGGATGCGGCGTCAATTTTTGTGAAACCGTTGAGATGGGCCAATCGTGGCCGCGCACGCTCGAAAACAAGGAGCGTGGCCGCTAGGGTCCTGCGGATCAAGAGGTATGTACCTAAGCGAGCGAAATATTATCGATGGCGACCGCATCTGGTGCGAGGTCACAAGGCAAGGAGCTATATGGCAGCATACCTGAGTCATCGCGGACGCTTCCTAGGTCGTTCGGCACTCTCGGCGCGGACGTCGGTAATGGCATTTCTCTAGGGCCCATGGCATGGAATCAGACGTCATTCTCGTCCTCTGGGCGATAGGGCTTGGTGGGGGCTTGAGATTCTCTTTGGGACGCATCGGTGACTGGCGCCTGTCGCCCGCATGGCTCTCTACTGTACGAATAATGTCTCTGAGTGGTCTTCTGATGTACCTTATTGGGCAGCCGTGGGCAAAGGCAGTAGCCGCCGTCCTGCTCGTAATGGCAAGTGGAATCGGAGTAGTACAGCTAGCCAGGACGTACCGTGGATCGAGAGAAGGGAAGGGGTGAGGTTTGGAGCGCCTTGTTCCCGTGCTGCTGGCGGACATCGTGCCGATCTGCACGCCCCGGCTGCGGCGCCGGGTGCGCTCGGTCATGGTCGCGCCATCGACGGCGCACCGCGACATTTCTAAGACACAGAAGAGGTGGCAGAGTCATTTCCACGCATTTAGCCATTCCAGGAACGGGAAACTCTGCTGCAGCGGGCCTTGGTGGCTTAGCTGCGTGACGGCGCTCACGGAAATTCCTCACTTCTGCTCATCGAAGTTCCCCACCCTGGGTCGCTCCCGCTCATGAGGCGGGCCTGTCTCGATGCTGGTGTTCTCTGACCACGCACCAGCTCGAGAGAGGCCCTGTTCTTCATGCTTTCAGAGGAGGATGACGTGGACATCCACGCGCTCAGACGGCAGGGGATGACGATCAGCGAGATCGCCCGCCGCACCGACCATGACCGCAAGACAATCCGGGCGTATCTGTCCGGGCAGCGCACCCCGGGGTGCGTCAGCGTGCCGCCCCGGACGCGTTCGCCGCGTTTTGACGGCGTCGGTGATGGCGGTGCGACGACCTCGCCAACCGCTACCGCCAATGGCTCCAAACCGCTTGACAACGCATAGGAGCATCACCCCCTATCCTTGGGCAGGTGATGAACGAGAAGACCACCCCGACTGGGGCCGGTTTCTCGCCCGCTACGCCGATCGTCTCGTCGAACATCAGCTATGGCTATGACCGGGCCGGCAGGCTCACCACTGTCAGCGACACTCGTAACGGTCAGTGCGCAGTGCGGCTGTATGGGTTCGACAGTCATGGCAACCGCACCAGGCAGACCAGCCGGAACCCGGGCGGCGGCGGAGCATGCGCGACCAGCGGCGGCACCACGCTCACGCGGGCCTTTGATGCTGCGGATCGGCCCACGTCCGGTGCCAACGGCGCCGGCAGCTACACCTATGACCCGCTCGGACGGCAAACCGGCATGCCGGCCGTCGATGGTCCCAACGGTGCGAACAAGACCATCAGCCTTGACTACTACGACACCGACTCCGCACGGAAGATCACCCAGGACGGCACCAGTACCACCTTCACCCTCGACGGTGCTGGACGTCGCTGGACCCAACCGTCAGTACCGGCGGTGTGACGAGTCAGACCCTGCAACGGCACTACACCGATGGTGGCGACAACCCGACCTGGACCGACGACACGCGCGGCGGGACAACCACAACCACCCGGTATGCAGAGTTGGCCTCTGGGAACCTCGGGCTCACCTTCACCACCACCGTGGGGACGACGAAGGCCGAGTTGGCGATTCCTGGGCTCCGCGGCGATATCGCCACCACCCTCACCATCCCGACCGGCTCGCACACCCACGACGGCACGGCGATCACCACCATCGATACCTGGGCCGACTACGATGAATACGGCCAACCCAAACAAGCCGTCACCCACAACCCCGGCGGCATCCAAGGCATCGGCTACGGCTGGCTCGGCCAACATGAACGCGCCACCACTGACACCGGCCTCATCCTCATGGGGGCCCGCCTCTACAACTCAGCCACCGGCACCTTCACCAGCCTCGACCCTACCTTGGGTAGCAATGAAACCGGTTATGGTTACCCCAATGATCCGATCAACTCGACGGATATTACCGGTCAATGGATGGAGCAGTGGGCCGGCGCTCTTGGTCTGATTAGTGACATTTCAGGGATGATCCCGAGCGCTCTATGTCCCGTGTGTGGTGGATTGTCGGCGGTCTCCGGGGTTGCGAGTGCAGCTCTGCACTATGCCTCAGGGAATGTTTCCGCCGCGAAGGCGCGCCTTATTAATACCGCAATTGGCCTGGTTGCGGGAACCGCAGGGCGACTGGCGACGAAAGCAATTATGGGCAAGGTGATTGCCGGGTGGTCGAAGGGGGCTACTACTGCGAAGCGGGCTGTGGTTGTTAAACGAAAAATCGCGAAACTTCGATATAAAATATCCCGACTAAAGACTCAAATTCGTCGCGCAGTGACATTGAAGAAGAATAGAGTGCATCGCGACTATGTCAGAGCCCAGCGAGCCGTCTCTCTATTCGGTGATAGCATTTCGTATGCGATCACAGCGTTCGCAAATCGACGAATGTCGGCATATTGATGACGTGGGAGTGGTGGGCCTTGGCTATCGCCGTGGGGTCGTGTGCGATTCTGACTGGAATCGATCCAGGCTGGGGGCATAGGTCCTGGGGAATCGCGATGGCTTTGCTGTGGCCGATTAGCGTTAGCATTGGAATGGCGCGTGCTGAATTCGTCGGGACAGATCCGGAGGATCTCGCCGTTGCGGGGGCTATTCTGATTGTTTCGCTAGAGATGTTCACCGGACTTCGGCCTGCAGTGCTTGCGTGGAGGCTGATGGAGCCCGAGGTGGTCGATCAGCCGGGCTTCAGATTCCGGGTTTGGGGAGGCTGGGTTGGGCTAGTGATCGGCATAGCGGCTGGGGTTCTTTATATAATGTCCAAGGATGCTATAGCAGGGTAAGGTTGAAGATCGCGGTTGGCCTAGATTCAGACCTTTCGGATCCGCACCCAGCTGACCTGGTGGTTCTCTCCCTTGCGCAGGATCGCGGTCGCCCGGCCGCGGGTGGGCCGGATGTTGAGTTCCAGGTTCGGGCCGTTGATGGTGTCCCAGAAGGTGGTCGCGGTGCGCAGCGCCTCGGCGTCCGACATCTCGGTGTAGCGGCGGAAGTACGATTTCGGGTCGCGGAATGCGGTGCTGCGCAGCGCGAAAAAGCGATCGATGTACCACTGCCTGATGAAGGCGGTGCGGGCGTCCACGTAGACGGTGAAGTCGAAGAAGTCGCTCACCGCCAGGGCCGTGCTGCCGTCCGAGCGGCGCCGGGCCGGCTGCAGCACGTTCAGTCCCTCGACGATCAGGATGTCGGGGTCGCGCACCACGATGCGCTGGTCGGGGACGATGTCGTAGGACAGGTGCGAATAGACCGGCGCGGTCACCTCGGACTTGCCGGACTTCACGTCGATCACGAATTGCAGCAGCGCCTGCCGGTCGTACGATTCCGGGAATCCCTTGCGGTGCGCGATGCCCATCGCCTCGAGAATGTGATTCGGGTAGAGGAACCCGTCGGTGGTCACCAGGTCGACCTTCGGACGCCGGGGTCCGCGCAGCAGCAGCTCCTGCAGCAACCGGGCGGTGGTCGACTTGCCGACCGCCACCGATCCGGCCACGCCGATCACGAACGGCACCTGCTTGTGATTGATGCCGAGAAAGTCGTGCGTGGTGCCGTACAGCGCCCCGGTCCGCTCCCAGTACAGGTTCAGCAGCTGGGTCAGCGGATGGTAGACCTGCCGCACCTCGTCGGAGTCGGTCGGGTCGCCCAAACCACGCAGCCGGGCCAGGGTGTCGGCGTCCAGATCCCACGGGACGGCCTCGGCGAGCTCGCTCCATTGGGTGCGGCTGAGCGCCACGTAGGGACCGTACGGGTCGTCCTCGGGGGCGAGCCGTGGATCCGTGGGAAGCAGGATGGGTTGCTGGTCCATGACACCTCGTTGGCTGGGCAGGTCACCAGTCTGCCCGGCCCGGCGCCATGGCACAGCGAGAACGCGCCCTTCGCCGCTGGGAATGGCGATTGACCGGAGTAACCCCCGGTAAAGTCCTCCGCATGTGCGGAATCATCGGATATGTCGGCCCACGCGATGCCAGCAAGGTGGTGGTCGAAGGGTTACGCCGGATGGAATATCGCGGTTACGACTCGGCCGGCGTGGCGGTGATTGCCGACGGGGCGATCGACGTCCGCAAGAAGGCCGGAAAGATCGCCAATCTGGACGTGGCGGCGGCGTCCGATCCGTTGGCGGTCAGCGAGACCGGCATCGGGCACACCCGGTGGGCGACCCACGGCGGCCCGACCGACCGCAACGCACACCCGCACGTGTCGGCAAACGGCCGGGTGGCGCTGATTCACAACGGCATCATCGAGAACTTCGCGCCGCTGCGCGCCGAACTCCAGGCCCAGGGCGTCGAGTTCCGCTCCGAGACCGACAGCGAGGTGGCCGCCCAGCTGCTCGGCAAGGCGGTCGAGGACGGCACCGATCTCGCCGACGCCATGCGGGGCGTCTGCAACCGGCTGCACGGCGCGTTCACCCTGGTCGCCATCGACACCGCCGAACCAGACCGGCTGGTCGCCGCCCGGCGCAACTCGCCGCTGGTGGTCGGCGTCGGCGACGGCGAGAACTTCGTCGCGTCCGATGTGGCGGCGTTCATCGAGTTCACCCGGCAGGCGATCGAGCTCGGCCAGGACCAGGTGGTCGACGTCACCCGCGACACCGTCACCGTCACCGACTTCGACGGGCGTCCGGCCGACTCGCACCCGTTCGAGGTGACCTGGGACCTCTCCGCCGCCGAGAAGCAGGGCTACGACTGGTTCATGCGCAAAGAGATCTACGAGCAGCCACAGGCGGTCGCCGACACGTTGCTCGGCCGGTACAACACCGACGGCTCGCTGAAGCTGGACGAACTGCACATTCCCGAAGCCGAACTGCGCACCATCGACAAGATCATCATCGTCGCCTGCGGCACCGCCTACTACGCCGGCATGGTGGCCAAGTACGCCATCGAGCACTGGACCCGGATCGCCTGCGAGGTCGAGATCGCCTCCGAATTCCGCTACCGCGACCCGATCATCACCCCGCGCACCCTGGTGGTGACGCTCAGCCAGTCGGGCGAGACCGCCGACACGCTGATGGCGATCCGGCACGCCCGCGAGCAGGGCGCCAAGGTGATCGCGATCTGCAACACCAACGGCGCCACCATTCCGCGCGAATCGGACGCCGTCATCTACACCCACGCCGGCCCCGAGATCGGCGTCGCCTCCACCAAGGGCTTCCTTACCCAGGTGGCCGCCTGCTACCTGCTCGGGCTCTACCTGGCCCAGGTCCGGGGGGCGAAATTCGGCGACGAGATCGCCGCGATCATGTCCGAGCTGGCCGCCGTCCCGCCGCTGATCCAGCGGGTGCTGGACGAGATCGAGCCGATCAAGCAGCTGGCCGCGAAGTACGCCGACACCGAATCTGTGCTCTTCCTGGGCCGGCACGTCGGCTACCCGGTGGCGCTGGAAGGCGCCCTGAAGCTGAAGGAGATCGCCTACCTGCACGCCGAGGGGTTCCCGGCCGGCGAGCTCAAGCACGGCCCGATCGCGCTGGTCGAAAACGGCATCCCGATCTTCGTGGTGGTGCCGCCGCAGGGCCGCGACCAACTGCACGACAAGGTGATCTCCAATATTCAAGAGGTCCGCGCACGGGGCGCGTTCACCGTCGTGCTGGCCGAGGACGACGATCACGAGGTGACGCCGTACGCCGACTTCCTGTTCCGGCTGCCCAAGGTGTCGACGCTGATGCAGCCGCTGGTCGCCACCGTGCCGCTGCAGATGTTCGCCTGCGAGGTGGCCTCGCTGAAGGGCTTCGATGTCGACCAGCCGCGCAACCTGGCGAAGTCGGTCACGGTCGAGTGATCGTCGGCATCGGAATCGACGTCTGCCCGGTCGAGCGGTTCGCCACGGCCGCCGCCCGGGAACGCCTGCTGACCAGGCTGTTCACCCCCGCCGAGCGGGATTCGTCGATGAACCGGATGGCCGGACGGTTCGCCGCCAAAGAGGCCCTGGCCAAGGCGCTGGGGGCGCCCGCCGGGCTGTCCTGGCACGATGCCGAGGTCCGCAAGGACGAGTGGGGCAAGCCCTACTTCCACTACACCGGCACGGTGGCCGCGCGGGTCGCCGAACTCGGCATCGCCACCGTGCACCTCTCCATCACCCACGACGCGGGCATCGCCGCCGCGGTGGTGGTCTGCGAGGCATGACGCGATGAAGGCTGCCTACCTGGCGGACACGATCCGCGCGGCGGAAGAGCCGCTGCTGGCGGCGCTGCCCGGCGTCCTGATGCAGCGGGCGGCGGCCGGGTTGGCGTCCGTGCTGCTCCGAGAACTGCGCGGGTTGCGCGGCGCCGTCTACGGCTCACGGGCGCTGCTGGTGGTCGGCGCGGGCAACAACGGCGGCGACGCGCTGTACGCCGGGGCCCGGTTGCTGGCCCGCGGGGTTGCGGTGGCGGCGTGGCGGACGTCGGGGCATGTCTATCGGGAGGCGTGGGCGGCGTTCCGGGCGGCCGGCGGCCGCGAGCTGGACGCAGTCGGCGCGGTCGCGGCGCTGGGCCGGGCCGACCTGGTGGTGGACGGCGTGCTGGGCATCGGCGGACGCCCTGGCCTGCGGGAACCGGTCGCCCTGTTCGCGCAGGCCTGCGCGGACGCCGGCGTGCCGGTGGTCGCCGTCGACCTGCCGTCCGGGCTGGCCGCGGATTCGCCTTCGTCGGTTGAGCTTGTCGAAACCGGGGTCTCGACAAGCTCGACCAACGGTGGGGTCTCCCACTTCACTGCAGCTCGTACCGTCACCTTCGGCGGGCTCAAATACTGTCAGGTGCTGCAGCCGGCGGCGTCGGCGTGCGGGGTGGTCGAGGTGATCGACATCGGGCTGGATCTACCCGCGGCCGACCTGCGCTGCTGGGAGCTCTCGGACGTCGCCGCGGCCTGGCCCTTCCCTGGCGCCACCAGCGACAAGTATTCCCGCGGCGTGGTCGGGCTCGACACCGGATCGGACGCCTACCCCGGCGCCGCGGTGCTCTCCACGCTGGGCGCGGTGCACGCCGGCGCGGGCATGGTCCGCTTCGCCGGTGCGCCGGCGGCGTCCGGACTGATCCGGTCGGAGACACCGAACGTGGTGTTCGGCACGGGACGGGTGCAGGCCCGTGTGCTGGGCTGCGGCTGGGGCGACAGTCCGGACGGCGCGGCCACCGTCGAGCGGGCGCTCGCAGACGGCGTCCCGCTGGTGCTGGACGCCGACGCGCTCCGCTTCCTGCCGGACGGGCAGCTGGGGGAGCAGGTCCTGCTCACCCCACATGCCGGCGAGCTGGCCCGGCTGCTGGACGCCGAACGGCCGGCGGTGGCCGCCGCCCCGATCGCCGCCGTCCAGGAGGCCGCCCGGCGGTACCGGGCGACAGTTCTGCTCAAGGGCGCCACCCAATACGTCGCCGGCCCGGACGGCGCGGTCGGGATCGCCGTCCCCGGCCCGCACTGGACGGCGCAGGCCGGCTCCGGCGACGTGCTGGCCGGCATCTGCGGAACCCTGCTGGCCGCCGGACTGAGCCCGGCCAGGGCCGCGCTGGCGGCGGCGTCCGTGCAGGCGATCGCCGCGGCACAGGCCCCCGGACCGCTTCCACCGCAGGAACTCGCCACCCGGCTGCCGGCGGCGATCGCCGGGCTGCGTGCTCCGTCATCCCGGACCCACCGGTCATCCCGGACTGATACGTGAATCCACGATTCACATCCACTCGGGGACGCGAACGCCAGGCCCATCCCGTCTTGATCCGGGATCCAGGTGCGCTCGCCCACGACTCGCTGGCCGGATAGCGGGCCGAGGATCGTCTGAACCCGCCGATGATGACAGAATCCGTGTGGCGCTGGTGTGCGGTGCCACCTGAATCCATTGACGAGGAGAACCCTGATGGACCAGCCCCTGGTGATCGTGCTGATCATCGCTGTGGTGGTGATTGCGATCCTGTACCTGATGCGCAAGCGTCAGTCCGGCGCCGCCCCAACTCAGCAGCCTGAGCCGCCGAGGGCGCAGCCCGCGCCGTCGGCGCCCGCCGCCCCCGCCGCGCCCGTCGCCGAGCCAGTGGTGGTGGTGCAGGCCGCTGCTGCCGGGCCGATCGACGACGAGAACGCCATCCTGAAGCTGCGTGCGATCACGCTGAGCGGCACCGCGACCACCAAGGACGAGGCCATCCGTGAGGCCGGCGGCCTGCTGATCGCCACCGGCGCGGTCGGTGAGAGCTACGTCGAGTCGATGTTCGAACGCGAACGTTCGGTGTCGACCTACATGGGCAACCTGCTGGCGATTCCGCACGGCACCAACGCTGAGATGGCGAAGATCGACTCGTCGGCCATCTCGGTGGTGCGCTACCCGAACGTGCTGGAGTGGAACGGCAACCCGGTGAAGTTCGTCATCGGCATCGCCGCCGCGCACGGCCAGCACCTCGAACTGCTCGGCCGGATCGCCGAGGTCTTCCTCGATGAGGCGCGGGTCACGCTGCTCGAGCAGGCCACGTCGGCTGAGGAGATCTGGGCCACCCTGTCCACCGTCAACGACTGAGGCCTCCCGGCAAGCCCACGCGCCGGGAGCGCGTCGGGCGCGCCGCAGCCAGCAGCGCACGCCGCTGGCCGAGGTACCACTCACGGGTGCGGGCCGCGCGGTGTTCGACCTGCGCCCAGTAGGCGACGAAGCCAGGGGTTCCTGCGTCCGAGCCGTCCTCGACGACCCGGTACAGCCAGTCGTGGTTGGCGACCACGGCGTCCACGAACTGCTCCGGATCGAAGTCGGCCCCGTAGGCGTCCAGGAAGAGGCGCAGTCGTTCCAACGACCGGCCGTGCCGCGGATCGTCGATGTACTCGTCGGCGCGCAGCGGCGTCCACAACCGGGCCGCCGCGGCGACGTCCCAGATCGGCAGGCCCGGTCCCGCCAGGTCGAAATCGATCAGCGCGACGGCGACGCCGTCGCGGAACACCACATTGGCGAGATTCGGGTCGCTGTGGCAGGCCAGCGTCCCGCGGAACGGTTCGGGTGGCGGACGCGACCAGCGCCACGGTGCCACATCGAAGTCGGCGACCGACTCGTGATAGTGGCGCAGCAGCTCGGCCACGCTGCGCAACGCCTCGTCGCCGAACATCCACGCCGCATAGGGCGGGACGACCGTGTCGCCGGGGACGAAGGTGAGCACCTCGCGGCCCTGATCGTCGATGCCCAGGAACCGCGGCGCGCCGTCGAAACCGACCTGTTCCAGGTGGTTCAGCAGCGCATGCACGCTGGGGGCGTGCGGACCGGGCGGCCGATGGACGGCGTCCCCGCGGCGCATGATGCGTCCCTTGTTGGCAGTGCCGCCGACCAACACCACCTCGGCGTCGTCAGGCTCGGAGGCGTTCACGACGAACCGGGCGGCTGATCGTGGGTGAGCAGCGCCTCGGCCAGCGACGAATGGGTCACCAGCATGGTGACCAGGCCGCTGCGCAGCGCGGCCAGCACCGCTGCGTGCTTGTCGCTGCCGTAGGGGATCGCGATCCGCTGGGACATAGCCCGGAACTGTGCGGCGTCCACGCTGATCATCCGCTCGTTGAACGGGGTGTGCAGCGGTTCGCCGTCGGCGGCCAGGCAGATGCCGGCCATCTCGGCACAGACGCCGGCCTGGGCGAGCGCCGTCCGCTCGGGCGGGGTCGCGGCCTGGTAGAGGGTGGACAGGCCGGGCGCCCAGCGGCCGATGCCGACCACGGCGACATCGGCCGAGGACGCCTTGCCGAAGGCGCGGACGATCTCGGGCTGGCGGCGCAACGCCAGGGCAGTGGCGGCGTCCGGCACCAGGAACGGCGCGAAATAGAGGTAGGCCGGGCCCTTGGTGACCCGGGCCAGATCGCGGACGATGTCGACGGCGGTGTCCTCGTCGAGCTGTCCGGTCAGGTCCTGCGGCAACACCCCGGTGAGCTGGACGACGGACGCCTGCGGAAGCCGACGCACCTGCCGCACCATCGACTGGACGCACCGCGCCCAGGCCAGTCCGATCAGGTCGCCGGCACCGACCACCTCGCCGAGCAAGTCGGCCGCGGCCCGGCCGAGCGCCGACCGCAGCGACTGCGGATCGCCCTCGGGGCAGTCGACCACCACCACATGCTCCAGCCCGAAGCGCTCCCGCAGCCGGATCGAGCGGTCCAGGTCGATGGTCCCGGACTGCTGAATCTCGATCCGCACCACGCCTTCCTGGCGGGCGACCTGCAGCAGCCGCGCCACCCGGAACCGGCTCAACCGGAGCTGGTCGGCGATCTCGACCTTGGTCATCCCGTCCAGGTAGTACAGTCGCGCGATCTCGGCGGCCAAGACGAGCTCGGCGGGCCCCTTGAAGGCCGTGGGCGGTGGCAGGTCGGGCGCGCTCATATGAGGGATGACGCTATCAGAGGATCGGTGGACGCCGACAGGCCTCAGTCCGGTGCCGGGCTCCCACGGCGGAGAATGGCGAGCCGATGGCCGCCTCGAGGGTGACTCGACAGATGAGTGCCTAGGGTCTCATCTTGAAGACTGCGGCAGTGGCGTGTAGCCGTCCGTCCGCGGGCGGTCTAGGGTTTTCAGATCACAACGTGCGGGGTGCTCGAGAGCAACGCGGCCGAGGTCCCGTGCAGACACTGAGGAGACACATGTCGACTACTAGTGCCGCGCCGAAGAGTTCGGCGCGCATTCACGTACAGAAGTTCGGGACGTTCCTGTCCAACATGGTGATGCCCAACATCGCTGCCTTCATCGCCTGGGGCTTCATCACCGCCATCTTCATCAAGGATGGCTGGATCAATTTGGCTTCGGGCGGCACGCTGCCCAACGACAGCTGGGTTGCCAAGATCGGCGGCTGGGGTGTCGACGCAGCCACCTGCGCGGCCAAGATCATGCTGCCGAACGGCGATTCGCAGGCGCTGACCGACGGGCTTCAGAACTGCTCCGCATACGGCGGCATGGTCGGCCCGATGATCACCTACCTGTTGCCCCTGCTGATCGCCTACACCGGCGGCAAGGTCGTCTACGACGTCCGCGGCGGTGTCGTCGGCGCGATTGCCTGCATGGGTGTGATCACCGGCACGTCGATCCCGATGTTCATGGGCGCCATGATCATGGGGCCCCTCGGCGGCTGGACCATGAAGAAGCTGGACGCCTTGTGGGACGGCAAGATCAGGCCGGGCTTCGAGATGCTGGTGAACAACTTCTCGGCCGGCATCTGGGGCATGATCCTGGCCATCTTCGGATTCTTCGTGATGGGCCCGATCGTGTCCGGCTTCAGTGGAATCCTCGGCGCCGGGGTCGGCTGGCTGGTCAGCTACCATCTGCTGCCGCTGACCTCGGTGATGATCGAGCCGGCCAAGATCCTGTTCCTGAACAATGCCATCAACCACGGCATCCTGACCCCGCTCGGCCTGGCACAGGCCGCCGAATCCGGCAAGTCGATCCTGTTCCTCCTCGAGGCGAATCCCGGGCCGGGTCTCGGCCTGCTGCTGGCCTATTCGGTCTTCGGCAAGGGCTCCGCCAAGGGCTCAGCGCCCGGCGCGGCGATCATCCACTTCTTCGGCGGCATTCACGAGATCTACTTCCCGTACGTGCTGATGAAGCCGGCGCTGATCATCGCGATGATCGGCGGTGGCGCGACCGGCGTAGCAGTCAACCAGCTGTTCGGCACCGGTCTGCGGGCGCCTGCGGCGCCGGGCTCGATCATCGCCATCTACGCCCAGACCGCAACCGACAGCTACCTGGGAGTGACCCTGGCGGTGCTGGCCGCGGCGGCAGCCACCTTCTTGATCGCGATGGTGATCCTGAAGACCGCCAAGGGGGGCGACGACGACCTCGCGGCGGCGACGGCGTCCATGGAGTCGATGAAGGGCAAGAAGTCCTCGATCTCGGCGTCCTTGGTCGGCGACTCGTCGTCCGGTGCTCGTGGCCCGATCAAGAACATCGTCTTCGCCTGCGACGCCGGCATGGGGTCGTCGGCGATGGGTGCTTCGGTGCTGCGCAAGAAGATCCAGTCCGCCGGGTTCACCGACGTGACCGTGATCAACAAGGCCATCTCGAACCTGACCGACACCTTCGACCTGGTGGTCAGCCACCAGGACCTGACCGACCGGGCCAAGCAGGGCACGCCGTCGGCGATCCACGTCTCGGTGGACAACTTCATGGCCAGTCCCCGGTACGACGAGGTGGTCGAGTTGTTGCAGCAGACCAACGGTGGTGCTCCGGCCCCGGTGTCCTCTGCGCCGGCCGCCCCGGCGCCCGTTGCGCCGGTCAGCGAGCCGACGTCCGAGGTCAACGAGGCGGACGCCGTGCTGAAGCTGTCGTCCATCGTTCTCCAAGGCATCGCGACCGACCGGGACGGCGCCATCACCGAGGCCGGCAATCTGCTGGTGGCTTCGGGGAACGTCGGCGCCGGCTACGTCGAGGCGATGCACGAGCGGGAGAAGTCGGTGTCCACCTACATGGGCAACCTGCTGGCGATTCCGCACGGCACCAACGAGGCCAAGTCGATGATCACCAAGTCGTCGATCTCGGTCGTCCGATACCCCAACGGCATCGACTGGAACGGCAATCAGGTGAAGTTCGTCATCGGTATCGCCGGCGCCGGCGACGATCATCTGGAACTGCTGGGGAAGATCGCTGGCGTGTTCCTCGACGAGGAGCAGATCGCCGGACTGGAGCAGGCGACGTCGCCGACGCAGGTGCGCGACGCATTCGGAAAGGTGAATGGCTGACATGAAGGCGGTGCACTTCGGAGCCGGCAACATCGGTCGCGGGTTCGTCGGGTTGTTGCTCAGCAACGCCGGCTACGAACTGGTCTTCGCCGATGTCGCCGAGTCCCTGATCGAGGCCCTGGCGAACTCGAACTCCTACGCCGTCAACGAAGTGGGCGACGACCCGCGCACCACCGTGGTGCGCGGGTACTCCGCCCTCAACTCGGCCAAGCAGGCCGACGAGTTGACCGTCGCCATCGCTGGGGCGGACATCGTCACCACGGCGGTCGGGGCGAACATCCTCAAATTCGTGGCCCCGGCGATCGCCGCGGGGATCGCGGCCCGGCCCACCGGGGCGTCCAAGGCGGCGGTGATGGCCTGCGAGAACGCGATCAACGGCACCGACATCCTGAAGGCCGAGGTGGAGAAGGCCTACGCCGGCGACGACCTGGCCGACCGGGCGCTGTTCGCGAACACCGCGGTCGACCGGATCGTCCCCGCTCAGGCGCCGGGCGCTGGCCTCGACGTCACCGTGGAGAACTACTTCGAGTGGGCGATCGAGACGCCGCCGTTCGAGGGCAACGTGCCCGAGATTCCCGGCGTGACCTGGGTGGAGAATCTGGAGCCGTACATCGAGCGCAAGCTGTTCACGGTGAACACCGGCCACGCCACCGCGGCCTGGTTCGGCTACGCCGCCGGCATCGAGAAGATCTCCGACGCGTTGAACGACCCGTCGGTGTCGGCAAAGGTGGCGGCGGCGCTGGCCGACACCAAATCGCTGATCGTCGCCAAGCACGGCATCGACGAGGCGGTGCAGAGCGCCTACGTGGCGAAGATCCTGAAGCGGTTCGCCAACCCGTTCCTGCCCGACACCACGCTGCGAGTCGGACGCGGACCGCTGCGCAAGCTGAGCCGGCACGACCGGTTCATCTCGCCGGCGTCCCAGCTCGCCGAACGGGGCATGTCCTGCGACGGCCTGCTGGCCGCGATCGGTGCCGGACTCCGCTTCGACACCGCCGACGACCCCGAGGCCGTCGAGCTGCAACGGCTGCTAGGCGAGTTGTCCGCCGAGGACGCGGTGGCTGAGATCACCGGGCTCGATCCGGACCATCCGCTCTACCCGGCCGTCCTGGAGGTCTTCGTCGCCCGCAAGGCGTGACCTGCACGAGATCGACGGCGCCCCGGAACCTCCGGGGCGCCGTCCGCATCTTCGGGGACGGTTCTTCCGCGTGCGAATCTCGCACGTCGGGGGACGGTTCTTCCGCGTGCGAAAAGCGAACGAGAAGAACCGTCCCCACGCGTCCGGAATTCGAACCTTCGAGAACCGTCCCCGAACGTGCGAGCGGTCCGGCTGACACGGGCGCGGGGGACGTGGTCGGCGAGGGCTACAGTGGGACGGCTTCACAACCCGTCAACCAGAGGATTCGCCATGCCCGCCCCGTCCACTGCGGCCGTCGTCGCCGAGGCCGGCCTCCCCGACGGCGGGCAATTGTGCATCCTGCGGGTGGACGCCTCCCGCGCCGCCGACGTGCTGCGGGTGGTGCATGCCGCGTTCGCCGCACGTCCGCCGGTGGATCCGCCGGCGGCGGCGCTGTCGGACACGGTGCAGACCATCGCCGAGAAGCTGGCCGGGGGCTTCGGCGTCCTCGGCGAGGTGGACGGCGAACCCGCCGCGGCGCTGATCGTCGCCCTGGACGGCGACATCGCGACGGTCACCCGTGTCGCGGTGCATCCCGACTACCAGCATCGTGGGATCGCCAGCGCGCTGGTGCTGTGCGCGATGGACCTGTTGGCCGCCCGGGGCACCCGCACCCTCGCCCTAGGCGTCCGCACCGAGTTCCCCGGCCTGGGCCGGTGGTGGCGCCGGCACGGCTTCACCTGGGTCGGCGAGCAGCCGCCGCTCGAACTGCTGCAACGCAGTCTTCCGGTGCTTGTCGAGGCCCCCACCGCGGACGCCATGCGCGATCTCGGCGAACGGCTGGCCGCTCTGCTGAAGCCCGGTGACGTGATCATCGCCACCGGCGACCTGGGCGCCGGCAAGACCACTCTCACACAGGGCATCGGCGCCGGCCTGGGGGTGCTCGGCCCGGTGATCTCACCCACCTTCGTGCTCTCCCGCGTGCATCGCAGCAGCACCGGCGGCCCGGCCCTGGTGCATGTGGACGCCTACCGGCTGCGCAGCTTCGACGAGCTGGAGGACCTCGACCTGGAGGCGTCGCTGGCCGACGCGGTCACCCTGATCGAATGGGGTGGCGGCATCGCCGAAGGGCTGGCCGACGACCGGTTGGAGATCGACATCCGCCGCGGCCTGGACCCCGACGACGAGACCCGGCTGGTGTTCCTGGCCGGCGTCGGTGCGCGCTGGGCCGATGGGCAACTGGAGGAGTTGCGATGAGTCCGAACACCCTGAGGTTGGGCATCGACACCTCGACGGACGTCCGGGTCGGGCTGGCCGACGACGCCGGCGTCCTGGCGTCCGGCGCGGTCACCGACAACCGAGCGCACGCCGAGCAGCTGATGTCCCTGGTCAACGCGACGTTGGCCGATGCCGGCCGGACTCTCGCCGACGTCGGATCGATCGTGGTCGGCGTCGGACCAGGTCCGTTCACCGGGTTGCGGGTCGGGGTGGTCACCGCGCAGACCCTTGCCTTCGCGCTGGACGTTTCGGTGCGCGGCGTCTGCTCGCTGGACGCGATCGCTGCCGGCGAGTCTCGAGATCCCGGCGTTCGCCGGGATGACGTGGGGCCGCGGGATGACGTGGGGCCGCGGGATGACGTGGGGCCGCGGGATGACGTGGGGCCGGCATCGTCATCCCGTGCTCGATACGGGCTCTCCGACGCGGCGGACACCTGCGGCGAGTTTCTGGTGGTCAGCGACGCCCGCCGGCGCGAGGTCTACTGGGCCCGCTACGCCGCCGACGGACGCCGCATCGAGGGGCCGGCGGTATCGCCGGTGTCCGCGCTGCCCGATCTGCCCGTAGTCGGCCCCGGCGCCGACCTGGCGAACGGCACACCCACCCCGCTGGACGGCGGCGTGCTGGCCCTGGCCGGTCCGAGCCTTCCGGATGCCGGACTGTCCCCGCTGTACCTGCGGCGTCCGGACGCCGAGGTGCCGACCACCCGCAAATCCACCCTGCTGCAGCCCCGGCTGGCGCGCGGCGCGACCCGGTCATGATCGGAACGGTCGTGGTTCGGCCGGCGCAGCCGGGCGAGCTGGACGCCATCGTGGCCCTGGAACGGTCCGGCTTCGACGACTCCGCCCGCTGGAGCGATGACTCGTGGGCGGCGGAGCTGGCCGGGGCGGATCGTCGTGTGCTGGTCGCCGATCGCTGGTTGAGCGTGACGAAACCAGGCGTGTCGGAGTCGGTCTGGTCGGAGGAAGCTCGACCATCGGACGGCGGGCTGCTCGGCGTCGCCACCGTCCAACTGGTCGCCAAGACCGCCGACCTGCACCGTATCGTGGTCGCGCCCGAACATCGCGGACGCGGCATCGGCCGGGCACTGGTCGAAGCCGGCATCGCCTGGGCCGCCGGACGCCGAGGCGAACGGATGCTGCTGGAGGTCGAACACGACAACGCTCCGGCGCTGGCGCTGTATCGTCGGCTGGGCTTCGCCGACCTGGCCCGGCGTGACGACTACTACGGTGCCGGACGGCACGCGCTCGTGATGCAGCGCGCGATCGCCGGGGTGGTCACGTCACAGAGGGGGAACTGATCCGATGAGTGGACCGCTGGTGCTGGGCATCGAGTCGTCCTGCGACGAGACCGGGGTCGGGATCGTCCGCGGCCACGAGTTGCTGGCCAACGAGGTCGCCTCGTCGGTCGAGCAGCACGTCCGCTACGGGGGAGTGGTGCCCGAGATCGCCTCGCGTGCGCACCTGGAGGCGATGCGTCCGGCGCTGGAACGCGCGCTGGCCACCGCCGATGTCGACCTGACCGAGCTGGACGGCATCGCCGTCACCGCCGGACCGGGCCTGATGGGTGCCCTGGTGGTCGGGTTGTCGGCGGCGAAAGCCCTGGCCGTCGCGCTGAACAAGCCGCTCTACGGGTTGAACCACCTGGTCGGACACGTGGCGGTCGACCTGCTCGATCATGGTCCGTTGCCCGAGCCGTGCGCGGCGCTGCTGGTCTCTGGCGGGCACACCTCGCTGCTGCTGGTGAACGACATCACCGGCGACATCGTCGAGCTGGGCTCGACCATCGACGACGCCGCCGGTGAGGCCTACGACAAGGTGGCGCGGGTGCTCGGCCTGGCCTATCCGGGTGGTCCGGTGATCGACAAGGCGGCCGCCGACGGCGACCCGAATGCGATCCGCTTCCCGCGCGGACTTGCCGCGCAGAAAGACCTGGTCAAGCACCGGTTCGACTACTCGTTCTCGGGCTTGAAGACCTCGGTGTCGCGGTGGGTGGAGACCCGGCGCCGCGACGGCGACGACGTCCCGATCGCCGACGTGGCGGCGTCCTTCCAAGAGGCGGTCTGCGACGTGCTGACCGCCAAGGCGGTGGACGCCTGCGAGCACTTCGGCGTCTCCGACCTGCTGATCGGCGGCGGGGTGGCGGCCAACTCCCGGCTCCGCGGTCTGTTGGAGCAGCGGACCGCCGAACGCGGCATCGCGCTGCGGCGTCCGAGGCCCGGACTGTGCACCGACAACGGCGCGATGATGGCGGTGCTCGGCTGCGAGGTGATCAGCCGCGGGCTGCGTCCGTCCGCGCTGGACATCGGCGCCGACTCCGGGCTCCCCGTCTCGACGGTATTGGTCTGACCATGCCTTACACACCGATCATCGGCGCCCTGGGCTACGTGCTGCACCCGGACGGCGAGCGTGCGCTGATGGTGCTGCGCAGCCGCGACGGCGACGTGCACCAGGGCAAGTACAACGGCCTGGGCGGAAAGCTGGAGAACGACGAGGACATCGTCAGCTGCCTGCACCGCGAACTGATGGAAGAGGCCGGCATCACGGTCACCGCCGAACGGTTGCGCGGCACCGTCTCGTGGCCCGGCTTCGGGGCCAACGGCGAGGACTGGTTCGGCTTCATCTTTGTCGTGGACGCCTTCACCGGCGAGGTCCCCGAGCGCAACGACGACGGCCCGCTGGACTGGCTGCCGATCGACCGGCTGCTGGGCAACGGAGATCCGCTGCCGATGTGGCCCGGAGACCGGCACTTCCTGCGGCTGGTCTTCGACGAGGACCCGCGTCCGTTTCACGGCGTGATGCCCTACTCGAACGGCGCCCCTACGGGCTGGAGCTACCGCCGCTGAAATTGACCCTTCGGGTGTCCACCCCGTGCCCGGATGCAGCGCCATCGCCTGTCGTCCGACGTGCGCGGGCATTCCGTTGCCTGCCGAAGCGGGACCTTTCGTGAAGCCGGCCGGGTGATCGGGCGTGCCTGCGTCCCTGCACAGCTGATTCACAGATGATCGTGCCGTGACCCTCTCCGACGACCCCTTCGGCCCCTATCGTTCTGAGTCTGCGGGCTTTCGCATCGCCTGCGGGGGAGGGGAAGTAGTGATGAAGCCATCAACAATCGTGCGGGTCGGCATCGGCCTGGCCGCCGCGGTCGCCCTGAGTTTGTCGCCGGTGATGGCCGGTGAGGCGCAGGCTGCCGACGGACGGTCGGCGGTCGCGCAAGCATCCAGCGTGGACAAGTCGTCCAGCGCGCACAAGCCGTCGGGCAAGGATCAACGAGGCAGGCATGCCCGGCATTGCCGGCCCGTCGAGCCGTGGACCGGAATGGTGCAGCGCTGCAGCGGCACCTTCAATCGCAGCAATCACAAGGACCTGATCTGGGGCGGGATCTGGGCGCCCGAGTTCGAGCCCACGCTGACCCCATTCGGGCGAGCCGGCACGTTCTTCGTGTACGTCGGGAACACCCCGGTCGGCTGGGTCGAGATGCCGGCGCAGGGGGACTTCGGCGGCATCATCACCCTCAGCAACACCTACGGCAGCTACGTCAAGGGCACCCAGCGGATCGCGCTCTACGACAGCTGCGGACGGCTGGTCGCCTGGGACTGGATCACCCTGGATTGGGACTGGTGATCTGTCAGCGCTGATCACCCACCGGCGGCGGCTGCCCGGGCACGATGCTCGGCGGCCGCCGTCGGCGCACGTCCGGGATACACCGCACGCCCGGTATCAGCGGCGGACCAGGTGGTCGATGCGGCGATCTGCGCCGCCTCGTCGGCCGAGTCTGTGGCAACGTTGCCTGCCGCGTAGTCCGCCGGTCGCGGGCCCGTCAGTCGGGCGGATGCCGGGATCTCTGGCTCGCGGCCATCCCGGCGATCTGGTCGGGGGTGACCCGGCAGCAGCCGCCGAGGGCTCGGACGCCGGCGTCCGCCCAGGATCGTGCGCTGTCGCCGACCACGGCCCGGCCGGTCCAGGTGCGGGCGCCGGCGTCCCAGGTCTCGCCGCTGTTGGGATAGAAGATCACCGGACGGCGTCCGCCCACCGCGCCGACCACGGCGACGGCGTCGTCCGGATCGCAACAGTTGGCGCCGAGCGCGATCACCGCGGGAACCTCGGCCGCGATCGCGTACGCCTCGGACGCTGGCTCGCCCCGCCGGGTCCGGTCGCCGACCGTGGTCAGGCTGATCCAGGCCGGGACGCCCAACGCGGCGAGCTCGGCGGCCAGCGCCTCGGTCTCAGCCAGCGACGGAATGGTCTCGCAGGCCAGCAGATCGGCCCCGGCCTCGACCAGGATCTCCAGCCGTGGACGGTGCCAGGAGCGCAGCTCGGCGACGCTCAACCCGTAGCTACCGCGGTATTCGGAGCCATCGGCCAGGGTGGCGCCGTAGGGGCCGACGGACGCCGCCACCCACCGCGGACCGTCGAACGACTCGGCCGCCTCGCGGGCCAGCCGGACGCTGCGTCGCAGCGCTTCACGGGCCTCGCCGGCGGTCCGGCCGGCCGCCTCGAAGCCCGATTCGCTGACCTGATAGGACGCCGTGGTGGCAACTTCCGCGCCGGCGGCGAAGAAGTCGGCATGGGTGGCCCGGACCTCGTCCGGGTCGGTCATCAGCAGGCGCGCCGACCACAACATGTCGCTCAGGTCGTGGCCGCGGGCCTCCATCCGGGTGGCCAGCCCGCCGTCCAGCAGCAGCACCCGATCGGCCAGCGCCGCCGCGAAGGTCTCCATCCGGTCACCGTAACGCAGCCGTTGCTCCGGCGACTGGCTGAGATGTTCCTGAGAACTGCTGGCTGGTGCCACGTTCGCGCTCGCTCATTCGTACGGATGGGGTAGTTCCACGCTCACTGAGGAGTCGCCATGCGTCGTATCGTCCGCTGTGTCGTCGCCGGTCTGGTGCTGACCGACGGCCAGGTCGTCGACCTCGCCGGCGCCACCGCCCGCTCGCTCCCGGTCGTCTTCGGCAAAGGTGCACCGGAGAACATCCGCGCGGCGGGAGTCTCTGCGGACGGCACCACCGTGCTGGGTCGCGGGTCGGTCTGGGCCCGGCTCCGCTGGCCAACCCGACCAAGTCCAACTGTGTGACCCTGCGCAAAGGCGACAGCCGCAACGTCGACGCGACACTCGATGTCTCCCACGGCGTCGATGAGGTGATCTACCGGGCTCGCCACACCACGCTGTGGCTGCGCAAGGGCAACACGGTGAAGAAGGTGACCACCACCGGGACGATCCGGGAACTGCTGGGAACCGATTTCCGTGACCCGTCCCGTCCGCTGGTGGACGGCGAGCACGTCGAGAAGGGCGAGGTGTACGGCCGCGTGGACTCGAACGGCAAGATCGACTGGTCGATCGTCAGCCGCAAGGTGCCCGCCTACCTGGCCTCCCTCGCCGTCACCCCGAACCGGGTGGCCGCCATCGACAGCCGTCCGTTCGCGGAGGCGTCGCCTTCGCCGCTGTGGTACCGGACCTTCTCGGGACGACCGTCGGCCCCGAGACTCGGCTGGCCGGCCCGGTGGACACCAGCTGGCGGGTCTACGCGTCCGGACGACGCACGGTCGCCGACTGCTGCACGTCGCTGAAGACCAAGTACTACGACGACGCCAAGCGGGTGTTCGATCGGCGGCAGAAGGGCCAACGCGAAGGGGTTGAGCGGCCCCCATGTGGCAACCGGCGACTACGTCCGGCGATTCGACGGGGTGACCTACACCTGGACGCTGAAGGCGGACGCCCGCGACGGCAGCGGCACCGTCACCGACGTGACCGGGCTGGCAGCGGCGACCGGCACGGTGAAGGTCAAGTGGTAGAGAGCTCAACCGGCGAGCTGATCACCGAGTTCTCGGCCCAGCTCGGCGAGCATGCCGGCGGTGTCGGTGAAGCAGCGGACCGGGTCGCGGTCGGCCAGGGCGTAGCCGGCCGCAAACCCGGCCGCGCGCAACTGATCGGGGGATAGGGTGCAGCGGCCGCTCACGGCGACGACCGGGACGCCGTGGGCGGCCGCCGTGCGGGCCACGCCGAGCGGGGTCTTGCCGCCCAGGCTTTGGCTGTCGAGGCTGCCCTCGCCGGTGATCACCAGATCGGCGGTGGCCACCTGGGTGTCCAGGTCGACCAGGCCCAGCACCACGTCCACGCCCGGCCGCGGCTCGGCACCGAGCACGGTCATCGCGGCGTAGCCGACCCCGCCGGCCGCACCCGCGCCGGGCCGGACGGCGCCGTCGCGTGCCGCGGCCCCCAGGGTGTCGGAGAGCACCTCGGCCAGCCGGCCCAGATTGGCGTCCAGGACGGCGACCTGGCCGGGGTCGGCGCCCTTCTGCGGGGCGAACACCGCGGCCGAACCCCGTGGACCGGTGAGCGGGTTGTCCACATCGCAGGCGACCACGAACCGGGTGCCGGCGATCCGCGGGTCCAGTCCGTCGAGGTCGACACGGGCCAGCTCGGCCAATCCACCCCCGCCGTCCGGGACGGCTGTCCCGGCGGTGTCCAGGAATCGGGCGCCGAGTGCGGCGAGCAGGCCGGTGCCCCCGTCGGTGCAGGCACTGCCGCCGATGCCGAGCACGATGGTCGCGCAGCCGGCGTCCAAGGCGGCCCGGATCAGCTCCCCGGTGCCGCGGCTGGTGGCCCGCAGCGGGTCGGTGCGCGGGCGTCCGGCCTCGTCGGTGGGAATCAGCGCGAGCCCGCTGGCGACGGCGAGCTCCACCAGTGCCGATCTCGCCCCTTCGAAGGTGCCGATGCCGAACTCGGCCGTCCGCGGCTCGCCGAGCGGTCCGGTGGCCGGCACATCCACCCGCGTCCAGCCGTTGACCAGCGCCGCAGCAAGGGTTCCCTCTCCGCCGTCCGCAACCGGGCAGCAGCGGATGTCGAGGTCGGGTCTGGCCGCGAGCAGGCCGCCGGCTAGTGCGGACGCCACCTCGGCGGCCTCCAGGGTGCCGCGGAATTTGTCGGGTGCGACCACGATGCGCATGGCGGGGCGCCCCGCGGGTCAGCGCAACTCGGGGTCCGCCGGCCGGGTCGGCGGCGCGATCTCCTTGGGTTTGCGCGGCTGGCCCAGCGCGTAACCGGCCAGCAGACCCGCGAGCAGTGCCAGGCCGGCGCCGCCGATCATCATGCCGAGCGGATTGGTGAATGCCATGCTGCGGTTCGCCGACAGGGCGATGAACTGCTTCCAGACCTCGAAACCGCCGTAGGCGAGCACACCGATCGCCCCCGCCAGGGCGACGCCGGAGACGATCAGCAGAATGCGGGCCAGCAGTTTCATGGCCGCATCCTAATGCCGTCACAGGTGAGTGTGAGTTCGGGCACTGTGTTCCGCGCCCGAACTCACACCACCGGAGCGACTGTCTCGACTCGGGTCGCCCGATCCGGTAGAACCGCGGGTATGGATGCCGACGACGCCCGGTGGCTGACCGGCCCGGAAGGTGTCGACGAGTTGCGCCGCGGGGCGTCCGAGAGCGACACAGGATCGCTGGCCGCAGCCGAGCGGCTGCGTCGCCGGTTGCCGCCGGCACGGGCCGCGGCAGTGGGTGCGCAGCTGGAGCTGCGTCGCCGGGCGCGGGCCAAATTCGGTGCCCGCGCCGCGGAGTTGTTCTTCACCGCCGACGGGTTGGAGCAGGCCAGCCGACCGCGGGTGGCGTCCTGGAGGGCGGAGCGGCTGCGCGCGACCGGGGTGCGACGGGTGCTCGATCTGGGCTGCGGGATCGGCGCCGACGCGCTCGCCTTCCTCGACGCGGGGCTGGAGGTGACCGCGGTCGAACTCGACGAGCCGACCGCGATTCTGGGCGGCGCCAACCTAGGCCGGCCGGTGCTGGTCGGCGACGCCGTCGCCCTGATCGAGGAGCTCGTCGGCCCCGAGACCGCGGTGTTCTGCGACCCGGCGCGGCGGACGGCGTCCGGACGCAGCTGGCGGGTGGAGGACCTCAGCCCACCCTGGTCGTTCGTGGAGTCGCTGCTCGCCGAGCGGATCGCCTGCGTGAAGCTCGGCCCCGGCCTGCCGCACGCCGTGATCCCGGACGGCGTCGCCGCCACCTGGGTGAGCGACGCCGGCGACCTGGTGGAGCTGTCGTTGTGGTCGGGGACGGGGGAGCGCGGCCGGCAGGCGGTGCTGCTGCCCGCCGGCCAGGTGCTGGACGACGCAACTCTGCCCGTCATACCTGCCGGGTTCGCTCGGCCCGAGGTGGGGGCGGTGCTGTATGAACCGGATCCGGCGGTGATCCGGGCCGGGCTGGTGGACGCCCTGGCGGCCGATCTGGACGCCGCACGGCTGCGTCCGCAGCTGGCCTACCTGCTGGGTGCCGGGCATCGTCCGACCCCGTTCGCCACCGCCTTCGAGGTGCTTCAGGTGTTGGACGCCGGCGAGAAGAAGCTGCGGGCCTGGGTCCGCAGCGAGCGGATCGGCACCCTGGAGATCAAGAAACGCGGGGTCGACGTCGACCCGGCGGTGCTGCGTCGCCGGCTCAAGCCGTCCGGTCCCGGCTCCGCCACCCTGGTGCTCACCCCGACTGACGACGGCGTCCGCGCCTTGGTCGTCCGCCGGTTGCCGGCGGACCTGCGGCGAAACGTGCGTTATGACGACGCCGCCAACCCGAACTCGGCCCAGTTGCGGCGAAACAGGCGTAGTGAGAGCTCCCCCGAACCGGGATAACGCTCGTTTCTCCGCGCCGCCCCTGCAACCGGCCAGAAGGTCAGCTGATAACGGCCATTTCCTCGGCGTGCACCGCGAAACCGGACCGATCCTGAGCCGGACCGCTGCCGATCCCGCTCATGCCGGCGTCCTCGGCGAGTACGGCACGTCTTCCTCGGTGCGGGCTCGGACGCCGATCGCCCAGCCGTGCGGCGGTACCGTCTCGGTGCAGCCCTCGCTGGCCAGCAGCAGGTCGCCCTCGGGCATCGGCCCGACGCCGTCAGAGATGTTCAGGGCCAACTCGATCACCTGGTCCGGGCCGGCGACCAGCACCACCACCGACTCGTTGGTGAGATCGCGGGTGGTCACCACGGCGTCCACGATCCACGAGTGCCGGCGGCGCAGCCCGATCAGCGTCCGGTACAGCTCGAAGGTGTCGGCGCCGAACGGCAGCAGCCCGTCCGGGGTGGCCGGGAAAGCCGGACGCACCGCGTCGTCGCCGCCGGCCTGGTCGAGCTTGACGCCCTCGAAGCGATGCTCGTCGCCGGCGTAGATCGACGGCACCCCCGGCAGCATGGTCAGCAGCACCGCCGCGTGGGCGACGTGCCGGCGGTCGTCCAGCTTCGACGAGATCCGGGTGACGTCATGGTTGGAGATGAAGATCTGCGGCCTGAAATGCTCGCAAAAGCGGCGATGCCGTTGCAGCGCCCAGTCCAGGGCCCACAGGTTGGTGGTGTTCATCGACTGCCAGATGGCGTGCCACAGCTCGTACTGGGTCACCGAGTCGAGACCGGATTCCCGCACGAAGGTGTCCTTGTCGCCATGGATCACCTCGCCCAGCAGCCAGCAGTCCGGGTAGGCGGCCTTCACCCGCTTCACGATCGGACGCCACGCCGCCGCCCCCGGCGCGTAGGCGGCGTCCAGGCGCCAGCCGTCGATGCCGCGACCCAGCCAGTGGCACATGATGTCGACCACGAAGTCCTGGACGGCGGGGTTGGCGAAGTTCAGTTCGACCAGCGGCCGGTGGCCCTCGAAGACGCGCGGGTGGCCGCCCTCCCAACGCAGCCAGCCGCCGTCCGGTGTGTCGGGCCCGGCCGCCAACGCGCGCTGCACCACCGGATGCTCCCGGCCCAGGTGGTTGAACACCCCGTCCAGCAGAAGCCGGATGCCGCGTTCCTTGGCCTTCCACATCAGTTCGCCGAAGTCGCCGTCGTCGCCCAGCCGGGCATCGATGGCGTAGTGGTCGAGGGTGTCGTAGCCGTGGGAGGCGGAGGCGAAGATCGGGTTGAGCAGCATGCCGTTGCAGCCGAGTTCGATCAGGTAGTCGAGCCAGTTGGTCAGCTGACCGAGCCGGTGCCGCACCTGATGGATTGCGGTGTCCTCGGCGTTGACGAATCCCAACGGGTAGCAATGCCACCAGATGACATGCGCGGTCCAGTCCATCCATCTCCCTAGGGTCCGGACGGATTCTAGTGGTCTGCCGCTCCGCAGGCTTGGGGCGGCGGCTCAACTCCAGTCGCGGAACACCACCCAGGACGCCGGTCGCTGTCAGCATGGAGGCATGCCACCTCGAGCAACTGCCCAGCGGGCCGGCACGATCGGCGGCCCGGCCGACGTCGTGCTGGCCGTCGACATCGCCTTCCTGACCACCGGCCTGCGATGACGCTGCTGTACGACGCTGACTGCGGATTCTGCACCGCCAGCGCCAATTGGCTGGGACGGCGCCGACTGGGCGCGCCGATCGAACCGCTGCAGCGTGCCGACCTGGTCGCGCTCGGCGTCGACCCGGCGCGGGCCGAGCGGGAGATCCCGTTCGTCGAGCGCACCGCTGCCGGCACTCGGGTGAGCTACGGCCATGTCGCGATCGGACGGGCGCTGGCCACCGGACGGTTCCCGTGGCGCGTCCTCGGCTGGCTGCTGGTGCATCCTCCGCTGTCCTGGCTGGCCGGGCCGGCCTACGCACTCGTCGCCCGCAACCGGCACCGGCTGCCGGGCTCCACCGCCGCCTGCCGAATCGAACCCCCGACCCCCTGACGTCGGAGCGGCCGGCGATACTCTGCCGCCATGTCGATGCCTCGCCGCGAGGCGGTCCTGCTGCTGTGTGCAGGGCAGACCGTCCTCGGCACGCTGCCGCCGCTGCCCACCGAGCTGCCCTGGTGGCCGGAGGTCTGGGACGTCTGTGCCGCCGCCAAGGCCCGCTACGGCCTGGACGTGGTGGTGCTCCGGCTGCTGTCCGCGTCGGTGGCGCGGATGCCGGGCGGCACCGTCACCTATCTGGCCGAGGTCGATCCCGGCGCCTGCGCCGGCCTGCCATTGACGCCATGGACGGGTGCCGACCCGCTGGCATCCCACCCGTTGCGGCAGGAATGGGCCCGTCCCGGCGGTCCGCAGGAACAGCTGCGCTGGGCGCGGGGGCGGCTGGCCTCGTCCGGAATCGCGGTGACCGGGCCGGCGACGCAGGTGAAGACCTGGAACCTGTCGGCGGTCTGGCGGATGCCGACCGACGCCGGCGAGATGTGGCTCAAGGTCGTCCCCGACTTCTTCGCCCACGAGGGCGCGATCATGACCGCGCTCGGCCCGCCGGGGGTGCCCGCCGTCTACGCCGCCGAGCCGGGCCGGACGCTGATGGCCAACGTCTCCGGATCGAACTTCGACGCCACCGGGGCTGCGCTGCCGCCGATGATCGAGAAGCTGATCGAGTTGCAGGCCGACTGGATCGGACGCGGCGACGAGCTGCTGGCGCTCGGCCTGCCGGACCGGCGGTTCGCGGCGGAGCTGCCCCGCATCGAGGCAGTGGTCGCCGACCACCTCGGCGACGTCCCGCCGGACGGCCGGGACGCGCTGCTCGGCCTGGTCGACGACCTGCCCCGGCGGTTCGCCGCGATCGAGGCCTGCGGCGTCCCGGACACCCTCACCCACGGCGACTTCCACTCCGGCAACGTGCTGGGCCGTCCGGACGAGCGCCGGACGGGCGGCTACGCGATCATGGACTGGGGCGACTCCTGCCTCTCCCACCCGCTCACCGACGAGCTCGCCTTCACCCGTCCGCTGTCGGAGCCAGACCGCGTCCTCGCCGCACGCGTGTTCGGCGAGGCATGGCGGCGCCGGATCCCCGGCTGCGACCCGGAGCGGGCAGCCGCCCTGCTGCGCCCGGTGCTGCCGCTGCTGGCCGCCGTCACCTACGCCACCTTCTGTGCCCGGATCGAGCCGGACGAGCGGATCTACCACGCCGCCGACGTCGGCGACTACCTCCGGCTGGCGGCCGCCGAGGCGAACTCCTGACCCGACCGCCGGTCGAACCCGTCGAGTCCGGTGCCGTCCCGGTCGCCGATCTCGCTATCGGTGACGGGTTTCACCTTCGGTGACCGCTTTCGGGTAATAACCCGAAAGCGGTCACGGAACCCGACAGCAGTCACCGATGGCGAGATCGGCGCGGTCCGATCCGGGCACTAGATTGACGCGCATGACCGCCGAGCCCGCCGACGTCGTCCCCGCCGACCACGACGAGGTGTTGGAGCTGACCTTCGACGCCCAGCGCTACCCGGCCCGGCCGGCGAAGCTGCGGCCCGCCGCGCGACGCCGCAAGGACATGCTGCAGGCGATGGGGCCGCCTCCGTTCGAGCCGGACGGCCGCAACAAGGCCTATGTGGAATGGCTGGTCAACCAGTCCATGCTGGGTGATGCGACGACGTTGGGCCGGCAGCTGGCCGGCCTGCACACCATGTGGAGCAACCCCTACGCCGCGCCCGATCCGCGGGCCGCGGTCGACAAGACCGCGGTCTGGTTCACCGCCTATCCGCTGTCGCTGGTGACCGCGCCGGGCCAGTCGTTCCTGGGCGCGATCGGCGACGAGGAGCTGTGGCGCACCTTCCAGGAGATCGGCATCGAAGGCGTCCACACCGGTCCGGTCAAGCTCGCCGGCGGCATCTCCGGCTGGAAGCTAACCCCCAGCGTCGACGGCCATTTCGACCGGATCAGCATGGCGATCGATCCGCTGTTCGGCACCGAGGACGAGTTCCGGGCGATGTGCGAGGTGGCGTCCCGGCACGGTGGCACGGTGATCGACGACATCGTCCCCGGACACACCGGAAAGGGGGCCGACTTCCGGCTGGCCGCGCTGAATTACCGGGACTATCCGGGCATCTACCACATGGTCGACATCCCCGAGGAGGCCTGGCATCTGCTGCCCGACGTCCCGCCGGGCAAGGACTCGATCAATCTGGACGCCTCGCACGAGCGAGCCCTGGCCGAGGCCGGCTACATCATCGGCGAGCTGCAGCGGGTGATCTTCTACGAACCCGGCGTCAAGGAGACCAACTGGTCGGTCACCCCGCCGATCCACGATCACAAGGGCGTCCTGCGGCGCTGGGTGTACCTGCACTACTTCAAGGACGGCCAGCCGTCGATCAACTGGCTCGACCCCACCTTCGCCGGCATGCGACTGGTGATGGGGGACGCGCTGCATTCGCTGCTCGA
Organism: Micropruina sp.; assembly: GCF_047606665.1. Taxonomy (GTDB): domain Bacteria; phylum Actinomycetota; class Actinomycetes; order Propionibacteriales; family Propionibacteriaceae; genus Micropruina. The sequence goes on along the minus strand of NZ_JASGEF010000012.1, from coordinate 71,401 downwards.
CCTCGGCTCGGGCGGCCTGCGGCTGGACGCCAACGGCTTCCTGGGCGTCGAGAAGAGCGTCGCCGGACCGGCCTGGTCCGAGGGCCACCCCTTGTCGCAGGCCGCAAACCAGCTGATCGGATCGATGGTCCGCAAGGTCGGCGGCTTCACCTTCCAAGAGCTGAACCTCGGCGTGGACGACATCGCCGAGACCTCGGCGGTCGGGCCCGACCTGTCCTACGACTTCATCACCCGACCCGCCTACCATCTGGCGCTGGCCACCCGCGACACCGAGTTCCTCCGGCTCACCTTGCGCGAGGCGATCGCGGCCGGCATCGACCAGGCGTCCCTGGTGCACGCCCTGCAGAACCACGACGAACTCACCTACGAGCTCGTCCACTTCGCCGGACGCCACGCCGCCGACCACTACACGCTGGGCGGCGTCGAGTACACCGGCGCCGAGCTGGCCGAGCACATCCGGGAAACCCTCCGGCTGCGGATCGCCGGCCCGGCCGCCCCCTACAACGCGCTGTTCACCCAGAACGGCATCGCCTCGACCACGAGCTCGGTGATCACCGCCAGCCTCGGCATCACCGACCTGGACGCGATCGCCCCCGAGCAGGTCGAGCAGATCAAGGACGCCCACCTGCTGCTGTGCATGTACAACGCCTGGCAGCCGGGAGTGTTCGCGCTGTCCGGCTGGGATCTGGTCGGCGCTCTTCCGCTGGCGCGCGAACAGGTGTCGGGACTGATCGCCACCGGCGACACCCGCTGGATCGAACGCGGCGCCTACGACCTGATGGGCGTCGCCCACGACGGCGCCGCCTCCGGCATGCCGCTCGCCCGCGCGCTGTACGGACCGCTGCCGCGACAGTTGGCCGACCCGCGGTCGTTCGCGTCCCGGCTGGCCCCGATCCTGCAGGTCCGCAAGCAGCACGGCCTGTCGACCGGGACGCTGCGCGACGTCCCCGAGGTGCCGAACAAAGAGATGCTGATCCTGGTCAACCGGCTCTACATCGGGGCGGCCCAGATCACCGTGCTGAACTTCGGCCCCGAACCGATCGTCGGCCGCGTCCAGTCCGAACACATCCCGGCGGGCCGGGTCTTCGACCTCACCACCCGGCGCAAGATCGCCGACGTGGACGGCCTGGGCGGCTTCTCCGTCACCCTGCCCCCGTTCGGCGGGGTGGCCACCCTGGTCCGCGAAGACTGAACGGACGGTGTCGGCGACGGTGACCTCCCGGCTTGGCGTCCCGCCCCGATCCGACCCGGCTCCGCATCTTTGCCGCCATCGCCCTGCTCGGCTGGCTGCTGGGCCCGCTCGCTCTGCCGTTCTTCGCCGGCTACTGGCTGGTCTGGCTGAGCTCGCCTGCCCCGTCCCCGACCGAGCGCGGAGATGGGAAGGAGCGGTGAGACGCGGCGGAAGCACCGATACCCTGACCGCCATGGACGAACGAGAGGGCGACGGTCAGGACGCGCCGGCCCCCGACGTTCTCTCCGTGGACGTCTACCAACGGCTGCGGCAAGGGATCATCACGGGCCGCTACGCTCCTGGGAGCAAGCTGACCGAGCGCGAGATCGCCACCGAGTTCGGCGTCTCCCGTGCCCCGATCCGGGCCGCGATCAACCGGCTGGAGTTCACCGGCTTCATCCGCCTGGCACCGCGCCGGGCGGCGATCGTGACAGAGGTCGCTCGAACGGACATCGAGCAGCTCTACGATCTCCGCTCGGCACTGGAGCCGCTGGTCGCACGGGTCGCAGCGGCACGGGTCGCCGCGGGTGCCGATCCCGCGCCGCTGGAGCAGGCGCTCGCGACGGCGGCGGACGCGATCGCCCGCGACGATCACCAGGCCCTGGACCGCTCGAACGCGGCCCTGCACCGGGCGATCGTCGCGCTCGCCGGTCATGCGCTCTTCGAGAAGACGTTCGGCCCGCTGCAGGACCGCAGCGACCGGCTGAGTGCGATGACGATCGCGGCCGGCCCGGCCGTGCGCCATGACGAGCACGACGCGCTGGTGCAGGCGATCGTTTCGGGCAACGAGCAGCTGGCCAGTGCCTGCGCCTACACGCACGTCGAGCGCGGACGGATCCGCACCCTCGCCCTGCTGCTCGGCGACTGACCAGGCCGGGTGCTGCCGAGTCAGGGCTGGACGCCGCTCCGGGCGGCGAGGCCGAGCGCGTCCAGCAGGTGAGCGACCGCGCTCGGCACCGGCTCGACGACGACGGATCGGTGCTCGTCCGCCAGCCGGCGTGCCGTTCGGGAAAGCGGGCCGCCGCCGACGATCACCGACTCGGCGCCATCGACCTGTTCGCATAGCCGGACCGCCTCCGACAGCTCCCGGTACTCGAGTGCATCGTCGGCCGCGAGCTGCCCGGCGGACGCGCCGGTGAACCGCAGCCCGGTAAAGACGCCCGGCCCCGCGTGGCGCCGGACCAGGCCGAGCAGGCCCGGCCCGAGCCGCTTGGTGGAGGTCACCATGCCGAACCTCCTGCCGTCGCGTCCGGCGGCCATGATCGAGGCCTCGCCCAGACCGACCACTGGGCCGGTCCAGCACTGCCGCAACTCCCGCACCCCAGGGTCTCCGATGGCGGCGACGATGATGCCGACGGTGTCTGCGGTGACGTTCCGGCGCGCGGATCGCAGCACGTGCGGAACGCTCGCCGCGAGCGCCTCCGGGCCGGTGATCACGGACGGGCCGCTGTCCGCCGTGGCGCCTCGGGCGGTCAGCCCGGTGCCGGTCAGCACGGCCTGCGCCAGGGCGGTCATCACCCTCGTTGTCGCGGTGTTGGCGTTCGGGTTGACGAGCAACAGGTGCGGTGTGCCGTCGCTCACCGGCTAGAAGGCCTCTTCGAGCGGACGCCCGAGGGTCTCCCGCGGGATCCGGACCACGATCGCCCCGACCACGAAGAAGGCGGCGAGCATCGCGAACATCGCCGGCACCCCGCCCGCGTCGAGCACCGCGCCGGCGAGCAGCGGCAGCAGCCCGCCGGCGAGGGAGCCGGTGGCGAGGATGACCGCCGTGCCGAGCCCGCGGATCTTGGTCGGGTACAGCTCCGGGGCGTACAGGAAGATCGTGGTGTTGATGGTGATCACCGCGAAGTTGAACAAGGCGCCGAACAGCAGCACCAGCGCGATGGTCGGTGCGGCGAAGCCGAAGCCCAAGGCGGCGACCAGGCCGAGCGCAGCGGCGCCGGTCAGCACCGCGCGGCGGGGGAGTCGGAGCGAGACGAACGACGCGACGATCGATCCGACCAGGCTTCCGGACTGCATCACGAGTGTGTACCACAGGGCGGTGGTGATCGCGAAGCCGCGGTCGGTGAGGATCAGTGGGATCAGCGTCGCCATCGAGATCTGGCCGCCGTAGGACATCGTCACCGCTATGCACAGCGGCAGCGTGGTGCGCAGGTGACGACCGCGGAACACGTGCGTCCAGGCCTGTCGCGGTGGTTCCGCCAGCGCGGCGGCGTTCTCCCCGTCGAGGTACTGCACCTGTTCCGGCAGCGGGCCGGCCAGCTTGCCCTGGGCCAGTCGGTTCAGCACCATGTTGGCTTCGGCCACGTTCCCGTTGGCGGCCAGGTAGCGCGGCGATTCGGGCATCGACCGCCGGTAGAACAGCACCAGCAGCGCGGGCAGCAGCAGCACCGCGAACAGGTAGCGCCACTGGTCGTCCCCGGAGAACACCGCGAACACGATGATTCCGAACAGCGGTGCCAGCAGGTTGCCGATGCCGGCGGCCGCCACGTTGACCAGGCCGCTGGCGACGCCGCGGTGCTTGGCGGCGAAGAACTCCGACATCATGGTGATCGCCGTCGCGATCTCGCCACCGATGCCGACGCCGACGATGAAGCGCGCCACCAGCAGCATCTCGTAGTTGGGCGCGACGGCGCACAGCAGCGAACCGACGCTGAAGACGAGCAGGTTGAGGCTCAGCAGCCGGCGGCGTCCGAAGCGGTCGGAGGTGAAGCCTGCCGTCAGCCGGCCCAGTGCGATCGCCGTGAAGGTGACCGTGTTGAGCAGGCCGACCTGTGCCGAGCCGAGGCCCCAGCTCTCGCGCAGCGCCGGTCCGGCTACCCCGACGGCGTTCTGTTCGATCGAGTCGAAGAACGCGCCGAGGAGCACCATCGCGGCGACGCCCAGATGGGCGCGGGTGAGTTTCATGGTGGAGTAGGCGCGTTCGATCTGGTCGCCTAGCGTCAGCTCGGGTTGCTTCGTTTGGTTTGTCATCCGCTTGCTCCCTTTGGAGATCGATGAAGCGTTCGTGTCCCCGATGTCGTGGTCGGGTCCAGTGCGGGGCCTGCCCTCTGGGTGGCCTCGCATGGCTCCTGACGCTAGTGAGACGGTTCGGTCCGCTGGTTGCCGCGGCATTACACGTGTGTGAAGACTCGCAATTTGGCATGCCAAAGATGGAGTTGAGGCGACCAATCCCCGGATGTGTGGCTATGTGGCATGCCAGAGTGAGAACGGGAGCCTCAAGGAGGGAGGCTGGTGGGCCGGTTGGGCGCTAGCCGGCGGTCAGCGGCAACCGCTCCCGGACGCGCTGCCGCACCCGCTCGGCGTCCGGCCCGAAGGTGCCGCGGGCGATCGCCTTCTGCGCGTTGAACAGGTGTACCCAGAGCCCCGCGGCCCAGAACACCCGATCATCGGCTGCGGTCCAAGCATCGAGAGGTTCTCCGGCCCGCCAGAGCTCTTCGCGCGCGTCGAGGTAGCCGGCGAGGAAACCCTTGGAGTCGTACAGCGACGGCCAGCCCGGAGCGCTTCCCACGACCGCGAAGACGCCTGCGGCCGCACCCACCAGGGCCGCCTCGGGAAGCGCGGCCAGACTGTCCCAGTCGTGGACGACGGCGAGCCGATCGCCGTCCCAGAACACATTCCGCGCCTCCCAGGCGCCGTGCCCGACGATCGGGAGACCGGTGTGCGACCGCAGCACCTGCCGGAGCTGTCCGGCGGCATCGGTCAGCCATCCGGGTGCGGAGATCGCGTTGAGATCCTCGGGGCCGTCGTCCGGCGCAGGCCACAACGCCGATCCGGCGTGATCCCAGTCCAACCAGGCCGGCGGCGGACTGAAGTTCGATACCTGCCAGACGCTTGATGCCAGGAACAGCATCCGACGGAACGCCCGTGCGGACGCCGCCGCGTTCGGTGCCGAGTATTCCCTGACCGAGCCGGGGGGTGGCACGAACTCCTCGATAGACACCGCCTCGTCGCCACTCTCCAGTGGATCGCAAAGCGGCCGCGCACAAGGGAATCCTGCGAAGTACAGGGCGCGCTGCGCTCGAGTGCAGCTGAGGTGGCGCGGATCGAATGGACGGGCCTTCACCACGACTTCGCGTCCATCGGTGAGCAGCAGGCCGACCACGTGGGAGAGGTGCTCGTGTTCGAAGAGGCGTCCGATGATGCCGACTCCGAACTTGGCGGCGATCAGTGCTGCTAGCCGACGCTCATCGAGCCGTGCCATCTGTGTTCCCCTTCGTCGACCGGACCTTGTCCCGAGACGGCGGTAGTTGTCCTGGTATGACCAGGAAGATCGCCGTCAGTCTGCCGGACCAACAGGTCACGGACGCCGTCAGCCCGGCTTCGTCCAGCGGATCGTGTGCCGGAAGAACAGCCGGCGCCGGAACACCGCCCCCGGCAGCACGTCGCCGGCGATTCGCCTCAGTTCCCCGAGGCTCACCGTGGCGTCTCGCACCGGAACCGGTTGACGCGGATCGACGCCGGCGGCGCGCCGCGGGTGCTTGATGAACCCCATCGCCGGGTTGAGCAGCAACGAGGCCACCTCCCATGCCAGATCGACCGGCGTCGTCGGGGGTGCGAGGCCTACCACCAGCAGCCGTCCGCCGGGGGTGAGCAGCCGGGCCGCCTCGCGCAGCGATTCGGTGGGGTCGAGATGATGCAACACCGCGACCATGGTGATCAGGTCGTAGTGGTCGTCCAGTTCGGCGAGCTGGGCGCCGTCGACCACCACGTGGGGGCGAGCGGCGCATCGGTGCCGGCTCGCCTCACGCATGGCGGCATCGATATCGGTGCCGTGGACGGCGGCGAACCGATCCGCCAGCTTCGCCAGCAGGACGCCGCGGCCGCAGCCGACGTCCAACGCCCGCTCGCGTCGCGCCGGCAGGTTCCGCAGAATCCAGCCGTGGAGTCGTTCGTTGTGATCCCACGGATGCGCGGCATTGAACGCGTTCAAGGCCGCGACAGCCCGCACGACCAGCGGATTCGTCAGCCGGGGATCGTCCATCGGTCCAGTCTGCACGGGCCGTCCAGAGCGAGCGAGCTGACGACATCGTTGGCACTCAGGTTGAACGAGTGCTAAGCCCGCGATAGATTCGGCGTTAGCACTCTCACCTGGAGAGTGCGAACGGCCGCCGGCGGCACCCGCGACGACGCCCCGGCTGAAAATCCGACAAGCAACGGGCTGCGTGCCCAGCACAAGAAAGGGTTTTGACGTGGCAGTCACGATCAAGCCGCTCGAGGACCGGATCCTCGTCCAGCCCCTCGAGGCCGAGCAGACCACCGCCTCTGGCCTGGTCATCCCCGACACCGCCAAGGAGAAGCCGCAGGAGGGCAAGGTCATCGCCACCGGCCCGGGTCGCATCGACGACAACGGCAACCGCGTCCCGCTCGACGTCGCCGAGGGTGACGTCGTGATCTTCTCCAAGTACGGCGGCACCGAGGTCAAGTACGAGGGCAAGGAGTACCTGCTCCTGAACGCCCGCGACATCCTCGCCATCGTCTCCAAGTAAGGAATCTGCAGACCATGCCCAAGATCCTTCAGTTCGACGAGGAGGCGCGGCGTTCCCTGGAGCGCGGCGTCGACATCCTCGCCAACACCGTGAAGGTGACGCTCGGCCCCAAGGGCCGCTACGTGGTGCTCGACAAGAAGTGGGGCGCTCCGACCATCACCAACGACGGTGTCACCGTCGCCAAAGAGGTCGAGCTCACCGATCCTTACGAGAACCTCGGCGCCCAGCTGGCCAAAGAGGTCGCCACCAAGACCAACGACGTGGCCGGTGACGGCACTACCACCGCCACCGTGCTGGCCCAGGCGCTGGTCCACGAGGGCCTGCGCGCGGTCGCGTCCGGGGCCAACCCGGTCGGCCTGAAGCGCGGCATCGAGGCGGCCGTCGAGGCCGTCAGCGATCGCCTGCGTGAGTTGGCCCGAGAGGTCGACGACACCGACGACATGGCCAACGTCGCCACTATCTCGGCTCGCGACGCCGAGATCGGCCGGCTCATCGCTGACGCCTTCGACAAGGTCGGCAAGGACGGCGTGATCACCGTCGACGAGTCGCAGACCTTCGGCACCGAGCTCGAGTTCACCGAGGGCATGCAGTTCGACAAGGGCTACCTGTCGCCGTACTTCGTGACCGATCCGGAGCGCATGGAGGCCGTCCTCGACGATCCCTACATCCTGATCAACCAGGGCAAGATCTCCTCGATGAACGACCTGCTTCCGCTGCTGGAAAAGGTCATCGGCGCCGGCGGCACCCTGTTCGTAGTGGCCGAGGATGTCGACGGCGAGGCGCTGTCCACCCTGGTGGTCAACAAGATCAGGGGCACCTTCACCTCGGTGGCCGTCAAGGCCCCGGCCTTCGGCGATCGCCGCAAGGCCATGCTCGAGGACATCGCGATCCTCACCGGCGGCAAGGTGGTGGCTCCCGAGATCGGGCTGAAGCTCGACCAGGTCGGCCTGGATGTGCTGGGCCGGGCCCGCCGCGTCGTGGTCACCAAGGACAACACCACGATCGTCGACGGCGCCGGCGCGCACGAGGAGGTCTCGGGACGGGTGGCTCAGCTGCACGCCGAGATCGCCCGCACCGATTCGGACTGGGATCGCGAGAAGCTCCAGGAGCGGGTCGCCAAGCTCGCCGGCGGCGTCTGCGTGATCAAGGTCGGTGCCGCCACCGAGGTGGAGCTCAAGGAGAAGAAGCACCGCATCGAGGACGCCGTCTCGGCCACCCGCGCGGCCATCGAGGAGGGCATCGTCGCCGGTGGCGGCTCGGCCCTCGTCCATGCCGCCAAGGTGCTGGACGGCGGCCTGGGCAAGTCCGGCGATGAGGCGGCGGGCGTCAGCATCGTCGGGAAGGCCGTCGTCGAGCCGCTGCGCTGGATCGCCGAGAACGGTGGCGAACCGGGCTACGTGATCGTCTCCAAGGTGTCGGAGCTGGAGCCCGGTCAGGGCTACAACGCCGCCACCGGCGAGTACGGCGACCTGTTGGCCGCCGGCGTGATCGACCCGGTCAAGGTCACCCGCTCCGCGCTGGCCAACGCCGCGTCGATCGCCGCCCTGCTTCTCACCACCGAGACCCTGGTGGTGGAGAAGCCCGATGAGGACGACGAAGCGGGGCACAACCACTGAGTGTCCGCGCTCGAACCACGACGAATCCCCCGTTCCTGCTGGGCGGGGGGTTCGTCGTTTTCGGCCCGGCTCGGACAATATCCGTAGACCGCCTATGGGATTTATAGGTTATATGTCGAGATGGCCATCTTCCGACGCCTCCGACTGCCTACCGTTGGGGCATGGCAACACGCAGCCCCCGACCGGACGCCTTGCTTATCGGAGCGCCCAAGGCCGGCACCAGCGCATTGCACGCCGCGTTGGCCCTGCACCCTCAGGTGTTCACCACCACACCCAAGGAGCCGAAGTACTACCTGTGCGCAGATGCCCCGCCGCCGGCCTACAACGGACCGGGCGATGCGCACAGCCAGCAGGAGTGGATCTGGCGGCGCGAGGAGTACGACGCGCTGTTCGTCCCTGCCGCCGACGACCAGCTGCGCATCGAGAGCACGCCGTTCTACCTGTACCTGCGCAACGCCCGGCGGAGGATCGCCGAGGAACTGCCCGAGGTCAAGCTGATCGCGGTGATCCGCGATCCCGTCGATCGGGCCTACTCGAACTGGATGCACCTCTGGTCGGACGGTCTGGAGCCGGTGGCCGACTTCGAAACCGCGTTCAACCTTGAGACCGAACGGATCGCGAAGGGCTGGGCGCCGTTTTGGCACTACCGCAGGCAGGGCTTCTACGGTCACCAACTCCGCGACCTGTACAACCATGTGGACGCCGACCGGATCCTGCTGGTCAGGTACCGGGAGTTGATCGACGACCCGGCTGGGCTGCTCGACCGGGTGGCCGGCTTCCTCGGCCTGGAGACCGGCCTGGTGCGGACCATCCCGCGGGAGAATTCCCGCAGCTACGTGGCGCCGGGGCTGTCCACCACGGTGCTGTCGAGGCTGATCCGGGCCGGCGCGGCGGCCGGGGCCTGGTTCCCGCCCGAGGTCTGGCGCAAGGCCAGCGAACCGCTGACGTCGCTCATGCAGTCCCGTGGGGCCACGGCCCGGCCCGCTTTGGACAAGGCAACACGGGCCCGGCTGGTGCAGCAATTCGCCGACGACATCGACCTGCTCGAGTCGGTCAGCGGGCAGTCGTTCGAGGCTTGGCGCGCCGATTCCAGCGCCGGTTCGTTCGCCGGCCGCACGAGTGGCTCCCCGTAGCTGCTCAGCCTCTCCAGGGCGCGACCATCAGGTCGTGTGCGCCGTCGGGACGGGCCGCCTCGAAGTACAGCCGGGTGTCGCCGTCGGGGCCCTGCACCGCCGCGGCATAGCGCAGCGCACCGTCCGAGGCGGGAGAGCTTGCGATCGGCCCGTCGCCCACCGGCTCCAGCCTGCCGCCGACGCCGGCCGCCCGCGCCACGCCCGTGCGCTCGAACCAGTTCGACGCGGCGTCGGGGCGGCCGTCGTAGAGCGCCACCAGCGGATCCAGCGACACCACCGCCGTCACCCGGGTGCCGCGGGCGTCCCAGCCGGCACCGGACGGCGTGAGCGCCAGGCCGCGATCGGTCCAGGTCAGCCCGTCGGCGCTGGTCAGGTAGCGAGTGGTCATGCGGTCCTCGGCTCCCGCCACGTCCAGCGGGTGGCAGCACAGCCACAGGTGCCAGGCGGTGCCGTCGGTGACGATCACGGGATCTTTCACAGCCACGGTGCTGCTACCCGGAAGCACCACGGTGCGCCGCCCGGTGGGCAGTTGCTCGGGGGTGTCGGCGTCGATCGCCTCGACCCACCAGTGCTTGGAGCCGGGGGTGGCGCAGGACACGTAGAGTCGCCAGCCGCCCCCGGGCAGGCGCACCAGTGCGGGGCGCTCGAACGACTCGGCGCCGAAGGCGTCGCGATACACCTCGGCGACGGTCTCGAAAGCGAACCCGTCCGCTGATCGGGCCACGACGGTTGCGACGCCCCGTCCAGCGGTGAGCGGCCGTCGCACGCGATAGGCGAGCCAGTAGGCGCCGTCGGCATAGAGCGCCGCAGGAGCGCCTGACCAGTTGCCGGGCCCGCAATCGGGTGCCGAGACGACCACCCTCGCCTCATCGAACAGCGACGCGACGCACTCGACGGTTGAACTCATGGGCAAAGCCTACGGCTAGCCATGCCGAACCTCTGGCATCTCGGTGGCCGGTCGGTGCTTCAGCCCCATCGAGGTGTGAATCCCTGGTGGCTGCTGCGGCCCGCCGACTCGAACGCGGTCCGGCGTCCGGATCACCGTGGCCACCTTGATTGGAATGCGGTTGGAGCTATTGCGCTGTGTTTCATCCAGACGTTGCTGATCGACCCTCTCCTTTGGATTCTTGCCCGCCGGACTTGGGCTCAGTTGCCGGCTACTCGTGCGATCGCTGAGGCGCGGTCCCGGACGCCGAGCTTGGCGAAGATCGCGTTGATGTGGGTCTTGACGGTGGTGACGCCGACGAACAGCTCGGACGCGATCGCGGCATTGCTCAGCCCGTTGACGATCAGGGCCAGCACCTCGGCCTCGCGCCGGGTCAGTTCGGGGAACCGGGACCCCAGGGCGTCCGCGGCGTTGCCCGGTTTCCGCGGCGGGGAGGTGGTGGCCGCCGCGATCACCGCCGCACCCACCTCGGCGGCGAAGGTGGCCTGGCCGCGGGCCACCGAGCGGACGGCGGCGGCCAGTTCGGCGCGTCCTGCGTCCTTGGTCAGATAGCCGGTGGCGCCGGCCCGCAGCGCGGCCAGGATCGACTCGTCGTCGGCGTAGGTGGTCAGCACCAGCACCGCGGCGTCCGGCACCTCGGTGCGCAGCCGGGCGGTGGCGGCCACCCCGTCCAGGCCGGGCATTCGCAGGTCCATCAGGATCATGTCAGGACGCTCCAACACGGCGAGCCGGACCGCCTCGTTGCCGTTGGCGGCGGTGCCGACCACCTCGACATCGGGCAACAGGCCGAGCACGGTGGCCAGTCCGTCGCGGACGATGGCCTGGTCGTCGGCGATCAGCACCCGGATCGGAGCGGCGTCCTCGTTCATCGCAGCATCGCCTCGGCCCGGACGGTGAATCGGCCGTCCCCCTCGGTGACGTTCACCGATCCGCCCAGTGGCAGTGCCTCGAAGCGCTCCCGCATCCCGATCAGCCCGTAGCCGGGCGAGACGCCCCGCGAAGCCTCCGGCTCCGGACACGGAGCGTCTGGCACCGAATTCGACACTGTGAGAACCACCCGGTCATCGTGCCACGCCACCGCGGCCGTCACCGGAGCACCGGGGGCGTGCCGGCGAGCGTTGCTCAGCGACTCCTGCAGGGCGCGTTCCACGGCGGCAGCCTGTTCGCCGGTGAGCTCGGTGGGGGTGCCGGTCCGGCTCCATTCGACCGTTCCACCCAGCGCGCGATGGACGTCCAGCAGATCCTCCAGGGCCGCGCTCAGCTGCTCGGGCGTCCGTTGTTCCGGCGCGGACGCCGGCGCCCGCAGCGCGGCCACCGCACGCCGAGCCTCGCCCAGACCGGACGCCGCCAGCGACCGGGCACCCGTCACCCGCTCGCGGGCGGCGTCCGGTCGGCCGGCTTCCAGCAGGGCCTCGGCGGCGTCCAGCTGAACCACCAGACCACCCAGCGTGTGGGCCAGGACGTCATGCAGATCGCGAGCCAGCGCCACCCGGATCGCCTCCTCGCGCATCGCCACCTCGCGCTCGGCCAGCATTGCCTCGCGACGCTCCGCCTGCCGTCCCTGGCGCCGGCTGAACCCGGCCAGCGCCGCCACCGCGGGAACCCCGAGCATGCTGGCCAGGGTCGCGGCCTCCACCGGGTCGATCAGCGCGCCGAGCCCGATCAATGCCAGCGCGGCAAGGCCGGACGTCAACCCAACCGTCAGCGGAAGGCCCGCGTCGCCGACCAGGATCAGCAGGCAGACGGCGGTCGGGATCAGCGAGTTGCCGTGGGTCGCGGACGCCGCCACCGCGCCGAGCGGGACGGCGGAGGCCGCCAGCACGGTGCCGGCTCGCCAGATGCCGATCCGGGCGAGCATCGTCCGGCCGACCCAGCACAGCAACGACGCAGCGAACAGGATCAGCGCCCAGGTCGGCTGATGGCCGAACTCGCGGATCACCGTCCACCACGCCAGCAGGGCCGCCCCCACGATGGTGAGGGCGACGCTGGTCGAGCCCGGACGCCGGTTCACGCCACCCATCCTTGCGCAGCGGGCCGTCAGACCAGCGTGGCCTGGCCGGTCGGGACGCCGGCGTCCAGTCGTTCGGTGCGAGAAAGGATGACTCCCACCCGGATCAACCGGTTGGCGGCGAGCATCAACAGGATCACCCCGGTCGAGGTGACCAGCTGGGCGCCCCACTGCACCGCCACGATGTCGATGCCGACCCGGACCGCGACCACCAGCAGCCACAGCGCCAGGCCCCACCAGCCCGTCCGGGTCTCCCACCGGGCCGTCGTGGCGTCCGCCGGTGCCAGCGGACGGAAGCGGGCGAGGACGCCCATCCAGGCGCCGGTCGCGGCCGACACCACGATTTCGATGGCCAGGGCGGCCAGGTCGATTCCGCCGAGATGCTCGCCGGACCCGACCAGCGAGACGATGCCGACCAGGCCGAGGATCAACGGCAACCGCCACATCCGAGGCTCGACCACCCGCCAGGTGGTCTGCCGATAGCCCACCCAGACCAGGATCAGCAGGCCGAGTCCGATACTCCCGAGAACGTTGAGATTCATGTCTTCAGGCTGCTCTGGCGGGCGGTTTCGGACGCCCTCCCACGGGTGGAGATCGAGGTGGAGATCGACGTTGAAGCGGGTGGAGCCAGATCAGGGACACTCTCGCGCTGCTGGTGGATCTGTGACCTCTGCGGTGCCCATCGACGGCCGACGCGCGCTAAGGGGTCGGCGCATCGCGTACCGTGCCAGCGTGGGGTACGACGACGGTGGAAGCATCAGGAAGGGTCCGCCGTCCCGCGCCGCCCGCGACGGCGGATCGATCGGCTGCGGGGCGATCATCGCGGTGGTCGTCCTGGCTGCTGCGCCCATGGTCGGCGCGTTCGTCCCGTACGACACCGAGACCTTCGGCCCGATGTGGATCGGTTTGCTGCTGGTTCCTCCGGTCGTGTTGTTCCTGGTCGGCGCGGTGCTGGCCTTTGTCCCGAGGGCGCGAGGCACCGGGCTCGGCATGCTGATCGCCGCCGTGGGCGCGCTGCTGCTGGCCGCCGGCGTGCTGGTGCTGTTCTTCCGTTCCCTGATCTGAGGGCTGCCCGAACCAGCGCACCATCGGGTCGGCGTGAACCCCGACGCCCGGTCAGTACCATGAGCGGGTGCCCGCCGTCCCCGACCTCGCGCGCCGCGGGCCGGGACCGGCCGCGATCGGCGTCCTGGGCACCCTGCTGATCGGGTGGGGGAGTTGTCACCCCGAGTTCGCGCACGGCCCGGAAGGCTGGCCGTGCGATCTGGTCAACGCGATCGGCCTGGCGTTGCCGATGCCCTGGAACCGGGTCGCGATCGTGGTCGGCGTCCTGTTGCTGGTGGCGGCCTGGTGGCTGCTCAAACCCACCCCGGACGCCGGCGGTCGGTACCGCAGCAGGCTGCTGACCGGGTTGGCGCTGTGGTCGCTCCCGTTGCTGCTGGCGCCCCCGATTCTCTCGGCGGACGCCGTCCTGTACGCCGATCTGGGCTGGATCGTCAGCCAAGGCCAGAATCCCTACCTGGTCGGTCTGACCGGTGCCGGCGGACCCTACGCGCCGCATGTCGACCCGCTGTGGGCCGGCAGCGGGGTGGCCTACCCGCCGCTGGCGCTGCTGATCGACGCGGCGATGGTCGGGCTGACCGGTTTCGCGACCTATGGCGGCATCGTCGCGATGCGGCTTCCGGCGCTGCTGGCGTTGGCGGTGATCGCCTGGGTGCTGTCCCGGTTGACCCGCGAACTCGGCCTGGACGCCGATCGCGCGCTCTGGTGGGCGGTGGCGAATCCCCTGGTGGTACTGCATTTCGTCGGCGGTGCGCACAACGACGCACTGATGGTGGCGGTGGCGCTGGTCGGAATCTGGCTGGCGATGAGACGTCCGGGCTGGGTCTGGAGCCTGCTGATCGGGCCGGCGGCGATCGGTGTGGCGATGGCGATCAAACCCCAGGCCGGACTGGCGGTGCTCGCCTGCGCGGGCCTGCCGGTGGTGGTGCGGCTGGCGTCCGAACCGTTGCCCCGGCGGCTGTGGCTGCTCGGCCGGCGCAGCGCGATCGCGGCCGTCGTCGCGATCGTGACGTTCGTGCTGATCGGGTGGGCGTCCGGCTTGGGGTTCGGCTGGACGCGGTGGCTGGCGTTGATGGGCAAGGCCGGGACGGTGGCGCCGTTGTCGCTGATCGCGCAGGCCGGGGAGCTGCTGATCGGCGCCGCCGGCGGCGATCCGACCGGGTGGCTGCAGGCGGTGGGGGTGGCGTCCGGCCTCACCACGCTGGTCGTCGTGGGGTGGGTTCTGCTCCGGTTCGCCGACCGTCCGTTGGCCGCCGTCGCCTGGGGCTCGTTGGCGGTCAGCGCCCTCGGACAGTCGATGCACCCCTGGTACGTCCCGTGGTCGGTCGTGCTGCTGGCGTTGCTGCCGCTGACGCCGAAGCAGTTCCGATGGCTGACCGGTTTCGTCGTCGCCTTCGCGGTGTGGAACGCGATCCAGACGGTGGTCTGGCACTCGGTGCCATGAGCTTTCCCGGCCCTCGCTAGGATCGACGCACCGATCATCCCCGAGCCGAAGGTTTGCCCATGCCCGCGTTCCCGTGGCGTCTGCCGGGCGTGTGGATCGGGTTCGCCGGCTCGATGCTGGTCGGCGTCGGGGCCTGCAGCAACGGTTTCTCGTTCAACCGGGACGGCTGGGGCGTGGGTCCGATCGCGGCTCTGGCGAGCGCGCTCAGCCACGACACCGGCAAGCTGCTGGTGGCGTCCGGCTGCGCGCTGCTGTCGGTGGGCTGGTTCCTGCTGGTTCCGCGTCCCGGACGGGTCGCGCCGGGCTGGCTGTGGCTGCTGTGGGCGGCGCCGCTGGCGATCGTGCCGCCGGTGATGAGCGGCGACCCGTTCCTCTACGCCGACCTGGGCTGGATCATGGCGCACGGCGGCAACCCCTATGTGGACGTGCTGGGCAGCTACGGCGGCCCCTTCGACCCGTTCGTCGACCGGTTCTGGTCGGGCAACGGGGTGGCCTATCCGCCGCTGGCGTTGGAGATCAACCGGCTGATGGTCCAGTTCGCCGGCATGCATCCCTATTGGGGCGTGATCGCGCAGCGGCTGCCGGCGTTGGCCGGCATCGCCTTGGTCGCCGCCTTCCTGCCTCGGCTCGCCGACCGGGTGGACGCCGACCGCGACTGGGCGCTCTGGCTGGGGGTGCTCAACCCGATCACGATCGTCCACCTGATCGGCGGCGCCCACAACGACACCCTGATGGTGGGCGTGGTGGTGTTCGCGCTCTGGCTGAGCGTCCAGGCGGTGCCGAAGGTCTCGGCGAGCCTGGTGCTGGCGCCCGTGGCGATCGGCCTGGCGATGGCGCTGAAACAGCAGGCCGGGCTGGCGGTGATCGCGGCGGCCGGACTGCCGGTCGCCGCCCGGCTGGCCAGGCTGCCCTGGCTGCAGCGGGTGGCCGGACTGGGCTGGCGGACGGCAGTCGCGACCGTGGTCGCCCTGGCCACCTTCGTCGCGGTCTCGCTGGCCACCGGACTCGGCTTCGGCTGGACGCAGTGGCTGTCTCAGATGGGACGGGCCCGGACCATGACGCTGGCGGTGGCGATCGGCGACGCCTCCTACGCCTGGACCGGACGCGATCTCGCCGGACAAGCGCAGACGGTGCTCGCCGCGGTTGCGGCCGGCGGCCTGGTTGCCCTGTTGCTGACCCGCCCCGAACGTCCGCTCCAGGTGACCGCCTGGGGGTCGGTGCTGGTGCTGTTCCTCGGTCAGGCGCTGCACCCCTGGTATGTCGGGCTGAGCCTGGTACTGCTCGCGCTGCTGCCGCTGGGCCGGACCGCCGCGCGCTGGGTGGTGTTCGTCACCTTCGGCTACCTGATGGCGTACGCCCTGACCAACCTGTACGTGATGACCGTGCTGGCCTCGATCCGCGGCGGCATGCTCTACGGCTGCGCGGCCTTCGCGCTCTGGCTGGGCGCCTCCCGCCGGCTGGGCGGTGCCTCTAGGCTGGGCTGATGCGCATCGCCATCGCCGGGGCGTCCGGACTGCTCGGACGGAACACCGCCGCCCACCTGCGGCTCACCGGGCATCAGGTGCTGGCGCTGGTCCGCCGCGAGGCGTCCGGGCCGGACGAGCGCCGCTGGGATCCTGACGCCGGACGTATCGACGGCCCTGGTCTGGCCGACGTGGACGCGGTGATCAACTTCTCCGGCACCGGCATCGCGGACGCCCGCTGGAACGCGCAACGCAAGGCCGAGCTGCGCAGTTCGCGGCTCAACAGCACCACCACCCTGGTGGCCGCCCTCGACCCGGCCGGACGGTGCCAGCGGCTGCTCAACGGTGCCGCGATCGGCTTCTACGGCGACACCGGCGAGATCATGGTCGACGAGCGGACGCCGCAGGGCGCCGGCTTCCTGGCCCAGCTGGTCGCCGACTGGGAACGGGCCGCGCACGCCGCCCCGGTGCCCACCGCGTCCCTGCGCACCGGCCACGTGCTGACCCGCGAGGGCGGCTTCCTGGGCAAGCAGCGGCTGCCGTTCCGGCTCGGCCTGGGCGGACGGCTCGGCTCCGGACGGCAGTTCGTATCCTGGATCCACATCGACGACTACACCCGTGCGGTCGCCCACCTGCTCACCTCCACCGTGACCGGGCCGGTGAACCTCTGCGGGCCGAATCCGGTGACCAACGCCGCATTCACCGCCGCCTTCGCCCGCTCGCTGCACCGGCCGGCGCTGATCCCGATGCCGCTGCCCGCGCTGCGGCTGTTGTTCGGCTCCGAGATGGTCGACGAGGCGCTGCTCAGCGGCACCCGCGTCCAGCCCCGTCGGCTGCTCGACGACGGCTTCCGGTTCGATCACCCCCGGCTGGACGAGGCGCTGGCGTCCGTCGCGTGACGCATAGACTGACCACCCCGCGCGAAGGAGTAGTGCCTCGATGTCCTCGTCCGATCTCAATCCGGCCGGTGTGCCCGCGCCGTTCGCGACGCTCGGCCTCACCTTCGACGACGTGTTGCTGCAACCCAATGCCAGCGATGTGATCCCTTCCCAGGCCGACACCTCGACGCAGGTTTCGAAGCGGATCCGGCTGAACATCCCGCTGCTCAGCGCCGCGATGGACACCGTGACCGAGGCCCGGATGGCGATCGCGATGGCCCGCGAGGGCGGCATGGGCATTCTCCATCGCAATATGCCGGCCGACGAGCAAGCGTCCCAGGTCGATCGGGTGAAGCGGTCCGAGGCCGGCATGGTCGAGCAGCCGATCATCATCACCGCTGACCGCACCATCGGCGAGGCCGACGAGCTGTGCGGCAAATTCCGCATCTCCGGCGTGCCCGTCGTCGACGACAATATGAAACTGCTCGGCATTGTCACCAACCGCGATATGCGTTTCGAGGACGACCCGAACCGCCGGGTCTCCGACGTGATGACCCCGATGCCGCTGGTCACCGGCTGGCCCGGCATCACCAGCGAAGAGGCGCTGCGGCTGCTGGCCCGGCACAAGATCGAGAAGCTGCCGCTGGTCGACACCGACGGCACGCTGCGCGGCCTGATCACCCTGAAGGACTACGTGAAATCCGACAAATACCCGCTGGCCTGCAAGGACGAGCAGGGCCGGCTGCGGGTCGGTGCCGCGGTGGGCTTCTTCGGCGACTCCTGGCAGCGGGCGATGCTGTTGGTCGAGGCCGGGGTGGACGCCGTCATCGTCGACACCGCGCATGGGCATTCCACCGGTGTGCTGGAGATGATCGCCCGGCTCAAATCCGAACCGGCCGCGGCCGGCGTGGACGTCATCGGCGGCAACGTGGCCACCTACGCCGGGGCGTCCGCCCTGGTGGATGCCGGCGCGGACGGCGTCAAGGTCGGGGTCGGACCGGGCTCGATCTGCACCACGCGCGTCGTGGCCGGGGTCGGCGTCCCGCAGGTGACCGCCATTCACGACGTGGCCCGGGCCTGTCGTCCGGCCGGGGTTCCGGTGATCGGCGACGGTGGCCTGCAGTACTCCGGCGACATCGCCAAGGCCCTGGTCGCGGGTGCCGACACGGTGATGCTGGGCTCGCTGCTGGCCGGCTGCGACGAGAGCCCCGGCGAGCTGGTGTTCATCAACGGCAAGCAGTTCAAGTCGTACCGGGGGATGGGTTCGCTGGGTGCGATGGCGGCGCGCGGACGCCGGGCTTCCTACTCGAAGGACCGCTACTTCCAGGGCGACGTCACCTCCGACGACAAGCTGGTGCCCGAGGGCATCGAGGGCCAGGTCGCCTACCGGGGACCGCTGGCGGCCGTCGCCTACCAGCTGGTCGGCGGGCTGCGGCAGTCGATGTTCTACACCGGCGCCGCCACCATCGACCAGCTGCACGAGCGCGGCCGGTTCGTCAGGATCACCTCGGCCGGATTGCGCGAATCGCATCCGCACGACATCCAGATGACCATCGAAGCGCCCAACTACGCGGCGCCCAACTGACCCAGCGACCTGGCGAAGGAGCCTCCATGATCGAGATCGGGCGATCCAAGCGTGCCCAACCGGTGTACTCGTTCGACGACATCGCGATCGTCCCGACCCGGCGCACCCGGCACATCGAGGACGTCCGGCTGAACTGGTCGATCGACGCCCTAACCTTCGACTTCCCGATCGTCGCGGCGCCGCAGGACTCGGTGATGTCGCCGGCCACCGCCGCCGCGTTCGGACGCCTCGGCGGCCTGGGCGTGCTGAACCTGGAGGGGTTGTGGACGCGGTACGACGATCCGGAGCCGCTGCTGGAAGAGTTGGCGTCGATCGAGGACCGGGTGGCGGCCACCCGCCGGATGCAGGAGATCTACTCCGCGCCGATCCGGGGTGAGCTGATCACTCAGCGGCTGAACGAGATCCGCGAGGCCGGGGTTCCGGTGGCCGGCTCGCTGTCCCCGGAGAACTGCAAGCCGTTCGCCTCCGTCGTCGAACGGGCCGGGGTGGACTTCTTCGTGATCCGCGGCACCACCGTGTCGGCCGAACACGTCAGCCACAGCGTCGAACCGCTGAACCTCAAGGAGTTCATCTACGCCCTCGACGTGCCGGTGATCGTCGGCGGCTGCGCCACCTACCAGGCGGCGCTGCACCTGATGCGGACCGGCGCGGCCGGCGTCCTGGTCGGGTTCGGCGGCGGCGCCACCAAGCGCACCCGCAACGTGCTCGGCGTCGAGGTGCCGATGGCGTCCGCATTGGCCGACGTCGCCGAGGCACGCCGCGACTACATGGACGAGTCCGGCGGACGCTACGTGCACGTGATCGCCGACGGCGCACTGGGACGTTCCGGCGACATCGCCAAGGCGCTCGCCTGCGGTGCGGACGCCGTGATGGTCGGCTCGCCGCTGGCGCGGGCGTCCGAGGCTCCGGGGCACGGCTACCACTGGGGGCCGGAGGCCTGGCATCCCACCCTGCCGCGCGGCGAGCGGGTCAAATTCGGCGCCATCGGCACGCTGGAGGAGATCCTCCACGGTCCGTCGCACACCCCGGACGGCACCATGAACCTGGTCGGCGCCCTGCGCCGCGCCCTGGCCACCTGCGGCTACACCGAGGTCAAGGAATTCCAGCGCGTGGAGATCGTCGTCCACCGCTGAGGGTGCGCCGGTCGAGCGTGGGTGGTCAAGGCCACCTGACGATACCGGCGCAGGCTTCATGCGTGGGTACCGGTTGGCCGCCATTCTTGCTGAGTCCGGTCGGATCGAGCGGTGTTGGGTGAGCACGGACGGCGGCGAAGGCTACCCAGCCACTACCGTCCGCGACATGAAACCAAACATCGCTGTCCCATGGACTGGGGTTGGTCGGGTGTGCGGGCTGGGTTCTCACCCAACCGTCGACAGCGATCAGTTCGTTCGGCTCATACCCGCCCACCTTGTCGGCATCGGGGCGAGGAGTTGCCCGCTTCGCGGCTCCCGCCGGGGGCCATCGGTTCTGCGCGTACACGGTGAAGCGGCGGCACCCGCCCACCAACTCGGCTACTCCGGGTGGCGCATGTCGCTGGTTCAAATGGAAGGCCGGCCAGCCCAAGAGCAGGATGAGAATCCCCGCGATCCAAAGCGATGGCCGTCGTTCGGTGGTGGCTGCCGCGGCTCCCACCAGCGCGGAGGCGCAGGTGGCTATTCCGCTGAGCAGGGCCGATCCCAATAGGGTTACCTGTTGGCTGGCGATCGCTGCCACGAAGGTGAGAGTGCCGCCGGCGAGCCCCGCCAGGATTACCGTGAGGTTGTGCGGGATCGGGTTCAGAGATGCGGGCACGTCCGAATTCTCACATTGCACTCAATCTAGGAACCAGTTCGTCTGGTCATGGGACTGACGGCCGCGCAGGTAGCTCCCCCTCACGCCACAGTGCGCTGATCGGGACGGCTCGCAGCCGGTCCCCGAAGGGAAGCGTCTTGGTGCCGGTGTAGAGGACGATGCCAACAACGAGGTCGTCGCCGATCCGCTGGGCCAGGTGACGAATCCCACGGAAGTCTTCGGCGCGCACGGTCGAGGAGGCCTTCACTTCGATGGCTACCACGCGTCGTCGCCTGTCTTCGAGGACGATGTCTGCTTCGACGCCGTCGCGGGTGCGGTAGTGGAACATTTCTGCGCGGGTGTGTGCCCAGGACAGCTGGCGGGCGATCTCCATCGCGACGAATCCCTCCAGCAGTCCGCCCAACGGCGCGTCGGGACGGCGAAGCGACGCGGCGTCCTGGGCCAACAGGTTCGAGGCGATGCCGCTGTCCACGAAAGCAACCTTCGGGGTTGCCGTGGCGCGCGTTCCGAGGTTCCGCGACCAGGCGGGAATCCGCTTGATCAGGAAGACCTCCTCCAGCAGTCCGAGGTAGCGGGCGACCGTCTCACGCGGAATGCCCAACTCACTGGCAAGCGAGCCGGCGACCAGGGGCTGTCCGGACCGGTTCGCGAGCAAGGCGATGAGCGCCCGCATCTCGGGACCGCGCTGGATCTCCGAGAGCTGAATCACGTCCCGATTGACCAGGTCGGCCACATAGGAGTCGAGGAACCGTTCGCGACGACGGGCGGCGCGTCCGATGGCACCGGGGAAGCCGCCGCGGACGATCCGGTCGATGTAGTCGGCGCGGGTGAGGTCTGACTCGTGGTGGAGGTCCGGCCCCTGCTCAAACACGGTGTCGACGAAGTCGTCACGGGTGCCGTCGATCTCGCCCTGCGACAGCGGCCACAGCTCAATGCTCTCCGTGCGTCCCGGCAGGGAGTCGGCCACTCCCCGCATGGCCAGGACGCGGGCAGAGCCGGTGAGCAGGAACTGTCCCGGTGTCGGGTCCGCGTCCACTACGGCCTTGATCGCTAGCAGCAACTCGGGGGCGCGCTGCACCTCGTCGATGATCTGCATCCGCCCGTTGGGCTCGACGAAGCCGGCAGGATCGGCGAGCGCCGCTCTCCTTGTCGGAGCATCGTCCAAGGTTCGCCAGCTGGCGTCGGCGACCGCGCCCAACTGGGCCGCCAGTGTGCTCTTGCCGCTCTGCCGCGCTCCGTTGAGGATCACCACGCGGGTGTCACCCAGTGCCTCCTGCGCGATCTGGAGCGCGCGGCGCGGGATCACGCGACCCAAGGGGGACTGAGGTACTCGTATCACGCTGACCCCCTCATTCTTCTCTGACAGGCTCTTTCGCGTCCCAGTGTATGCGATTCGCCGCTACTTCAATATGCGTTCTGCCGCTGGGTACGTGTGTGTTTTGCCGCTATCAGCGTGTGCGATCTGCCGCGTCCGGGATCGGTACCGATGGGGTGGTTCCGGCCGGCAGTCGACCGGCCTTGGACGTCCTTGTCAGCAGCCCTCGCGTCCAGGCATCGCTGGCGGTGAGTTCTCTCGGCACGCCACGAGAGTAGCCAGGCATTCCCAGCGCCTACTGGGCGACGGCGACCCCGTGCTCGGATGCCACCTTCGCCAAGGCGGTGTTGAAGGTGGCCAGGGTGGCGCCCGTCTCGATCGCGGCGGCCAGCACGCAGCAGTCAGGCAGCTTCAGCGGGGTAGTGGCCCGCAACGTGGCCAGCGCGAGGGGCTGCTGGTCGCCGATCGGCAGCCTTTCGATGCCGAGGGCGTCAAGCGTCCGCATCGCTTCGACTTCGCGGCCTACCCGAACAGGACCCACCAGGCATTCGGCGAGCGTCATCGGATGAATCGCCAACTCTTCTTCGGTGTCGATGATGTCGAGCGCGCGAGCGCTGTGGACGTCCTCGATCAGGTGAGAGATCAGGACGCTGGCGTCGAGCACGATCATGCGGGCCAGTCCTTCCGCAATTCCTCGAGGTAACCCGGCGGGTAGGCGTCCTTCATGGAGCCGCGGGTCTCCTCGAGCACCTTCCTGCGGGCCGCGCGCCGTTCGGCGCGGGCGGTCTCGACCGATTGCGCGCCCTCGGTCATCAGCCGGGCGATCAGTTCCGAGCGGGGGACTCCCGGCCACTCTTTGGCGGCGATCTCCAAGGCGTGGGCGACCGGTGGGGTCTGGGTGACCTGAATCCTGGTGAGCGTGGTCGGCATGCGCCGAGTGTACCACTGCGGCGCAAGGTGGTACAGAGGCGCGGAATGGCGCTCCGTGGGTCCGACGGCCGTTGTGGCGTCGCTACGATGCGGTCATGGCCGCGTCCCCACTCCGCTCGCAGTTCGACCCGCCCCAACTGGCCGTGGTCGAGAGGCCGGCGTCATGATTCATCCCGAGCTCGCCCGACTGCGGGCCAGCATCGACAATCTGGATTCGGCGCTGATCTACCTGCTTGCCGAGCGGTTCAAGATCACCCGCCGGGTGGGCGAACTCAAAGCCGAGGTGGGCCTGCCGCCCGCCGATCCCGACCGGGAGGCCCGCCAGATCGAACGGCTGCGCACCGTCGCGCAGGACGCGCATCTCGATCCGGAATTCGCCGAGAAACTGCTGAACTTCATCGTTTCGGAGGTCGTCCGGCACCACGAGCGGATCGCGCGGGAGACAACCTGACCACCATCCGTCCGGCGACACGGGCCGACTGGCCGGCGCTGGATCTCATCGAGGTCGCCGCGGACGCCCTGTTCGACGGCGTCCTGGAACTACCGGCCGCGCCGGCCGCCCGCAGCGCCGAACTTGCTGCCCGAGGATTCACCCTGGTCGCGGTCGACGCCGACGATCGCCCGCGCGGCTTCGTGCAGGTGTTGGAACTGGACGCCCGCTTCCATCTCGAGCAGCTCAGCGTCCACCCGGACGCCCAACGCCGCGGCGTCGGCGCCGCCCTGCTGGCTGCGGCCGAGGATGGCGTCCGGGCCAGGGGAGGGTCGGTAGTGACGCTGCGGACGTTCGCCGACGTCCCATGGAACGCTCCGTTCTACCGCCGACACGGCTACCGGGACGCCGAACTGCCGATGGCGATGACCGCGTTGCTTGACGCCGAGGAACGGCTCGGGCTGCTGCGGGTCGGCGCGCGGGTGACGCTGGCCAAACAGGTTGCCGAGCATGTGCGGCCGTGGCCGGCGGTGAGCGTGCTGCCGCTGCGGGACGCCGCCGCCGGTCTGGAGGTGTTCGTCCAGTACCGAGCCTCGACGATGGATTTCGCCGAGGGCGCCGTGGTGTTTCCCGGGGGTCGGGTGCTGCCGGGCGAGCAGGCAGTCCCGGTACCCGTCGGGCACACCGCGGCCTGGGCGGCGACCGAACTGCCCGAGGCCGGCGTGCTGGCGGCGGCCGCGATTCGCGAGGTCGCCGAGGAATGCGGGGTGCTGCTCGGCGCCGACGACCTGCTGCCATGGGACGACTGGGTCACCCCGCCCGGCGGACGGCGCCGCTTCGATGTGGCATTCTTCCTCACCGCGGCTCGGCCCGGTCAGCACTGGCGCAACACCACCACCGAGGCGGTCCGCACAGTGTGGGTCTCCCCGGCCGAACTCCTCCGCGACGCCGACGCGGGCGGCGTCCGGCTCTTGCCGCCGACCCGGACGCTGCTCACCGAACTTGCCGGTCTCCCGAACGTTGCGGCAGCGATGGCGGCCCGGCCGCCGATCGTTCCGGTGCTGCACGATCGCGGTCGTCCGCGACTGGGCTCCGGGTAGGGGCTCCTCGTCATCCCATGCTTGCCTGTCATCCCGGACTTGCTCCGGGATCTCGGGGATCTCCGGCGTGACCCGGGATCCCGGGCTTCGACGCGGCGACGCGCCTAGCCAGGATCGTGCGGCGGCTCCCCGTGTGCCTCGATGGTGGCCCGGGCCAGGCGCACCGCATCGTCGCGCAGATCCGCCGGGGCGAGCAGGCGAGCTTCGCCTCCGAAGGCGAGCACGATCGCCAGTGCGGCCCGCCGGGCACGGAAGGTCAGCTCCACCACCGGCCAACCGCCGTCCTCGCCGCGCTCGATCACCGTGGTGCCGGGTGTCAGCTGGAAACGGGAGTAGGTGGTGAAGAACCCCACTGCCGCCGGATCGACGGCGACCGTGATCGTGCACGCCTTGCCGGTGTCCTCGAAGGCGGCCCGCTGCCGGGCCCAGGCCTCGGCGAGATTCAGATTGTCGGGAACCCGTGCGGCTTCGTCCAGCACGGTGGCCGACAGGATCCGGGAGACCCGATAGGTGCGTTGCTGCCCGCGGTGCGCCGCCAGCAGATACCAGCGTCCGGCGTTCTCGACCAGGCCGTACGGGTCGACGGTGCGGGTGCCGGGCGCACCGTTGAGACGCGGCGAGGCATAGCGGAGCCGCAGCCGACGCTTGCTGGTCGCGGCGTCCCGGAGTATCGGTAGCAGCGGCACTTCCTCGGCGGCCGCGAACCAGCGTCGCCGGTCGACCACCACCACCGACGCCAGCGCCTCGGCGGTCTCCAGTGCTGGGGCAGGCACGGTCGCGGACAACTTCGTCAGCGCCGAACTCAGCTCGCCACTCAGCCCCAACTCCGCGGCCGCGGTGCCCGACGTCCAGGCGAACAGTGCCTGCGCCTCACCAGGGCTCAGCCCGCTGACCTCGGTGCGATAGCCCTCCAACAGTGCGCAGCCGCCGTTGCGTCCGCGATCGGTGTAGACCGGGACGCCAGCAGCGGACAGGGCCTCCATGTCGCGCAGCACGGTGCGTTCGGAGACTTCCAAGATCTCGGCGAGCCGGCGTGCGGGCAGGCGTCCGTGCCGCCGCAACAGGGCGAGGATCTGCAACAACCGGTCGGCTCGCATATTCGGAATCCTGTCACGAAAACCAGACAGAAGGTGTCAGGTTAAGGCGACAGAATCGAGCCATGACCGAAACCCAGAAGCTGCCGGACACCCGGCCCCTGTTCCACATCGCGCTCACCCAGATCGGTCCGCTGATCGACGGGGTGACCGTCGCCGATCTCGATCGTCCGACGCCGTGCTCGGAATGGACGGTGCGCGAACTACTCAGCCATCTGATCGCCGTCGAGAACCGGATCATGCACATCGCCGGCGGCGGCAAGCCGTTCGAGGTGCCGTCCGTCGTCGAGGGCATCGCCGACGCCCACTGGTCGGACGCCTGGCATTCCCGAATCGCACCCTTGGAGCAGTCGCTGGCCGACGACGCGCTGCTGGGTCGTGAGTGGGCGCACCCTGCCGGAGCGATGCCCGGCTTCCAGGCGATCGCCATCTACGCCAGCGAACTGGCGGTGCACGCGTGGGATCTGGCGCGCTCCCTCGGCCGGGACGCCGAGTTGAATCAGAACGTCGCCGCTGCGGTGGTGGGCCCGATGACCGGAGCCCTCCCACCCGAGCCGCGCGGTGCCGAGATCGGCATTCCGTTCGGTCCCGTCGTCCCGGTAGCCGACGACGCCCCGCCCTATGCCCGCCTGGTCGGCTGGGTCGGACGCGATCCCGAGTGGACGCCGGCAAGCTGAGCAGCCCGTCAGATAGCGACCGATTCGGGAGGCGTATCGCCTCGTCCGCCTCGGCTGGCTGCCGAATCGGTCGCTATCCGACGTCCGGTCTGGTTCGTGCCGAAGATCTCGGCATGCGCCGGGATGACGAGATCTGACGTCAGGTCTGGTTCGTGCCGGAGATCTCGACGGACGCCGGGATCAATCCATCAGATCCGAGTACAGGATCGTCGACAGATAGCGCTCGCCGAACGACGGGATGATCACCACGATGGTCTTGCCGGCGGTCTCTTCGCGGGCGGCGAGCTCGGCGGCGGCGGCCAGCGCGGCGCCGGAGCTGATGCCGACCAGCAGGCCTTCCTTGGCGGCAGCGAGCCGCGCGTACTCGACGGCGGTCTCGGCGTTCTGCGGCAGGATCTCGTCGATGATCGAGCGGTCCAGGATCTCCGGGACGAAGTTGGCGCCGATGCCCTGGATCTTGTGCGGACCGGGCTGCCCGCCAGACAAGATCGGGGACTCCTTGGGCTCGACGGCGATCATCTTCACCTCGGGCTTGCGCTCCTTCAACACCTGGCCGACGCCAGAGATGGTGCCGCCGGTGCCGATGCCGGCCACCACGTAGTCGACGGCGCCGTCGGTGTCGTTCCAGATCTCCGCGGCGGTCGTCCTGCGGTGGATGTCGACGTTGGCCGGATTGGCGAACTGACGGACCAGGACGGCGCCCTCCTCGGCGCCGATCGCCTCGGCCCGTGACACCGCGCCGCGCATGCCCTCAGCACCCGGGGTCAGCACCAGCTCGGCGCCGAAGGCGCGCAGCAGGGCACGGCGCTCCTTGGACATGGTCTCGGGCATGGTCAGCACTACCCGGTAGCCGCGCGCGGCGCCGACCATTGCCAGTGCGATGCCGGTGTTGCCCGAGGTGGCCTCGACGATGGTGCCGCCTGGCTGGAGTTGTCCGGACGCCTCGGCGGCGTCGATCATCGCCACGCCGATCCGGTCCTTGACCGAGTTCGCCGGGTTGTAGAACTCCAGCTTGGCAAGCACGGTCGCCTTGGTGTCGCCGAAGATGCGGTTGATCCGGACCAGCGGGGTCCGGCCTACCAGCGTGGTCACGTCGTCGTAGATCTGCATGTCAGGTCCTCACTGATGGATCGCGCGGGTATTCCGCGTTCAGGAATCTCGGTGCTCAATCATGTCACCATTCGCGATCCCTACACTGGCGTCCCATGAGCCACGAGCACGAGTTGGTCCTCGTCGTCGACTTCGGCGCGCAGTACGCGCAGTTGATCGCGCGCCGCGTCCGGGAGGCTCGGATCTACTCCGAGATCATTCCGCACACCACCAGCGTCGCCGAGATCGTCGCCCGCCGGCCGAAGGCGATCGTGTTGTCCGGCGGTCCGCAGTCGGTGTACGCACCGGGCGCCCCGCAGGTCGACCCCGCGCTGTTTGCCACCGGCATTCCGACCTTCGGCATGTGCTACGGCTTCCAGGCGATGGCCCAGGCGTTGGGCGGCGAGGTGCGGCAGACCGGGTTGTCCGAGTTCGGCCGCACACCGGTGCATCTGGCCGAGGACTCCGGCGAACTGCTGGGCGATCTGCCGCCGAACTTCCGGGCCTGGATGAGCCACGGCGATTCCGTCTACGCCGCCCCACCCGGCTTCCTCTGTCTGGCCAACTCCGACGGCTCGCCGGTGGCCGCCTTCGAGGATCTCCGTCGGGGCCTCGCCGGCGTCCAATGGCACCCGGAGGTCGCACATTCCGAGTTCGGTCAGGACGTGCTGGAAGCCTTCCTGGTGAAGTTCGCCGGCTGTCGGCAGAGTTGGACGCCGGCCAACATCGTCGAGGATTCGGTGGCCGCGATCCGGGCCGAGGTCGGCGACAAGCAGGTACTGTGCGCGCTGTCCGGCGGCGTCGATTCCGCGGTGGCCGCGGCGCTGGTGCATAAGGCGATCGGCGACCAGCTGACCTGCGTCTTCGTCGATCACGGACTGCTCCGCAAGGGCGAGGCCGAGCGGGTGGAGCGCGATTTCGTCGCGGTCACCGGGGTCGAGCTGGTGGTGCGCAACGAGGCCGACCGGTTCATGGGCGCGCTGGCCGGGGTGAGCGAGCCGGAGACGAAGCGCAAGATCATCGGACGTGAGTTCATCCGCACCTTCGAGGACGCCGCTCGCGCGCTGAACGCCTCCAAGGACATCGAATTCCTGGTCCAGGGCACCCTCTACCCGGACGTGGTGGAGTCCGGCGGCGGCGACGGCGCGGCCAACATCAAGAGCCACCACAACGTCGGCGGCCTGCCCGACGACCTGCAGTTCTCGCTGATCGAGCCGCTGCGCACCCTGTTCAAGGACGAGGTGCGCGCCGTCGGTGCCGAGCTCGGCCTGCCCGACGAGATGGTCTGGCGGCACCCGTTCCCGGGCCCCGGCCTGGCGATCCGGATCATCGGCGAGGTCACCCGGGAGCGGCTCGACCTGCTCCGCGAGGTGGACGCCATCGCCCGCCACGAGCTGACCGCCGCCGGCATGGACCGGGAGATCTGGCAGTTCCCGGTGGTGCTGCTGGCCGACGTCCGGTCGGTCGGCGTGCAGGGCGACGGCCGCACCTACGGGCACCCGGTGGTGCTGCGTCCGGTGACGTCCGAGGACGCCATGACCGCCGACTGGGGACGGCTGCCCTACGACCTGCTGGAGCGCATCTCGACCCGGATCACCAACGAGGTCCGCGAGGTGAACCGGGTGGTGCTCGACATCACCTCGAAACCCCCGGGCACCATCGAGTGGGAGTGAGCCGCTGACCCACGGCGTGGCGGCGCACCGGTGTTTCGTGGTGCGTCGCGTTCCCGTAGTACCCGCCCACCCCCGTCATCCCGGCTGGGATCTCCGGGCTGGTGGGTCGGCTATCCCGTTGCCCCGGTGGGCGACCGGGACCCCTGGCCTGGCGACAAGGCGATGCTGGGCCGCGGATGATCATCGGCGACTCAGACCGCCGGACTGCGCCGCACAGTTAGAGCGCTGAAATTCTGTACATGACGACGCTTTCGCTGGCGGACGCCAGGGCGAACCTCTCCCGGCTGGTCGAGTCGGCGGTCACCACGCACGAGCGGTTCGAGGTGACCAGGAACGGCGATCGGGTGGCCGTGCTGCTCAGCGCCGACGACTACGACGCACTCGTGGAGACGCTCGACATCCTGAGCGATCCTGCCGAAGTGGCCGCGATCCGACAGGGGCTGGTTGAACTCGAAGCGGGCGAGGTCTCGTCCGCCGACGAGGTGCGGGTCGCGATGCGGGCGCTCGGCCGACTTCCGGAGTGACGCCTTGTACGAGGTCGTCTTCACCCGAAGTGCCCGACGGGCTCTCGAACGCGATCTCCCTGAGAAGGTCGCCGTGGCCGCCTTCGAGTTCATCCTCGGAGCGCTGCGCGACAACCCTCGCCGCGTGGGCAAGCCGCTCCGGGAGCCGCTCGCGCCCCTGTGCGCGGCGCGTCGCGGCGAGTACCACGTCGTCTACCGTATTGTCGACGATCGCCTGGTGATCGAGGTCGTCTCGGTGGTTCATCGCCGGGACGCCTACGGCCACCGCTGACTAATGGTTGTGTGTGTGCTTGTTCGTGGGTGGTGGGAGCTGGGCCTGGCGGGCTCATCGTGGGTCGCCGGTGCCGGGAGGGCACTCGAACCAGTTTTTGGTGGTTATCCGACCGGTGTCGGCTCGCTGTCTCTGCTCGAACCACTTTCTGGTGGGTGTGGATAACCCCCAGGGGGTATCGGTAGCCACCAGAAAACGGTTCGAGCAGCCAGCGGCGCCGGTAACGGTCGCCATAACCACCAAAAACCGGTTCCAGCAGGTGATGCCCCAGTCAAGAGCCGCTCGGCAGCCGCTGCACCAACTCGAACGAACATGCCCAGTAGCTTGCTTGGAGAGACCGGTGCGTCAGGGTTTCGACAACGCTCAACCAACGGCCGGCGCTCGCCAGCTCAGCTGACCGGCAGATGCCGCGCCCACCAGTCCAGGATCGCCTCGAACCGCTGCCGGCGATGCCACGGGGTGCCCGAGCGGGAGAGCTCGTGGTTCTCGCCGGGGAAGACCAGCAGCTCGGCGTCCACCCCGCCCTGCTTCAGCTGGGTGTAATAGCGAAGCGCCTGTGACAAGGGACAACGTAGATCCTGCTCGGAGTGGACGACGAAGGTCGGGGTGGTCACCCGATCGGTCAGCAGCATCGGCGACTGGGCGTCCATGGCCTGCTTGGTGCCGTGGTACTGCTGCGGGAAGCGCCAGCCGATGTCGGAACTGCCGACGAACGACGCCGGGTCGAGGTAGCCGCGCTCTACGATCGCACCCGCCCAGCGATGGTCGTGGGCGATGATCCAGGCGGTCAGGTAGCCGCCGTAGGAGCCACCCATGATGCCGACGCGGTCGCCGTCCAGGCCGGGGACGGACGCCACAGCGTGATCGAGGAAGGCCAGCACGTCGGCGGCGTCCAACTCGCCGAAGGCGCCCTGGATGGCCGGCCGTGCTCGGGTCCGTAGCCGGCGGAGCCGCGCGGATTGCACATCACCACGGCGTAGCCGGCCTCGGCGTAGACCTGCGCCTCGTCGAAGAACACCGAGGTGTACTGCGCGAACGGTCCGCCGTGGATCATCAGCAGCAGCGGGTGCGGGCCCTCGCCGGCGGGGGTGACCACCCAGCCGTGCACCGGGTAGCCGTCGGAGGAGGTCGCCTCCAGTTCGCGCGGCTCTCGGACGTCGGTGCCGGCCCGCAGGGACGCGGAGAAGTCGGTCAGCGCAGTGATCCGGCCGTCCGCGACCAGGCCGAGATCGCCCATGCTGGTCCCGCTCCGGTAGCCGACCAGCACAGCCGCGCCCGGCGTCCGGCCGGTCACCCCGCAGCCGACCACCAGCACCGCGGCGTCGCTGTCCAGCAAGACCTCGGTGCCCTCGGTGGTCACCCGCAACAGCTGGGACGCCCCGCGCGCCTCGGTGACCGTCAGCACACCGTTCCCGGCCGGCACCAGGTCGCCCTCGATCAGGATCTCCGGGTCGGTGAGCCGCTGCGGTCCGTCGGCGCCGAGCCGGTACACCGACGGCTGTGCCGAGACGAACTCCAGTCCCGACTCGCCCAGCTCGGCGCCGGTGAACCAGATCGTGCCGTCCACCTCGACCGGGGAGCCGACGTCCAGCGCGCCGTCGGTGAGCCGGGTCACCTCACCACCGTCGACGCCGACCCGGAGCAGGTCGCCGACCAGGTTCTCCGTTTCGCCGGGGCGTCCGGCCACCACCAGCACCGCGCTGCCGTCGGCGGTGAAGCAGGGCTGGCCGTGATCGGTGTCGGCGGTGGTCAGCTGGGTGGGCCGCGGGACGCCGTGATCCTTCAGTGCCTCCGGGTCGAGCTGCTTGGCGGCACGCCCGACCGGCTGCACCGGCGGCTCGCCGAACACGTCCGGCACCTCGACGACGAACAGCTGGCTGCGCCGGTCCCGCGACCAGCCCAGCCCGTTGTACTGGAAGGCCAGCGAGGTGATGTGCCGCGGATCCTCCTGACCGGCGGCGACCCCGTCCAGGGTGCCGTAGCGGCCCTCCTGGGGCACCCGGGCGATGAAGGCGAGCAGCCGTCCGTCCGGTGAGAAGGCGAAGTCGGAGACACCCAGCGGCTGGTTGGTGACGCAGAGCGGCTCGCCGCCGCCACTCGGGATCAGGTGCACCTGGGGCCGGTCGTTCGCACCGTCGCGCAGGAAGCCGATCAGCGACCCGTCCGGGGAGAACCTGGGCTGGCTGTCGCTCTGGCCGAGGGTCAGCCGCCGGGGTGCGCCGCCGTCCAGTGGGACGCGCCAGAGCTGTCCGACGTAGCTGTCGGCGTCGAAGTCGGGACGGCTGCTCGCCACCACCGCCCAGTCGCCGTCGGGATGGACGGCGGGCGCCGACACGGTGGTGAGCAGGGGCAGTTGATCGGGACGCATGGGTCGAGGCTAAGCCTCGCAGCGGACAGATTTCCGCAGCGGGACGGAAGGGTCGCCCGATTCGACTGCCTTGCCGTCGCGGACTCACCCCGCTTCCCATCACCTGGCGGGCTCTCGACCGGCGCCCTTGGTGTCCAGTAGGTTCGGCCGCGACAAGGACGAACTCGAAGGGGAGTGGTGTCATGACGTCCGGACATGTGCTGGTGGTCGGTTCTCTCAACGCGGATCTGGTGGTGCGGACGGCGCGCCTGCCCCGGCCTGGTGAGACGGTGACCGGTTCCGACCTGGTCATCGTGCCCGGCGGCAAGAGCTCAAACCAGGCGGCGGCGGTCGGCAAGCTTGGCGGCGATGTCGCGATGCTCGGCTGCGTCGGTCAGGACGGCAACGGCGCCATGCTGCTGGACAGCCTGAAGTCCTCCGGCGTCGACGTCTCCCAGGTGCGGGTGCTCGACGGCGTCGCCACCGGCTCGGCGATGATCGCCGTCGACGACGCCGCGGAGAACTTCATCATCGTCAGCCCCGGCGCCAACGGACGGCTCAGCGCCGACGATGTGAACGCCGCCACCGACTTCTTCGCTTCCGCCGACTCCTCGTCGGTGCTGACCCTGTGCTTGGAGGTGTCGCTGGAGGCGGTCAAGGCTGCCGCCCGCAACGCCCGCGAGCGCGGCGCGAAGGTGGTGCTGAACATCTCGCCCTACATGAAGGTGGGTGCCGACCTGCTCGACCTGGTGGACATTCTGCTGGTCAACAACCACGAGCTGGCGGATCTCACCGGGCAGTCCGATTTCGACCCGCTGGGCGACTGGACGTCGGTGATCGAGGCGACCGGTGCCGCGCTGGGCGCCTCCGGACCCCGCACGGTCGTGGTGACCCTGGGCGCGAAGGGCGCCCGGATCATCGATCTGGACGCCGGCACCGCGTCGGCGCAGATCCCTTCCCCGACGGTGCGGCCGGTGGACACCACCGGCTGCGGGGACGCCTTCCTGGCCGCCTTCTCGTTCCGGATCGCCGCCGGCGATACCTTCGAGCAGGCGGCGGCGTTCGCAGTCCGGGTCGGTGCGTACGCCGCCACCGGCGAGGGCGCTCAGAACTCCTACCCGACCGCCGAGCAGCTGGCCAGTTGGACTCCGTGACGAATCGCTGACTTCGTTGGCCGAGCTCGTCGAGACCGGGGACGACCCGATGCTGGCAAAGGGGATTCGACAAGCTCAACCAGCGGAGGTCGCGTTGATCAGCGCTTCCCCGAAGGACGGGACACCGACCACCGTGGCAACGACCGGACTGCGTCGGCGTCCGCTCCGGTTCCGCGCCCGGCACGCCGTCGCGGTGTTCGCCGTCCTGATCCTGCTCTCCTACGGCATCTCGATGGCCGAGGTCTACAGCGGCCTGGCGCAACGTGCCAAGGACTGCCTGGTCCGCCAACTCGCCGCCGCCCCGGACGCCGCGACACCGGCGGGTTTCGCCGACCCCGCCTGGCTGACCCAGCGCCGCGGCACCGTCAACGACGCCAGCTGCCTGAACCGCACCGGAGTGTACGGGGTGGCGCGGCCGGCCGATGAGGCCGAACTGGCGAGCGCGCTGGCGTTCGCCCGCGAGCACGACCTGAAGGTGGCGCTGTCCGGTGCGCGGCACAGCATGGGCGGGCAGGCGTCCTGGCCCGGTGCGCTGATCCTCGACATGACTGCGCTGGACCGGATCGCCGTCGACGAGGCGTCCGGCACCGTGCGGGTCGGCGGCGGCACGCTGTGGCGGCAGGTGCTCGAAGCGTTGCACCCGCACGGACTCTCGGTGACCGGCATGCCCAGCATCGATGTGCTCAGCGTCGGCGGCACCCTCTCGGTCAACGCGCATGGCACCGATTTCCGCACCGGTTCGCTGGCCGGGACCGTCCGGAGTCTGCGGCTGATGAAGGCGGACGGCAGCGTCGTCACCCTGGACGCCGATCACGATCCCGAGCTTTTCCATGCGGTGATCGGGGGCTACGGGCTGTTCGGCGTCATCGTCGAGGCAGAACTGGCCACCGTGCCGGACGAGGTGTACCGGCTCGAGCAGCGGGTGGTGGCCACCGCCGAGCTGCCCGATGTCCTGGACGCCCTGGCTGCCGACGAGAACAACCGGCTGATGTCGGCGGATCTGGCCACCGCGGGCTCGCCGCTGCTGGACCAGGCCATCGTCTACACCCATGCGCGGTTCACGGGTTCCGCGGACGAGCCGATGCCCGACCTGCGGCCCGAACCCGATTCGCCGCCGGCCCGGTTCCTGTTCAACCTGGCCCGGCATCGCGGCCCGGGCCAATGGCTGAAATGGACCCTGCAACGCGACCTGATGCCCCGCCTGCGGCAGTGCGGCACCTCGCGGAACGAGGCGCTGCGCGCAGCCGAAGCCTGCCTGGTGTCGCGCAGCCAGGCGATGTACAGCGACCTGAGCCTGCTGCGTCACACGATCCCGCAGTACACCGACATCTTGCACGAGTACTTCTTGCCGCGGGACGCCCTGGTCCCGTTCCTGCGGGACGCCGCAGCGGCATTGCAGGTCAGCCGAGCGGTGGCGCTGCACGCGTCTGTCCGGATGGTGCATGCCGAACCGGTGCTGCTCGATTACGCCCGCGGCGATCGGTACTCGGTGGTGCTGTACCTCAGCCAGGAGGTCTCCGTCGAAGGCAACCGCGACATGGCCGACCTCACCCGCACCCTGGTCGACAGGGCGCTGGCGCGCGGCGGCACCTTCTACCTGCCCTATCAGCAGCACTACACCCGCGACGATCTTGCCCGAGCCTACCCGCGGATCGACGAATTCTTTGCGTTGAAACGGCGCCACGACCCCGAATTGCGGTTCATGAACAGCCTGTACCGGAAATATGCCTGACCGGCGTCAGCTGTGGTAATTGAGCAACCGCTCCAGCAGCACCGGCGCCAACGGCTGGTCGGTGTCCAGCACGACCCGGACGTGGGCGCCCTCGACGTCGCGCGGGCCGCCGCGCTGCTTGCGCAGGTCGCAGATGGTCTGGCCGCGACCGGGGCCGTGGGTGGCGTCCACCACCACCGGCACCTTCGGCGCACGGATCGCGGTGATCTGGCCGACCGCGATCGCCGCGGCCAGCGGGTCGTGCAGGGCGCACATCCGGCGTCCGTACTCTTCCACGTAGAAGTCGAAGTACAGGTTGAGAATGTCGGCGAGCGCCTGGTTCAACAGCGAATCGGACGCCGCCAGCGCCTCCCGGTCGGACTCCTCGAAGGCGTTCTCCAAGGTGACGTCGAGCGGCACCAGGACCACCTGCCAGGGTGCGTCCATGACCACCTGCGCGGCCTCGGGATCGTTGTAGATGTTGGCCTCACCGACCTCGCTGAGGTTGCCGGGCACCAGCGCGGCACCGCCCATGATGATCACCTCGTGCACCAGCTCGGCGATCGACGGATCCTGCTTGAGCGCGACGGCCAGGTTGGTCAGCGGGCCGATCGCGATCACGTCCAGTTCGCCGGGGTGTTCGTGGGCGAGCCGGACGAGCATGTCGGCGGCCGATTCAGCGACCGGCCGACGGTCGGTATGCGGCAATTCCACGTCGCCGACGCCGTTGTGGCCGTGAATGTGCGGGACGCCGCCGCCGAAGCTATGGGTGAGCGGGTCCATCGCGCCGACGGCGACCGGGACGTCGTTCCGGCCGCCCATGTCCAGCAGGTCGAGGGTGTTCAGGGCCG
Source organism: Micropruina sp. (assembly GCF_047606665.1). Classification (GTDB taxonomy): domain Bacteria; phylum Actinomycetota; class Actinomycetes; order Propionibacteriales; family Propionibacteriaceae; genus Micropruina. The sequence goes on along the minus strand of NZ_JASGEF010000012.1, from coordinate 35,589 downwards.
CCCGCTTGGCGTCGATGTTGCCGCTGACCGTTCCGATGCCGGCCAGGCTGATCTCAGGCGAGGCCATCAGATAGACCAGCGCGAGCGCGTCGTCGATGCCGGTGTCGCAGTCGAAGTACACGGGACGAGGTGCCATGTGGATGGGTCCTTTCGGATTCAGCTGCCGACGACGCCCACGATGGCGGCGTTGAGCAAGTTGACCATGGTGGCGGCCAGCAGCGCCAGGAGCCCGTACTTGGCCACTTCGTGGCGCCGCTCGGGAACCAGCGCGCCCAGCGAGCCGACCAGGATCGCGATGGAGCCGAAGTTGGCGAAGCCGCACAGCGCGAAGGTGGTGATCAGCGTGGTCTTCGGGGTGAGACTGCCCGCCTGCACCATCGGGCCGAAGTTGGAGAAGGCCACGAACTCGTTGAGCACGGTCTTCTGGCCGATGAAATTGCCGGCCAGGCCGGCCTCGTGCCAGGGGACCCCGAGCAGCCAGGCGACCGGCGCGAACACCCAGCCGAAGACCAGGTCGAAGGACAGGTTGGGCATCCCGAACCAGCCGCCGATGCCACCCAGAGCGCCGTTCAGCAGTGCGATCACCGCCAGGAAGGCGATCAGCAGGCAGCCGACGATGACGGCCAAGTGGCCACCGGTCAGGGCACCGCGGGCCAGCGAGTCGATGATGTTGACCGACTCGGTGTCGCGGACATCGCGCACCGACGCGTCCAGGTCGGAGACCTCTGTCTCGGGCCAGATGCCCTTGGCGATCAGCAGCGAGCCCGGGGCGTTCATCACGGCGGCGGCCAGCAGGTATGGCATCGGCGCGCCGAGCAGCGAGTAACCGACCAGCACGGTGCCGGCCACCGACGCCAGGCCTCCGACCATGCAGACGAAGAACTCCGATTTGGTCAGCCGCTTCAGGTACGGCTGGATCACCAGCGGCGCCTCGCTCATGCCGAGCACCACCACCGTGGCCGCCCACACCGATTCGATCTTGGACGTGCCCAGCACCCACTTCAGTGCGGTGCCGACGATCTCGACGAACCACTGCAGCACCCGCAGGTAGTAGAGCAGGCCGACGATGGTGCCGAAGAAGACGATCACCGGCAGCACCTGCAGGGCGAAGACGAAGCCCGTCTTCTCGGTGTCGACCAGCGGCCCGAAGACGAACTCGGTGCCCACCTTGGTGTAGTCGATGATGTGGGTGACGCCCTCCGAGAAGGCGCGCAGGGCCACCGTGCCGGGCTCCCACTTGATCACCAGGAAGCCTGTGACGGCCTGCAGGGCGATGCCCGAGCCGATGACCCGCCAGTTGATCCGGCTGCGGTGCTTCGAAATGAGCACCATGATGCCGAGGATCAGAATGACGCCGAGTAGTCCCTGAAATCTCTCCATCTCGCATCCCTCCAGCCTGCTTGGACACTCGGACCATATGGGTCTCGGGAGGCGCTGGCAAGGGATTTCGTACGCGGGTCGGGGCAATGCGGGCAATTGTCATCGATCCGACACAATGCCCGTGGCGCGAGGGAGCGCGCTCCCGGAGCGGGCAGGCCGAGGGGCCCGGACGCACAGGCGTCCGCGCCCCTCGGGATCGGGTTCAGCGGAGGTCGTCGGGATTCTGGTCAGGACGATCGGACGGCCGCGAGCCCTGGCCGAACGCGTTCTTCGCTTCGTCGAAGCCGGTGGGGCCGCCGTCCTCGGTGGGCAGCACCGCCCATAACACCAGGTAGGCGATCCAGCCGACCTGCGTGAAGATGGCGAGCAGCACGGTCACGATGCGGACCAGCCCGGAGTCCAGGTTGAGGAAGCGGGCCAGTCCGCCGCAGACGCCGCCGAGGAATTTGTCGGTGGTCGAGCGGGTCAGGGTCTTTCCGTTCATCGGTTTCCTTTCGTCGAATTGCGGGAAAGCAGGAGGCCGGCTAGGCCGATCACGACCAGGCCGAGGGGGGCGACGATCGAGGTGAGCTTCCAGTCGAGGGTGCCGAACGCGGCGCACAGGGCGAGCACCGCCAACTCCACCCCGACCAGGCCGACGTTGAAGGCGGCGACGTCGACGCGCCTCATGAGACGCTCACCTCCCCGACGCCGGTGTGCAGCACCACGGTCAGGACGGGCGCGGCGGGGTTGGTCACGCGCTGGTAGCTGCCTTTGAGGTCGATGCCGTCGCGTTCGGCGTCCGGGCCGCTGTAGTCGCCGGCGCCGACCGACCATTCGACGATCACGTTGCCCGTCCGGGGCAGCACGACCGCCAGCGTGCCGGCGCCCTGCGAGTAGTGGAACTGCCGGGTCTCGATGATCTCCAGGCCGCTCAGGTCGACGCTCACATCGCCGGCTGCGTAGTTCTGCTCGGTGGTCGGCAGCTCAGCCATCGTGGTGTAGCTGACCGCCTCGGAGCCGACCTTGCCGGGCCGGGGCATCGGCGCCATCATCGCGATCGTCACCAGTGCGGCGATCACGGTCAGCGGCAGCAGGCCGCGCGGACGTCCGGCGAAGGCGGCCAGCAGCAGGCCGAGGCCGAAGGTGCCCAGCACAGTCGCGGCGTAGGCCAGCGGCGGAACGTGGATGCCGCCGGCCACCGACAGTACGGCCAGGGTGGCGAGCCCGCCGCCGATCAGGCACAGCACCAGCGGCCACAGCCACTTCGGCCGGTTCCGGCGGGCGCGGGGCGCGGGCGGCGTCCAATCCGGGACGGCCGCTGGCGCGGTCGGTGGGGTCGGCCGGTATTCGGCGAACTGCAGGGTCGGCTGCGGATCGTTCGTCGGAGTCGGAGCGGGGCCCGACCGCTGTTCCTGGGCGACCCGCTCCCGCCAGGCCGCAGCAGCCCGTTCGAAGTCGGTCTGCGGCGCGGTCGGGGGAACGCTGACCGAGGGAGTGCCGGCCGGTGTGGCGTCGGCGTCCGGTAACAATGTCGAGGTGCCCGGACGCTGCGGGTGGCGGCGGCGATGGAAGCCGAAGTACCACAGGAACCCGAGGCCGACCACCGGCGCGGCACCAAACGGCAGCCAGGAGCCGATCGCCACCGTGATCAGGACGCCCAGGCAGACCACGGTGCCGATCGCCGCGGCCGGCGACCAGGCGCGGGTGAACGGCGCGAGCCTGTAGAGCGGGAATTCGGTGGAGCCGTCCTTGGGGACCAGCAGCAACGCACCCACGTAGAAGGCGACGCCGAGGCCGCCGAGCAGGGCCAGCAGCACCATCGCGAGCCGCAGCACGATCGGATCGACCTGCCAGCGCCGGGCCAGCCCCGCGCACACTCCGCCGAGCACAGCGCCCGAGGACGCGCGGCGCAGCGGGGTGAGTTCCATGCCCCCACTCTCGTCAGCGGGCTGCAGCCGACCATCGGGGATCGTCCCTGAGTCGCCCCCCAAACGGCGAGGGACAGCTCCGGGCGGTTCCGCTGGCCGGTCGTTGGCGGCTGTGTGAGGCTAGAGGGGTCGGCCCTGTCCACCTCCGACGACGCTGCAGAATGACCACTTCCGTTCACCCGCACCCGGTGCCGCCGCAGCGTGCCGACCGGCGGCTGAAGACGGGCTGGCTGGCCGGAGTGTGCAGCGGGCTGGCCGCCCACCTGGGCTGGCCAGTGCTGGTGCTGCGGGTCGGTGTCGTTCTGCTCACCGCCAGCATGGGCCTCGGCGTGATCGTCTACCTGGTGCTCTGGCTGGCGCTGCCGCTGGCCGCCGAGACGCCACGCGCGCCCGGGCTCGAAGCGGCGGGCCGCAGCGGCATGCGGACGGTCGAGGCGCCGCAGCTGGTGCCGGCCGACCTGGGTGTGATGTCGGCGGTGGCGCTGCTCGGGGCCGGGCTGCTGTGGTTCGTCCAGGCGGCCGGATTCGGGCTGCCACCGCGGGTGCTGTGGCCGGCGCTGGCGGGCACCACCGGCCTGATGCTGATCTGGTGGCAGGCCGACCACATCTCGAACCGGTCGATCCGGCGGCAGACCGGGCTGCGCCGGTGGTTCGCGCCGCTCACCGCGCACTGGTCGCGGGTCGTCCGGATCGTGCTCGGCCTGGCCGGGCTCGGCACCGCGATCGGCCTTGTGGTGGTGCAATTGCCGGAGCTGTCCGAGACCACTCGGACGTTGCTGGTGCTGGGCCTGGTGGTGGCCACCCTGCTGCTGGCCGCGGCGCCCTGGTTCATCCGGGTGCGGCGCTCGCTGACCGCGGCGCGCGAGGAGAAGATGCTGGCCGACGCCCGTGCCGACATGGCCGCCCACCTGCACGACTCGGTGCTGCAGACATTGGCGCTGATCCAGCGCCAGGCGTCCGACCCCAAGGCGGTGACGTCGCTGGCCCGGCGCCAGGAGCGCGAACTGCGCAGCTGGCTGTATGGCGAGACCACCGATGCCGCCACGGTGAAGGCCGCCCTGGTGGCCGCCGCCGCCGAGGTCGAGGACGACCACCGCGTCGAGGTGGAGATCGTGGTGGTCGGCGACCGGGACCTCGACCCGGAGCTGAAGTCCCTGGTGCAGGCGGCCCGCGAGGCGATGGTGAACGCGGCCCGGCACGCCGGCGTGACCACGATCGACGTCTATGCCGAGGTGGACGACGGCCTGGTCGAGGTGTTCGTCCGGGATCGCGGCCGTGGCTTCGTGCTGGACGAGGTGCCCGCCGACCGGATGGGCGTGCGAGGCTCGATCATCGAGCGATTGCGGCGTGCCGGAGGCGATGCGACGATTCGAAGTGCCCCCGACGAGGGCACCGAGGTACGACTGGAGATGAAGCGATGACCGAGCAGCAACCCACCCCGCAGGCCGCCCGGCGAGTGGTGATCGTCGACGACCACGCCATCTTCCGCAGTGGCGTCAAGCATGACATCGGCTCACGAGTGCACATCGTGGGGGAGGGTGAGGACGTCCCGACCGCCGTCGCCGCGGTGCTCAAGGCGCAGCCGGACGTGGTGCTGCTCGACGTGCACCTACCCGGTGGCGGCGGCATCGAGGTGATCAAACAGGTGCACGTCGCCGAGCCGGAGATCAAATTCCTGGCGCTCAGCGTCTCGGACGCCGCCGAGGACGTGATCGGCGTGATCCGGGCCGGCGCCCGCGGCTACGTCACCAAGTCGATCTCGGCCGACGAGCTGGTCGATGCCATCGGCCGGGTCGCCGAGGGCGACGCGGTGTTCTCGCCCCGGCTCGCCGGCTTCGTGCTGGACGCCTTCTCGGGCTCGATCGACATCGCCAGCGTGGACGAGGAACTGGACCGGCTCTCCCAACGGGAGCGCGAGGTGATGCGGCTGATCGCTCGCGGCTACGCCTACAAGGAGATCGCCCGCGAGCTGTTCATCTCGATCAAGACCGTGGAGACCCACGTCTCCAGCGTGCTGCGCAAGCTGCAGCTGTCGAACCGGCACCAGCTGACCCGCTGGGCCACCGACCGTCGCCTGGTCTGACAGATGGTGAAGCCCTGCTGGCCGCTCACCTCGGGGGATTTCGCCGGAGGCCATGCCCCTGGAGAATGCCCGCAGCAGGCCGTGCAGCTTTCGCATCACGAGCGAGTCGCCGTCGGCCGTTGCCGGAGCCTACCGGAGATCGACTCCGATCACTTTCGCGTGATGGAGGCGGTGATTTGTCGACGGTCGCCGAATGGCGCACTGCTAGCGCTGATTGATGCTCCATAGTTACGCTCCGGGAACGACGCCACGGCGGCGTCGCGAAGCGGACGCGTCAGGAGTCGCCATGCGCACAGTCACCTATGTCAAACACAAGACCGTCGAAATCGTTCACAAGCCGATTCCGGCGATCGGGTCGGACGAGGTCTTGGTCAAGATCGCCGGCGCGGGACTGTGCCATTCCGATCTCCACCTCATCGAAATGGGCGACGACAGTCCGTTGGTCGGCAGCACCCTGGGCCATGAGGGCGCAGGGTATGTACACGAGGTCGGCACGAACGTGACCAAGTGGAAGGTCGGTGACCCGGTGCTGGTCTCACTCGTGCTGAGCTGCGGGGAATGCCGCGAATGCCTGGCCGGGCGCGACAGTCAGTGCCATGTGGCGAGTCCCCGCGGCGCGCTCGCCCCGGCCGCGCCCGGAATCGGCACGCCGGGATGCATGGCCGAGTACATCGCGGTGAAGTCCTACCATCTTGACCCGTTGGGCGATCTCGACCCTGCCGATGCCGCGCCGCTGGCCGACGCGGCGCTCACCCCGATGCACGCCATCAACACCGTGCGCGATCGGCTCACCGGCGACGCCACGGTGGTGCTGATCGGAATCGGCGGACTCGGGCACATGGGCCTGCAAATCGTGGCCGCCACTTCGGCCGCCCGGATCATCGCCGTCGACACCGACCCGGAGAAGCTGAAGTACGCCGAATCGCATGGTGCCCTCGGCATTCTGAGCAACAAGGAGGCGGCGGCCCGGATTCTGGAGGAGACCGAAGGCCGTGGTGCCGACGTTGTCATCGACTTCGTCGGCGTCCAGCCGTCGGTCAACCTCGCGGTGTCCGTCATCGCGCAGGGAGGCGCGATCCGCTTCGTCGGGTTGGGCGGTGGCAGTTTCGCCTACACCGCGGGCATCGTCGAACTGCCCTGGGGCGTGAACATCGAGCGTCCCTACGGCGGCAACCGGTCCGACCAGCGTGAGGCGCTCGCCCTGGCTCAGGTGGGAAAGATCCACGTCGACGTGGTCCACTATCCGCTGGACGACGCCAGCCGGGCGTTCGAAGACCTGCATGCCGGCAAGATCCACGGCCGCATCGTCCTGGTGCCGTAGCTTTCCGGCCTGTCCGGCGGCGCGAACCAGACGCTGCCGAATCTGTGGGTGGCACGGCTTAGGGTTGGGGACGCGATGACCGACACCCTGTTTCCGGACCTGTTCAACTTCTCCGCCGAGCCCAACCCGCCGGCTCCCGCGGCGTCCGAGCCGACCGCGGAGGAGCGTCCCCGGCGCCGCCGGACCACCGAGGCCGACCTGCTGGCCGACCTCAACCCGCCGCAGCGGGAAGCCGTGCTGCATGCCGGCTCCTCGGTGCTGGTGGTGGCCGGCGCGGGTTCGGGCAAGACCCGGGTGCTGACCCGCCGGATCGCCCACCTGGTCTCGTTCCGCAACGTCCATCCCGGTTCGATCCTGGCGATCACCTTCACCAACAAGGCGGCCGCCGAGATGCGGCACCGGGTGGTCGACATGGTCGGCAACCGGGCCAAGCTGATGTGGGTCTCCACCTTCCACTCCGCCTGCGTGCGCATTCTGCGCGCCGACATCCACCGCTTCGGAATCAGCCGCACCTTCTCGATCTACGACGACACCGACGCCAAGCGGCTGATGACCCTGGTGCTCAAGGACGCCGAGGTCGATCCCAAGCGCTACCCGGTGCGGACGGTGCTGAACTGGGTGTCGAACCGCAAGAACGAACTGGTCGATCACGAGAGCGCCGCAGCCAAGGCCGAGACCGCCAACGAGAAGGTCTGTGCCGACGCCTACCGGGACTACCAACGGCGCCTGACAACGGCAAACGCGCTCGACTTCGACGATCTGATCATGACCACGGTGCATCTGCTGCAGGCGTTCCCCGATCTGCGCGAGCAGTACCGGCGGCGCTTCCGGCATGTGCTGGTCGACGAATACCAGGACACCAACCACGCCCAGTACGCGCTGGTCCGCGAGCTGTGTGCCGAGTTGCCGGTGCCGGAGGGCACGGCGGCTGTCGAGCCGCCCGAACTGATGGTGGTGGGCGACTCCGACCAGTCGATCTACGCCTTCCGGGGTGCCACCATCCGCAACATTCTGGCCTTCGAGGCCGACTTCCCCGGCGCCACCACGATCGTGTTGGAGCAGAACTACCGCTCCACCCAGACCATCCTGAACGCCGCGAACGCGGTGATCACCCGCAACCCGGGGCGTCCGGAGAAGCGGCTCTGGTCGGACGCCGGCGACGGCGCGCGGATCGTCGGCTGGGTGGCCGATACCGAGCACGACGAGGCCCAGTACGTCGCGGACGAGATCGACCGACTCACCGACGCCGGCGACGCGAAACCGGGCGACGTGGCGGTGTTCTACCGCACCAACGCCCAGTCCCGTGCCTTCGAAGAGGTGTTCATCCGGGTCGGCATGCCGTACCGGGTGGTGGGTGGCGTCCGGTTCTACGAGCGGCGCGAGATCCGCGACGCGATCGCCTACCTGCGGGCCATCGCCAACCCGGCCGACGATGTCTCGGTGCGGCGCATCCTGAACACGCCGCGGCGCGGCATCGGCGAGCGGGCCGAGGCGGCGCTCGAGGTGCTGGCGGCGGCCGAGCGGATCCCGTTCGGGGCGGCGCTGGCGCGGGCGTCCGAGGCGCCGGGGCTGGCGACCCGCTCGTTGACCCAGATCCAGGCGTTCGCGACGATGCTCGGCGAGCACCGGGCGATGATGGACGCCGGCGACGCGGCCGACACCATTCTCACCTCGATCCTGGAGAAGTCCGGCTACATCGACGAGCTGAAGAACTCCGACGATCCGCAGGACGCCACCCGGCTGGAGAACCTGATCGAGCTGGTGTCGGTGGCGCAGGAGTTCGTCTCGGCCGCGCATACCGTAGACCTGCCGCCCGACGGTGGCGAACTGGCCGCGGCCGCGCCCGAACCGGACGATTCGCTGCCCGCCTTCCTGGAGCGGATCGCGCTGGTCGCCGACTCCGATCAGATCCCGGACGCCGACGGCGAGGGCACCGGGGTGGTCACCTTGATGACGCTGCACACGGCGAAGGGCCTGGAGTTCCCGGTGGTCTTCCTGACCGGTTTCGAGGACGGCATCTTCCCGCATCAGCGCACATTGGAGAACGCCGACGAACTGCAAGAGGAACGCCGGCTGGCCTATGTCGGGATCACCCGCGCTCGGCAGCGGCTATATCTGACCCGGGCGGTGGTGCGGACCATCTGGGGGATGCCGCAGTACAACCCGCCGAGCCGGTTCACCGAGGAGATTCCGCAGCACCTGTTCGACTGGCGACGCCTCGGCACCGCGCAGGTCGGTTTCGCGTCCCGAGCCAAGGCGCGCACCGAACAAGCCTGGCGCAATACCGTCGGCTATGGCTCCAAACCGCCCTCGCCGAAGACGATTCCGAGCGTGCAGGCGGGCGATCGGGTGCTGCACACCCATTTTGGAATGGGAACCGTTATCGCCACCAGCGGAATGGGCGACGCGATGAAGGCGGACATCGACTTCGGCAGCCACGGAGTGAAACGGCTCAGCCTCAGACATGCTCCAATGGAGAAGCTGTAGCGCCGCTGACTGAGTTGTCGATTCAGTGTGTCGTTGATTGAGCTTGTCGAAATCCACGGGTCTCGACAAGCTCGACCAGCGAGAGCGGGCTACTTCTTCTTGGGGGCCATCTTCAGGTAGGGCAGCGGGTCGACGCCCTTGCCGTCCTCGTAGACCGAGAAATGCAGATGGCAGGCGGTCGAGATGCCGGTATTGCCCACGGTGCCCAGCAGTTCGCCCTTGTGCACCTTCTGGCCGACCTTCACAGTGATCTTGTCCATGTGCAGGTAGGCCGTCTCGAGATGGACGCCGCCGACCTTGCCGCCGTCGATCCGGACGTTGTGGCCCGAGCCGCCGTTGTAGCCCTCCGGGACGACCTTGGTGACCTTGCCGTCCTGGGCGGCCCAGATCGGCTGCCCGCAGGTGCCGCCGATGTCCTGGCCGTTGTGCATGCGGTAGTAGTGCAGGATCGGGTGCAGCCGCATGCCGAACCCGGAGCCGAACTCGCCCGCGGTCGGCACCAAGAAGCTGGACTGATCGGTGAGCAGCTTGGACTGCTCGCTGATCTTCGTCGCGGCATCGTCGAGTGCGCTCGTCCGGGACGCCAGGGCTTCCGCCGCGCGCTCGTCGGCTACTTCCTTGGCGGTCTGGGTGAGTGCGACGCTGCGCGCCTGGGCAAGCACCTGCGCGGGCAGCACGCGGGTGCCGGCGTCCCGGCTGAGCTGAATGTCGCGAGCGTTCATCTCGGACGCATCGAAGCCGCCGATGGTCGGCTGCGGCACCGGCGCGGCGACGGACGGCGTCGCGGTGTGGGAGAGGCCTGCGGCGAGGATGCCCATCGCCACCGTGGCCACGGTGCCGTGGAGCATACGAGAGCGAATCCGGCTGGTCGCCTGGGGGGCAGGGCGCACGCGGGTATCTCCTTGCTGCAACAGGTTGGGGGCGTCCTAGCAAACGGACACCCGAGTCACGCTAGCATTTCTTAACGAGATCTCAGAATCGTGGTGGGAGAGGCGGCTTGACCGCAGTCCGACACGCCCGCGATTCCGCCGCCCGTGGGGGTGACGTGCGGGGCGCCGCGCTCCGCACTATCGTGATCCTGGCCCCCGCGGGGCAGAACCCAGGAAAAAAATTGCGGACGGAGTTGTCGGTGGATCTATTCGAGTACCAGGCGCGGGATCTCTTCGAGGCCCAGGGGGTACCGGTTCTGCGGGGGATCGTGGCCCGGACCCCCGAAGAGGCGGAGCAGGCGGCGCAGACCCTCGGCACGTCCGTCGTGGTGGTGAAGGCCCAGGTCAAGACCGGTGGACGCGGCAAGGCCGGCGGCGTGAAGCTGGCCCGTGGCCCGCAGGAGGCGCGCGAGCGGGCGTCCGAGATTCTCGGCCTCGACATCAAGGGCCACATCGTCGAGCAGGTGATGGTCGCCGAAGGCGCCGACATCGCCGACGAGTATTACTTCAGCATGCTGCTCGACCGCGCGAACCGGAGCTATCTGGCGATGTGCTCGGTCGAGGGCGGCATGGACATCGAGACCCTCGCCGAGGAGCATCCCGAGAAGCTCGCTCGCGTTGAGGTCGATCCGATCGCCGGGCTGCACGCGGCCAGGGCCGCCGAGATCGTCGCCGCCGCCGGCTTCGCCGAGGCCGATCGGGCCGAGGTGGCCCGCGTCCTGGTGCTGCTCGGCGAGGTGTACCGCGACAACGACGCCACCCTGGTCGAGGTCAACCCGCTGGTGAAGACCGGCGACGGACGCATCGTGGCGCTCGACGGCAAGGTGTCGCTGGATGCCAACGCCGCCTTCCGGCACTCCGACTGGGCCGCGTTGGCCGACGAGTCGCGCGACGACCCGCTGGAGATCCGGGCGCGTGAGCGGGGCCTGAACTACGTGAAGCTGGACGGCAGCGTCGGGATCATCGGCAACGGGGCCGGCCTGGTGATGAGCACCCTGGACGTGGTTGCGGGCGCCGGCACTGAATTCCCCGGCAGCCCGACGCCGGCGAACTTCCTCGACATCGGCGGCGGCGCGTCCGCGCAGGTGATGGCCGACGGACTGGACATCATCCTCTCCGACCCGCAGGTGAAGGTGGTCTTCGTCAACGTGTTCGGCGGCATCACCGCCTGCTCCGAGGTCGCCAAGGGCATCATCGCCGCACTGGAGATCCTGGGCGAGAAGGCCACCAAGCCGATCGTCGTCCGGCTGGACGGCAACGCGGTCGAGATCGGCCGGCACATTCTGACCGAGGCGGCCCACCCGCTGGTGACGATGGAACTCACTATGGACTCCGCCGCCCGCAAGGCCGCCGAACTGGCCAGCAAGAACTGAAAGGACAACCGTCGATGACGATCTGGCTGGACCAGAACTCCAAGGTGCTCGTGCAGGGCATGACCGGCTCCGAGGGCCGCAAGCACACTCAGCGGATGATCAGCTCGGGCACCCGCGTGGTCGGTGGCGTCACCCCCGGCAAGGGGGGGCAGACGGTCACTTTCGAGGAAGACCCGGTGCCCGTGTTCAACACGGTGGCGGACGCCAAGGCCGCCACCGGCGCGAACGTGTCGGTGATCTTCGTGCCGGCCGCCTACACCAAGAAGGCGGTCTTCGAGGCGGTGGACGCCGGCATCGAGCTGGTCGTGGTGATCACCGAAGGGGTCCCGGTCAAGGACACCGCCGAGTTCTACACCTATGCGGCCAACAGCGGGGTGACCCGGCTGGTCGGTCCGAACTGTCCCGGCCTGATCAGCCCCGGGAAGTCGAACGTCGGCATCATTCCGGCTGGCATCGCTCAGCCCGGCCGGATCGGCCTGGTCAGCAAGTCGGGCACGCTCACCTACCAGATGATGTTCGAATTGGGCGACATCGGTTTCTCCAGCGCCATCGGCATCGGTGGCGACCCGATCATCGGCACCACGCACATCGACGCGCTGGCCGCCTTCGAGGCTGACCCGGAGACCGACTGCATCGTGATGATCGGCGAGATCGGCGGGGACGCCGAAGAGCGGGCCGCCGCCTACATCGCCGAGCACATCACCAAGCCGGTGGTCGGCTACGTGGCCGGGTTCACCGCACCGGAAGGCAAGACCATGGGCCACGCCGGTGCGATCGTGTCGGGCTCCAAGGGCACCGCGCAGGCCAAGAAGGCGGCGCTCGAAGCGGCCGGCGTCAAGGTCGGCCGGACGCCGAGCGAGGCCGCGTCCCTGGTCCGCGAGATCATGGAGGGCCGGGACTGAGCCCGGGCCCCTGGTCGGGCCGGCCCCTGGTCGGGCCCGGGCCCCTCGTCAGGACTGGGTCACCCGCTGGGTGGCCCGTCCGACGATGGCCTTCCAGGCGTCGTCGCTGAAATCGAATTTGTCCGACGGGTTGGCCAGCAGGTACACCAGCTTGTCGCCGATGGCGGCGATGCCGACGCGGAACGTCACCGTCCGGGCTTCGCTGACCCTCTGAGTGACCAGATAGCTGGTGGCCTTCAGGTCTTTACCGTTCGTGGCCGGGGCGGTGACCGAGGCGTCCTTGACGGTGGCGGTGCGGGTGCGCTCGCCGCAGCCGTCGAAGTTCTTCGCGAGCTGTTTCGCCATGTCGCTCGCGCCGGACGCCTTCGCGTAGCTGTAGACCGCCTCGTCGATGCCGAATCCCTCCGGGGCCTTCGGGTCGTTGGTGAGCAGGTAGGTGCGGTGCAACGACTCGGTCGCGCCGGACAGCTTGTTGAGATTGACGTTCTCGCACTGGCTGCCGATCAGCTTCGGCGCCAGCGGCTCGGTGGCCGTCCAGGTGCCGGCACCGGACGTCACCCGCGGCAGGTCGACCCAGGCCAGCCAGCCGATCGTCTCGGTGGGCGGGGGAGCGGTGCCGACCGTGTTCGGATTCGTCGGGCAGGTTCCGGACGCCGGACCGCACTGCCGTCCCTGCGAGGCACGGGACGCGGTGACGACGGCGTTCACGGCAAGCGCGTCGGCACCGGCCGGGACGCCGCCGTCCACGAGGGAGACGAAACGTCCGCTACGGACGAACAACAGGGTGTGGGTCGCGCCGTCCCCGGTTTGCACGGTCAGCACGGTGGCCGCGTCGGCCAGTCCGGTGACCCGGTCGGCCGAGCGGAGCAGACCGTCGGTGCACGATCCGGCCTGAGTCAGCAGCGCATTGAAGGCGGTGGTGGCCGATGTGGCGTCCGGCCAGGCCTGGACCACCTGGAGGATCGTGCCGTCGCCCTTGGCGGCAGTGAACAGCCGGTTCAATTCGGCGTCCGGCGAGGCGCCGCCGGTGGCGGACAGTTCGACGCAGGCCGGCTGGGTCGGGACGCCGGTCGCGGCCGGCGCCTGCACCGTCCAGCTGGTCTTGGTGCGGACCTTCGCCAGTTCGGTGGTGGCGATCAGCTGGGCGTCGGTCAACGCCGGGGGCTGGCTGACCGAGGCGCTCGGGCTCGGCGTCCCGGAGTCGCTGACCGACGGCGCAGCCGTCGGGGCGGCCGGCTGCTGGAGCACGGACCAGACGATCAGCCCGATGACGACCAATGCCGCCACCCCGCCGACCAGCCACGCGGTGGTGCGCCGGCGAGGGCGAGGCGCCTCCGCGGCTCCCTTGGGCTCGGCGTCGGCGGGGCCGGCGATCTCGACGGGCGACGTCGGTGAGGCGGGGCTGGCCGCCGGCCGCCGGGGTGCGGCGGCGTCCCCGGTGTGGGCCTGAGGATCGTCGTCGGCGCGCCGCGGGCTTACCGGATCGGTCTCGTTCATCTCGTCCTCACGGTCGGCTGGGGGTATGAACCCGGCCGAGTTTAGTGCGGTCGGGCGTGTCCGCCGCATGCGGGCATCGCGGCTCGGCGACCATGGGAAGATCATGCCCATTCGATCCGAACGCCGCCGCTCCCGCGTCCGTCTGACAGTGGCGGAACTCTCCGCCGACCGGCGCCCCGCGTCCGGAGCGCCGGAATTCCCGCTGCTGCCGGTCGCGCTGCTGGGCGGCGCGGCGTCCGCGTTGGCCGGATGGCTGCTGGTGGCCGGTCTGGTGATGGTCGGCTGGTTCACCGCGATGGCGATGCCGGTGCCGGTCGCGCTGGGTTTCGCCGGCCAGTTCTGGCTCGCTGGGCACGGCGCCGGCGCCGCGATCGGCGGCACCCTGGTGACCCTGACCCCGTTAGGACTGAGCGCGCTGTTCGTGCTGCTGGCCCGCACCGTCACCGGCCTCGCCCTGCGGGCGACCGCCGGTGAGAGCCTGGCCGGTCGCGACGTCCTGAAGGCCTGGGCGCTGGCCACCATCGGGTACGCGGTGGTCGCTGCGTTGATCGCGCTCGCCTCGGGGGCCGGCCCGCGGGTCAGCTGGGCATTGCTCGGGGGCGCCGTGATCGGCGGTCTTGGTGCGGCCTGGGCCCTTTCCGGACGGCTGGCAGCGCTGGGTGCCAGCCATGCCGCACTGCGCGGTCTCGGTCGCGCGGTGCTGGCCGGCCTGGCCACGATGACCGCGATCGCCGCGGTCGTGCTGGTCATCGGACTGCTGTTGGGCGGCCAACGGATCTCGGCGATCGACGAGTCACTCGCCCCGGACGCCGTCGGCTCGTGGCTGCTGGTCGTGCTGCAACTGCTCTACCTGCCGAATCTGCTGGCCTGGACCGGCAGCTGGGCGCTCGGTGCCGGCTTCAGCGTCGGTACCGGATCGTTGGTCTCGCCGATGCTGACCACCGCCGGCATGCTGCCGGCGATCCCGGTCTTCGGCGCGGTGCCCGAGGCCGGCGCCGGCGGTCTGTGGAGCTATGCCTGGCTGGCCAGCGGGGTCGTGGTGGGAGCCGTGGCCGGCTGGGTGGCGTCCGGCCCCGCGGCACGCCGCAGCCTGACCGTCTGGCTGGTCCGCGCCGCCGGTGCCGGCCTCGGCGTCGCGGTCGTGGTGGTCGCCGTCGCGATGCTCTCCCGTGGCGATCTCGGCGCCGAACGGTTGGTCGGGCTCGGTCCGATCCCGCTCAGCCTGTTCCTGCTGGCGCCGGTGCCGATGCTGCTCGGCGGTGCGGCGTCCGCGCTGATCCGCTGGCTGACCGGCGGCCGGCGGCCGGCGACGTCCGATCCGGCCGGCGAGGTCACCGAGCCTCTCGACCTGCCCACCGAGCAGATCGACGTCGGCGCCAGCCACTAGGCTGCCGCCCATGGCCTTCCGCATCGCCGTGCTGATCTCTGGCACCGGCAGTCTCCTGCAGGCTCTGCTGGACGCCGAGGCCGCCGGCGAACTGGACGCCGAGGTGGTGGTGGTCGGCTCCGACCGGGCGGACGCCGAAGGTCTGCGGCGTGCCGCCGAGGCCGGTGTGCCGAGCTTCGTCCACCCCTTCGTCAGGGGTTCGGACCGGGCCGACTGGGACGCCGCACTCACCGAACTGCTCGCCGCCCACGACATCGACCTGGTGGTGCTGGCCGGCTTCATGAAGCTGGTCGGGCCGGCCTTCCTGGCCCGCTTCGGTGGTCGCACGATCAACACCCATCCGGCGCTGCTGCCCAGCTTTCCCGGCATGCACGGCCCGCGCGACGCCCTCGAACACGGCGTGAAGATCACCGGCACCACCGTCTTCGAAGTGGACGCCGGCGTCGACACCGGCCGCATCCTGGCCCAGGAGCCGGTCCGGGTGCTGCCCGACGACACCGTCGACTCGCTGCACGAACGCATCAAGGTGGCCGAGCGCATCCTGCTCGTCCACACCGTCAACGAACTTGCCTCCAAGGAGGACTCATGATGACCGACCGGCTGCCCATCCGACGTGCTCTGTTGTCGGTGTACGACAAGTCGGGGCTGGTCGAACTCGGCCGGGCTTTGGTCGATGCGGGCGTCGAGATCGTCTCGACCGGATCGACCGCGAAGACGCTGGACGCCGCCGGCCTGCCGGTCACGCCCGTGGAGCAGGTCACCGGCTTCCCCGAATGCATGGACGGCCGGGTCAAGACCCTGCACCCGCACATCCACGCCGGCATCCTGGCCGACCGCCGGCTGGCGTCTCATCGCGAGCAGCTCGCCGAACTCGGGGTGGCCGCCTTCGACCTGGTGGTGAGCAATCTGTACCCGTTCACCCAGACCGTCGCCTCCGGCGCGGGCGTGGACGAGTGCATCGAGCAGATCGACATCGGCGGGCCGTCGATGGTGCGGGCCGCCGCCAAGAACCATCCGTCGGTGGCCATCGTCACCTCGCCGGCACAGTACCCGGCGCTGACCGCGGCGCTGGCCGAGGGCGGCTTCACCCTGGAGCAGCGGCAGGCGCTGGCGGCCGCCGCCTTCGTGCACACCGCCACCTACGACGTCGCCGTGGCGTCCTGGATGGGCAGCGTGCTCACCGACTCGTCCGGCGGCGACGGCTTCCCGGCCTGGATCGGCGGCACCTGGGACAAGGTCGGCACCCTGCGCTACGGCGAGAACGCGCACCAAAGCGCCGCGCTGTACGCCCAGGGCTTCGGACCGGACGGCATCACCCAGGCCGAACAGCTGCACGGCAAGGAGATGAGCTACAACAACTACACCGACGGCGACGCCGCCTACCGGTCCGCATACGACTTCGCCGAGCCGGCGGTGGCGATCGTCAAGCACGCCAACCCGTGCGGCATCGCGGTCGGTGCCGATGTGGCCGAGGCGCACCGCAAGGCGCACGCCTGCGACCCGGTGAGCGCCTTCGGTGGGGTGATCGCCAGCAATCGCCCGGTCAGCGTGGCGATGGCCGAGCAGGTAGCCAAGGTGTTCACCGAGGTGCTGATCGCGCCCGACTACGAGCCCGGTGCCTTGGAGGTGCTGACCGGCAAGAAGAACCTGCGGATCCTGCGCGCGGTTCCCTATGCCCATCGCGGCGTGCAGTTGCAGCCGATCTCCGGTGGTGCGCTGCTGCAGCGGCCGGACCGGATCGACGCGCCCGGCGACGACCCGGCGAGCTGGACGCTGGCCGCCGGCGAGGCCGCCGACGAGGCCACCCTGGCCGATCTGGCGTTCGCCTGGAGGGCCTGTCGGGCGGTGAAGAGCAACGCCATCCTGCTGGCTTCCGGCGGGGCGTCGGTCGGGGTCGGGATGGGGCAGGTGAACCGGGTGGACTCCTGCCGACTCGCGGTGCAGCGGGCCGGCGAGCGGGCGTCCGGTTCGGTGGCCGCCTCGGACGCCTTCTTCCCGTTCGGCGACGGCCCCGAGATCCTGATCGCGGCCGGAGTGCGCGCCATCGTCCAGCCGGGCGGCTCGGTGCGCGACGCCGAGACCATCGCCGCCGCGCAGGCGGCCGGCGTCACGTTGTACCTGACCGGCACTCGGCACTTCTTCCACTGAGGTGCCCGCCCCGCGTGGCACGATCGGGACCATGAGCACCTCCGAGCGCCCGCCGAAGAGTCCGGTGCAGCAGGTGCTCGGCCAGTGGCCGCTGGCCAGCGTGCTGCTCGGGGTGTTCGCTGGGCTGGTAGTGGTCGCCTTCGGTCACTGGCGGACCGGCAGCACGCTGATCGGACTGTCGATCGTGATGGGCGGGCTGTTCCGGCTGCTGCCCAAGCGGCGGGTCGGCCTGCTCGCCGTCCGGAACCGGGTGCTCGACACCCTGGTGCTGCTTGCGGTCGGCATCGGGATCACCGTGCTCGCCTGGGCCGTGCCCCCGATGCGCTGAGTCGTCGGTTTTCGATTATTGGAACCTTGCTTGGGGTAAAGACCCTCGCTGCCGCTTGTGAGTCAGTGTTACTGTGAAACTGTGAAGAACGTCACGGTATCGGTGCCCGATTCGGTGTATCGCAGCGCTCGGATCCGGGCAGCGGAGCGGGGAACCTCGGTGAGCGCGCTGGTCGCCGACTATCTGCGGACGCTGGCCGACGAGGCCGCCGAATTCCAGCGGCTGGCGGCCCTGCAGCACAGCATCACCGACGGGATCGGTGAGTTCCGGGCTGCCGACAGATTCCAGCGCGACGAGTTGCACGGCCGTGCGGTTCGTTGACGCGAATGTCCTGCTGTACGCGATCTCCCGCGATCCGGCGGAGGAGCAGAAAGCTGCGATCGCCCGTCAAATCCTGGACAGCGAGGACATCGCGCTGTCCGTACAGGTGCTGCAGGAGTTCTACGTCCAGGCCACCCGCGAGACGCGGCCTGATCGACTGGGTCACTCCCAGGCGTCAGGTCTGGTGGAGTCTTTCACCCGATTCCGGATTCAGGAGTTGACGCTCCCGGTCGTCCGGGCTGCCATGCAGACCCGGGACCGATTCGGACTGTCGTACTGGGACAGTGCGATCATCGAAGCGGCGCGGGCGCTCGGGTGCACTGAGGTGCTGTCCGAAGACCTGGGGGACGGCCAGAACTACGACGGAGTCGTCGTAGTCAACCCGTTCCACTGACAGATCCGACGGCCGAGTTCATCGAGACCCCCCGCGCGGACAGGTCACCGCGACGGCACGCTTCGCCCCCCGACCGACTGCAACACCAAGCTGACGCCGTAGCTGAGGCAGCAGACGACAGCGGCGACCCAGCTGACGACCGGCATCGGGGTCGGTCGGTCAGATCAGGCCGAGTTCGGCGACCGCCTTGGCCTCGTCCTGCAGTTCGGCGACCGAGGCGTCGATCTTGCCGCGGCTGAAGTCGTCGATCTCCAGGCCCTGGACGATGCTGTAGCTGCCGTTCGCGGTGGTGCAGGGGAACGACGAGATGATGCCTTCGGGCACGCCGTACGAACCGTCGGACGGCACCGCCATCGACACCCAGTCACCGGCCGGCGTCCCGTTGAGCAGGTCGCGCATGTGCTCGATGGTGGCGTTCGCCGCCGAGGCAGCCGAGGACGAGCCGCGGGCCGCGATGATCGCCGCGCCGCGCTTGGCGACGGTGGGGATGAAGTCGTTCTCGACCCAGGCCTGGTCGTCGACCAGCTCGGCGGCGTTCTTGCCGTCCACCTCGGCGTGGAAGACGTCGGGGTACTGGGTGGCCGAATGATTGCCCCAGATGGTCATCTTGGTGACGCTGGTGACCGGCACGCCGGCCTTGGCGGCGAGTTGGCTGACCGCCCGGTTGTGGTCGAGCCGGGTCAGCGCGTTGAACCGCTCGATCGGAATGTCGGGGGCGTTCTTCATCGCGATCAGGGCATTGGTGTTGGCCGGGTTGCCGGTCACCAGCACCTTGATGTCGGCGGCGGCGACCTCGTTGAGGGCCTTGCCCTGCGCGGTGAAGATGGCGCCGTTGGCGCTCAGCAGATCGCCGCGCTCCATGCCAGCGGTGCGCGGACGGGCGCCGACCAGCATGGCCAGATTCACGCCGTCGAACACCGTGGTCGGGTCGTCGCCGATCTCGACCTTGGCCAGGGTCGGGAAGGCGCAGTCGTCGAGTTCCATCACGACGCCCTCGAGCGCCTTGAGCGCCGGGGTGATCTCCAGCAGCCGCAACTCGACAGGCTGATCGGGGCCGAGCAGGGCGCCGCTGGCGATGCGGAACAGCAGGCTGTAGCAGATCTGGCCGGCTGCGCCGGTCACGGCAACCTTGACGGGTGTGCTCACGGTGGTTTCTCCTCAACGACGAGTGGTGACGGAATTCACGCTATCAGCGCCCGCCGACAGCGTCCGGCCCTCCGCGGCGCAACGGGTGTGAGTCAGGTTTGTGGTTCAGGCTGCCCGTGTGGGGGCTGTCGGGGTTGTGCCGCTTCCCCAGATGGTGTGGTCGCGGTGGGAGCGGGTGAGTGCTCGGAGGGTGAGGATGGGGTCGAGGCCGGTGATGGTCCAGCGCATGCCGGCTTGTTTGGCGCGTTGCGTGACGAGGGTCTTGCAGGCGGCTTCGACGGGTCCGGAGCCGATGAACCAGCCGTTGGTGCGGTAGTGGTGGTATTGCATGCGGTGGGCGTTGCCGGTGAAGTAGTCGAGTGCCTTGCTGGTGCGCTCGGCGAGGGTGCCTTGGTAGTTGTTGAGGTTCAGGTCGGTGATCGTGGTCACGATCTGGTTGATGTTGCCGTGGTCGAGTTGGTCGATCAGTTGGTGGGTGAACGTGGTGGGGTCGGGCAGGAGGTGGTCGACGATCTTGACCAGGTCGTGGATGTGTTCGCACGCGTGCCAGTAGTCGACGATGTGGGTGGCTTCGGGGAACAGTCGCTCAGCGATCTTCCAGATCCATTTCGCGCCGTCCCCGATCACGATGGGTTGCCGGATCCGGCTGAACCCGCGCCGGCGGTGTTCGTCGCGGAGTTGGTCGGCGAACCCGTCGGCGGCCTCGAAGGTGGCGAGGTAGGACGCGGACTGTTCATCGCGGACGGGCTTGCCGTCGGGGGTGGCGGTGGCTTGGGTGAACAAGCAGCCGATCTTGACCTCGCGGGTCCGTGACCTGCCATCGGGACCCTTGCCGGGTCGGCCTGCCGTTTCGGCGGGGACCATGGGGGCGCCGGTGCCGTCGATCAGGATGTAGCCCACCTCGGGTGCCGGCTCGGCCCACGCATAACTGAGGGTGCCGTTGTTGATCGCGGCGGTCTCGGCCTCGCACCGAGCCTGGGCGGCGGCCCCGACCCGCCGGGTGGTGCGGGCGATGCTGGCCGGCGAGGCGAGATCGATGCCGCATAGTTCGCCGATCAGGGCTGCTGAGGCCCGGTAGGGATGGTCGACACCGGCCAGGGTAAGGATCTTGTCGTAGCCGGTGGTATGACCGACCCGGTCCAGGCCCCACCACTGGTCGGCGGGTGCCCACCCGGTGTGACAGGTGCCGCAATGCCACCAGGTGCGGGCATAGCTGGCCGGGCCAAGCGCGGTCCGGATGGTCCGCGGCCGGGTCCCGACCTGCCGAGCCAGGTGCCCCTGAGCACACCCGGGCCGCCCGATGCCGGCTGGTTCACCGCCGGCTTGCAGGGTGAGCTGGATCATGGCCAGCCCGATCCGGTTCGCGGTGTCCCGTGCGGCGGCCTCGACCAGCGCGAGCGCCTGGCCCGGCAGGCCCCACGCTCCGGCCGCCTGGCTCACGTAACGCTCGACATCAGCAGTGACCGCCTCGCGGATCGCCGCCATCAGCCCGCGGGTGTCGACCCCGGTTTGGAGCCCCCTTTTTCGGCGTCCGTCACAGGCCGCCGATCAGGGACGCCGGCGAGTAATCGGCGCCGGTCAAGCTCGGCGTTGACCTCGGCCAGCCGGCCACACGCCTGCTGGAAATCGGCCCACCGGCCAGTCCGCTCCCTGTACTCGGCCACCAGACCCGCCGGCACCTGTCGGGTCACGACCCGACCCGCCTGCCGGCGCACCAGCCTGTGCCGCGGCCCATGCCCCGGATCACCCGGCCTGGCGCACCGACAGGTCGGCTTCCCACACCGACGCCACTCCTCATGCAACGACGCCGGCGTGAAGTCCGACAAACCGGCCAGGCTCTCGGCCAGCCGGCGCCGCTCCGCCTCCAACTCGGCAGCACTCCACTGCTCAAACACGACCACCATCATCCCTCCTCGAAATCTGGACCACTATGTATCCCAGACTAGAGAGATCACAACGCCAAACACCCACACGACACAATCAAGAGTCACACCCCGGCGCAACGGCGCCCGCTAGTCTCGGCGGGTGCGTCTGTTATTGGCTCGACATGGCCGGACGGCTTCGAATGTGGCCGCGCTGCTCGACACCGCGCCGCCCGGACCGGAACTGGACGCCATCGGACATGCGCAGGCGGCCGCCCTTGCCCGGCGGGTCGCGGGGCAACGCCTCGGCGCCGTCTACACCTCCGACCTGATCCGGGCGGTGCAGACCGCAGCGCCCACCGTCCGTTCGTTCGGGGTGCCGCATCGGGAACTGCCCGAACTGCGTGAGATCGGTGCCGGCGACGACGAGATGTCGGCCGAACTGCAGCGGTACGTGAGGGCGCTGCGTTTGTGGGGCGAGGGCGACCACGGCGTCCGGATACCCGGCGGTGAGGACGGCGCAGAGTTCCTGGAACGCTTCGGCGCCGGTATTCGGAACATCGCCGAGGACGGTCATGACACTGTTCTGGTGGTCAGCCACGGCGCGGCCATTCGCACCTGGGCCGGCTTCGTGATGCCGGTCGTGCATCTGGCGTTCGGATCGGGCGGGCTGCCGAACACCACGGTGATCGTCGCCGACGGCGACCCCGATTCGGGCTGGACGCTGCGCGGCATCGACCTGCCGGCGCCCGACCCGGACGACGGCTTCGCGGTCATGCGCTGAGGCGTGACTATTCAGGTTCGTCGTTTTCAGTAGAGGTTTCGACGGCTTCCAGGCGGAGGATATAGGAGCGGCAGCGGGCCAGCCATCCTGAGTCTTCCGATTTGACGACGCACTTATAGAGAAGGGTGATCGCCTGTTGTATCAGTCCCTCAGCGCGGATCGATTCCTCATGTACCTCGAGCGCCTCTGCGAGCCGGCGTCGTGAGCCTATTTCGCAGAGATCGAGGCTCTCGAGGCGCCGGACTGCCTGTTCCACGTCGATCTTAAAGATCTCTGGAATGAGACGGCGCGCCACCCCTGTGTCGTCTGAATCATTCGCCAACGCAATGCAATCGTCAATAAAGCCGGGATCTGCGGGCCTCTCGGTGTACAAGTCGGCTATCCGTGAAAATGCGAACCGCTGCACGCCTTGCTCGCGGCTCGACAAGAGCGCGAGTACGGTCTCGGGGGAAGCAGCCTGTCGGGCGATCAGAGCAGAGATCGCCTGCTTGCGAGCGGTCTTGACCTCGAACTCGTCAACAGCCAAGGCTTCGGCTGCCTCGAGCTCCCCCAACGTGAGGTTGGCGGGGTCACCCAGGAGGCCGACGAGTGCTTGCCTGCGAAACCGCTCGGTGAGTAGTTCGAGCGCGACTTCAATCAGCTTGGCTGTCTCTCGCCGATAGACGTCCTTAAAGGTATTGAAATTGAAGGTAGCGACTGTGAGTTGTCGTTCGGACTCCAGCCGAGTGAGCGTCTCGACGAGACGTCTGTTGTCTTCGTTCTGGATGGCATGGGTTGGGACGTTTCGAGTCAGTGCGAGATACTCATTGTAAGTGCTATCAAGGCAGAGAATGAGAAAAGGCTTCCCCGCATCGAGTGCTTCGCGCAACTCGGTGTTCCAGGTAACTTCGCCGTAGCGTCGAAGGATGACGAAAACGCAGATGTCTGCGGCGGCGACCGTTCTGCGCGAGTTCCCTTCCCAGCTTGCTGTGGCGGTGTTGAGATAGAGGATCTGCCCGGTCTGGTAGTGCCAAGGTTCGCCTCCAAACCCCGTAGTCACCTCTGCGAAGGAGAGGGCTATATCGGCGGTATCGCTTGCGCCGCAGAGCATGATGCTGAGCACGATTCCGATCGTCGCAGGTTCATCAGGCCAGCCGCCAGGCCCGGTCCACGTGGTGCGACGGCGAGACTATCCGTCGTCGCGTGATTGCGGCACGTCATGGCGGAGCCGCTGCACCGTGGCCGTAGGCTGCTGCCATGACGGCCTACCACGCGGACGCGTCCGATATCGATGGCAAAGAGATTCTCACCTGGGCAGGCTTCGGGGACGCCAGCCGCGAACTCGCCGAACGGGTCGCGGCAAGCGGATTCCGGCCCGACGTGATCGTTGCTGTGGCACGCGGTGGCCTGATCGTCGGGGGAGCGCTCTCGTACGCGCTCGGGGTCAAGCTGGCGGACGCCATGAACGTCGAGTTCTACACCGACGTCTCCGAGACGCTGCCCGACCCGGTGCTGCTGGCGCCGCTGCTCGACATCGACAGCATTGCCGGACGCCGGGTCCTAGTGGCCGACGATGTCGCCGATTCGGGCCGCACCCTGCAACTGGTGATGGACATTCTGCTGAAGCATCGCGCCGAAGTGCGCACCGCGGTGTTGTACACGAAACCCACCTCGGTCTACCAGGTCGACTTCGTCTGGAAGGACACCGCCGACTGGATCGTGTTCCCCTGGTCGGCGCTGCCACCGGTGGACGGCGTCCGGTCCGAGTCGGAGTGATGGACGCACGTCTACCGTGGGTGCTGAGCGGGTCCTGCTGGAAGCCATGCTCGATGAGTGTCGCGCCGACCTGGTGCGATGTGTGGCCGGGCTGAGCGATGCCGACGCGCGACGCCGATTGGTTCCGTCGCTGACCACTCCGCTCGGTCTGCTGACGCATGCCGCGGCCGCCGAACGATCGTGGTTTCAGCGACGCCTGGCGGCGCTGGCCGAGCCCGAGTGGGACGGCTATGCCTACGGCGACGATGCCAGCTTCCGATACGACGACGACCTGACCGTGCCCGAGGCTGTCGAACGCTTCGAACGCGCTTGTGCGCGAAGCCGGGAGATCGCGGCCGGACTCGACCTCGACCGCGAACTCGTCCACGAGCGGATCGGAGTCGTGTCGCTGCGCTGGGTCTATCTGCACATGATCCGTGAACTGGCCCGGCACGCAGGCCACGCAGACATCCTCCGCGAACAGATCGATGGCGAGACGATGACCGGGCCGCAGTACGCCGTACCGCCCGGCCAAGGAACACCCACGGATAGGTGAGCCGATCCAGGCTCTTGTATTTGTACATACGTTCGATTATAATCGACGAATGGACGTTGCGACAAGGCTCGATGCAGCCGGTCTGGCTGGCTGGGTAGCAGACCTGGCTGGTCTCGACTGTGCCGATCCGGTCGAGATCGTGGCCGTCCTGCGCCAGTTGGAGCGGCTGAAGAACGCGGCGTCGGCCGCGCAGGCGCGGGCGATGGCTGAGTTGCGGGCGATCCGCGAGGCGGAGGCCCGGTCGGCGGGACGCAGCGTGCGCAGGGTTGCCTCTTCGGTCGCGGGCGAGGTCGGTCTGGCGCGGCGGGAGTCGCCGCATCGGGCGAACGTCCTGGTCGGTATCGCGGCGGTGCTGCCCGAGTTGCCGCACGCCGCCGCACTGTTCGCGGCCGGTGAGCTCTCCGAATGGCGCGTGACCGTGTTGATGCGCGAGACCGCCGTCCTCTCCAAGGACGACCGGGCGGCGGTCGATGCCGAGCTCGGCCCCACGCTCGCAGACCTGTCGACCGGGCAGATCGCCGCCGAGGCGAGGAAGGCGGCGTATCGGCTCGACCCGCACAGTGTGGTGGCGCGGATCGGGCAGGCCGAGAAGGACCGGCAGGTCACCCTGCGTCCTGCACCCGACTGCATGGCCTACCTCAGTGGGCTGCTGCCCGCCAAAGACGGTGTGGCTGTGTTCGCGTCGCTGACCAAGGCGGCCGATGAGGCACGGGCGGCCGGCGACGTACGGTCCAAAGGCCAGGTGATGGCCGACACGCTGATCGCGCGGGTCACCGGTCAGGAACCCGCCGGCGGCATCGACATCGAAGTGCAGGTCGTGATGACCGACGAAGCCCTCCTCGGCGACAGCGACACCCCGGCGCGGCTCAACGGCTACGGACCGATCCCCGCGGGCCTCGCCCGCAGCCTGATCGCGTTCGCCGCCGGCGCCGATCGGGCCTGGATCCGCCGCCTCTACGCACCGCCCGGCGAGGGACGCCTGGTCGGCATGGAATCGACCGCGCGCCGCTTCCCGCAGGGAATGAAGGACTTCATCGCCGCCCGCGACGGCGTCTGCCGCACCCCGTTCTGCGGCGCGCCCATCCGGCACGCCGACCATGTGACGCCGGTGCGTGCCGGCGGCATCACCAGCGTCGGCAACGGACAAGGGTTGTGCGAACAGTGCAACTACCTCAAGGAGCAGCCCGGCTGGTCGGTGACGGCCGAACCCGACGGCAGCATCGTCGTCCGGACGCCTACCGGGCACGCCTACCTCAGCAGGCCGCCCGATCTGCCGCATGAGCCGAAACGACGACGAGTGCGACCGGCGGGGGTCCCGTTCCATGCCGACCTCTACCACCGAAAGGTTGCCTGAGGATCCTTCAGTGGAAGATCACCGTGCGCTGGCCGTCGGCCATGATCCGATGCTCGGCGAACAACTTCACCGCGTCCGTGAGCGTGCGGGACTCCTGCTCCTGACCGATCGCCATCAGCTCGGGGACGTCCACCGTGTGGTCCACCCGGCGGACGTTCTGCTCGATGATCGGTCCCTCGTCCAGGTCGGCGGTGACGAAGTGTGCGGTGGCGCCGATCAGCTTCACACCGCGGCTGTGCGCCTGGCGGTAGGGGTTGGCGCCCTTGAAGCCGGGCAGGAACGAGTGGTGGATGTTGATCGCCCGCCCGGCCAACCGCTCGCACAACTCCGGCGACAGGATCTGCATGTAGCGGGCTAGCACCACCAGTTCGATGTCGTGCTGCTCGACCGCTTCCATCACCCGCGCCTCGAATGCTGCTTTGGTGTGCGGCAGCACCACATGGTCCTCGAACGGCACCCCGTAGAAGTTGGCCAGATCGCGCAGGTCGGGATGATTGGAAAGGATCAGCGGAATCTCGATCTGCAGATAGCCCGAGCGAGCCCGGAACAGCAGATCGTTCAGGCAATGCCCCGCCTTGGACGCCAAGATCAGCGTGCGCCGCGGGCGTCCGACGTAGTCAAGAACCCAATCGGCGCCCAAGGACGCCGCGATCGGGACGAACGCGTGCTCGAACACCGAACGGTCGAACCCCGACTGCACCTGCACCCGCATGAAGAACCGGCTCGACTCCGGCGAACTGAACTGTTGCAGTTCGGTGATGTTGCCGTACGCCTGCGCGATCGCGCCGGTGACGGCATGGACGATGCCCGGCCGGTCGTCGCAGGCCAGGGTCAGCAGCCAATGAGTGGAGTCGATCACCGCGCAAGGGTACCGATGGCGGCATTCAGCGTTGTCGACGGCCGCATCACGGCACTGGTCAACGCATCGTCGGGCCGGTAGTAGCCGCCGAGGTCGGCGTGGGAGCCCTGCACTGCGAGCAGTTCGGCGTTGATCGTCGCCTCCTGCTCGCGCAGCGTCGAGGCCAGCGGAGCGAACCGTGCCGCCAGCGCCGCGTCCTCGGACTGCCCGGCCAGCTCCTCGGCCCAGAACATGGCCAGGTAGAAGTGGCTGCCGCGGTTGTCGATGGTGCCCAGCCGGCGTCCCGGCGACTTGTTCTCGTTGAGGAACGTGCCGGTCGCCCGGTCCAGGGTCTCGCTCAACACCTTGGCGGAGGAGTTGCCGGTGACCTCGGCGTACTTCGCGAAACTCTCGGCCAGCGCCAGGAACTCGCCCAGGCTGTCCCAGCGCAGGTAGTTCTCCTTGACCAACTGCTGGACGTGCTTGGGCGCCGAGCCGCCGGCACCGGTCTCGAACAGCCCGCCGCCGTTGATCAGCGGAACCACCGACAGCATCTTGGCCGACGTGCCCACCTCGAGGATCGGGAACAGGTCTGTGTTGTAGTCGCGCAGCACGTTGCCGGTCACCGAGATGGTGTTCTTGCCCTGCCGGATGCGCTCCAACGACACCTTGGTCGCCTCGATCGGGGAGGCGATGGTGATGTCCAGCCCGGCGGTGTCGCCGACGATCTCCGGGTCGCGCAGGTAGGTCTCGACCTTGGCGATCAGGTTGCGGTCGTGGGCGCGGCTGGTGTCCAGCCAGAAGATCGCCGGGTCCCCGGTGGCGCGGGCCCGGCTCACGGCCAGCTTCACCCAGTCGCGGATCGGGACGTCCTTGACCTGGCAGGCGCGCCAGATGTCGCCCGGCTGCACCGCATGCTCCAGCAGCGTGTCCCCGGCCCGGTTGACCACACGGACGGTACCGGCCCGGGCGATCTCGAAGGTCTTGTCGTGCGAGCCGTACTCCTCGGCGGCCTGCGCCATCAGCCCGACGTTGGGCACCGAGCCCATCGTCGCCGGGTCATAGGCGCCGTGGGTGCGGCAGTCGTCGATGACGGCCTGGTAGACGCCCGCGTACGACGAGTCGGGAATGACCGCCAGGGTGTCGGCCTCCTTGCCGTCCGGGCCCCACATGTGGCCGCCGATCCGGATCATCGCCGGCATGGAGGCGTCCACGATCACATCGGACGGCACGTGCAGGTTCGTGATGCCGCGGTCGGAGTCGACCATCGCCAGCGCCGGTCCGTCGGCGAGCTCCTGCTCGAAGGACGCCTTGATGGCGGCGCCGTCCGGCAGCGCGTCCAGGCCGGCCAGGATGCCGCCCAGGCCGTTGTTCGGGCTGAGTCCGGCCGCGGCCAGCGCGTCGCCGTACTGGACGAACGTCGCGGGGAAGAACGCCCGCACCACATGCCCGAAGATGATCGGGTCGGAGACCTTCATCATGGTGGCCTTCAGATGCACCGAGAACAGCACGCCGGCGTCCTTGGCGCGCGCCACCTGCTCACCCAGGAAGCGCTGCAGGGCCTCGGCGCGCATCACGGTGCTGTCGACGACCTCACCGGCCAGCACCGGAACCGACGCCTTGAGCACGACCGGCTCGCCGTCGTCGGACGGCACCAGCTCGATCCGCAGGTCGTCGTCGGCCCCGACGACCACCGACTTCTCGTTGTGCCGGAAGTCGTCGGCGTCCATCGTCGCTACGTTGGTCTTCGACTCGGGGCTCCAGGCCCCCATCGAGTGCGGGTGCTGCCGGGCATAGTTCTTGACCGATTCGGGGGCGCGGCGGTCGGAGTTGCCCTCGCGCAGCACCGGGTTGACCGCGCTGCCCTTGACCTTGTCGTAGCGGGCCTTGATCTCGGCCTCGGCGTCGTCCGCTGGATTGTCCGGGTAGTCGGGCAGGTCGTAGCCCTTGTCCTGCAGCTCCTTGATGGCCGCCTTGAGCTGCGGCATCGACGCGCTCACGTTGGGCAGCTTGATGATGTTGGCGTCCGGTGTCTTGGCCAGCTCACCGAGCTCGGCCAGCGCGTTCGGCAGCCGCTGCTCCTCGCGCAGCCGCTCGGGGAACAGGGCGATGATGCGTCCGGCCAGGGAGATGTCGCGAGTCTCCACCTCGACTCCCGCGGCCGCGGCGTACGCCTGGACGATCGGCAGGAAGGAGTACGTCGCCAGCAGCGGCGCCTCGTCGGTGTGCGTGTAGATAATCGGACTCATCGTGACCCTTCG
Organism: Micropruina sp.; assembly: GCF_047606665.1. GTDB lineage: Bacteria > Actinomycetota > Actinomycetes > Propionibacteriales > Propionibacteriaceae > Micropruina. Next base: position 6,594 of record NZ_JASGEF010000012.1, on the reverse strand, counting down.
ATGCCGCCAGGTGTGGACGTCAGGAGACTATCAATCACGCCCCGGCGCAGCTGCCGCCGACCGGGCAGCGGCGGTCAGCCGTCGATCGTGCTCATATCCCCGTATCGAGCGCCCGCGACGGCGTCCCGTGGCACGGCACGGGTGAGCGCGGCCAGGTCGTCTGGGTTGAGCGAGACCCCGAGCGCACCCACGTTCTCTTCCAGGTAGCGGACGCGTTTGGTGCCGGGAATCGGGACGACCTCGTCGCCCTGGGCGAGCACCCAGGCCGATGCCGAGGTCGCGCAGAGTGGACAGCACGGCGTCCTCGACATCGCGGTTGAACAGCGAGTACTCGGTCTGCACCGCGGTGATCGGATGGACGGCGTGGGCGCGCCGGATCGTCTCCGGTGAGGCTTCGGAAGGCCCGAGGAAGCGCACCTTGTCCATGAAAGTGATGCCGAGATCGAGGGCGCGGTGGATCGCCGCGAGGCCGCCGGCGTGATCGGGGGTGCCGTAGAACTCCGACATGCCCATGCAGCCCAGGCCGAGCGCGGAGACGGCCGGTGCGACGGCGTCCGAGCCCAGGGTGCGGGTGGGGATCTGTGTGCTCATGACCTCAGCCAACACCGGGGGAGCGGTGAGAGGAAAGTGGACCGAAGGAACGGCGGCCCCTGGCCCGCCGGGGAATCACGGCAGAGCCGGGGAACTCTCTGTGCAGCGGCTGGTGGCCGACCCGGCAGTCATGCGGACCAGGGTAATCCGCACTGCGCCCGGCGCCAACAGAAAGTGTCAGAGCCGATCCCTACGCTCGCCGGCATGATCACCACCCTAGCCGTGCATGGCTACCGGTCGCTGCGCGAGGTCGTGCTGCCGCTGGAACGGCTGACGGTTGTCACTGGAGCAAACGGGGTCGGCAAGTCGAACCTCTACCGGGCGTTCCAGTTGTTGGCCGGCACGGCGTCCGGACGCCTGATCGGCGCGATCGCCGCTGCCGGCGGGCTGTCGTCGGTGCTCTGGGCGGGGCCCGAGCAGGTCTCCGGCGCGATGCGCCGCGGCGAGGTGCCGGTGCAGGGGACCGGTTCGCGCAAGGCCCCGATCAGTCTGCAGCTCGGCTTCGCCGGTGACGATCTCGGCTACTTGATCGACATCGGCCTGCCGGTTCCGGCGCAGACCATGTTCGGCCGCGATCCGACGATCAAGCGCGAGATCATCTGGGCCGGTCCGGTGATGCGGCCGGCGGCCACCTTGCTGGAGCGGACGGCCCGCGGGGTGCGGGCCGTCGACGAGGCCGGCCGAGCCTCTACCCGCACCACCGGGCACATCGAGGTCGGGCTGCCGCCATGGGCCAGCGTGCTGGACGAACTGGTCGACCCGATTCACCGGCCTGAGGTGACCGCGGTTCGCGACGTGGTCCGGGGCTGGCGGTTCTACGACAGCTTCCGGGTCGATCCGGACGCCCCCGCGCGGCAGCCTCAGGTCGGCACCCGCACCGAAGTGTTGGCCGGTGACGGCCACGATCTGGCCCCCGCTGTCGCCACCATCCTGGAATCGGCCTGGGAACACCCGTTCCAGCAGGCGGTCGCGGACGCCTTCGACGCAACCATGATCGGCGTCGTCGACCATGGTGGACGCTTCGAGGTGGAACTGCATCAGCCGGCGATGTTGCGCGCACTCACCGCGCGCGAACTCTCCGACGGCACCCTGCGCTACCTGCTGCTGGCGGCCGCGCTGTTCAGCCCACGCCCACCAGGGCTGATGGTGCTCAACGAACCCGAGACATCGCTGCACCCCGACGTGCTGCCGGCGCTCACCCGGCTGATGGTGCGGGCCGCGGAACGCACGCAACTGGTGGTCGTCACCCACTCCCGTGCGCTGGTCGAGGCCCTGACCGAGGCCGGCGCGCTGCATCACGAACTGGTGAAGCCATTCGGCGAGACCGAGGTCGACGGCCAGGGCCTGCTGAGTCGTCCGACCTGGCAGTGGGGGAAGCGATGAAGCCGCGGATGGACGCCGGGTCGACGCCGGCTCGGTCGCCGAGCCTTCCATGGCAGTATTGCCGGGTGCTCCAGCTGACCACGGCCGAACGGCGGACGGCGTGATATCCGTCCTGCTTGGTCGGATCCCGACGTTGCCGGTGCCCGGCCACTACGAGGTCTATTGGGCTTTCCGGCGTCCGGGGCAGGTCGCCGGCCGGCCCGACCAGTCGGCACTGCTCGGCTATGCCGTCGAGGCGATGCTGCTGGCGGCAGCGCTGGCGGTGGTGCAGCACGGGTGGCTCGCCGGGTTCTGCTGGCTACTGGCCGCCGTGGCCGACCGGTGGGTCAGCGGATTCGACTCGTCGCCGACGCGGCTGCTTGCCGCCGTCGGGGCGACCGCCGCACTGCGTTCGGCGCTGAGTGCGCTGGTCGGGCTGGCGATCCTCGCCGGGTCGGCCGGGCTGGCGGCCGTCGTGTGGTTCGTGGTTGCGGTGGTCACGGTCCAGGCGGCATTGGCCGGGTTGAGCGCATTGGGACAGTGGCTGTTCGCCGCGCAGGTGCCGCTGGCCTATCAGGTCGGCGCTGAGCGTCAGGGCCCGGTCTTCGGCCGCTACGCGATGGTCTATGCCGGGTCGGTCGGCGTCCCGCTGGCGTTCACCGCGGCCGAGGCGCTGGTGTTGGCCGGCGGCCTGCTGGGCCTCGTGACGTGGGCCGGCCTGGCCGCGCTGGTGCTGGTCGCCGCCGCTGCCGGCTGGGTGTTGTGGCAGGCCCGCGGGCTTCGTCGGTCGGCGAGCGCCGACACCCGTCAGGTGGTCGATGACCTGAGCGCGCGACAGCCGCGCTACATCGTCTACGCCGCGGCGTCGATGGGAATGTCCCGGCACATCACCAATCAGTGGCTGCCGGTCTTCGACCGCGTCCCCACCCCCGGTTTCGTGATCGTGCGTGAGGCCAGCGAGCTGCCGACGCTGGTGCGATCCCGGCTGCCGGTGGTCTATGCCGCGGGGGCACGGCAGGTCGAACTGCTCACCCTGCCAGGGGTGCGGGCCGCCTTCTATCAGTCGTTCGCGTTGAAGAACGCCAATCTGCAGCGCAATCCGGACCTGGTGCACGTGATGCTCAACCATGGTGACTCCGACAAGGCCAGTTCGTTCAACGGTCAGGCCGCCGGGTACGACGAGCTCTGGGTGGCTGGACCGATCGGCGTCGAACGGTACCTCGCCGCCGGGGTGGGCGTCGCGCAGGACAGGTTCGTGATGGTCGGCCGGCCGCAGGTCGCCGACCTGGTGGCCGGCCCGCTGCGCCGGCAGCCGGGGGAGCCCCCGGTGGTGCTGTACGCGCCCACCTGGGAGGGCTACTACGCCGAGACCGACCACACCTCGCTGGAGGGGATGGGCGAGGCGCTGGTGCGCTGGCTGCTGGCTCGGCCCGAGCCGGTCCGGGTGTGGTTCAAGCCGCACCCCGCGTCCGGACGGCTGCGTCCAGGGGTTCGGGCGGCCGCCGAACGCATCAAACGGCTGCTGGCGTCGGCAGGCCCGCAGCATGTGCTGGTCGACGAGGCCGGCATGAGCCTGACCGAGGCGATGAACTCGGCCGACGTGCTGGTCACCGACGTGTCCTCGGTCGCGTCCGACTACCTGGCCACCCGGCGTCCGCTGGTGGTCACCGATCCGCAACGCCTCGGACCGCAGCGGTTCGCGGCGACCTATCCGAGCCTGACGTCGGCCTATCTGTTGGACGCCGACCTCACCACCGCCCCGGACGTCTTCGACGCCGCATTCGGAGCCGACCCGCTGGCCACCGCACGCCGGGAGACCGAGTTGCGGGTGCTCGGCGACCATCCGGAGGGTCCGCAGCAGACCTTCAACCGCGAGGTGGCTCGCCTTGCCGCCCGACCCGTGACGGCCCGGTGAGGGTGGCCCGCCGACGCCGGCGACGTCCCGAGAACCTCGACCCGCGACTCCACGAGAAAGACCGCCGATGACCTACCCATCCGATCCCGCCGCCGGAGGATTCCGGCTGTTCGGTCCACTGCCCGAGGCTGCCGGGGTGTCCTACGTGATGCCGGTGCTCAACGAGGCCGGGCACCTGGCGAACGCGGTCGCCGCCGTCCTGGCACAGGAGTACGACGGCGAGGCCGAGTTGATCGTGGCGCTGGGGGCCTCCACCGATGACACCGACGCTATCGCCGCCGGCCTGGCCGCCGCCGATCCGCGGATCCGGCTCGTCCCCAATCCGGCCAGCGATGTCTCCTCCGGGTTGAACGTGGCGATCCGGGCCAGCCGCTTCCCGGTCGTCATCCGGGTCGACGCCCACTCCGACCTCTCTCCCGGCTATACGCAGGCAGCCGTCGCGGCCCTGCGGCGGACCGGGGCCGCGAACCTCGGCGGCGTGATGGTGGCCCAGGGCAAGGGACGCGTGCAAGAGGCGATCGCCCGCGCCTACAACTCGCCGTTCGGGCTCGGCGGCGGCGTCTACCATCACGGTGACCAGGAGGCGCCCGCCGACTCCGCCTACCTCGGCGTCTTCCGTCGCGAGGTGCTGTTCGAGGTGGGTCTGTTCGACGAGACGCAGCGCCGAGGCCAGGACTGGGAGCTGAACTCGCGGATCCGGGCGGCCGGTTACCTGGTGCTGTTCGTTCCGACGCTGACGATCACCTACTGGCCGCGGGCCAGCCTGGACGGGTTGCGCCGGCAGATGTACGCCACCGGGGTCTGGCGGGGGCACCTGGCCCGCCGCCAGGGCGGCAGCCCGCTGCGCTACCTGCCGCCGCCGCTGGTCGCGCTGATCGTGCTCGGCTCGGCGATCTGCCTGCTGTTGCAGGGCCTTGGCCTGATCAAGGGTGTGGGCGGTCGGGTGGCCGGGCTCTTCCACCTCGGCGCGGCGGGCTACCTGGTCGGTGCCGGCGCGGTCGGCATGTTCCGGCTGGGTGGGCGCGATCGGGCCGACCGGCTGGCCAACGCGGCTGTGCTGGTCGTCATGCACTTGAGCTGGGGGTTCGGATTCCTGCGCGGAGTGATCTTCGGGGCGGAACGGACGGTGGACCGCTCGCGGGTCAGGTGAACCGCTGGGTCACCAGCTCTGCGGCCGCCGCCGCCACCCGCTCGGCGTTTCGTCCGTCGGTGTAGGTCTGGAACCGCTCGGCGAGAGCCCGGCTGTGGGCCTGGGCGGCGGCGAGCTGTTCGGGGTCGCCGAGCAGGGCGTCCAGTCGTTCGATCACCTCGGTCCAGGTCCGGTACCAGCGGCCGCCGGCGAGTTCTTCGTAGTCGATGTACAGGCCGCGGGTGGCGCGATAGTGCTCCAGATCGGGGGCCAGCAGCACCAGCGGCTGCCCGGTCACCACATAGTCGACCAGCATCGACGAGTAATCGGTGATCAGTGCCGACAATCCCCACAGCAGCGGCATCGACTCCATCTGGACGCTGGCCGGCAGCAGCCGCACCCGCTCGCTCACATAGGTGTAGTCGCCGACGCCGAGCCGGTGCGGACGCACCACCAATAGGCAGTCGTGTCGTTCGCAGAGCGCGTCGATCAGTCGCCACTCGGCGTCGCTGGGGATGGCAGGGTCGGGCTCGCCGTTGCGCCAGGTGGGCGCATAGAGCAGCACCCGGCGGTCGCCGAGGTCGCCCAGATGGCTGGCCAGCGTCGCCCGTGATGCCGCGATCCGGTCCGCCACCGGACCGATGAAGAGCAGGTCGCTGCGTGGTTCGCCGAGCACCCGGACGCGGCTCTCGTCCAGGGTGAAAGCGCTGATCAGCGACGGCTGGAAGACCGCCGACGACGTGGGCAGCAGCGAGATCCGGCTGTTGCTGCGCCGGTAGGCCCAGCGCATCAGGGCACCCATGCCGGGGATGCGGCCCAGTCCGGCGCCGAACACCGCCGGAGAGTCGGCCTGCACCTTCTTCAGCGGCGCGCCGTGCCACAGCTGCACCGTCACCGCGCCGTCCGCGCCGAAACGGTTGACGTCGCCGAACCCATGGGTCACCAGGATCAGGCCGGCGTGCAGGGTGAGGTGGAAGCCTTCGTCGCCCGATTTGAGGTACGCCTCGAAACCCTCCCGCCGGGCCGCCGCGACCTCGTCCGAATCGGACGCGAGCCACACCAGCCTCGGCGGCGACGGCAGCTGCCGGGCAGCCCGCGCGAAGGCGAGAGCTCCGTCCGCGAGACCGAACGCGCTGCCCACCACCCACAGCGAAGGGTCGCGGACGGCGGTTCTGGCCCGCAGCATTCCGGCCAGATAGCGCGGTGCCGCCAGCAACTTGTGCAGGTTCCCTCGGGCGAAATCGAATCGGGGGGCCGCATGCATGCGCTGAACGCTACTGCACCGGTGATCGGACGCCGTGGCGGCTGCCGATAGGCTGAGCCGGTGATCGAGGGCAGACGATGAACTCCACCGTCAGCAATATTCTGCTGATCTTCTTGTTCATCATCATCGGTGGGGTGTTCGCCGCCGCCGAGATGGCGCTGGTGTCGCTGCGGGAGAGCCAGGTGAAGCAACTCTCCACCCGCGGCCAGCGGGGCCGGACGGTGGCCGCTCTGGCCGCCAACCCGAACCGGTTCCTCTCCGCGGTGCAGATCGGCGTCACCCTGTCGGGCTTCCTGTCGGCCGCCTTCGGCGGCGCGACCCGGGAAGAGCCGC
>NZ_JASGEF010000011.1:0-41626 GCF_047606665.1 Micropruina sp. | reverse complement strand
TGGGTTGGTGTTGTTGCCGTAGAGGACTTCGTTGGGCGTTTGGTATCCAAGTGTGGAATGAAGTCTACGCTGGATCGAACTGTTCTACAATCAGCGTAGACTTCATTCCACACTTGGATACCAAACGCCCAACGAAGTCCTCTACGGCAACAACACCAACCCAACAGCCGCCTAGAAAACAAGCAAGTCCGGAAAAAAGCCCGGCAGCCCAGTGCGCAAACCTCGATGACCTCCGAGGCCCGGTGTGCTGCGATCTGTTGGAGCAATATCCCGACGCTTCAGTCGCCGGGCAACATCTCGCGATACTTGCTTTTGCGATTGGCGCCGAAGGCGAGCGCACCCCGTCCGAAGTGCTCGATTGGTTGCACGACCTGGTCACTGAACCGTCCGTTGCTGCCGAGCATGCTCTCGACAGTCTTCAGGTGGGTCGGCTCGACATGGCAATGTGCTTCGTTCAGGCAAACCCCGACGTTCTCGATCTTCCCGATGGTCACTTCCTGTCGGCAGTGTTCCTCACCAGGGAGGGCAATGCCGAAGAAGGCCTGAAGGTCTGGCGTTCCGCGGACGATGTCCGCGAGGTGGTACGCAATGCACTGGCGATTCGGCTGAAGCGCTTGCTCGACCACGTCCCCGAGGAAAAGCAAGCTGATCTCCGCACGCTGTTGGCGGCGGTCGAGAATCCGCCTGCCGAGTCGTAAAGGTCTCACAAGGGTCTCGACAAGCTCGACCAGCGGTGGCCGCTCGACCAGCGGCGAGTTAGCCGAGGCGTCCGGCGGCCTTGCTGAACTCGGCGCGCAACTGGTCGTAGTCGGTGGCGACCGGGAACTGCGGGAACTCGGCGATCACGTTCGCCGGGGGGCGGAACAGGATGCCGGCGTCGGCCTCGGCGAGCATATTGGTGTCGTTGTAGGAGTCGCCGGTGGCGATCACCCGGTAGTTCAGTTCGTGGAATCGGCGCACCGCTTCGCGCTTCTGGTCGGGCATTCGCAGCGTGTAGTCGACGATTCGGCCGTCGGCGATCTCCAGCTTGTGGCACAGCAGCGTCGGGTAGCCCAACTTGGCCATGAACGGCATGCCGAACTCATAAAAGGTGTCCGACAGGATGACCAGCTGGAAATGCTCCCGCAGCCAGCCCACCATCTCCACCGCACCTGGCATCGGGTCGAGGGTGCCGATCACCCGCTGGATCTCGCTCAGGCCGAGCCCATGGGCGTCCAGCAGGTCGAGCCGATAGCGCATCAGCACGTCGTAGTCGGGCTCGTCGCGGGTGGTCCGGCGCAGTCCGTCGATGCCGGTGGCCTCGGCCACGGCGATCCAGATCTCCGGAATCAGCACCCCTTCCAGATCGAGGCAGGCCATCTGCATGGTTCAGCCCTCGACCCGCATCAGCGCGATATCGCTGCGGACGTCCGGAAGAGCCTGCAGGTCCTCCACCGCGGCCCGCATGTCGCCCACCCGCGCGGCATGGGTGAGGATCGCCAGCTTGGCACCCTGGCCGTGTGGACGGTCCAGCTCGCTCTCCTGGCGGACCGCCTGGATGGACACCTGGTAGCGGGCGAACGCGGCGGCGATCCGGGCCAGCACGCCCGGCTCGTCCTCGACGCTCAGCGACACGTAGAACCTCGACGGCACCTGCCCGCGCGGCGTGATCGGACGCGCCGAGTAGGTCGACTCCCCCGGTCCGGACGCCCCGCGCACCCGGTTGCGGGCAGCGGTGACGGTGTCGCCCAGCACCGCGGACGCGGTCGGCGAGCCGCCGGCACCCGGGCCCATGAACATCAGCTGGCCGGCGTGCCGGGACTCTATGAACACCGCGTTGAACGCGCCGGACACGTTCGCCAGCGGATGGTTGGCCGGCACCATCGTCGGGTGTACGCCGACCGAGATGGAGCCGTCCGGGGCCAACGCGCAGCGGGCCAGCAGCTTGATCACGTAGCCGAGCTCCTTGGCGGTCGCCACGTCGGACGCCGTCACCTTGGTGATGCCCTCGCAGTCGACGTCGTCGAGCTTCACCCGGCTGTGGAAAGCGAGGCTGGCCAGGATCGCGGCCTTCGCCGCAGCGTCCAGGCCCTCGACGTCAGCAGTCGGATCCTCCTCGGCGAAGCCCAGGCGCTGAGCCTCGGCCAGCACCTCGGCGAAGGAGGAGCCCTCGGTGTGCATCTTGTCCAGGATGAAGTTGGTGGTGCCGTTGACGATGCCCTTCACCGCGGTCACCTCGTCGCCGACCAACGATTCGCGCAGCGGCCGGATGATCGGGATGGCGCCGGCCACCGCGGCCTCGAAGTAGAGGTCGACACCGGCGTCCGCTGCCGCCGAGTAGACGGTGGAGCCGTCCTGGGCGAGCAGCTGCTTATTGGCGGTGATCACCGAGGCGCCGTTGGCGAGCGCGGCCAGGATCAGCGAACGGGCCGGCTCGATGCCGCCCATCACCTCGATCACCAGGTCGATGCCGGGCCGGCCGGCCAGTTCCGCGGCGTCGTCGGTGAGCAGTTCACGGTCGATGCCGGGTCGCTCCTTGGCCAGGTTCCGCACGGCGATGCCGACCAGCTCCAGCCGGCGTCCGATCCGGGCCTGGAACTCGTCGGCGTTGTCCAGCAACAGCCGGGCCACTTCCGAGCCCACCACTCCGCAGCCCAACAGGGCCACCGTGAGCGGTTTCGCTGGTGTCATCGCATGTCCTCGTTTCTCGGGATCGAGTTGTTCAGGCGCCGGCGTCCAGGGCCAGCAGGTCGTCCAGGGTCTCGCGTCGCAGCAGGGTCGTGATCCGGCCGTCGGCGACGGCCACCACAGGCGGACGCGGTACGTGATTGTAGTTGCTCGCCATCGATCGGCTGTACGCGCCCGCCGCGGGAACCGCGATCAAATCTCCGGGCATAACATCGTCGGGCAAGAATTCGTCGCGCACCAGGATGTCGCCACCCTCACAATGCTTACCGACCACGCGGGACAGCACCGGGCCGGTGCTGCTCGCCCGGTTGGCCAGGGTGGCGGAGTACTCCGCGGCGTACAGGGCCGGACGGATGTTGTCGCTCATCCCGCCGTCCACCGAGATGTAGCGGCGGGCCTGACCGGAACCGATCTCGACCGCCTTCACCGTGCCGACCGTGTACAGCGCGGTGCCGGACGGACCGCAGATCGCCCGTCCGGGCTCGACCGACATCAGCGGCACCTGCAACCCGAAGCCGCGGCATTCGTGCTCGACGATGCTGCGCAACCCGGCAGCCAGTTCCTCCGGCGTCGCCGGGGTGTCCTCTTTGACGTAGGCGATGCCGAACCCGCCGCCCAGGTCGAGTTCGCCCAGCTCGGTGCCGGTGGCCTCCTTGAACTGCGCGATCAGCTTCAGCGTGCGGCGCGCCGCGACCTCGAAACCGTCGGTGTCGAAGATCTGCGAGCCGATGTGGCTGTGCACGCCGCGCAGGTGCAGGTAGGGGCTGTGGTGGCTGCGCACCAGGGCGACCAGCGCGGCACCGCCGTTGATCGAGAAGCCGAACTTCTGGTCCTCGTGAGCGGTGGCGATGTACTCGTGGGTGTGCGCCTCGACCCCGGTGGTCACCCGGATCATCACCTCGGCGACGGTGTCCAGCTCGGCGCAGAGCCGCTCCAGCCGTCCGATCTCTTGGGAGGAGTCGACGATGATCCGGCCCACCCCGGCAGCCAGCGCCGCGCGCAACTCGTCGTCGCTCTTGTTGTTGCCGTGCATGCCGATCCGGGCCGGGTCCATGCCGCCGCGCAGAGCGACCGCCAGTTCGCCGCCGGAGCAGACGTCCAGTCCGAGGCCCTCCTCGTTGATCCAGCGGGCCACGGTGGTGCACAGGAACGATTTGCCGGCGTAGAACACCTGCCAGTCGCCGAAGGCCTCGCGCCAGCGCCGCGCCCTGCTGCGGAAGTCGTCGGCGTCGATCACGTAGACCGGGCTGCCGACCTCGTCGATGATGGACGCCGCGGTGCGTCCGGCGATCTCCAACTCACCGGCGTCGGTGCGCCGCGTGTTGCTGCTCCACAGCTGCTTGGTCAGCGCATTCACGTCCTCGGGCAAGGTCAGCCACTGAGGTGCGTGCGCGGTCGCGTCGGCATGAATGGCACCGGCGACATGCATGTGGGTCATAGCGCCCCACTCTGCCAGAACGCCCGGTGGACGAACGGCGGCGTCCAGCGGCCTGCCTTGTTGCGGACGGCCGGGACGGAGGCGCCTGTTCAGCGGCTGGTGGCGGTCACGTCGAGGCGCTCCTGGACAGTGGCGAGCCGGAGCGTCACCGGCTCGGAGACCGTCGCGCCGTCGGCCCGCACGGCGATCGTCCCGCAACTGGCGCCGAGGCACTGCTGGTCGAACCGGACTCCCCACAGCGTGAAGAACTGGCCCAGGGTGACCTGATCGGCGCCCCGGCCCTCCAGCCAGACCACCCCGGAGTCGTCGTGGGTGTGCGCCGGCCCCTGCAGGGCGCGCGGACGGTCCATGCCGATGTAGGGCACCAGCGGCACGGCGGCGCCGTCCACGGTCAGGGTCAGCGAGAAGCGCCGCTGGTTGGTGGTGTCGTCCAGCCTGGACGGCTCCAGCCCGGCCGCCTGGATCTGCGCCAGCCCGTCCCGCGGCGCCGGCCACGGCGGCCCCGACGTCCGCCGCATCGGCTGGCCCGGCAGGTCCGAGCGTCCGGCACATCCGGCGAGCAGCACCGCCATCGCCAGCGCCACCACCCGGAACCCACCTCGCATGGCCCCGAGGCTAGCGGGACCAACGGCCACCACCCGTAGTCATCCCGCGCGAACGCCGGGATCTCATGCGGTCCAGTTGGCGCAACCAAAGATCCCGGAGCAAGTCAGGAGCAAGTCCGGGATGACGAGAGGGTCCGGGATGACGAGGGTCCAGGACGACGAGAGGCGGGCCATGCGCCTGTGTGCCGATTGGTTCCCGATCCCGGCGATGCGCTACAGTCGTGGCCGGCCCGATGGCACGGGCCCCCGTAGCTCAGGGGATAGAGCGCCGCCCTCCGGAGGCGGGTGCGCAGGTTCGAATCCTGCCGGGGGCGCCACCGAATCTTCACCACACGGCGATGGCCGGACCCAGATCAGCTGGGTCCGGCCATCGCCGTTTCACCGGGACGTCAGCCCCAGTTGGCGGCCTTGGTCAGACAGAACGGATGCCCGTCCGGATCGAGCAGAACGGTCCAGGTGTCCCCCGGCTGCTCGGACGGCTTGGTCGCCCCGAGAGCGACCAGTTCCTGTTCGGCGGACGCCAGATCGTCCACCGCGAGGTCGAAATGGAATTGCTTGGTGCCGTCCGGATTGGGCCAGGCGGGCGCCTGCCAGCCGTCGACCCGGCCGAAGCCGAGCCGCTGCGAGCCGTCGCTGGCCATGCCATAGTCGCGGTCCGCGTAGGTCACCTCCCAGCCGAGGGCGGCGGCCCAGAACGCGGCCTCCCGCGACGGGTCCGCACAGTCGATCGTCACCATGGCCAGCGCGGCCGAAGCCTGGGTGGTCATCGTCTCCTCCTTCGATGCGTGTCAGTCCACGCTTCTACACTCCCGACCGTGACGCCTAGCACAAACGCGACAGGACGCCTGCCGGTGTCGAAGGGCCTGCTCCGGCCCGAGGAGTTCGCCCGGCTGGTGCGCTTCGGCGAGGTGCCGGCGACCGGTCCGGCGGCCCAGTGGGTGGAGCGCGTCTGGTCGACCAGCTGGGAGTTGCCGGACGGCGTCGTCCACACCACGTCGTTGATTCCCAACCCAGCGGTGGAGGTCACTGTCGAACGGGGCGAGTTCGCCCGCCCTGGCCGCGACGGCGACGGGGTCTGGATCACCGGCGTGGGGACCAGCCGCTTCGACGTGAGGCTGCACGGCCGCGGCGGCGCCGTCGGCATCAAGTTCCGTCCGGGTGGATTCACCGCCTGGTCGGGAGTCGGGTCCGATCTGCTCACCGACCGGGTCCGGCCCGCCGCCGTCCACCTCGACGGCACGGACGCCCTGCGCGACCTTCCGCTCGATGCCGGCGAGTCGGCGCCCGCCCTGCTGGCCTTCGTCGAGCGCAACGCCGGCGACGCCGCCCCGATCCCCGAGCTCGTTCAGCGGGCGACGTCCCTCGCGGTCACGCCGGCAGTGACCCGTGTCGACGACCTGGCCGCTCGCTGCGGCTGTTCGGTCCGGACGCTGCAACGCACCCTCCGGCGCTACGTGGGGGTCAGCCCGAAGTGGCTGATCCGGCGGCAGCGGATGCACGACGCGGTGGCCGCGATGGACGCCGGCAGCACCGAGAGCCTCGCCGACCTGGCCAGCCGGCTCGGCTGGTACGACCAGAACCAGTTCGCCCGGGACTTCTCCCGCCTCGTCGGCGTCCCACCCAGCGCGTACCGAACCCGGTCCGCCCCGCACCGAGGTATCGCCGCGCCGTCCGAAACCGACGACCGGTGACACGTCAGCCCGAGAACGGCATGGCCGGTTTCGCCTCCAGCCCAGCCTTAGTAGCATCGAGCAGAGCAGGCGTCGCTGCCTGCCCGAAGAACACGGAAGAAGGCGATCGTGCCCCTCGCGCCCGAGAATCTGACGGCGACTAACCAGCAAACCGACGAATTTGGCGCCAACGACTGGTTGATCGACGAGATGTACCAGGCCTATCGAACCGATCCCGACTCGGTGGATCCACGCTGGCAGCAATTCTTCACCGAGCGCGCGGCGGCACCGGCCAATGGCGCCGACCTCGGTTCGGCGGCACCCGGCAACTCCGCCCACGCCGCTTCCACCGCCGAGGAGCAACCGCCGGACGCCACACCGAGCAACGCGCCCGAAACCGCCGCACCGACTGCGCCGGCCCAAGCGTCCGCGTCCGCCGAGAAGACCACCAGTACACCCGTGGTCCCACCGGCCGCGACCGAGTCGTATTCGGTGGTCGCCGATGCCCGCTCGCCCCGGACGCCGGCGCCGGCGGCGAAGCCCGCAGAGCCGGTCGCCACCCAGGCCGCCGCCCCGTCGGCGAAGGTGGAGTCCGCCGGCAGCGCGCGCCACGACCGGGCACCGGAATCTCCCGGCTCGGGAATGGGGCTGTCCGCGAACCGGCCGAATCTGACCGTCCGCAACGAAGCGACCTCCGAGCCGACCCGCACCCAGTTGCGGGGCGCGCCGATGCGCACCGCCCGCAACATGGACGCCTCGCTGAGCATGCCGACCGCCACCTCGGTGCGGAACATCCCGATGAAGCTCGCCATCGACCAGCGCCAGATGGTCAACGCGCACCTGGCCCGCACCACCGGCGGCAAGGTGTCGTTCACCCACCTGATCGGCTACGCCATGGTGCAGGCGCTGAAGCGGGTGCCGGCGATGAACAACTCCTACGACGAGGTCGACGGCAAGCCGTTCCTGGTCGAGCCCAACACGATCAACCTCGGCCTGGCCATCGACCTGGCGCGCCCGGACGGCACCCGGCAGCTGCTGGTGCCCACCATCAAGGGCTGCGAGCAGATGAGCTTCGGCCAGTTCTGGTCCGCCTACGAGGCGATGGTGCGCAAGGCCCGCGCCGGCAAGCTCGAGGTCGCCGACTTCCAGGGCACCACCGCCACCCTGACCAACCCGGGCGGCATCGGCACCAGCCATTCGGTGCCCCGGCTGATGGCCGGCCAGGGTCTGATCCTCGGCGTCGGCTCCATCGAGTACCCGCCGGAGTTCCAGGGCGCCTCGATGCGCCGGATCACCGACGGCGGCGTCTCCAAGGTGACCACGCTCACCTCCACCTACGACCACCGGATCATCCAGGGCGCCCAGTCGGGCGAGTTCCTCAAGGTGATCCACGAGCTGCTGCTCGGCAAGCACGGCTTCTACGACCAGATCTTCGCTTCGCTGCGCATTCCGTACGCCCCGATCCGCTGGGCGCAGGACGTCAGCGCCGAGCGTCCAGGGCAGATCCCGAAGTCGGCACGGGTGTTCTCGCTGATCGCCGCCTACCGCCAATTCGGGCATCTGATGGCCGACATCGACCCGCTGGAGTACCGGCAGCGCTCCCACCCCGAGCTCACCCTGGAGTACCACGGCCTCACCCTGTGGGATCTCGACCGCGAATTCCCGGTCGGCAATTTCGGCGGCCACGACGGCGAGATCATGCCGCTGCGCGACATCCTGGAGACGCTGCGCGGCTCGTACTGCCGGCACGTCGGCATCGAATACATGCACATCCAGGACAACGAGCAGCGCACCTGGATTCAGAAGCGGGTCGAAGTGCAGCATGCATCGTGGCCGCGGGACGAGCATCTGCGAATCCTCGACCGGCTGAACGAGGCGGAGATCTTCGAGACCTTCCTGCAGACCAAATTCGTCGGCCAGAAGCGGTTCAGCCTCGAAGGCGGTGAGTCGACCATCGTGCTGCTCGACGAGCTGTGCGACCAGGCCGCCAACGCCGGGTTGGACGAGGTGTGCATCGGCATGCCGCACCGCGGCCGGCTCAACGTGCTGGCCAACATCGTCGGCAAGAGCTACAGCCAGATCTTCCGCGAGTTCGAGGGCAACGTCGACCCGCGACTCGCCCAGGGCACTGGCGACGTCAAGTACCACCTAGGCGCCGAGGGCGAGTTCACCGCGCTGTCGGGCAAGACGATCAAGACGTCCGTGGCCGCCAACCCGAGCCACCTGGAGGCCGTCGATCCGGTCTTGGAGGGCATCGCCCGGGCCAAGCTCGACCAACTCGATTCCCGCGACGGCTTCCCGGTGCTGCCGATCCTGCTGCACGGCGACGCGTCCTTCGCCGGCCAGGGTGTGGTCTACGAGACCCTGCAGATGAGCCAGCTGCGGCCGTACAAGACCGGCGGCACCATCCATGTGGTGGTCAACAACCAGGTCGGCTTCACCACGTCCCCCTATGACTCGCGAACCTCGGCCTACTGCACGGACGTCGCCAAGACGATCCAGGCGCCGATCTTCCACGTCAACGGCGACGACCCCGAGGCCTGCGCCCGGATCGCGCAACTTGCCTTCCAGTACCGGCAGCGGTTCAACAAGGACGTCGTCCTCGACATCGTCTGCTACCGGCGCCGCGGCCACAACGAGGGCGACGACCCGAGCTTCACCCAGCCCCGGATGTACGACCTGATCGAGCAGAAGCGCAGCGTCCGCAAGCTGTACACCGAGGCCCTGATCGGCCGCGGCGACATCAGCACCGAGGACGCCGAGGCCGTGTTGACCCGGTTCCGCGACGGCCTGGAGAGCGTCTTCAAGCAGGCCCGCGAGGACGCCGAGGAGGACAACGGCTACCGCCGGGTGCCCTACTACCCGCCCAAGCTCGGCAAGACCCAGGGCACCACGATCAGCCCCGACACGATGGCGAAGGTGGCCCGCGCCCACGTCACCTTCCCGGAGGGGTTCACCGTCCATCCCAAGGTGTTGCCACAGTTGCAGCGTCGCGCCGACAACATTCTCAACGGCCCGATCGACTGGGCGACCGGCGAACTGCTGGCGTTCGGCTCGCTGCTGCTGGAGGGACGCCCGGTGCGGCTGGTCGGCCAGGACAGCCGGCGCGGCACCTTCGTGCAGCGCTTCGCGACCGTCATCGACCGCGACACCGCCGAGGCGTACGTGCCGCTCAATCACCTCTCGGACGACCAGGGCTCCTTCCACGTCTACGACTCGCTGCTCAGCGAGTACGCGGCGATGGGCTTCGAGTACGGCTATTCGGTGGCGGCCCCCGACGCCCTGGTCTGCTGGGAGGCCCAGTTCGGCGACTTCGCCAACGGCGCCCAGACCATCGCCGACGAGTTCGTGGCCTCCGGCAACGCCAAGTGGACGCAGAAGTCCGGCGTCGTGCTGCTGCTCCCGCACGGCTACGAGGGGCAGGGCCCCGACCATTCCTCGGCCCGGATCGAGCGCTGGCTGCAGTTGTGCCACGAAGGCGCGCTGGCGGTCTGCCAGCCGTCCACGCCGGCCAGCTATTTCCATCTGTTGCGCACCCATGCCTATGTGAACTGGCATCGTCCAGTCGTGGTCGCCACGCCGAAGTCGATGCTGCGCAGCAAGCAGGCGGTGTCGCAGCCGAAGGACTTCACACAGGGACGCTGGGAGCCCGCCACCGGCGATCCGACGATCAGCGATCCGTCGAAGGTGCGGCGCATTCTGCTCTGCTCAGGCAAGGTCCGCTGGGATCTGGTGGCCGCGCGTGCCGAGGCCGGCCTGGAGGGCAAGGTGGCGATCATCTCGCTGGAACGGCTCTACCCGCTGCCGGCGAAGGAACTGGCCGGGCAGCTGGCCAGCTATCCAGCCGACGCCGACATCCGCTTCGTCCAGGACGAGCCGGAGAACCAGGGCGCCTGGTGGTTCCTGCAGCAACATCTGCCCGAGGCGGTCGCGGCCTTCCTGCCCGGTTACCTGCTGACCATGACGGCGGTCACCCGGCCGGCGGCGTCCGCGCCCTCGGTGGGTTCGCTGAAGGTGCACCGGCAGCAGCAGGAAGACCTGATGACCCGCGCCTTCGCGGAATAGCGGACGCCCCCGGTTAGGCGGGCCGGTCGGCCGGCTCGCCCCGCTCTTTGAGGGCGCGGGTGGTGCTGGGCAGGGCGACCCCGACCACCGCACCCAGGCAGACCGGCACCAGCAGCCACATCCAGGGCTGGTTGAGCAGGTATTCGCCGAAGCCGAAGCCGGCCATCAGGTTCAGCGCGATCACCGGACCGCGCGCCCACAATCGCCGTTGCCACAGTCCCAGCGCCGCGCCGATCAAGATCAGCCCGTACGCGGCGAGCAGCAGGCCGATCTGCAGGCTGAAGACGCCGTGTCCGCCGGCCGCGCTGATGGCGGCGAAGGTGATGAAGGTCAGGCCCAAGACGATGCTGCAGCCGACCGCTGTCACCAACCCTGCCGGACGTCCCTGTTGCACTCCCCCACCGTAGACCAACTACCGGAAAATGCGCGGACAGCTGAATCGAGCCGAGAAGAGGTTCAATGACTGGCCGGGGGGTTGTCCCCGGCGGCTATCATTGCGAGGCTTTTACAAGACACTCGTGAGCCGCGTTCATGGAGGGGGCCTCAAGCCCCCCACGGCGCAGTGTGAAACCCCCAGAAGGAGTTGGAAACCGCATGGATTGGCGCCATCGGGCTGCCTGCCTCACCGAGGATCCGGAGTTGTTCTTTCCGGTCGGCAATACCGGGCCTGCCCTGATGCAGATTCAGGAGGCCAAGAAGGTGTGCAAGCGCTGTGACGTCCGCGAGGCCTGCCTGCAGTGGGCGCTGGACGCCGGACAGGATCACGGTGTGTGGGGTGGGCTGAGCGAGGACGAGCGTCGGGCGCTGAAGCGCCGCGCGGCCCGCTCGAGGGTGCGAACCAACTAGGGCCTAGACGCCGGTCGAGACAGGCTCAATCAGGTTCCTTGGGCTCAAGCCAGTGGAATTGCGATCCGTGCCACCGTGCCCACACCGGTATCGGCTGCACTCAGCGAGAATTCGCCGCCGAGGTCGTCGACCAGGGTGGTCACGATCGACAGCCCGAGGCTGTTCGTCGTGCTCAGCGAGAAGTCCGGCGGCAGCGGTGCACCCTCGTTGGTCACCTCGACCACCAGGCGCCCGGCGGCCTGCCGGGGCTTGACCCATACCACGCCACGCTCGCGGCCCAGACCGTGCTCGATCGCGTTCTGGCACAACTCGGTGAGCACCAGCGACAGGCTGGTCGCCACGTCGGCGGGCACATAGCCGAAGGTGCCCTCGCGACGCAGTTGCACCGGGCCGCCGGTGGCGGCGACATCCACCACCATGCGCAGCAGCCGGTCCGCCACATCGTCGAATTTCACCGAGGTGTCGAACGCCTGGGACAGGATCTCGTGAACCACGGCGATCGCCCCGACCCGCTTCATGGCGTCGGTGAGGGCGTCCGTCGCCTCGGGTGACGAGATCCGGCGGGCCTGCAGCCGCAGCAACGCCGCCACCGTCTGCAGGTTGTTCTTCACCCGGTGATGGATCTCGCGGATGGTCGCGTCCTTGGTGACCAGCTGGCGTTCCCGGCTGCGCAGCTCGGTGGTGTCCCGACACAGCACCAGTCCGCCACAAGGACCGTTGGCGTCGTTGAGGTTGATGATCCGCAGCCGCAGTTGGACGTCCGGCGTCTCGAGTTCCACCTCGCGCAGACCTTGTCCGCGCAGCACCGTCGGCAGCGCCATCTCGACCGGCGCCCGGTTGCGCAGCAGCGACATGGTGACCGCCGCGAGGTTCTCGCCCTCCAAGTCGGTGTGCAGGCCCATCCGGCGGTAGGCGCTGACCGCGTTCGGGCTGGCGAAGGTGACCAGCCCGGCGGCGTCCACCCGGAGCATGCCGTCGCCGACCCGCGGCGACACCCACGGCACCGCTTTGTCGCCGCCGGTCGGGAACTCGCCACGGTGCACCATGCCGGACAGCACGTCGGCGGCCTCCAGGTAGGCGTCTTCCAGGGCACCGGGGGCGCGGACGCCGAGGCGGTTGGTGTGCGCCTCGACCACTCCGAGCACCCGGCCGTCCACCACCACCGGGATGGCGTTCACGTCGACCGGGATGCCGGAGTTGAGCTGGTTGTCGCTGGTCCGGGCGATCTCGTGGGAGAGGTAGGCCTCGGTGACCAGGTGCTCCGGGTCGTAGTGGATGTCCTCGCCGACGACGTCGTCCTCGAGCGCGGTCGGCCCCGTGGTCGGGCGGACCTGCGCGCAGGCCCAGAAGACGTTGTCGTCGACGTCCGGCACCCACAAGATGAGGTCGGAGAAGGCGAGATCGGCGAGCAGGTGCCATTCGGCGACCAGATGCTCCAGCCACGCCACGTCGCTGGCGGCCAAGGCAGTGTGTTCCGCGATCACCTCGGCCATCGACAGCATGACTGTCACCCTATGGCAGAATGACAAGCCGCGCCGACAGCGCCCCACGAGCAGAACGACGACAGGAGACAACCATGGGCAAGGGTGGACGCAAGCGTCGCTCGCGCAGGCGGAACAAGGCCAATCACGGCAAGCGTCCCAACGCCTGACCCGCGACCGCAGGGCCGCTCTGGACGCCCCTGGCGCGGCTCCCGTTCGGGGGCACCGCCTGGCCCGTCCAGGGCCCTCCCTAACTACTTCTGCCCTGCCACATGTGGCAGGGCAGAAGTAGTTAGGGAGGGGTTTAGGTTCCGGGGGACGCGACGGGTGGTACGGGGGCGGAGAGGGTCAGTCCTCGCGGAGGACCACCGTCATCGTCGTCACCTGGGTGACCCGGACGCGCAACGTTTCGGGCGCGCGGGCCGAGGTGCAGCAGCGCTTGACCAGGGCCCGGACGTGTTCCTCGGTACCGAACCGGTCCAGGCAGGGCTCGCAGGCGGCCAGGTGGGCGCGGATGGTGTCGGCGTCCGCCTCGCACAGCTCGTTGTCGAAGAATTCGTACAGGCGGGTGAGTGCCGCCGCACAGTCATCGGTGCTCATGATCGTCTCCTCGGCGGGAGAGTCCGTGCTCGACCGCATAGTCGGCGAGCGCCGAACGCAGCTGGTTGCGGCCACGGTTCAGCCGCGACATCACGGTGCCGATCGGGGTGCCCATGATCTCGGCGATCTCTTTGTAGGAGAACCCCTCCACGTCGGCCAGGTAGACGGCGAGCCGGAAGTCGGGAGACAGGGCGTTCATGGCGTCCGTCACCGCCGAATCCGGCATCCGGTCCAGGGCGTCCATCTCGGCGGTGCGCAATCCGTCGGAGGTGTGCGCCTCGGCACGGGCGAGCTGCCAGTCCTCGATCTGGTCGCCACCGGAGGTCTGCGGCTGCCGCTGCCGTTTGCGGTAGGTGTTGATGTAGCCGTTGGTCAGGATGCGGTACAGCCAGGCCTTCAGGTTCGTCCCTGGCGTGAACTGGTGGAACGAGGCGAAGGCCTTGACGTAGGTGTCCTGCACCAGGTCTTCGGCATCGGCGGGGTTGCGAGTCATCCGCAGCGCCGCGCCGTAGAGCTGGTCGAGGAAGCCCATGGCGTCGCGCTCGAAACGCGCGGCACGCTCCTCGGGTGTCTCGGTCGCCAGGTCGGCGACGACATCCTCGTGGGCAGCAGGAATGGTCATCGCGTACGAGAGTAGCGGGTCGGCCAGATGCGCTGCCGGACGTCCGACAGGCGCGGTGCTGAGGGTGCTCATCACATGCCGGGCAACGCCCTCGGTGTTGTCGCTATTCCCGGTGCTGGCGTGCGCGGAAGATCCCGGCGTTCGCCGGGATGACGCAGGTGTGATGACGGAGGTCTGATGACGGAGGTGCTCGTCATCCCGGCGAACGCCGGGCTCTCCTACGACGACTCCGACAATGGCTCGATCAGCTCAGGACCGTCGTTGCCGACCGTGCTGACCAGCCGGGAGACCGCGTAGGCCTCCAATGCGGGGCCGGGCACGTCCAACAGGTCGAGCGCGCCCTCGGTCAGCCCAGGGTCGAGCCAGGCGTCCCAGCGATCGGGCCGGACGGTCATCGGCATCCGGTCGTGAATGTGGCCCACGGCGTCCGCGGCCGTGGCGGTGATGATCGTGCAGGTGCTCAGCCACTCCCCCGCCGGGTTCTTCCAGAACTCGTACAGCCCGGCCATCGCCATCGACGAGCCGTCCGCGGGATGGATGAAGAACGGCTGCTTGGGCGGACGCCGTCGCGCCGGCAGTTCGGCGCTGCCCTCGGGGGCGTACCACTCGTAGTAGCCGTCGGCCGGGAGCAAGCAGCGGCGCACCGCGAGCGCCCGGCGGAAGGCGGGCTTCTCGGCCACCGTCTCGAACCGGGCGTTGATCATCCGGGCCGCACCCTTGGGGTCGCGCGACCAGGACGGCACCAGCCCCCAGCGCAGTTCGACCAGCTTGCGGACGACCTGGTCGGGAGCGTCCTTGGGCGTCCGCTCGACGACCGCCATCACCGGATCGGTGGGTGCGATGTTGTAGCGCGGCGGCAGCACCTCGTCGGGCATCTCGTCGATCTCGAAGACCTCCTCCAGCCACGAGGCGTCCGCCGAGGATGCATACCGTCCACACACACCGGTGAGAGTAGACGAAAGCGCTTGGCCAA
This sequence comes from Micropruina sp., assembly GCF_047606665.1. GTDB lineage: Bacteria > Actinomycetota > Actinomycetes > Propionibacteriales > Propionibacteriaceae > Micropruina. Next base: position 26,659 of record NZ_JASGEF010000011.1, on the reverse strand, counting down.
AAGCCGGCCAGGCGCTAGACATAGAGCATGAGTCTGCTGCGCTTCGCGGCCCGCACGATGCTGGCCAGCTTCTTTGTCGTCAACGGTGTCAAGGCGATGCGTGATCCGGAGCCCTGGGTTGGCCCGACCGAGCCGCTCGCGAAGACCTTCCTGCCGCTGGCGGAGAAGACGCTTCCGCGGCAGGCCGTCGCCTACCTGCCCGAGGACGCCAGGGGCCTGGTCCGGCTGACCGGGTTCGCCCAGGTGGTGGGCGGGCTGAGCCTGGCCACCGGGATCGGACGCCGGCTCGGCGCGGTCGTACTCGCGGTGAGCATGGCGCCGCAGCTGCTGGCCAGCAACCCGTTCACCGGCGAATCCGACGAGGCCGGGGCCGGCAAGGACACCTTCCTGCGCGACATCGCCCTGACCGGCGGGGTTCTGCTCGCCGCGCAGGACACCGAGGGCCGGCCCGACCTGGCCTGGCGGACCAAGAACCGGGCCGAGTTGCTCGGACGCGAGGCCGAGCACACCCGCGCAACCATTTCGCGCGAGGCCGCCCACGCCAAGGCCAGCCTGGCCCGCGAGGGCAAGCGGGCCGCCCGCAAAGCCAAGAAGGTCGCGAACAAGGCCACCAAGACGATCGAAGGTGCCCTGAAGTGACCCCGCTGGCGGCTCCAGAACGTTCTGGGCCGCTGCGGGCCAGCATCGTCGTCCCCGGCTCCAAGTCGGCCACCGCGCGCAGCTACCTGCTCGCCGCTCTGGCGGACGCGCCGAGCATGCTGAGCGGCGTCCTGGACGCCCGTGACACCCGGCTGATGCGGGCCGCGCTGACCTCGCTGGGCGTGGGGTTCGTCGACCTCGGCACCGATCTGGTCCGGGTCGAACCGCCCACGACGTTCACTGCCGCCGATGTCGAGGTGGGCCTGGCCGGCACGCTGATGCGGTTCCTGCCGCCGGTTGCCGCGCTCGCCGACGGACCTAGCCGCTTCGACGGCGATCCCCAGGCGCGGCTGCGTCCGGTGGCGCCGCTGCTGGATGGGTTGATGCAGGCCGGCGTCCGGGTGGAGCATCCGCAGGCGCTGCCGTTCGCCGTGCATGGCACCGGGGCCGTGCCCGGTGGGCGGGTGCGCATCGACGCGTCCGGATCGAGCCAATTCGTCTCCGGTCTGCTGCTGGCCGGTGCCCGTTTCGACGGCGGCCTCGACCTCAGCCACGCCGGCGGCACGTTGCCGTCCCGGCCGCACATCGGGCTGACCGTGGCGATGCTGCGCGACCGCGGCGTCCGGATCGATGCGAGCGAAGGCGCCGACCGGTGGCAGGTGGCTCCCGGCCCGATCTCCGCCCGCGACGAGGCCATCGAACCCGACCTGATCAACGCCGCCACCTTCCTGGCGGCCCCGCTGCTGGTCGGCGGCGAGGTGACCACCGCCTGGCCGCGGCACACCGTGCAGGCGGCCGACACGATTCTCCAGGTGCTGGCCGCTCTGGGCGGCACCGTCCGGCGCGACCCGGAGTCGGTCAGCGTGTCCGGTGAGGGCGTCGTCCGCGGCGCCGACCTGGACCTGTCGGCGGCCAGCGAGCTCACCTGCATCGCCACAGCACTGCTGGCGGTGGCGGACGCACCGGGCAGCATCCGCGGCGTGGCGCACGTCCGGGGTCACGAGACCGACCGGCTCGCCGCGCTGGAGACCGAGATCAACGCGCTCGGCGGACGTGTCGAGCAGACCGCGGACGGTTTGCGGGTCACGCCGCTGCCGCTGCACGGCGGCGTCTTCCACACCTATGCCGACCACCGGATGGCGCACGCCGGGGCGCTGCTCGGCCTCGCCGTCCCAGGGTTGCGGCTCTCCGACATGAGCTGCACCACGAAGACGCTGCCCGATTTTCCCGGCCTGTGGGCCACCCTGGCGGGCCGCGAGTGAGTCGCCGGCTGCCGAGCGGGGCGATCACCGAGGACGATCACGCCGGCTTCGGACGTCCGCCCCGCCGGACCCGGCCCCGGACCAAGGACCGGCCCGACTACTCGGACGCCCCGCAGGCGATCGTGACCACGATCGACCGCGGCCGCTACCGCTGCCTGCTCGGGGACGTCGCGCTGACCGCCACCAAGGCCCGCGCGCTGGGCCGCAAGGGCGTCATCGTCGGCGACCGGGTGGCGGTGGTCGGCGATCTGTCCGGAGCCGAAGGCACCCTGGCCCGGATCGTCGAGGTGCTTCCTCGGCGCACCGTGCTGCGCCGCACCGCCGACGACACCGACCCGTTCGAACGGCCCATCGTGGCCAACGCGGACCAGCTGGTGATCGTCACCGCGCTGGCCGACCCGCCGCCGCGGACCGGGATGATCGACCGGATCCTGGTGGCCGCCTACGACGCCGGTCTCGATCCGGTGCTGTGCCTGACAAAAGAAGACCTGGCACCGGCGGACGACTTGGTCGCCGCCTACGCCCCGTTGGACGTCCCTGTCGTCACGGTGCGTCCCGGTGCCGATCTGACCGCGCTGCGGGAGCTGCTGCGTGACCTCACCAGCGTCTTCATCGGGCACTCCGGGGTGGGCAAGTCGACGCTGGTGAACGCGCTGATTCCGGGGGTAGACCGGGCCACCGGCGAGGTCAACGAGGTCACCGGACGCGGCCGGCACACGTCCACCGCGGCGATCGCGCTGGAACTGCCCGAACATGCGGGCTGGGTGATCGACACCCCCGGCGTCCGGTCGTTCGGGCTGAGCCACGTCACCCGCGAGTCGATCCTCGCCGCATTCAGCGACCTCAGCCAGCTGATCGCCGACTGCCCCCGCGGCTGCACGCACGGCACGGACGCCCCCGAATGCGCCCTCGACACCGCCGTCGCCGAAGGCCGGCTGGCGGCCAAGCGGCTGGAATCGTTCCGCCGCCTGGAGGGCGCCTGGCTGGAGCGGCCGGCGTCCGGGTGAGGTCCGTCCGAGCGTCGCCGAGCGCGGCCAGCCGCTGAACCGCTAGGTTGAGGCATATGGCGGAGCAGAGCTACCTGGACGACCTTCGACTTGCCCACATGATGGCCGACAACGCCGATTCGTTGACCATGAGCAGGTTCAAGGCACTCGATCTGAAGGTCGACTCCAAGCCCGATCTCACCCCGGTCAGCGACGCGGACGTCGCGGTCGAGGACACCATCCGCCGCACCCTGAAGACCGCCCGGCCGCGCGACGCCGTCCATGGCGAGGAACGCGAGGACACCGGCTGGGGGCCGCGGCGCTGGGTGATCGACCCTATCGACGGCACCGCCAACTTCGTCCGCGGCGTCCCGGTCTGGGCGACGCTGATCGCGCTGATGGTCGAGGACCGGGTCCGGGTCGGCGTGGTCTCCGCTCCCGCCCTGGGCCGCCGCTGGTGGGCGAGCGAGGGTGGCGGCGCGTTCTGCGGCAAGACCCTGCTGCAGGGCCAGCCCTGCCGGGTCTCCGCGGTGGGCAGCATCGAGGACGCCTCGCTGTCGTACTCGTCCATTCACGGCTGGGTGGCGACCAGCCGCGGTCAGCAATTCGTCGACCTGATGCGCGGCTGTTGGCGGACCCGCGCCTACGGCGACTTCTGGAGCTACATGCTGCTCGCCGAGGGAGCGGTCGACATCGCCACCGAGCCCGAGCTCGCCTTGCACGACATGGCCGCCCTGGACGTCATCGTCCGCGAGGCCGGCGGCCGGTTCACCAACCTGGACGGCGTGGACGGCCCCCGCGGCCCCGGCGCGATCGCCACCAACGGCCTGCTGCACGACGCGGTCGTCGACCAACTCGCCGAATAGCCCCCTTCAAGCCCGTACCCGGGGACGGTTCTTCCGGTCACCAGAGGGACCGTCCCCAGTGACCTTGAGAACCACCCCCTCCGGTTGTGTGTGGACGGTTCGCGACCTATAGTCCACATGGACTAGTCAATCCGGGATATACGAACGGACCTCGCATGAAGGACGCCTGCCGGCTCACCCCGCTCGGGGTGATGGTGCTGGCGCTGCTGCGCGAGGGCGATATGCACCCTTACGAGATGATCCGGCTGATGCGGCAGCGTCATGGAGACCGCCTGGTGCCGGTCACCAACGGGACGATGTACCACACCGTTGCCCGGCTCGCCCGCGCCGGACTGCTCGCCGAGGTGGGCACCGACCGCGACGGCAACCGGCCCGAACGCACCACCTATTCGCTGACCGTCGACGGACGAGACGCGGTGGCCGACTGGGTGCGCCGCGAACTCGTCCGCATCGACCGTCCGGCGGAGTTCCGGGTGGCGCTGGCCGAGGCGCACAACCTCGATCGCCACGAGGTCGTCCAGCTGCTCACCGCGCGCCAGGCGACCCTGACCGCCGAGCACACCATGCACCGCGAGGGCCTGCGCGCGTCACGGCAGCGCGAGGTCCCCGAGCAATACCTGATCGAGATCGACCGCCAGGCCGCCCTGCTGGACGCCGAACTGCGCTGGACAGCGGCGTTCCTCACCCGCCTGGACAACACCACCATCGCCTGGGGCCCGCCGAACCACAGCGTTCCGGCCAGCGGCCCCGCCCATCGAGAGGCACCACAGCCATGAGAAGCGAACAAACCCGGACCGCAACGCCCGAACCTGGCACCGTCGGACGCCGCGTCGCCGAACCCGGCAGCGCCGTCCCCACTGGAAAGCCGGCACCGAACGGCCACGACCACCATGCCCAAGGCCCCAGCAACCCGTGGCCCGCGCTGTGGGCTCTGGTCGTCGGCTTCTTCATGATCCTGGTCGACACCACGATCGTCTCGGTGGCGAATCCCGCCATCAAGGCGGCCCTCGACCCGACCACCAACAACCTCGACAACGTGGTCTGGGTGACCAGCGCCTACCTGCTCGCCTACGCCGTCCCGCTGCTGATCACCGGACGCCTCGGCGACCGGTTCGGACCGCGCACCATCTACCTGATCGGGCTGGCGATCTTCACCCTGGCCTCGCTGGGCTGCGGGCTGTCCAGCACGCTCGGCATGCTGGTGGCGATGCGCGCCGTGCAAGGCCTCGGTGCCGCGATGATGACCCCCCAGACGATGGCGGTGATCACCCGCACCTTCCCGCCGGACCGCCGCGGCGCGGCGATGGGCCTGTGGGGGTCGACGGCCGGTGTCGCGACTCTGGTCGGCCCGCTGGCCGGCGGACTGCTGGTGGACGCCTTCGGCTGGGAGTGGATCTTCTTCGTCAACCTGCCGGTAGGGGTGATCGGCTTCGTGCTGGCCTGGGCGCTGGTGCCGAAGCTGCCCACCCATCCGCACCGGTTCGACCTGCCGGGGGTCGTGCTCAGCGCGGCCGCGCTCTTCCTGATCGTGTTCGGCCTGCAAGAGGGCGAGGCCTATTCCTGGGGCGTGATCTGGGGACCGATCTCGGTCTGGAGCATGATCGTCACCGGCGTCGTCGTCCTCGGCCTGTTCATCTGGACGCAGGCCCGCACCCGCAACGAGCCGCTGGTGCCGTTGGAGCTCTTCGGCGACCGCAACTTCTCGGTGTCGAACCTGGCCATCGCCACGGTCGGCTTCACGGTGACCAGCATGTCGCTGCCGCTGATGTTCTTCATCCAGCTGGTGCTTGGGCTCAGCCCCACCCAGGCCGCGCTGCTGATGGTGCCGATGGCGGTGCTCTCCGGCGTCCTGGCGCCGTTCGCCGGACGGCTGCTGGATCGCACCGATCCGAGGTTCCTGCTGGTGCCGGGCCTGCTGCTGACCGCGGGCGCGCTGTTCTGGTACGCGGCGTTGATGCGTCCGGACACCTCAGCGTGGATGTTCCTGTTCCCCTCGGCGGTGATGGGCCTGGGCAGCGCGGGGATGTGGGGACCGCTGGCCACCACCGCGACCCGGAACCTGCCGCCCCGGCAGGCCGGGGCCGGCGCCGGCATCTACAACACCACCCGCACGATCGGCTCGGTGATCGGTTCGGCCGCCATCGCGGCATTCATGCAAGGACGGCTGGTGGCCAACCTGCCCGGCTCCGCCGAACACAGCGGCGGCTTCAGTTCGGGCACCCTGCCTGCCTTCGTCCGCGACGGCTTCTCAACAGCCATGGCGCAATCGGCGCTGCTCCCGGCGTCCGTGCTGTTGATCGGCGTCGCGGCAGTCCTCTTCCTGCGCCGCCCGCAGAGCCTCAAACAGCCCTATCGTCCGGCCCGCGCCATCGAGCCGGCGTCTCGCGCACTCCGCTGAACCCTGCCATCGCCGATGGCCCGGGACCCGGTCTGCCGACCAGGCCGGGTGTCGCCCGCGTCCGATGTCAGACGCACCGGCCACAATGTCAGTAGCCGATGAAGGGAAGTGCCGTGCCTACTGACACTCGCGCGGGTGCCCGCACGTTTCGACTGGACGAGCTGGCCGAGTTGGCCTGGGCCGGCACGTTGCGAGTACCGCATTTTCAACGCGACTTCCGGTGGACCCGAAACGACGTCCTGCAACTCTTCGACAGCATCCACCGCGGATATCCGATCGGGAGCCTGTTGTTGTGGGAGCGGGCCGCTCCCGCCCAGGAGGTTCGGTTGGGGTACCTGCAGATGGACGCCCCCGCGACCGATCGGGCGCTGTGGGTCGTCGACGGCCAGCAACGCGTCACCAGCCTGGCGAACGTGCTTCATCCCGACGGCCACCACGATCCACGATTCGCGGTCGGCTACGATCTGCCCTCGGATCGGATCGTCCCGCTACCCGCGATTCCGTCCGCTTCGATCATTCCGATTCCGGTCATCTTCGACTTGACCGAGGTGCTCACCTGGTTTGCGGAGCACCCGGAGGTTTCCGAATGGCGTGACGCGGCGTTCCGGCTGGCTCGTGACCTGCGCCAATTCTCCATTCCCGCATACCAGGTCGTCCAGGACGACGTGACCGTACTGCAGAACATCTTCGATCGCATGAACAACTCCGGGAAGCGACTCACTCGCGCCGAGGTGTTCTCAGCTCTCACCGCGGGAACAGATGGCCAGGCGTCGCAACAACTGACTATTCAGCGGGTTGCCGAAGAGGTCGAGGCACGGCTGGGCTTTGGCCAGATCGACGACGACACCGTCTTGCGATGCATTCTCGCTCGCCGTGGCCCGGACATCCAGCGCGAGATACGCAACGAGTTCGATCCGGACCGCACCGGCCGTGTGGACTTTCCCGGCGAATCCCAGGACGAGGCATATCGCCGCGGTCGCGACGCCCTCGCACAGGCCGTCGAGTTCGTGATCCGATCAGGTATTCCCCACTTCTCGATGCTCCCGTATCGATACCTGCTGATCGTCTTAACGCGGTTCTTCGGACTCCACCAGGAGCTCACCCCCGCGCAGGAGCGGCTCCTCAAACGCTGGCTGTGGCGCGCGGCGTTCGCCGGGCCGTCCATCGACAAGGGCAGCACCACCGGCGTCACCCGGTCATTCGCCGGGCGGATAGACCGAGGCCCGGTGGAGGAGTCGCTGCGGGGGCTGCTCGAATTGGTCGGCACCACCCGGCCCGCCTTGCCCGACCTGTCCCGGTTCAATACCAACCACGCCGCAACCAAGCTCGTGCTCTGCAGCTGGTGGCGATTGCACCCGCGCAATTGCTCGACGGCCGAACCATTCACCCGCGAAGAACTGGCCGAGGCGATCGGCGACGGCAACACCGCTGCTCCAGCCGTTCAGGTGGCATTTCGTCGATCGGCTCTCGATCCGGCGGTTCGCGACTGGGCGGCGAATAGGCTGCTCATGCCGGCGATTCCGGACGGAGCACTGGAGGCGGTCTCCGCGATCACCCAGCCACCGCTCACCATCTCGTCCGACGACTGGCGGCAGGTACTCGCCTCGTACGGCATAGAGGGCGAGGCGTTGGCCTGTCTGGACGCCGGCGATCACACCGGGTTCATCCACGCGCGTCACGCGGCGCTCGCGGCACGACTCGATGAGTTCTCCGCGACGCAATGCGAATGGGATTATGAAGATATCGGCGACCTCGGTCTGCTCGACTTGGACGAGGAATTCAGCGGAGCCGACCAGACATGACCGGTATTCAGCAGAACTACTACGGAGTGTGGCTCCATGAGTATCGTGTGGGCACCTTGTCGCAGAAAGGTGATCATACCCGATTCGTCTTCGACGAAGACTATCTGAACTCGGCCAATCGACCCGTCCTGGGCTTGCATTTCGAACAAGACTTGACCGCGAAGCATTCGCGCGCGCTGCGCCTTCCGGAATGGTTCTCCAATCTTCTGCCGGAAGGCATACTGCGCGATTGGATCGCTCGCGATCGTCAAGTCTCCCCTACCCGGGAGATGGAACTCCTGGCACAAGTCGGTCACGACCTCCCCGGAGCCGTTCGCGTTCGCGAGATCGACTCGCCTACCGCAGACACCGAACAGTGGCCGGAGATGGACACGAGCGACCCTGCCGGATCTTCCCCGCCCGGAACCTGGAAGTTCTCCCTGGCCGGCGTCGCTTTGAAATTCTCGATGCTCCAAGACCGCGATCGATTGACGTTGCCAGCCGCCGACCAACGCGGGGACTGGATCGTCAAGTTGCCCGACCGTGAATTCCCACAGGTTCCGCGCAACGAGTACGCAATGATGCGGCTGGCCGCCTTGGCAGGTATCGACGTGCCGCAGGTGGAACTCGTCCATCGAGACTCAGTCGACGGACTTCCCGAAACGGTCTGGCCCACGGGCGAAGAGTGGGCATATTCAATCCGGAGGTTCGATCGCACCGCGACCCGCGGTCTGATCCATATCGAGGATCTTGCCCAGGTCCGAAATTTCTTTCCGGAACACAAATACGACGGCACATTCGAAACGGTGGCCGCCCTGATCTATCGCAACCGGCAACTGGCCGACCTGCAAGAGTTCGTTCGGCGACTGACTTTCGGAGTGCTCATCGGGAACGGCGATGCCCATCTGAAGAACTGGTCGTTGATCTACCGCACGCCGACCCGGCCGCAACTCGCTCCCGCATACGATCTGGTCTCGACCGGTTACTATCGACAACTCTCCGGGCGCGGTGAGGAAGACTTGGCGTTGAAGTTCGGCGGACGCCGCCACTTCGGCTCGCTGTCGCTGGCGTCCTTCGACCGTCTCGACGCCAGACTGGCCCGATCTGGCAGCCTCGCGGAGGTCGCACTGGCGACGGTGCGCTCCGTCCATGCGCACTGGCCACGGATAGCCGACGAAAATCTCGGGTCCTTCCCCGAACTGCGCGCCGACATTGCCGATCGCATCGCGCGGATGTCCCGACAGCTTGGGGCAAGCGACCGCTGAGTGAGCCACCGTAAGGCAGCCGAATGGTCAACCAATCCGAAGCCGAGGGATCGCGGCGATCAAGGCACGCGTGTAATCGGCGGACGGCTGGGCGAACACCTGCTCGGAGGGACCTTGCTCCTCGATCCGGCCGGCGCGCAGCACCACCACCGAGTCGCACAGGTGTCGCACCACCGACAGGTCGTGGCTGACGAAGATCAACGTCAGCCCGCGGGCGGCCACCAGGTCGGCGAGCAGGTTGAGCACCTGGGCGCGGACGCTGACGTCCAAGGCCGAGACCGGTTCGTCGGCGATCAGCACCCGCGGATCGGGCGCCAGCGCCCGGGCGATCGCGATCCGCTGGCGCTGGCCGCCGGAGAACTCGTGCGGGTACCGGGACGCCGCGTCCGCCGGCAGGTCGACGGCCTGGAGCACCTCGCGGAGCCGGACGCCGGCGTCCACCGGTTCCAGCGCACCGCGCAGATGCCGCGACCGCAACGGCTCGGTGACGATCGAGCCGACCGTCATCCGCGGGTTGAGCGAACTGCGCGGATCTTGGAAGACCAGTTGGACGGCGGCGCGCAGGAACCCGAGCCGGGGTTCCCGCAGCCCGCTGATCTGCTGGCCCTCGAAGGTCACCGACCCGGACGTCGGCCGGTCCAGCGCGGCCATCAGCCGGATCAGGGTCGACTTGCCCGACCCGGACTCCCCCACGATGCCGAGCCGCTGACCGGCCCGCACCTGCAGGCTCACCCCGTCCAGCGCCCGGACGCGGCCGTCGCGTCCGAAGACCCGGGTCAGGTCGGTCACCTGGTACAGCGGCCGGTCGGCAGGCTGCGGGCTGTCGGCGCTCATCGTGTCACTCGCGGGTAGAAGTCCTCGACGGTCGGCAGCCGCTGACCGGGCGGCAGCTGATCGATCCGGGCCGTGACGACCAGCCCGCGCGTGTAGGGGTGTTCGGGCGCGGTGAACAGCTTCGCCACCGGGCCGGCCTCGACGATCCGGCCGTCCAGCATCACCAGGACGTCGCTGCACACGTGCGAGACCACCGCCAGGTCGTGGCTGATGAACAGGCAGGCGGCGCCCTCAGCGGTCAGCACCTCGTCGAGCAGGGCCAGCACCCGAGCCTGCACGGTGACGTCGAGCGCGGTGGTCGGCTCGTCGCAGATCACCAGGTCGGGCGAGTTGATCAGCGCCATCGCCATCAGGCACCGCTGCCGCTGCCCGCCGGACAGCTGATGCGGGAAGCTGTCCGCCACCCGCTCGGCGTCGGCCAGGCCGACCCGGCCGAGCATCTCGATCACCCGTGCCCTGGTCGCGCCGGCGCGCTCGGAGGCGTGCAGCCGGAGCACTTCGGCGACCTGGCGTCCGACCCTCATGGTGGGGTCGAGGGCCGTCATCGGCTCCTGGAAGACCATCGACACCAGATCGCCGCGCAGCCGGGCGTGCGCCGCGTCGTCCAGCCCGATCAGTTCTCGGCCGGCGAGCCGCACCGAGCCGGCGACCTGCGCGTTGTCCGGCAGCAACCCCAGCACGGCCAGCGCCGTCACCGTCTTGCCCGAGCCGGATTCGCCGATGATGCCGAGCCGCTGCCCGGCGTCCAGGGTGAACGAGACGCCCTCGACGGCGACCCGGCGCCGGCGTCCGAAGCTGACCGAGAGGTCGGTGACCTCGAGCAGAGTCATCGCACCTCCCGCAGCCGGGGATCGAGCAAATCGCGCAGTCCGTCGCCGAGCAGGTTGAAGCCGAGCACGGCCGCGGCGATCGCCAGGCCCGGCCAGACCGCCTGCAGCGGCGCGTTGAACATCACCGTCTGCGCGTCGCGCAGCATCCGGCCCCAGGTCGGCACGATGGCGGCGGTGGACAGTCCGAGGTAGCTCAGCGCGGCCTCGGCCAGGATCGCCATCGCGAAGGTGACGGACGCCTGGACGCCGATCAGCGGAGCGATGTTGGGCAGCACATGCCGTACCGAGACCCCCGCCCACCGGGTGCCGGACGACCGGGCCGCCAGCACGAAATCGCTGCTCATCACCTGCAGCGTGCCGGCCCGTGTGACCCGCGCGAAGCTGGGAATGGTGGCCAGCCCGATGGCGGTCATCGCGGTCACCGGCGAGGCCCCGTACCGGGCGGCCAGCAAGATCGCCAGCAGCAGGGCGGGAAAGGCGTAGGCGACGTCGGTCAGCCGCATCACGATCTCGTCCAGCCACTTCGGCCCTTGTCCGGCCAGCATTCCGAGCGGGACGCCGAGCAGCGCCGCGATGCCGACCGACACCACGCCGACCACGATGGTGGTCTGCGCACCGATCAGGATACGGCTGAAGACGTCGATGCCCATGCCGTCGGTGCCGAGCAAGTGCTGGGCGCTGGGGCCTTGCAGGCGCTGGCCCGGCGTGACCAGGGTCGGGTCGAACGGCGTCCAGACCAGCGAGACGACGGCCATCGCCAGCACGGCGCCGACCAGGGCGGCACCGAGCCACAGACCGGCCCGCCTCATCGCGCCCGCTCCGTCCGCAGCCGCGGATCGATCCAGGCGTACGACAGGTCGACCAGGAAGTTGATCAGCAGCACCGAGGCCGCCAGGAACATCACCACGCCCTGCACGATCATCAGGTCGCGCTGGGACACCGCGGCCAACAGCTGGCTGCCGAGGCCCGGCAGCGCGAACACCTGCTCGATCACGATCGCGCCGACCAGGACAGCGGACAGCTGCAGCCCGACGACGGTGACCAGCGACAACGCAGCGTTCCGCAGTCCGTGCCGCAGCAGCGCCGGGAACGGACGCCAGCCGACCGCCCGCGCGGTGCGGTAGTAGTCCTCGCTGAGCACCTCGATGAAGGCGGACCGGACGTAGCGCACCAGCACCGCCGACTGCACGATCGCCAGCGACACCACCGGCAACACCAGATGGGACGCCCATTGCACCGGGTTGACGGTGAGCGGCACATATCCGTTGGCCGGCAACCAGCGCAGGCCGACCGCGAAGATCAGCACCAGCACGATCGCCGCCCAGAACGCCGGAACGGCCATGCCGAGCTGGGACAGTGTCGAGGCGACGAAGCCCTGCCACGACCGGCGCTTCATGGCGGCCAGCATGCCGACCGGAATGGCCACCGCGATCGACAGCAGCAGTGAGAAGACCACCAGCCACCAGGTGACCGCGATCCGCGGCGCCATCAGTTCGATCACGCTCCGCCGGTCGAAGTAGGAGTAGCCGAAGTCGCCGTGCAGCATGCCGCCGAGCCACTCCAGGTACCGCTGCGGCCACGGCCGGTCGAGCCCGAGTTGCGCCGTCAAAGCATCGATCTGAGCCTGTGTGGCGCCCTCGCCGAGCATGATCGCGGCCACTTGACCGGGCAGCGCCGAGCAGACCATGAAGACCAGCAGGGACGCGCCCAACAGGCTCACCGCGAAGATCGCGAGCCGTCGCCCGAGGAAGGCCAGGATCGGCACGGAGGGCTCGTCAGCGGTTGGCGATCGTGGTCAGGTCGAAGCTAAGCGCGGCCGCGTTCTGCGGGACGCCGGTGACCGTGTTCTTGGTGATCACCAGATTGGGCAGGTCGAACAGCCAGACCGCCGCGGCGTCCTGAGCCAGCGTCCGGACGGCCTTGCGCATCAGCGGCACCAGGTCGTCCGCAGCCGCCTCGTCGGCGGCCTGGAACTGCTTGTTGAAGGTGGGATTGTCGTAGTGGAAGTAGTAATCGGGGTCGGTGAACCGGCGCAGGTCGCGGGCCTCGACATGGGCGACGATGGACATGTCGTAGTTGCCGCCGTTGTGCACGTCGTCCAGCCAGGTCTCGAAGGCGAGCTCGTCCACGGTCACCTTGACGCCGATCTGGCGCAGCGCGCTCTCGACGAACTGCGCGCTCTTGGTCGCATAGGGAAGGGTCGGCACCCGCAGCTTGAGCGACAGGTTGGTGGCCTTCGCCTCGGCCAGCAGCTTCTTGGCCTCCGCCTGGTTGTAGGCGTTGATCGAGGTCAGGTCCTCGTACCACGGGTCGGTGGGCACCGCCATCGAGCCGATCAGCGTCCCCTTGCCGTTCCAGACCGTGTCGAGCAGCGACCTCTTGTCGATCGCCATCGAGATGGCCTTTCGCACCCGGACGTCCTGGAACACCGGACGGGCGTTGTTCAGCGCCATCACCACCTCGCCGGTGGTGGTGCCATCGATGACGGTGAACCGACTGGTGTCGCTGAACTGGTCGACGGCGTCCGGAGCCTGCAGGTTCGAGATGACGTCGATGTCACCGGCCAGCATGGCGGCGTTCATCGCGTTGGCGTCCAAAAACCGGAAGGTGACCGAATCCAGGCGCGGCGGCGTCCCCCAGTAGGACGTGTTCGCAGCCAGGACGACGCTCTGGCCCTTGTTCACGCTCTGCAGCACGAAAGGGCCGGATCCGGCGGGCGTCGTGTCGAGGGCCGCCAGGCCGGCCGGGTCGTAGATGATGCCCGCGGTCGAGCTGATGTCGTACAGCCACAGGTTGGAGGGCTGGTTGAGGGTGACCTTGACGGTCTGATCGTCGACCGCCTCGGTGGACTTCACCACCGCCATCTGATCGACCAGGGACGACACGATGGTCGGGTCGGTCTTGATCCGGTTGAAACTGGTCACCACCGCCTGGGCGTTGACCGGCTTGCCGCTGGCGAAGTGCGCGGCCGGGTTGAGCCGGAAGGTGTAGACGAGACCGTTCGCGCTGACGTCCCACTCCTGCGCCAGCCACGGCCTGAGGTCGCCCGCGGCGTCCATCTTCACCAGCGTCTCGTAGACGTTGTAGAGCAGCACCTGCGGAATGGACGCCGCCGCCGAGGCGCTCGGGTTCATCGTCGGCGGCTCGAGGGTCGCACCGACCACCAGGGTGTGCGCCGCCTGCGGCGGCGAGTTCGTGGGTTGCTGGGCCATACAGCCGGACAGCAGTGCCACAGTGACGAACAGTGCCGCCCAACGCCATCCCCGGCGTCGCGCGGTTGCAGTGGTCGTGCTGGAGACCATCGGCCCTCCTCGTAGCCCTGCCCCCGGCCGGGGCAGCGGATCGCCGGAAGTCTAGCCGAGCAGCGCCCCCGCGCCCCGGTGCCGCGTCCGCCTCGATGCTGGCCGATTTGGGTCTGGTGGAGGTCTCCCCTATAGTTGATCGAGCGACGCGGGGTGGAGCAGCTCGGTAGCTCGCTGGGCTCATAACCCAGAGGTCACAGGTTCAAATCCTGTCCCCGCTACGAATTTCAGGCTCGGTTCCCGCTGGGAACCGAGCCTGAAAGCTTTCTAGACTTGACTCGGTCATCACATAGTCATCACTTACTCGTACGACAGGTGTGCGCGGCGTCCCCTTCGGGACGCGGGCATGGAGCGTCTCGGGACGTTTCGGAGCCGGGCGGTTTGCCCGGCGCACCTGTCTGGCATGAAGACGACACTGCAACCGGCCAGCGGCCTTGTTCCGCTGATGAGTATCGAGGACCTTGCCGAGTTTCTCGGCGTGCCCGTCGCGACGATCTACGACTGGCGCGTGGGCGGCAAGCGTGCGTGCGGCGTCCGTGTTGGACGCCATGTGAAGTTCACCCAAGCCGACGTGCTGGCTTGGATCGACGCCCAGCGCGAGGTCCGGCCCGGCCAGCCACGCGAGGGCCGGTGATCTGAGACGGCACGTCCACGCACCGATGTCGGCACCTTCGGCCAGTTCACCTACATCACCGCCCACAACGGCAAGGTCAAAGCCCGGGTGAGGTTCCGCGACGACGACGGGCAACTCCGGCTCGTCCAAGCCACCGGCGACACCCGCACCGCCGCGGAGCGGGCGTTGAAGAAGAAGCTGACCCACCGGGACAAGTTCTCGGCCGGGAGCCGCGACCTGTCGGCGGACAGCACCTTCGGTCGTCTCGTGGAGGTGTGGCTCGCCGACCTCGATCTGACCGGAAGGCTCGCGGTGAGCACGCGGGGCTTGTATGAGCGGAACATGCGGCAACTCGTCATGCCCGCGTTCGAGCATCTGCTGTTGCGGGAGATCACGGTGCGCAAGGTCGACCAGTTCATCAAGGCGCTCGCGGCGAACAAGTCCTACAGCATGGCCAAACAGGCCCGCACCGTGCTGAGCCTCGC
This sequence comes from Micropruina sp., assembly GCF_047606665.1. Lineage (GTDB taxonomy): Bacteria > Actinomycetota > Actinomycetes > Propionibacteriales > Propionibacteriaceae > Micropruina. Next base: position 11,398 of record NZ_JASGEF010000011.1, on the reverse strand, counting down.
GCTGGGGCTGGCAGTCAGGTACGACGCCTTGCGGGAGAACCCGGTGCGCAGCATCGCGGTGCTGCACAAACCGCCGTCACAGGCGATGGCACTCACGTCCGCCCAGGTGGACGCGATCAGGGCTGCTGTCCGAGGTTGGCGACGCGGTACGGGTTTGTCGGGGCCGAAGCCGGACGGGCAGTTGGAGCAGATCATCGAGGTCATGCTCGGCACCTCGGGCCGCATCGGGGAAGTGCTGGCGATCCGCAAGTGCGACGTCGACGTCACGGTGACCCCGGCACGGGTGCGCATCTGCGGAACGATCATCTCCCCGACAGGCAAGCCGACCTACCGGCAGGCACATCCGAAGACGGAGAAGTCGACTCGTGTGGTGTCGGTGCCCAGCTTCACCGCCGAGGTCATCCGTCAGCGACTGGTGGTGCTTGCCGACGAGCCGGGGGACCATCTGCTGTTCTTCAGCCGCAACCACACGCCCTTGACGACGAACAACGTACGCCGCCGCCTCCGGACCATCCTGGAGGAAGCAGGCATCGAAGGTGTCACGCCCCACGCCTTCCGCCGCACCGTGGCCACGGTCTTGGATCGAGCCAGCGGCGCCGACCTCGCGGCAGACATGCTCGGTCACACGTCCTCGAAGATCACCAAGCAGCACTACATCGAGCCCGACGAGACCGTGAACCCGGTGACGGCCGAGCTTCTCGAAGCCCTCGCTCCCAAGGAGCGTCGGGGGCACACGGCATGATGGGAGGTAGCAGTTCGCGGGTGGTGCCGTTCCCGGCACGAATCGTCCGGGAAAGCACGACACACATGATCGGAGTTTCATGAGTCCGCCCGCAGGGCCAGGTCAAGTCAACGTCCTCAAGACCCACTACACCCGCGTGGGCACCGGCCCGGTCGCGTTCCTCGACGAGACCTATCACGTCGAGCAGGACGGCCGCCGGCGCTTCTACGTCATGGCAGCGGTGGTCGTTCTCCACGAGGACCGTGACCCGCTGCGCGACGAGCTCGACTCGCTCGTGCCAGATGGCTGGTGGCACACCACTGACGAACTGCGCACCGAGGAAGGGCGCGAACACGCCCGGTCGCTACTCCGGACATTCCGCATCCCTGACGAGACCTGCGTCATCGTCGACAAAGTCGCCCTGGACGCGGAAGACGAGGACGGCACCCAGGCCCGTGGAGCCGTCCTCGGTCGGCTCCTGACTGCGGTGCACACCGCCGAGTTCGGATCGCACCCGCCGGTCAACCTTGCCGTGATCGAGGAGCAGCGCGAGGCCCGTAAGAACAACTTCGACCGCTCGGTCAGGAAGCATCTCATCGCCGACAAGGCGATCAGCGAGTCGATGGCACTGGCGTCAGTCTCGCCCGGCTCAGAGCACCTGCTGTGGCTGCCCGACCTCGTGTGCAGCGCTTACCGGCAGAAGTTGCTGTTTCGGCGCGACGAACTGTTCGGCGAGATCGAGGAACTGACCCATGTCATCCAACTCGACTGAGAAAGAAGCAACCCCCGGCTGCCGTAGCTACACCGGGGGCCAACCTGACTCACGAACCCGAAGGCAAGAAGTCGAAGCCTTGCTGACACAAGGATAGATCACGGCTCAAGCTGCTGTCCATCGGCGGCACTCGTGAGAATCGCCAGAGCGCTGTCGGTGGTGCGACGGTCAGGCATCGGAATCTGCTCGGCGAGGGCGTGCTCACCGAGAGACTCCAAGAGCGCCCGCAACCGTGCCCGCACCTTGCCCGGCTCAGTCTGCGAACCGCGCGCCAGACGGTCGGCACGCAACTGCCCGTTGCGGATCAGTTCACGGAACCGCTCCCACGCCTCGGCCGGAGGCACCTCGACTGTGCGCTCCCACTGGTCGAGGGCTTCGAGCAACGCCACCTCACCCGAGCCAAGCTCGGCCTCCACGCGGGCGCGGCGCGCCGGTCGCGCATAGAAGTCGATGTCGTAGGTGGACTCTGGTGCGCGGTGCGGCACCGCGATGTGTGCCTTGCGGGGCACCTGAGTCGATACCCGGAGACGATTGGACGCATCCAAGCCTGTCGGCCCCACCCCCGGTCCGGGGGCGAGTTCGGCGATCACCAACTCTGTCCGGGGATAGCTCATCCCCAGCGGAGTCTTGTTCCCGCGCCAGTAGAGACCGCGACGGATACGGCGAAGCTCACCAGCCTCCACCAGGTCGGCCAGCAAGTGCAGCGTCGTCGAACCGGACGTCGCAAGATCCGAGGGCCGCCAGAACCCATTGCGTGAGCCCATGATGCGGTCGCGCTCCTGCGCGGCCGTGGCGCGGTCACGAGTGATCGTGGGCATGGCAACCTCATTCCTGCAAGACGATACGGGAAACATCCCTACGATCAGGGTACATCAAGATACGAGAAACGTCCTTAGCTGCTGCGGAGAGCAGCTAAGCCTTGACCAACCCCGCTGTTCGTCTCCGCGAACTCGCCACTTCCGATCGCGCTGAACCTCGCACTCGCGCCACTGCCTATCGCCGGCGCCGCACCGCTCTACGCCCGTCCTCGGCTCCGCCGACCCCAAAACGAATGAATGAATTGAATGAATGAATGAATTGAATGAATGAATGAATTGAATGGACGCATGCTACCGGCGGGCCGTAGTGCGCACCTCCCTCACGAGACGACTCGTGAGGGAGGCCAGCGTGAAAGGCGGCGTGCGCTTGTTTCACGGCAGCGGTGCTGCCGCCCGTGCCTATGTCGAGGCCGATCGCTCCCGTGCTGACGAGTACTACCTCGGCGCAGACGACGCAGTGGCCGAGTACGCCGTGATCGACGCGACCGGCGAAGTCACCGCCACCCGCTCCCTGACCGCCGACGAGTAGGAGGCGTGGGTGGATTGGGTGAACCCAGAGACCGGGGAGTCGATGAGCATCCCGCGTAAGCCTGGCGCGGTGCGTCGGGGCTCGCCGTTGTTCGCAGAGATGGTCATCAACGCCCCCAAGTCGCTGTCTGTCGCCGCTGCACTCCACCCCGACGTGTCCGACGCCCTCGATGTAGCGCAGCGGGATGCGGCGCGGGAGATTCAACGGTTCCTCGGCCTGCATTCGGTCACGTTGGCGGGGCCGCGCGGCGCGCAGGAGGTGCTGCCGGTCGAGCACATGCAGACCGTGGCGATCACGCACAAGACCTCGCGTGCTGGTGATCCCCACCGGCATGTCCACTTCCAGATCGGTACGAGGGTGTGGGCGGGCGGGAAGTGGCGGGCATTGACCACCGCAGCACTGTTCCAGCAGCAGGGAGCGATCCGTGCCCTCGGCACGGCGGTGATCGCCGCACACCTACAGCTCGCCGCCACGCTCTCCGAGCATGGCCTGACCCTCGACCCCGTATCCGGGGAGGTGGTCGAGTTGGAGCCGTTCAACGCCGTCATGTCGAAGCGGTCGGCCCAGATCAGACGCAACCTGGAACGCATGGAGGCCGAGTGGGAGACGGCGCATCCCGGTGAGACACCTGGCCCGACATTGTCGGCGAGGATGCAGCATGTCGCGTCGGCGTGACGTTCACAGCAGAGCCGCAACCCGAGACACAGACGCCAGGGCGATTGTCGGCCGTTCGACGTACACTCGAAGACATGACACCCGACACCGCCACTCTGATCCGAGACGGCCTCGCGCTCGACGCCGATCAGCGCGCGGTCGTCGCTAACGCCCTGCTCGAAAGCCTCCATGATGCAGGCGACGCGAGCGAGGTCGATGCGGCCTGGCGTGCCGAGGCCACCCGGCGACTGGCCGAGGTGCGTGAAGGTACGGTCGAGCTAGTGGATGCTGACGAGCACTACGAGCGTTTGCGGGCCTCGCTCACCGCATGACCCGCCCCCAGCGGGAACACCCCGAGGCCGTCGCGGAGTTCGACGCCGCCGTGCGCTGGTACGAAGAGCAGGAACCACGGATCGGTCTTGCCCTGATCGACCGAGCGCGGCAAGCCCGGAAAGACCTCGACCAGTGGCCGAACGCCGCCCCACCATTCACGACCGCTGACGATGGCACCGTGATCCGCAGCAAGGCTATTCGCGGATACCCGTACCGCATCGTCTACACGGTCGAGCCGGACACGATCCTGATCCTCGCCTACGCGCACGAGCGCCGAGAGCCGGGCTACTGGCTCCACCGACTGAACGACTGAACAGCAGGCAGCATCGCCGCAGCCAGAGCTTCGGCAAGCGCCACGAGTCACCGATACACTGGAACCGCGCAGACGCGCACGATCACAGGTGAGTGCGTTTGCAGAACCTCGGCTATGCGGTCACCGCCTACGGAGTCCAAGGAGCGACCGTCGATGTCTCCCACACGGTCCTGTCCGATGCCCTCGATGCCGCTGGGGTCTACGTCGGCATGACCCGAGGACGCCATGCGAACCTGCTCCACATCGTCGCCGCTGACATGGACCACGCAAAGGAGCAGTTCACCGAAGCCCTCACCCGTGACCCTGCCGACCGAGGACTCGTGGTAGCGACCACCGCAGCACGCGAGGACGTCGCCGGGCTCGTCGCCCACGGCCCGGTCGCCGAGGTCAATGCCGAACGCGCCCGGCTGTAGCGACGTGCGGCAGTCATTCGGTCATGAGGAGACTGCTCACGGTGGTGCCGATTCGGCCCCACCAACGGTTCCGCCGACTCGGCGGAGCCGTTACGACTTGCGGAAACGTGATTCAGACGGTTCGCTCGAATCGATCGCGCCGGGCCAGCCGACGGTGGTGAGGAGTCCTCACCACCGAACGGTTCCGCCGAATCGACGGGACCGTTCCATCTGACCCGGTGGTGCGGAGTCCGCACCACCGTCAAGGACGCTCGTGAGAACTTCGGTGGTGGTGAGTCACCACCACCAGAGACATCCCCAACGGGGCCGCCGATTCGGCGGCCCCGTTGACCCCGGCCCGAGCCGAGGGAGCGGTGGTCATGGAGACACCCATACATCGAAGGCGCGCCTCATCGAAGCGGTTGTCAAGCGCCAAATCTCCTGCCCTGCAAGGGTTTTCAGCAACGTTCGATGACAGTCAAATACAACCGTCGACAACCAATGACGAACGGCAACGAAACCCCATACGCCGTCATCTCAGCATGTGACCACAGGGCGAAAGGCGTGGTCTCGCAGGATTACGTCGGCCACCGTCGATAGGTTTGTCCTTGTACTTGCAGGACACCTTCGAGAGAGCGACACCAATGAGTCGAATGGGCGACACGCTTCCAGCTCCAGGCTCCGTGTTGCTCATCCGCGACGAGGAGTGGCTGGTCACGCGCGCCGAGCGCGCGAGCGATGGCGAGTGGTTCGTAACCGTCCAAGGCGTCTCGGAGTTGGTCAGGGACACGTCGGCGACCTTCTCGACGGCCTTGGACGAGATCCAACTGCTCGATCCCGCTGAGGCGAAGGTTGTCGCCGACGAGTCGCCGGGTCACCGTCGGTCGAGGCTCTGGCTCGAAGCGATGGCTCGCAAGACGGCTGTTCCGATCACCGACCCGGCGCTGACGGTCGCGACACAGGGGCTCGCTGACAGCCTCCCGTACCAACTCGCAGCGGTGCGCAAGGCACTCGCTCCCGATAACCTCCGTCCTCGCATCCTGCTCGCCGATGCGGTCGGTCTCGGCAAGACGCTGGAGATCGGGATGATCCTCTCCGAACTTGTCCGGCGTGGGCGCGGCGAGCGCATCTTGATCGTCACGCCAAGGCACGTCCTGGAGCAGATGCAGTTCGAGATGTGGACTCGCTTTGCACTGCCGTTCGTCCGCCTCGACTCGCTCGGCATCCAGCGCATCCGCCAGAAACTGCCCGGCAATCGTAACCCGTTCGCCTACTTCAAGCGCGTTGTCATTTCGATCGACACGCTCAAGAGCAACCGCTACATCAGCCACCTGCGCAAGCAGCACTGGGATGCGGTTGTTATCGACGAGAGCCACAACGTCACCGGAGCCTCGCAGAACAACCGCCTTGCCCGTCTGCTGTCCAGCCGCACCGACGCTCTGATCCTTGCTTCGGCGACTCCGCACAACGGCCGCAAGGAATCCTTCGCAGAGCTGATTCGGATGTTGGAGCCCAGCGCGGTCACTCCCGACGGCGATCTGGTCGAAGAGCAAGTCCAGCGCCTCGTCATTCGGCGGCACCGCCACAGCGAAGAGGTCGCCAGCTACGTGGGCGGTGATTGGGCCGAACGCCTACCGCCGGACAACCAGATCATCAAGGCGTCCGCCATCGAGAACGAGATCGCCCACGAGCTCGACGAGGTGTGGCTCCACCCGTCGAGTGGCAAGAGCCCCTACTCTGGGCCGAACTCGTCACTGTTCCCGTGGACGCTGGTCAAGGCGTTCCTGTCGTCACCGGCCGCGCTGCTCGTTTCGGCTTCCGAGCGACGCAAGCGCCTCGGCCACGACTTGTCCGCCGCAGAACAGGTTGAGGAGGCTGCCCTCAAGAGGCTGGAGGAGTTGGCCCAGCGCGGCCTGACTGAGCCGACGGCGAAATACGACGCACTGCGTGCGCATCTGTCCGACATCGGAGTCGGCAAGCGTAAGGCGATGCGCGCCGTTGTGTTCGCCGAGCGCGTGCCGACGCTTCACTTCCTTCGCGAGAAGCTCTGCAAGGACTTCGGCTTCAAGGCGGACGAGGTTGAGGTGCTGCACGGTGGCCTGACCGACACTGACCAGCAGGCCGTCGTCGAGTCCTTCAAGTTGGAGTCTTCATCCATCCGCATTCTGGTCACCGGCGATGTCGCCTCTGAGGGTGTCAACCTCCACCTTCAGTGCCATAACCTGATTCACTACGACATTCCGTGGTCTCTCATCCGCATCCAACAGCGCAACGGCCGCGTCGACCGCTACGGGCAGAAGCACCAGCCACGCATCACCACGCTGCTTCTCGACCCTGACATCGAAAACTCGCTCGGCGACCTCCGCGTGTTGACCCGACTGATGGAACGCGAGCATGAGGCTCACAAGGCTCTCGGCGACTCTGCGTCGCTGATGGGCAAGCACGATGTGAAGACCGAAGAGGACGAGATCCGCAAGGTGCTCGCTGGCCAGCAGAGCTTCGAGGACACCGTCAAAGAAGTCAGCCAGGTCGGTGCTGGCGATAGCTTCGACGACCTCTTTGCACGACTCATCGGCGACGTCGAGGACGGCGGCGGACAGTCGGTCAGCGACGGCCCGACCACGGTTTACGACGCGGACCTCGACTTCCTCAAGGACACCCTCAACGAAGTACTGGAGACTCCCGGCCTTCCGTGGCCCGACGGCGTCTCCTGGAGGGAAGAACCGACCCATCAGATCGCCGACCTTGCCCCGTCGCCCGATCTGCGCAGGCGGCTGGAAGTGTTGCCGCAGTCGTACATCAAGGACCGTGAGGTCACAGAGCGGCTCCGCCTCGCGACGACGCTCGGTCGTGGGCAGGCATCATTGGAGGCAGCTCGCGGGGCTGGTCAGCACACGCTGTGGCCCGAGGCTCACTATCTCTCACCACTCCACCCCGTGCTGGAGTGGGCGGCAGACCGTGCGCTTGCCCAACTCGGCCGCAACCAGGTGTTTGCAGTCCACGGACCAGTAGACGAGGTCTCCGTCCTTCTACACGGGACGCTGAGCAACCGACGTGGTCAGGTCGTCGCCTCATCGTTCCTGCTGACGAAGTTTGTGGGTGGCGGGCCGGACCAACTCGCCTTGAGTGAGCCGCATCCGAGCCTGAGAAGCGCACTGGAGGCTCTCGGCATCGCCAGCAATCACGTCAACTCCGGTTCGCCCAAAGACCTTGATCGCCTGACGAAGTACGTCGCGCCGGCCGTCCGCCAAGCCCGCAAGACCCTCTCGGCTGTCGTCGATGCGGCCGAGAAGGACACTCGCGCTCGCGTCGAGGCATGGGCAGCCCGCGTCAACAAGTGGGACGACGAGGCCGATGCGCTCGTGCAGCGTTCTGAAGTCAGGGAGCGTCGCTCTCTGGTGGTCGGTGAGAAGGAGATCGCCGAGTCCCTGCTTCCCGATCAGCGGTTGGTTCGCCCGTTGCTGGTCGTTGTGCCGAAGGAAGGTGCCAAGTGAGCGTGAGCGACGCGATTCTGATCGGTGAGGACTGGATCAGCGAGCACTACTTCACCACTGACGCGACGCGCCAGTCTTTCAAGGCCCAGGTGCTCGCGCGCCGCAAGGTGTGGGACGAGCAGAAGGACGCGGGCTCGGTTCGTTCCCGGTTCACCGCGGCACGCGGCTCGCTCCTGTCGCGGCTGGCCTCACTCAACGACGACCCTGACCTGTCCGGCGAGATCCGCAAGGACCTGATCGACGTTCTTGGATACAACGCACTTGGCCTGACCAGCACGGTGGCCGGTCCGGTGACCTTCGTCCGGCAGGTGAGCCTGACGGACGGCCCGGGCGTCGTGCTTGTCGCCGCCGCGCCCGTCGAAACCGCTGACGACTTATTGGAGAAGGACGTCGCGACGCTTGCCGAGCCGTACGACGTTGACGACTCCACCCAGATTCACTCAGTCTCCCGACTGCTGTCGGCACTGTTCGTCGAGGATGACGCCCCCGACTTCGCACTCGTGCTCGCAGGACGGATCGCGCTCGTAGCCGAACGCGAGCGCTGGCCGGAGGGCCGCTACCTCGCTATTGACCTCCAACTTGTCAGCGAACGAAACGACGACAAGAAGGGCGGCGAGACCGACACCGCCCTGACGTGTGTCTCCGCCGAGTCGTTGGCACCGGACCCCGAGGGCAACATCTGGTGGCACAACGTCCTCGAAGAGTCGATCAACCACACCGTCGGGGTCTCCCAGGACCTCCGTGAGGGTGTGCGCCTCTCCATCGAGATCATCGCGAACGACGTGGTGACCCGACGCGCAGCCAAGGGACTTCCACCGCTCCCCGAGAGCGAGGCGCAGCCGCTCGCGAAGCAGTCGTTGCGGTTCCTCTACCGAATTCTGTTCCTGCTCTACGCCGAGGCATCACCAGAACTCGCCGTGCTCCCGACAGGTGCACCGGAGTACGAGCAGGGCTACAGCCTCGACCGGCTCCGTGACCTGATCCAGACACCGCTAACCTCGCCGCAAGCCGAGACCGGCTCCCACCTCTACGAGTCGCTGTCGGTTCTGTTCAAGCTTGTGGACCAGGGCTACACACCGACGGAAGCCGAGCAGGACGAGGGTCTCCTGCAAGCCCTCACCTTCCGGTCCCTCAAGGCCGACCTGTTTCGCCCCGAAGCCACCACGCTGATCGACGAGGTCAAGCTCAGCAACGTTGAACTCCAGCGCGTCCTCCAGCACCTGCTCCTCAGCAAGGAGAAGCGCGGCAGCGATCGAGGATTCATCTCGTACGCCGAACTCGGCATCAACCAACTCGGCGCGGTCTACGAGGGCCTGATGTCCTACACAGGACGGTTTGCCGAAACCGACCTGTACGAGGTCGCGAAGGGTGGAGACGGGTCGAAGGGCTCGTGGCTGGTTCCCGTCGATCGGGCCAGCGGCATCGACGACAAGGACTTCGTCCGCTACGAGGACCCGATCACCAGCGAGAGCAAGCCGGTGCTCCACAAGACCGGCTCCTTCGTGTTCCGACTCGCTGGTCGCGAGCGCCAACAGTCGGCCTCGTACTACACGCCGGAGGTGCTGACGAGGTTCACAGTCAGCCAGGCACTCGAAGAGCTGCTCGACCAGGACGACACACCAACCTCGGCTTCTGACATTTTGTCCATGACGGTCTGCGAGCCCGCACTCGGGTCGGGCGCGTTCGCCATCGAAGCCGTGCGGCAACTGGCAGCCGAGTACCTCGCCCGTCGCCAAGACGAGCTGGGCGAGCGAGTCGACCCGGAGGAGTACCCGAAGGAACTCCAGAAGGTGAAGGCGTACCTCGCGCTCCACAACGTCTACGGCGTGGACCTCAACTCCACCGCCGTCGAACTGGCCGAAATCTCGCTCTGGCTCGACACCATGATGGCGGGCCTGCAAGCACCCTGGTTCGGCCTCCACCTCCGTCGCGGCAACTCGCTGATCGGCGCGCGCCACGCCGTCTATCCGCGCCACCAGGTCGAGAAGAAGCGCGCATGGTTGAAGGCCGTCCCGAACGATGTCCCGATCACTGACCTTCCCGACGACGTGACCGAAGGACGGGACGGTGCAGCGAGCGGCAGCGTCCACCACTTCTTGCTGCCAGCCGAAGGCTGGGGATCAGCGATCAACGCCAAGGAGGCCAAGGAACTCGCCCCCGAAGCGCTGGCGAAGCTGAAGCAGTGGCGCAAGCAGGTGCTCGTTCAGCCGACCAAGACACAGGTCGACACCCTCGTCGGCCTCGGCCGCCGCGTCGAAGCGCTCTGGCAACTCACATGGCGTCGGCTCTCGATCGCGGAGAGCGAGGTACGACGCTCGATCGACGTCTGGGGCGCAGATGGCCTACCAGTTGGTGGCGCCGTCACTCGCGAGCAGATCGAAGAGAGCCTCGCGAACCCGAACGGCGCCTACCGTCGCCTACGTCGCGTCATGGATGCCTGGTGCGCCATGTGGTTCTGGCCGCTGACGGAGGAGACTGCACCGCCGTCCTTCGACGAATGGATCGAGGCGCTCCAGAAGCTCCTCGGCCGAGTCGGGAACATCAAGAAGCAGCACGTCGGTCAGTTGTCCCTGGCATCTGCTGCGAGCTGGGACGACCTCGATGTTGCCGAAGAGAGCGACCTGGGCTTCGCGATGGTCAGCGACGTCGCAAAGATTCTCGAAGACCACCCTTGGGTGGCTGCTGCCGAGCGGGTCGCAGCGCAGCAGGGCTTCTTCCACTGGGAGCTCGACTTCGCCCCGGTCTTCTCGCGAGGCGGCTTCGACCTCCAGGTCGGAAACCCGCCCTGGGTCCGCCCACGTTCCGATGTCGAGGCACTACTCGCCGAGGCCGACCCGTGGTGGCAACTCAAGTCCAAGTCGACCGCGACCGAGGACAAGGCGCACCGCGAGGCCGCACTCGCCATCCCTGGCACTCGGGAACTGCTGCTCGACGGCACCGCTGACGTTGCGTCGATTGCGGCCTTCCTCGGCGACGGTGCTCAGTACGCGCACCTCGTCGGCCTTCAGCCCGACCTCTACCGCTGCTTCATGGAGCAAACCTGGCGGCACGCCAAACCAACAGGTTCGGTCGGCCTCATCCACCCGGAGACCCACTTCACCGACGAGAAGGCCGGGCTGTTGCGCTCGGCGACCTACCGGCGGCTCCGTCGACACTGGCAGTTCATCAACGAACTGTCGCTCTTCGAGGTCCATCACCTCGTGAGCTACGGCGTGCACGTCTACGCGGACGGCGGCGAACCTGGGTTCCTTCAGGCGACGTCGCTGTACCATCCGGACACGGTCGAGCGGTCGCTCAAACATGATGGTTCAGGAACTGAGCCCGGCCTGAAGGACGACGACGGCAAGTGGGACCTCCGTCCCCACGCCAGCC